>NZ_JAVREV010000016.1:0-222013 GCF_031845565.1 Streptomyces johnsoniae | reverse complement strand
GTGGCGGGGGTGGCGGGGGTGGCGGGGGTAGGGGTGGACCGGTCCCCGGCTCCTCGTGCGCGGGGGCGACCTGGCCCGCGCCGGTGGGGGAAGGGGACGGGGACCGGGGTCCGTAGCCGACCAGGACCTGGCCCGGGCCGGGTTCCGCGTCGGCGCCCGCGTCGGCGCCCGCGTCGGCGGCGACGCGGACCAGCGGGCTGCCGACGGGGATGTCCTCGCCGGGCGCGCCGAAGCGGGCGGTGACGGTGCCCGCGAAGGGACAGGGCACTTCGACCTGCGCCTTGGCCGTTTCGACCTCCACCACGGGCTGGTCGATGTCGACGTGGTCGCCGACCTCCACCAGCCAGCGGGTGATCTCGGCTCCGGTCAGGCCCTCACCCAGGTCGGGAAGGCGGAATTCGCGCGTCGTCGGTGGTGTCGTCGGTGTCGTCGTCATACGAGGTCCCACTGGAGACGGGCGACCGCGGCCAGGATGCGGTCCGCGTCGGGCAGATGGTGATGTTCGAGCAGCGGCGGCGGGTAGGGGATGTCGAAGCCGGTGACTCGCAGCACCGGGGCCCGCAGGTGGTGGAAGCAGCGTTCGGTCACGCGGGCGGCGATCTCCGCGCCGGGACCCGCGAAGCCGGCGGCCTCGTGCACGACGACGGCGCGCCCGGTGCGGCTGACCTCCGCGCAGACCGTCTCGTCGTCGAACGGGACGAGGGTGCGCAGATCGACGACGCCGAGGTCCCACCCCTGCTCGCGGGCGGCGTCGGCCGCGGCGAGGCACACCGGCAGGGCCGGGCCGTAGGTGAGAAGGGTGGCGTCGGCGCCGGTGCGGCGGACCGCGGCGCGGCCGAACGGCGCGACCTCGCCGCCGAGTTCGCCCTTCGTCCAGTACAGGCGCTTGGGTTCGAGGAAGACGACGGGGTCGTCGGAGGCGATGGCCTGCCGCAGCAGCCCGTACGCGTCGGCGACGGTTGCCGGGGTGACCACGTGCAGTCCCGGCGTGGCCATGTAGTACGACTCGGAGGAGTCGCTGTGGTGCTCGACGCCGCCGATGCCGCCGCCGTAGGGCACGCGCACGGTCAGCGGCATCGGCACGGCGCCGCGGGTGCGGTTCCGCATCCGGGCGACGTGCGAGACCAGTTGTTCGAACGCGGGGTAGGCGAACGCGTCGAACTGCATCTCCACCACCGGCCTGAGGCCGTACATCGCCATGCCCGCGGCCGTGCCGAGGATGCCGGCCTCGGCCAGCGGCGTGTCCGTGCAGCGGTTCTCGCCGAACTCGGCGGCCAGCCCGTCGGTGACGCGGAACACGCCGCCCAGGGCGCCGATGTCCTCGCCGAGGAGGTGGACGTCCGGGTCCTCGGCCAGCGCGTCGCGCAGCGCCCGGTTCAGCGCCTGCGCCATCGGTACGGTCACGGCGCGCCTCCCGCACCGCCGCCGAACCCGGCGGCCTGCTCGCGCAGTTGCGGGGTGGGGGTGGCGTAGACGTGGGCGAAGAGGTCGGCCGGGGCGAGCGGCGGGTCGCTGCCGAGCGCCGCGCGGAGGCCGGCGGCCAGCTCCTCGGCGTCCGCGCGGGCGGCCTCCGCCGCGTCGTCGGTGAGCAGCCCGTGCCGCCGCAGTTCGCGTTCGAGGCGGGGGAGCGGGTCGCGGGCGCGCCAGGCGGCGACCTCGGCGTCGTCGCGGTAGCGGGTCGCGTCGTCGGCGTTGGTGTGCGCGTCGACGCGGTAGGTCAGGGCCTCCACGAGGGTGGGGCCGCCGCCGGCGCGGGCGCGGTCCAGGGCTTCGGTGAGGACGTGGTGGACGGCGGGTGCGTCGTTCCCGTCGACGAGGCGGCCCGGCATGCCGTAGCCGATGGCCTTGTGCGCGATGCTGGGCGCCGCGGTCTGTTTGGCGAGCGGCACGGAGATGGCCCAGCCGTTGTTCTGCACGAGGAAGACGACGGGCGCGCGCCAGACGGCGGCGAAGTTCAGCGCCTCGTGGAAGTCGCCCTCGGAGGTGCCGCCGTCGCCGACGAGGCCGAGGACGGCGACGTCGTCGCCGCGCAGCCGCGCGGCGTGGGCCAGGCCGACGGCGTGCGGGAGCTGGGTGGCCAGCGGGGTGCACAGGGGCGCGATGCGGTGGGCGTGCGGGTCGTAGCCGGTGTGCCAGTCGCCGCGCAGCAGCCCGAGTGCGGCGGCCGGCGGCAGTCCGCGGGTCACGGCGGCGAGGGTGTCGCGGTAGCTGGGGAACAGCCAGTCGCGCGGGCCGAGGGCGAGCGCGGCGGCGACCTGGCACGCTTCCTGTCCGGTGGAGGACGGGTAGACGGCCAGCCGCCCCTGCCGGGTGAGCGTGGTCGCCTGCGTGTTGTACCGCCGGCCGCGGACGAGTGCGGTGTAGAGCCGTGGCCACAGCGCGGAATCGGGCGGGGACTGGCCGAGCATCCGGAACGGTTCGCTCTCGGGCAGCAGTGTGGGCAGTTCCGTAACGGTCGCGTCCTGAACGGTCACCGTGGGCACCTCCTCGCGGCGAGCAACCCTCCCTACCGATTGTTCGGTTGACGGCGCAGCTTGGCTACCACCGGGGAGACCCTGTGGACAGCTGGTCCGATGTGACGTGGTATGGGAGCAGGACGTCCAGGGAGGGAGCCGGAAACGCATGCCCGACGACCAGTTGACCACCGACGGCGCGAACCGCGCGGGCTCCGCGCCCCCCGTCCGCCCCCTCGACCCCATCGACACGGCGATCCTGCGGCTGCTGCGCACCGACGGGCGCGCGTCGGTGCGTTCCGTGGCGGAGCAGGTCCACATCTCGCGGGCCAACGCCTACGCGCGCATCAACCGGCTGATCGAGGAGGGCGTGATCCGCGGCTTCTCGGCCCGGGTGGACCACGAGCGGGCGGGCCAGGGGGCGTCCGCCTACATCACGCTGAAGATCGTGCAGGACAGCTGGCGTTCGGTGCGGGCGAAGCTGGAGGCGCTGCCGGGCGCCACCCACATCGCGCTGGTCAGCGGCGACTTCGACGTGCTGCTGCTGGTGCACACGGCGGACAACCGGGCGCTGCGGGAGCTGGTGCTCACCCGCATCCAGGCGATGCCCGAGGTGCTGAGCACGCGCACGCTGCTGGTCTTCGAGGAGCAGGACCTGCTGCCCGGCCGGTGAGTCCGGCCCGCCGGGCCGCGCCCGGTCCGAGGAGGCGGAACGGTCAGTGCGCCACCGGGCAGCGGCCCTCGCCCAGCGCACGGGCCTCGTCGTCGAGGTAGAAGTTGGGCCGCAGATCGGCCTCGTCGTAGTACCGGTGGTAGACGGGGGTCAGGCCACCGGAGACGGGCGGCACGATCCACGACCAGTCGGCGGGCACGGTGCGGCCCTGCGCCTCCTCCCGCTCCAGGTGGGTGAGGAAGCGGCGGGACTCGGTGTGGTGGTCGCTGATCTTCACCCCGGCCGCCTGGAAGGAGTGCAGCACGGCGACGTTCAGCTCGACCAGCGCCCGGTCGCGCCACAGGGTCGTCTCGCTGCCGGTGTCGAGGCCGAGCAGGTCGGCGATGACGGGGAGCAGGTTGTAGCGTCCGGGGTCCACGAAATTGCGGGCGCCGATCTCGGTGCCCATGTACCAGCCGTTGAACGGGGCCAGCGGGTAGTCGATGCCGCCGATCGACAGCCGCATCTGCGAAATGGCGGGCAGGGCGTGCCAGCGCAGGCCGAGCGCGGCGAACCGCGGGTTGTCCGGGTGCACGATCGGCACTTCGAGCACCAGGTCGCGCGGTACGTCGAACAACTGCGGCTTGTCGCCGTGCGTCTCGACGACCAGCGGCAGCACGTCGAACCAGCCGCCGGGGGCCTGCCAGCCCATCCGGCGCACGACGTCGGTGAACGCGGCCTGCCCCTGGTCGCCGATCGGCGCGCCGTCCACGGTGCGGTAGCCGGCGTAGCGGATCAACTGGGCGTTCCAGACCCGGGGGGCGGCCCGGTACGGGGTGGCCGGGGCGAACACGGAGACCAGCGGGCGGATGCGGCCGCGGTTGGTGGCCATCCGCAGGTGTTCCATCAGGTGGCCGTGGATCTCGTGCGCCGTGACCGCGGTGCGCCGGTCGACGACGCGCAGGCTCTTCCAGTACAGGCGGCCTATGCAGCGGCTGGAGTTGCGCCAGGCGACCCGCGCGCCGAACTCCAGCTCGGCGTGCGTGTGCCGGTAGGTGCCGGTCTGCTCCAGGTGCTCGCGGATCTGCCGCAGCCGCGTGGCGAACGGCACCGGCTGGTCCGGCTGTTCGGTATGGAACAGCCGGATGAACTCCTCCGCCTCCTGCCAGTCGGGCACCCGCCAGGCGGGGGCCGCGGGGCGGACGGCTGCGGTGGGGCGCGTGGAGTGCATGGGCTTCCCGGAGTCGTGGACGGCACGGGTACGTCGTCGGTGCGTCGTCGGTACGTCGTCGGTGCGTGATCCCCGCCGGCGCCAGGGTAATTGATGCCGCGGCTCAGGCGCCGCCCCGGCGCCGTCCCGGCGCGGCCCCGGCGCGGCCCCGGCGCGGCCCCGGCGCGGCCCCGGCGCGGCCCCGGCGCGGCCCCGGCGCGGCTCAGGACGCGCCGCGGTCCGGCGGGCGCAGGCCGGTGAACGCGAGGGCGACGACGGCCTCGACGACCTCCGCGGAGACCTGCGGTCCCCCGCGCTGCGGCCGGTACCACTCGACGATCGAGTTGATCATGCCGAACAGCAGCCGCGTCGCCAGCCTGGCGTCGGCCCCGGGGCGCAGGTCGCCGTCCGCGGCGGCCTGCCGCAGCAGTCCCGCCACGCGGTGGTCGAAGTCGCGGCGGCGGCGCAGCGCCCAGCGTTCCGTCTCGGTGTTGCCGCGCACGCGCAGCAGCAGGGTGACGTACGGCAGCCGTTCCATCAGCACCTCCGCCGTGCGGCGCACGACGTGTTCGAGGCGGTCGACGGCGCGTCCGGTGGTGGCGGGCGGCTCGTCGAGAACGGCGGAAAGACCGTCGAGCGCGTGGCTGACGGCGCGGCGCAGCAGGTCCTCCTTGCCCGGGACGTGGTGGTAGATGGAGGACTTGGAGATGCCCGCGGCGCGCGCCAGGTGTTCCATGGACGTGCCGTCGTAGCCGCGTTCGTTGAAGACCGTGACGGCGACTTCGAGCAAGGACTGCGGTGTGTAGGTCTCGCGCCTGCCTGCCATGGTGGTCCGTCGCCCCGTTCTTCCGCCGGCCGTGCGCCGGTCTTGCACCGACCGTTCGTTCGGCAGCAGTATCGTGCCATGGCCTCTTCGCACCGCGCCACGCTGGACACCGCCGTCGAGACCCTCCGCAGCCGGGCCCACTGGTCCCCGCACCCCGAGCACCCGCGCGCCTACGCGGACGACGGCGAAGCCGCGTTCCGTGCGCTGTGCGACCGCAGATTCGACCTCGGCCAGCCCGGCACCGACGGCTGGGCCGGCGGCGAGGTGTCGCCGTACGGATTCCCGCTCGGCATCACGTACCCGCACGCGGACCCGGACGTGCTGCTGCCCGCGATGCGGGCGGCACTGCCCGCGTGGCGGGCCGCGGGCGCCGAACGGCGGGCCCTGGTGTGCCTGGACGTGCTGGCCAGGATCAACGCGCGCACCCCCGAGTTCGCGCAGGCCGTCATGCACACGACGGGACAGGCGTACGTGATGGCGCTCCAGGCGGGCGGGCCGCACGCGCAGGACCGCGGGCTCGAAGCGGTGGCGTACGCGTACGCGGAGCAGACGCGCACGCCGGAGCGCGCCGAGTGGACCAAACCGCAGGGCAAGCGCGATCCGCTGGTGCTCGACAAGGAGTTCGTGCCGGTGCCGCGCGGCATCGCGCTGCTGATCGGCTGCAACACCTTCCCCACCTGGAACGGGTTCCCCGGCCTGTTCGCCTCGCTGGCCACCGGCAACCCCGTGCTGGTCAAACCGCACCCGCGGGCCGTGCTGCCGCTGGCGCTCGCGGTCCGCGTCGCCCGCGAGACGCTGGCCGACGCGGGCTTCGACCCCAACCTGGTGGCCCTGGCCGCGGAACGGGACGGCGAGGGCACGGCCCGCACCCTCGCGCTGCGCGAGGAGATCCGGATCATCGACTACACCGGGTCGACGGAGTTCGGCGACTGGCTGGAGGCCAACGCCCGTCAGGCGCAGGTCTTCACCGAGAAGGCGGGCGTCAACACGGTGGTGCTCGACTCCACCGACGACTACCGCGGCATGCTCGGCAACCTGGCGTTCTCCCTGTCCCTGTACAGCGGCCAGATGTGCACCGCCCCGCAGAACGTGCTGATCCCGCGCACCGGCATCGCCACGGACGCGGGCCACCGGACGTACGAGGAGGTGGTGGCCGACCTGGCCGGCGCGGTGACCCGGCTGCTCGCGGACGACGCGCGCGCCGTCGGCCTGCTGGGCGCGCTGGTGAGCCCAGCGGTGCGCGAGCGCCTCGAAGCCGCGGAACGGACCGGCCGCGTCGCGCTCGCCCCGCGCGCGGTCACGCACCCCGACTTCCCCGGAGCGACGGTGCGCACCCCGCTGATCGTCGCCCTGGACGCGGCAGAGCCGACGGCCGAGAAGACGTATCTGACCGAGTGCTTCGGCCCGGTGAGCTTCGCGGTCGCCGTCGACTCGACGGAGGCCGCGATCGGCCTGCTGCGCCGCACGGTCACCGAACGCGGCGCGCTCACCGTGCTCGGCCACACCACGTCCGAGGCGGTCGCCGGGGCGCTGACCGAGGCGTGCCTGGACACCTGCGCGCAGCTCTCGCTCAACCTCACCGGCGGCGTGCACGTCAACCAGACCGCCGCCTTCTCCGACTTCCACGGCTCGGGCGGCAACCCGGCGGCCAACGCGGCCCTGGTGGACGGCGCCTACATCACCCCCCGCTTCCGAACGGTAGAAATCCGCCGCCCGGCCTGAGCCCCCCTCGGGGCCGGGCCCGCCCGCCTGTCGTCTCCTGGACGGTTCAGCCGTTGGCAGATCGGCCACCGGCAGAAGCAGGGTCCCAGTCTCCGCCGAGCCGCCTACAGTGGCGAGCCGAGAACCGAAGGAGAGACGATGGAAACGATCACTGGTACCGCGGCCGGAGTACCGTTCACGGCGCTCCCACCGGCCGGAGCCGTCGACGGGCCCGCGCCGTTGATCGTCACGTGGCACATGCTGGACGCGCCGCGTACGGACGCGGCGTTCGCCGCCGCGCTGCCCATGGCCGGGGTGCCCGCCTGGCGGGTCCACCTGGGCATGCCGATGTGTGGCACGCGGATGGTGGACGGCCGCGTCGAAGCCGCCCTCGAACTGGCCCGACAGGACGCGGTGCTGGCGTTCCTGACGCCGATCGCCCATCAGGCCGTCGAGGAGTTCCCGGCCGCGCTCACCGCGTTGCGCGATCAACTGCCGGTCGACGAGGGGCCGGTCAGCCTTCTCGGCGCCTCCCTCGGCGGGGCCGTGGCGCTCCAGATACTGGCCACGGGGCTGATCCCCGTCCGGGCGATCGCCATGGTCAACCCGGCTCTGCGCATACGGTCCACCGTCGGGCCGGTCGCAGACCTCACCGGACAGCCGTACCGGTGGACCGCGGAAGCCGAGAAGGCCGCCGACGAACTGGATTTCGTCGCCCGGGCCGGAGAGTTCCGAGCACAACCGCCGCTGCTGCTCGTCAGCGGGGAACGGGACCGCCCGGAACTGCGCGAGGACGCGTTCGCCCTGGTCGACGCGCTGCACGAGCAATACGCGGACCCGGACGTGGTCGAACTGATCACTGTGCCTGACCTGGGGCACTCCCTGGCCGATGAACCGGGCCTGGAACCGGCTGCCCAACGCCCCACGAGCAGGGCAGTCGACGAGATCCTGACGGAGTGGTACCAACAGCGCCTCAGGAGCTGACCACCGGTACTCGGCGGCGGCACGTGCCCCTGGCCGTCCACATCACCCCCGCTTCAGCACCGCGAAGATCCGCCGCCCCGACCGAGCCCGCCGATCAACGCCAGGTGGCCGGCTGCGGTGCCGGAGAAGCTGTCCAGAATCGCCTTGCCCTTCGCGGCGGTTGCCAGAGAGGGCCGGCCGATGATGCCGGTCGTGGTGTAGCCCGCCACGCCCAACGTCAGCAGGTGCGGCCGTTCGGGCGCCGAGTGATCGTCCTCGGCGATGCCTTCGCCGACGGCATGGGGAACACCGTGCAGGAGCAGCGATACTTCGAACTCTCCTCCGTGCATGTC
The DNA here is from genome assembly GCF_031845565.1 of Streptomyces johnsoniae. Lineage (NCBI taxonomy): Bacteria > Bacillati > Actinomycetota > Actinomycetes > Kitasatosporales > Streptomycetaceae > Streptomyces > Streptomyces johnsoniae. Next base: position 213,855 of record NZ_JAVREV010000016.1, on the reverse strand, counting down.
CTCTTCACTGCTGCTTTCGAGTCCCGCCGCGGCCCGGGCCCGGCGCCGGTCCTCGTGGGCGGGGAAGAGAGCGACGCGAGGGCCGGTGACGTTGAGCTCCTGGACGACGTTGGAGAGCACGTAGTTGCCGCCGTGGCCGTTGACGATGAGCAGACCTGGTACACCTGCGCCTTCCAGCGAACGCCAGATGTCCTTGATCATGGCGTACAGGGTGCCGGCGGAGATGCTGACCGTACCCGCCATGTGTGCGTGCTCGTGGGAGCAGGAGACCGTAACGGGCGGCAGGAGGAACAGCCCGTGGTCGTCGGCGATCCGGCGAGCGATCAGGCAGGCGATCAGGGTGTCGGTGGTGAGGGGAAGCCGCTCGCCGTGCTGCTCGAAACTCCCCACCGGGAGGACGGCGACCGCGCGCCCCCTGCGCCGCTCGTCACCGGAGGTGGCTCCCGTTATCAGATCGTCCATGACGTCAGCTTCCCTCACCCGGCCCGACCTGCCCAAGCTGCCCAAGTCCGGCGGACGCCCGGGTGAACCGGTACCGCTCGGCAAACTCGGCCACCTCGGGCACGTGCGCATGCCGTGGAGCCGCGCGCAGGACGGCGGCGAGTTCGTTCATGGTGCGCGCTGAGCCTGTCTGGCCGGCGATCGTCAGTGCCTTCGTTGCGGCGTCGGCCCCGCGCTCGGGCTCGTCGGCTACGACGTAGGCACGGGCAAGTCTCGCGAGATAAACGCCCCGGTCGTTGCGGAAGACCTGGGGAACGGCGGCGAGTCCGGCTTCGAAGAGCTGCGCGGCGCGACGGGGATCGCCCAGGTCCATCCAGCAGTTGGCCCGTTGCATCTCGACGTAGGTCGGCGTGCAGTACGAGGTGTCGAGCGTGCGGCCCGGGTCGGTCGCGTTCGCCCGCGAGGCCAGCGCGTGTGCCTCGTCGAACTTGGCGAGTGCGGCCTTGGGGTTGCCCATGAGCGCGTGTCCTTGGGCCTCCTGCTGGGCGGCGAGAGCCGTGATCCGAGGCATCATTCCGGGCATGCGCTGCGCGGCGCGAGCAAGCCCCACGGCTCTCTGCGGGTTGGCCTGGGCAGTCGCCTGATTCGCCTTCCGAAAGAGCACGTACGACTGCATTTGATCGTCGGCCGCTTCCTGCGCCCACTCCATGGATCGATCCGACCAGTAGGCAGCCGTTCGGAAATCGCCCAGGTCCTGGAAGAGCCACCCCAAGAACTCGGCTACTCGGCTACCGGTGCCGAGAAGCTCCTGGCGAGCAGGGACCGCGCTCCTGTCCAGCACGCGCATGATGCAGTGGGCCTGGTGCAGCACGGACGGGATGGTCTGGCGCGCCGAAGAAATTTGCACCGACGTAGTGCTTGGGTAGTTGGCTCTCGACCATGCTGACGACGAACGCCGGGTCGGTCGGATCGTCCTCCGCAATCGGAGACTAGGCGCCGGGCGTCCCGAACCGCGGGGTGGGGGGCGCCTGCTCGTCCTGTTCCCAGTCACGGGCGGCGAGTCCGAGCATGCGGCCAGGAATGCGTAAGCCGTCCGCCACGCGCTCGATCACCGAGATGTCCCTGATGACGCGCTGATTCTTGAGTACTTCACCGACGCGGCTCGGAGTCAGGTCGCAACGCCGGGCAATCAGCGAAGGGAAAATCCCGGCCCGGACCCTGACAAGGTCAAAGATGCGTGCGAATTCGCGCTGTCGGCATGCCTCGATCATTTCGGCGTCGCGCAGCAGCCGGTCCGGAAGCTCGTGGGGCGGTTCGTACTTGGAGGGCATGCGCCACGCTCCGAGACAGGGACGGCTGGGGTGGGTTGGGCTCCACTAAGAGAGATCTTATCCACGGTGGGTAACCATGCGGGTCTACATGACGCGCCCCGAAGCCACGACGCTTGTGCTCACACGTACCCCCGCGGCCGCGGGACAGCGGTCCGGGGACATAACGAACGCTGCTGAGGAGCACTGACATGCCAAACCCTGCCGCCCGAGTCTTCAACCCACCCCTGATGTCTCCCGCTTCGGGCCGACACCGGCGCCCCAGCACCCATCGGCGTGCTGGAGCGAAGTCGTGAGCGAGACAGGGCCCCCCGAGACCGGATCGCCCGCACGCGACGCCAAGCACGACCGCAGCGGACGAGAGACGGGACCACCCGATGAGGAGGACCTCGGCGCCCAGCTGGCCGGCCTGAACAAGCGGATCGACGAACATCTGAAGCGGTTGGCGGGCACATGACGGGCGCTTTTCCCCAGGCGGGCAGTCCTCCGGTTGGCGTCCTGGTCTCCATAGAGGTTGACGCCTGCACGGTCCGGCGCGGAGACCAAGTCATGGTCGGCGGTCAGGCATGGGTCGTCCTCGATATGGTGAGCATCGGACGGGGCGGCAAGCGTCTGCACTTCGCCGGCGGCGAAAGTCTCACCATGTCCCGTACGACCGTGCTTTGGGCCGCCCGCCGCATCAGCCCTCGCCAGGCACGCCGACGGTAGCGCCGGCTGCCCCTGCGAAAGCCGGCACCGCGGCAGCGCCCCGCACTGCATCACGCACGTCTACCAGCCCACGACCCTCGCCGGTATCGGGGCGCCCCTCGGCGACATGCCCCCCTCACTGAGGAGTGCCGACCTCCGCGAACGGCTGTCCGCCGCGGGGATCGCCCTCGACCGGGTAGTGGAACAGGTCACCGCACGCCCCCCGACCGCCGACGAAGCCGACACCTTCGACATCACCATCGGCGTATCCATGCTGTCCATCCAGCGCACAGCGATCGACACCACCGGCCGCGTGCTGGAAGCCGCCTTCCTCACCTGTCCGGCGACCGCGCAGAAGCCACTTACACCACAACCCGCGTCAACAGCGCTGTAACACCCCCAGGTGTCCAACCTGTCCGTCTGTCCGGACCACTCCTTTGGTCCGGACAGACGGAAGGGGGACGCCCCCCGCGTGTTACAGCAGAAGCCGCTCAGCCGGACGGCTCCTGCCCCCATCGTTGACATCTATGCAGAATACTTCGCCTTCATGGATTTCGCCGATTTCTCGACCCCTTCTTCCGGCCAGCTTTGATTTTCAGCCAGTACGCTCTAGCCATCGTTTTCTCTTCAGGGTGAGCGGCGAGGCGGGCGATTATCCATGCCCTTTGCGGCCCCAAGGCGGGGTTTTTTTTGGTGAGACGTAAGGCTTGCCATGTGGTGATTGGCGCGAGTAACCAGCGGCTGATGGTGAAACCCATTAACCGAGGTCGCCTTTTAGACAACTTCTACACTTCCCTCGTGCGGCTGATCAAGCTGCTGTTCACGCTTGCGTTGCTCAACACGCAGGAATTCCACTTCCTTGGCCAACTTTGCCAGCCTTGTCGATTCATCCGAATCGTCGTAGGGGGGAATCCCCAGCTCAAAGGCGGTGATGTGGTGTTCGATGTCATCCGCCGTCTGTTGAAGATAGAAGGCCCGCTCACGCCATTTGTAGTAGCCGGTAAATCCTGCTGCCACGCCGACGGAGAAGGTGATACCCATAGCCCAGTATTTGATGGGAGTCGGGGTATCGGCAAGGGCGGCAACGGCCGTTCCGCTCAGCGAGCCGACGATAATGACAGACTGTGCGATGTTGTGCTTCCTTCTATATTTTCTTCCGTCTTTGCGAAGACCCTCAAGTTCGACCGGGATAGAGTCCTTGTAGGAGTACTGGCGGTCTGTCACCGGAAGGCCGAGACGGGCGGCGTCCAGGAGCCGCAGCTCCTCTGCTGCTTCGAGTTCGATCTTCAGTTCGCGCGCTGTCTTTTCGTAGTGCCCGCTTGCCTTACCTTCGACAAAACGGATCACTCCGAAGGTCGCTGCGCTGAGCAAAACTACAGGGATAGCGATCTTATTTGCCAGGGAGATGGCCGACCACCCGACCGCGACATTCGCGACCGTGAAACCGAATAATAGAGCGACGGCGAGAGCTGCGGCTAACCATCGAGTTACCGTTTGGATGGTTCGAACCCTGAAGGCGACCCGAATCTCGCCGATTTCCTTCTTGTGCCTGATTAGGGCTCTCACCCTGTCTGCTGTATCCGGGAACGGGGTCGTCATCGTCCTTGAGCCTTCTGTTTGTGTCGGTTGAGCAGTCGAGGGCTGTTCTCTCGTAGAGGTTGGCGTGCGGGTCTCAGGAGTGTGCAGTGATGCGTCATCCGGCGGCTCCCCGGCATTCGATCCATGCCGCGTGGGCCGAGAGTTCTGTTGAGCCGCGATGATGAGGAAGGCACCGCTGATGACGCCTGCGAGTGTCGTCAAGGAGCCCGCGCCTATGGCGGTGAATATCACGAAAGTATCTTTCAATGCCTCCCCTGTTAGTTTCTGGGCGCATTGCCTGGTTCACGGTGCGGCAACCGCTTTGCCGCACCACAGAAAGTTAATGCTAGTTGCTGTCAGTATCGGCAGCGCCCGAAGTGTCAGATTCAGCCACCTAAGCGACCTGTTTTGGTCGGACAACCGTACGAATGTGGCTTCTGCCCCCTAGTGTTCTCACTTGGGTATCGCCGATGAGGCTCAGCTCTAGACGGCGTCCTGCACGGTCGTGCGGCGGGGCACGGAAGGGGTGAGGGCTGGGCGGGTCTTGGCGCAGATGGATGCCGCTGATCGTTGTCGAGTCCGCCTGCGACGGCTGTGGTGTCGCGGGAGGGCAGGGCTGCCGCAGCCGGGCCGGCCCGGCAGGCATGCCGGATGAGGCCGGCGGGCGTCTGCCGGGGTTCGCGGTAGTGCGCAGGGCGCGCTCCCCCTTGGGAACGTGCCGCCGCCGCGGGAGCGGAACGGGCGAAGCGGCGGCCGGGCTCGCCGTCGCGCCGCGGGGGAGGTCCGGTGGTTACCCGCGCCGCGGGTCGCTAGTGCTGTGACCGAATAGGTTCGCTGGGTTGGTAGTTGGAGCGGTTGGATGGGCGATGACGTCCGTTCCGATCGCTGGAGGTGTGGTGGCCGCGCCTGTGCGGGTACGCGGACTGATCGAGCAGGAGGGGCAGAAACTGCAGCAGATCGTGCGCCGGGGCAGCACCAGCTCGGTGCGCTACCGGCGCGCGATGATGCTGCTGGCCTCGGTCGGCGGAAACCGCGTACCTGTGATCGCCCAGCTGGTCCAGGCCAACGAGGACACGGTGCGGGAGGTGATCCACCGGTTCAACGAGATCGGCCTGGCCTGCCTGGACTTTCAGTGGGCGGGAGGCCGTCCCCGCCTGCTCACCCCTGACGACGAAGACTTCGTCATCCAGACGGCCACCACCCGCCCCACCAAGCTCGGCCAACCCTTCACCCGCTGGTCGATCCGCAAACTCGCCGCATACCTGCGTCGCGTGCACGGACGCGTCATCCGCATCGGCCGGGAAGCCTTACGGTGCCTGCTCCGGCGCAGGGGCATCACCTTCCAGCGCACCAAGACCTGGAAGGAGTCCCCGACCCCGAGCGCGACGCCAAGCTCGACCGCATCGAGCATCTCCTGGGCCACTTCCCGAACCGGGTCTTCGCTTTCGACGAGTTCGGGCCCTGGGCATCAGGCCGACCGCTGGCTCCTGCTGGGCGAAGCAGAACAAGCCCGACCGGCTGCCGGCGACGTACCACCGTACCCATGGCGTCACCTACTTCCACGGCTGCTACTCCGTCGGCGACGACCAGATGTGGGGCGTCAACCGCCGCCGCAAAGGCACCGCCAACACCCTGGCCGCGCTGAAGTCGATCCGCGCCGCCCGACCCGACGGTGCCCCGATCTACATCATCCTGGACAACATCTCCGCCCACACCGGCACGGACATCCGCCACTGGGCTGCGAAGAACAAGGTCGAGCTGTGCTTCACCCCGACCTACGCCTCCTGGGCCAACCCGATTGAAGCCCACTTCGGCCCGCTGCGGCAGTTCACCCTGGCCAACTCAAACCACCGCAGCCACCCCGCGCAGACCCGAGTCCTGCACGCCTATCTGCGCTGGCGCAGACGCCCGCCCGCCGGCGCGGCCTGACAGCACTTCGTGCACAACATCGCCTCCGACCCATCGAAGGATCAAGAGGACACTCGTGAGCATCCTTACGACGCATCACGCTCTGCTAAGCCGTGTGCTGCCCGACGACAACCCGGACGACCTGGCCGTACGTCAGGGGCAATTCCACACCGTGGTCATCGGCTCAGACCGCGTCGTGTGCCTTCCTCGCACCCGGGCAGCAGCCGCCCGGCTGCCCCAGCGAGCGGCCGCACTACACGCACTCGCCGGCCTCGACCTCGGCTTCCGCACACCTGAGCCGCTGCTCCGGGGCGGCGCCCACGGCACCGACGAGGCGCCGTTCCTGGCACTCAGCCGCATTCCCGGAGAACCGCTGGAGACCGACGCCCTCAACGATGCCCAAGTGGTCGTCACTGTGGCGGCACAGTACGCCACGCTGCTGTCCGCTCTGGCCCGTGCAGGCACCGACGAGACGGTACGAGCAGTTCTCCCTCAGGCACCAGAAGGCCAGTGGCGGCGCTTCGCGGAGAACGTGCGCGCGGAGCTGTTCTCGCTCATGTCCGACAGCGGACGCCTACAGGCCGAGCGGGAACTCACAGCACTCGACAGCCTTCCCCACCTCACCCAGGCAGTGGTCCATGGCGACCTCGGTGCCGAAAACGTCCTATGGGAGTGGACGCACGGCCTGCCGCACCTCTCCGGAGTACTCGACTGGGACGACGTCACACTCAGCGACCCGGCCGAGGACCTCGCAGCCATCGGCGTCAGCTACGGCCCCGAGCTCCTGGAGCGGGTGCTCGCGCTGGGCAGCTGGTCAAACCACGGACTCTTCACCCGCATCGCCGCGATCCGCGGCACATTCGCCCTGCAGCAAGCCCTCTACGCAATCCGCGACGGCGACGAAGAAGAACTCGCGGACGGCCTGGCCGACTACCGCTGAGTCACACCGGCACATCCGCTTCATCGAGCACTTCACATCAACAGCACCCTGCGAACCTAACAGGTCACAGCGCTAGCCCGCCGCGGGGCGCCAGTAGCGCCAGGTCGCGTCCAGGACGTCGGCGTTTCGCTGCTCCCATTCGGTGGCCGCGCGCACCCGTCCGCGTGGGCAGTCCCATGGGCGGCCGCCGCTGAGCGGCCGCAGGTGCAGGCGGCCGCCGGTGCGGCCGGTGATCCGGCCCAGCCGGCCGCTGCGCAGATCGACCACACATGCCCCGTCAGCCCAGGACATCGCGTCTCCTCTGACGTCCGTCCGTCTTCCGAACGTCCACTGTGCGCGCTCGGCGGTCCTGTGCCGCGCGAGTTTGGTCCGCCTTGCGCAACGCTGAACACGTTCGGATGACATCCGGCCGCGAGACGGGCGCACGGATTGAACGATCGTCCTGAACGTACGTCCAAGACGCGTGTACCGTGGCCCGCATGGGGCACGCCGGGAAACCGTTCACGCATCTGCACGTCCACTCCCAGTACTCGCTGCTCGACGGCGCGGCGCAGCTCGCGGACCTGTTCGAGGCGTGCCGGGAGACGGGCATGACGCACCTGGCCGTCACCGACCACGGGAATCTGCACGGTGCCTACGACTTCTTCCACCAGGCCCGCGAGGCCGGCGTGACGCCGGTCATCGGCATCGAGGCGTACGTGGCGCCGGAGTCGCGGCGGCACAAGCGGCGCGTCCAGTGGGGGCAGCCGCACCAGAAGCGGGACGACGTCTCCGGCTCCGGCAGCTACACGCACAAGACGATCTGGGCCTACGACGACACGGGCCTGCACAATCTCTTCCGGCTCTCCTCCGACGCCTACGCGACCGGCTGGCTGACCAAGTGGCCGCGCACCGACAAGGAGGCCATCGCCACCCACGCGCGGGGCCTGATCGCCTCCACCGGCTGTCCCTCCGGCGAGGTGCAGACGCGGCTGCGGCTCGGCCAGTGGGACGAGGCGCTGAAGGCCGCGGCGGACTACCGCGACATCTTCGGCCCCGGCCGGTATTTCGTCGAACTCATGGACCACGGTCTGGAGATCGAGCGCCGGGTCAGGGACGGGCTGCTGGACATCGGCCGCAAGCTGGGCATCCCGCCGCTCGTCACGAACGACGCCCACTACACGCGCGCCGACGAGGCCGCGGCCCACGACGCCCTGCTGTGCATCCAGACCGGCAAGAGCCTCGCCGACCCGGGCCGCTTCCGCTTCGACGGCTCGGGCTACTACCTGAAGTCGCCCGCGGAGATGTACGCCGTCGACTCCTCCGGCGCCTGGCAGGAGGGCTGCGCCAACACCCGGCTGGTCGCCGAACAGGTCGACGTCACCGGCTGGTTCGACAAGCACGACCTGATGCCGCGCTTCGACGTCCCCGAGGGCTACACCGAGGAGTCCTGGTTCCGCGCCGAGGTCGGCAGGGGCATGGCCCGCCGCTTCCCCGGCGGCGTCGGACAGCGGTACGCCGACCAGGCCGCGTACGAGATGGACGTCATCGTCCGGATGGGCTTCCCCGGATACTTCCTGGTGGTCGCGGACTTCATCATGTGGGCCAAGCGGCAGGGCATCGCCGTCGGTCCCGGCCGCGGTTCCGCGGCCGGGTCCCTGGTGTCCTACGCGCTGGGCATCACCGACCTCGACCCGCTGGTCCACGGCCTGATCTTCGAACGCTTCCGCAACCCGGAACGCGTCTCCATGCCGGACGTCGACATCGACTTCGACTAACGCAGGCGCGGCGAGGTGATCCGTTACGTCACCGAGAAGTACGGCGCCGACAAGGTCGCCATGATCGGCACCTACGGCACGATCAAGGCCAAGAACGCGATCAAGGACGCGGCGCGCGTGCTCGGTTACCCCTACGCGGTGGGCGACCGCATCACCAAGGCCATGCCCGCCGACGCGGGCGGCAAGGGCATCCCGCTGTCCGGCATCACCGACGAGGCGCACCCGCGGTACGCCGAGGCCGCCGAGGTCCGCGGCATGTACGGATGCGAGCCGGACGTGCGGAAGGTCGTCGACACCGCGCGCGGCGTGGAGGGCCTGGTCCGGCAGATGGGCGTGCACGCCGCGGGCGTCATCATGTCCAGCGAGCCGGTCACCGACCACGTGCCGGTGTGGGTGCGGCACTCCGACGGGGTGACCATCACGCAGTGGGACTACCCCAGTTGCGAATCGCTCGGCCTGCTGAAGATGGACTTCCTCGGCCTGCGCAACCTCACGATCATGGACGACGCCGTCACGCTGATCGAACGCAACAAGGGCCTGCGCATCGACCTGCTCGCGCTGCCGCTCGACGACCGGCCCACGTTCGAACTCCTCGGCCGCGGCGACACGCTGGGCATCTTCCAGTTCGACGGCAACGCGATGCGTTCCCTGCTGCGCCTGATGAAACCCGACAACTTCGAGGACATCACCGCCGTCACCGCCCTGTACCGGCCGGGCCCGATGGGCATGAACAGCCACACCAACTACGCCCTGCGCAAGAACGGCCGCCAGGAGATCACGCCGATCCACGAGGAGCTGGCGGAGCCGCTGACGGACGTCCTCGGCCTGACCTTCGGCCTCGTCGTCTACCAGGAGCAGGTGCAGCAGGCCGCGCAGATCCTGGCCGGCTACTCACTCGGCCAGGCCGACCTGCTGCGCCGCGCCATGGGCAAGAAGAAGAAAGAGGTGCTGGACAAGGAGTTCGTCCACTTCGAACGCGGCATGCGCGAGCGCGGCTACTCCCCCGGCGCGGTCCGCGCGGTGTGGGACGTCCTGGTCCCGTTCGCGGGCTACGCGTACAACAAGGCGCACGCCGCCGCCTACGCGCTGGTCTCCTACTGGACGGCCTACCTCAAGGCGAACCACCCGGCCGAGTACATGGCCGGCGTGCTCACCTCCGTCGGCGACGACAAGGACAAGATGGCGCTGTACCTGGGGGAGTGCCGCCGCATGGGCATCCGCGTCCTGCCGCCCGACGTCAACGAGTCCGACGCCACGTTCACGCCGAACGGCGACGACCGCATCCGCTTCGGCCTCACGGCGGTGCGGAACGTCGGCAGGCCCGTCGTGGACGCGGTGCTGCGGACGCGCGCGGCGCACGGGAAGTTCGTCTCGTTCCCCGACTACCTGGAGAAGTCCGAGGTGGTCGCCTGCAACAAGCGGACCGTCGAATCACTCATCAGGGCGGGCGCGTTCGACGACCTCGGGCATACCAGGAAGGGCCTCGCCGAACGCCACGAGGCGCTGATCGACTCCGTCGTCGCCCTCAAGCGCAAGGAGGCGGAAGGGCAGTTCGACCTGTTCGGCGGCATGAACGGGGAAGCGGACGGCGGCGGCCCCACGCCCGGGGCGGCGGCCGAATTCCCGGCCGAGGAGTGGGACCGCGCCCAACTACTCGCCGGGGAACGGGACATGCTCGGCCTGTACGTGTCCGCGCATCCGCTCGACGGTCTTGAGGACGGCTGCGGGCCGGGTCGGACACCGGCATCGCCGTCCTGACCGCGGGCGAGTACGCGGACGGCACGATCGTCACCGTCGGCGGCATCGTCTCGGGCCTGACGCGGAAGGTGACCAAACAGGGGAACCCGTGGGCCATCGCGGGCGTCGAGGACCTGAACGGCTCCATCGACTGCCTGTTCTTCCCCGCCGCCTACCAGTTGGTCTCCCACCAGCTCGTCGAGGACGCGGTGGTGTTCGTCAAGGGCCGCCTCGACCGGCGCGAGGACGTGCCGCGGCTCGTCGGCATGGAGCTGAGGGTGCCCGACCTGGCGTCCGCCGCCGGTACGCGCATCTGCCTGGAGATCGCCGAATCCCACGTGACGCCCCGGACGGTGGCGCAGCTCAAGGACATCCTGCGGGCCCACCCCGGCGGCACCGAGGTGCACCTGCGGATGCGCGGCCGGTCGCGGACCACCGTGTTCCGGCTCGGCCCGCGCGTGGCCGTCCGCCCCGAGTTCTGGGGCGACCTGAAGGCCGCCGTCGCCGTGACGCGCGTGTCCTGACCTGCTCGGGACCGGTCACGGCGCGGCCGTCACGGCGGCCACGACGAGCAGCAGGCCCGCCGAGATCCTCGTCAGCCCGCGCCCCGGGCGGCGGGCCGCGCCGCCCACGCGGGCGGCGGTGAGCCCGACCGCGGAGTACACCAGCCCGCACAGCAGGATGTGCAGCGCCCCGGGGCGGATCACCGGGGGCGGGTCACCGGGGGCGGCTCACCGGGGGCGGCTCACCGGGGGCGGGTCACCCGGGGCGGCTCAGCCAGTGGAACAGGGCCATCGCCACGCTGGTCGCCAGGTTGTAGCTGGAGACGCCCTCCCGCATCGGCAGGGCCACCAGGCCCGTGGCCCGTTCCTTGAGGGCGGGGGACAGGCCCGGCCGTTCCGAGCCGAAGGCGAGCAGCGCGCCGTCCGGCACCGGGACGGAACGGATGTCCGTCCCGGCCGGGTCGAGCCCGTACAGCGGTCCGGGCGGCAGGGTGTCGAGGCCACCGGCCCGGTCGACCGCCGTCGCGTAGTGCAGCCCGGCGGCGGCGCGCAGCACCGCCGGATGCCACGGGTCGGCGGTGCCGGTGGTGATCACGCCCGCGGCGCCGGCGCCGGCGGCGAGACGAATGACGGCGCCGATGTTCCCGAGGTGGCGCGGGTTCTCCAGAACCACCACGGGGCCCCGTCCTGGCACCGGCGGGCGCGGCGCGGGGCGGGCCAGGGCGGCGACGCCGGTGGGGTGCGGGCGGGGCACGAGCGCCGCGAGGTCACGCGGCGGCACCGGCGTGAGCAGCTCGGCCAGCCGCGGGTGCAGGTCGGGCGCCAGGTCCCGGGCCAGGTCGAGCGCCGCGGCGCGGTCCTCGGCCACCGCGAGCGGCACCTCGGCGCCGAAGCGCAGCGCGTGCTTGAGCGCGTGGAAGCCGTCCAGCAGAACGGTGTCCCGTGCGGCCAGTTCGCGCCAGGCGGCGGCCGTGTTCGTCGTCACCGGGTCTTCGCCCAGGCCGGTGCCCGGTCCGCGGCGGCGGCCCCGGGCTCGGCCGGGCCCGCGTCCCGCGCGGGCCGGCCGGGCGCGGGACGGCGGCGCAGGCGCCGGCGCACGGGATCGGTCACCCGCTGGGCGCGCGCACCCAGCCACAGCAGGAAGGCGGTCGGCAGGAAGACGCTGTCCATGGCGATCATGGCCATGGAGAAGAACGGCAGCCCGAGCAGCACGGCGATCCCGATGTGCTCGCCGATCATCAGCACCAGCAGCACGTTCTTCGCGCGGCGGTTGAGCAGCGCGAACGGGAAGGCCACCTGCACGAACACCGTGCCGTAGGTGAGGGCCGTGATGATCAGGCCGCTGCCCACCAGCAGGTCGCTCAGCTCGGGCCAGACGTTGAAGTAGTCCAGCTCCATCGGGTAGTAGACGGCGGTGCCGTCCTGCCAGCGCGAGCCCTGGATCTTGTACCAGCCCGCGGTGGCGTAGATGATGCAGACCTCCGCCATGATCACGAACAGGGCCGCGTTGTGCACGAGATTGGCGACGATGTCGGAGACGATGCGCGGCTCGCCGGGCGCGAAGCGCCGGATCAGCCACCAGTAGCCGTGCACCAGCCACATCCCGGCGAAGAACAGGCTCCACACCGGGCTGTCGATCTTGCCGCTGACCAGCGCCGCCGCCAGCACGACGCCGAGCACCGCCCACACCGCGATGCCCACCGGGTCGTCCGTGGCGCGGCGCCCCGGCGCCCGGCGCGCACGCCGGCGCGCGTCCAGCGACCAGACCTGACCGCAGCGGGTGAGGACCAGGTACATCACCATGAGGTGGATGACATTGTCCCCGCCGTCGCCCATGAAGACGCTGCGGTTCTGCACGGACAGCACGCCCACCATGAACAGCACGGACGTCGCGCGCGTGCGCCAGCCGAGCAGCATGCCGACGGCGGCGAGGATCGTCAGGTGGTAGACCAGCTCGAACCAGGCCCCGGAGTCCGACCACAGCAGCAGCGTGAACGCGCCGTTGTTGTCGACGAACCGCGTCGCCAGGTCGAAGCCCCACGGGCTGTCAGGACCGTACAGCTCGTGCCGGTTGGGCCACTCGTGCAGCAGGAAGAGCAGCACGGTCGTCGCGAAGCCGATGCGCACGATCGCCGTCTGGTGCGGGCCGAGGGCGCGCCGCGTGATGTGGCCGATGCCGCGCGCGAGCGCCGCGTCGAAGCGGCCCCCGAGGTCGCGGAACGGCGAGGGCGGCGGCCCGTCCGTTCCCCCGCCGGTGGCCGTGCCGGCCGTGCCGGCCGCGTTCGTCCGCTGAGCGGGAATGCTCACCGCTGGTCCCCTTCCCCGGTCCGATCCGAGGCGAGTGCGCCGGTCGGCAGGTCCTCGGTCGTCACCACCCACCAGTCCAGCTCCTCGTGGACGGGCGAGGTGTCGAAGTCCTCCTGCCGCCACTCGGGCGCGGGCACCCGCTGGATCGTGGAGCGCAGCTGGATGCGTTCCACGGTGTCGACGTCCATCCGGTCCGCCAGCCGCAGCAGCGTGATGCGCCGCACGTACGACTCGGACAGCTCGCCCCGCAGGCCCACCGCGTCGCCGTCGTCGTCGTGGGACTTGGTGTAGAAGTCCCAGGCGCGGCGCAGCGTGTTCTGCGCGGTGTGGCTGGGCAGCAGCTGGTGCTCGATGCCCTCGATGTCCATGGCGGTCAGGCTGATCCAGTCGGTGACGCGGCTGGTGCCGTCCTCGTCCGTGACCTCGGCGCGCACGGCCAGACTCTCGTTGCGCTGGAGGGGGTTGGGCGCGAACAGCTTCCAGTTCTGCTCGAACTCCGGGTAGATGTAGCCGCGGACGGTGTCGTGGTGCTCCTCGTTCAGGGTGTTCGACGGCGCGACGAAGAGGAACACCATCGCCATGTGCCACGCCGTGAACGCGGCGACGCCCCCCACCGCGACCGCGATGATGATCCGGGCCGGGAGCGACAGCGCGCCGAGGCGGACGGACTCCGTCGGTGTCTCGTCGGCTTCGGCTTCTTCCTGTGCCGTGTCGGATGACAGCATGCTCGGCCCGCTCCCCCAGGGACTCATCTCGCTTGACCCGAGCACGGTACCTGTCTCCCGGCCGCCTTGACACGCCGGAGCGTCCGCAGCACCATCGAACCGAACGATCGGTCGGCGCGGAGGGCTGAGCGGTGGGTACAGCGGTGAGCGCGGAGCCGGAACGGGCCCGCGCCGAGGACTTCGAACGGACCATCGCCGCCGACGAGCGGATCGAGCCACGCGACTGGATGCCGGACGCCTACCGCGCCACGCTGATCCGGCAGATCGCGCAGCACGCGCACTCCGAGATCATCGGCATGCAGCCCGAGGCGAACTGGATCACCCGCGCCCCCTCGCTGCGCCGCAAGGCCATCCTCATCGCCAAGGTCCAGGACGAGGCGGGCCACGGCCTCTACCTGTACGGGGCCGCGGAAACCCTGGGCGCGAGCCGCGCGGAGCTGCTCGGCAAACTGCACACCGGCCGCCACAAATACTCGTCGATCTTCAACTACCCGACCCTCACCTGGGCCGACGTGGGCGCCATCGGCTGGCTCGTCGACGGCGCCGCGATCACCAACCAGGTGCCGCTGTGCCGCTGCTCCTACGGCCCCTACGCCCGCGCGATGGTGCGGATCTGCAAGGAGGAGTCGTTCCACCAGCGGCAGGGCTACGAGCTGCTGCACACGCTCGCCCGCGGCACCGGCGCGCAGCGCGCCATGGCCCAGGACGCGGTGGACCGCTGGTGGTGGCCCTCCCTGATGATGTTCGGCCCGCCCGACGACGCCTCGCCGCGCACCGCGCAGTCGATGGCCTGGAAGATCAAGCGGCACACCAACGACGAGCTGCGGCAGCGCTTCGTCGACATCTGCGTGCCGCAGGCCGAGGCCCTGGGCCTCACCCTCCCCGACCGGGATCTGCGGTGGAACGAGGAGCGCGGCCACTGGGACTTCGGCGCGGTCGACTGGGACGAGTTCCGGGCCGTGCTGTCCGGCGGAGGACCGTGCAACGAGCAGCGCCTCGACCAGCGCCGCCGGGCGCACGAGGAGGGCGCGTGGGTGCGCGAGGCGGCGGCGGCGTACGCCGCCAAGCACCCGGCCGGAGCCGACCGATGAGCGGGGCGACGAGCGGGGCGATGAGCGAGGCGATGAGCGAGGACGACGCCGACTGGCCGCTGTGGGAGGTGTTCGTCCGGCCGCGGCGCGGCCTGGCCCACACCCACGCGGGCAGCCTGCACGCGCCGGACGCGGAGCTGGCCCTGCGCAACGCCCGCGACCTGTTCACGCGCCGCGGCGAGGGCGTCTCGCTGTGGGTGGTCCCCGCGGCGGCCGTCACCGCCTCCTCCCCCGACGAGCGCGACCCGTTCTTCCGGCCCGCCGCGGACAAGCCCTACCGGCACCCCACCTTCTACGAGGTGCCCGAGGGGGTGCGGCACCTGTGACGGCGCCCGCGCTCACGGAGTCGGAACGGGAGGCCGCGCTCGCCCTCGGCGACGACGCGCTGATCCTGTCCCACCGGCTCGCCGAATGGGCCGGGCACGCCCCCGTCCTCGAAGAAGAGGTGGCCCTCGCCAACCTCGCGCTCGACCTGCTCGGCCAGGCCCGCGCGCTGCTCTCCCTCGCGGGCGACGAGGACGAGCTGGCGTTCCGCCGCGACGCACGCGACTTCCGCAACCTCCAGCTCGTCGAGCAGCCGAACGGCGACTTCGCGCACACGGTCGTCCGGCAGCTGTTCCACGCCACCTGGCAGGAGCTGCTGTACGCACAACTCGCGTCCGGCGGCGGCCCGTTCGCCGCCATCGCCGCCCATGCGGCGCCCGAGACCCGCTACCACCGCGACCACGCCGTGACCTGGACGCTGCGCCTCGGCGACGGTACGGCCCAGAGCCACGCACGGACCGGGCGCGCCGTCCGGGCGCTGTGGCGCTTCACGGGCGAGCTGTTCGAGCCCGTGCCGGGACTCGCCGGAACGGACCGGGGGGCGCTGCGCGCCGCCTGGACCGAGCGCGTCACCGAAACGCTGCGCGCCGCGACACTCCCCGTACCCGAGGCCCCGGCGCCCCCCACCGCCTGGTCCGCGGGCGGCGGGCGGCGCGGCATCCACACCGAGCCGTTCGGCCGCCTCCTCGCCGAGATGCAGCACCTGCACCGCAGCCACCCGGGGGCGGCGTGGTGACCCGGCTGACCGCGCTCGCGGGCGCGGTCCCCGATCCGGAACTGCCGATGGTGACCCTGGCGGACCTCGGCGTCCTGCGCTCCGTGCGGCGCGAGAACGAGGAGGGGCCCGTCGTCGTGGAACTGGCGCCGACGTGGCTCGGCTGCCCGGCCGTCGAGACCATGGCCGAGGACATCCGGCGCACCCTGCGCGCCCACGGCGTGCCCGAGGTCACCGTCCGCACCGTTCTGGACCCGCCCTGGCGCACCGACGACATCACCGCGGAAGGCCGCCGCAAGCTCACCGCGGCGGGCATCGCGCCGCCCAGGGCGGGCGGCCCCGTGTTCGTCGGGCTGCCCGCCCCGCCGGTGCCCTGCCCGCGCTGCGGCAGCACCGACACCACCCTGCTCAGCCGCTTCTCCGGCACTCTCTGCCGCGCGCTGCGCCGCTGCGCCGCCTGCCGCGAGCCGTTCGACCACGTGAAGGAGCGGTGATGTTCCACCCACTCACCGTCGCCCGCACCTCGCGGGCCGCCGAGGACGCGGTGGCCGTCACGCTCGCCGTGCCGCCGCCGCTGCGCGCCGCGTTCCGGCACGTTCCCGGGCAGCACCTGACGTTCCGGCACGGCGCGCTGCGCCGCACCTACTCCATCGCCTCGGCCGCGGCCGACGGCGGCGCGGACCTGCTCACCGTCGGCATCAGGCACGTGCCGGGCGGCGCGTTCTCCGCCGGCTTCGCGCGGGAGCTGGCCGCGGGCTCGTGGGTGGACGTGCTGCCGCCGCGCGGGCGCTTCACGCTGCGCCCGCGCCCCGGGCACTTCGCCGCCGTGGCCGGCGGCAGCGGCATCACGCCGGTGCTCTCGATGGCGGCCACACTGCTCGCGGCCGAGCCCGCCGCCCGCTTCACGCTGCTGCGCAGCGACCGCAGCGCGGCCAGCGCGATGTTCCTCGACGAGGTGGCCGACCTGAAGGACCGCCATCCCGGCCGGTTCCAGTCGCTGCACGCGCTCACCCGCGAGGAGCGCAGCGCCGGCCTGCCCCCCGGGCGGCTCGACCGCGCGCGGTTGCGCGCCCTGCTGCCCGCGCTGCTGCCCTGCGACGCCGTCGCCGGCTGGTACCTGTGCGGCCCTGAGGGGCTCATCGACGCGGCGCGCGGTGCGCTGCGCGCGCTCGGGGTGGCGCGCGAGCGCGTGCACATCGAGCTGTTCCACGCCGGAGCGGCGCCGCCCGAGCCCGGCGCGAACGCCGCCGGGGCGGCGGACGCGGCGAACGCCCAGGCCGGCACGCTGACGGCCACGCTCGACGGGCGCCGCGCGAGCTGGCCGGTCGCGGCGGGCGAGACGCTGCTGTCCGCCGTGCTGCGCAACCGGCCGGACGCCCCCTACGCCTGCCGCGGCGGCGTGTGCGGCACCTGCCGCGCGCGGCTGACGGACGGGCGGGTGCGGATGGACCGGAACTACGCGCTGGAGCCCGCCGAGACCGAAGCCGGGTACGTCCTGGCCTGCCAGTCCCGCCCGCTGACGGACCGGGTCGGCCTCGACTTCGACGCCTGAGCCGGGAGATCCGGCCCTCGCCCGCGGCCTATCGTTGAGCGCATGAGGCAGCAGCGCCAGGACAGCGGGACCGGCCGCGCGGCCGGTACGTCCATCTTCACCGAAATGACCGAACTGGCCCGCGCCACCGGGTCGGTGAACCTCGGCCAGGGCGTGCCGGAGCTGGACGCGCCGCCGACGCTCCTCGCGGATGTCTCCGCGGCCGTCCTCGCCGGGCACAACCAGTACCCGCCCGCGTTCGGCTTCCCCGCCCTGCGCGAGGCGATCGCCGCGCACCAGCGCGCGCACTACGGCCTCGACCTCGACCCGGCCGCCGAGGTGCTGGTGACCTCGGGCGCCACCGAGGCGCTGGCCGCGGCCTGCCTGGCCCTGACCGGCGCGGGCGACGAGATCGTCACCTTCGACCCCGCCTACGACGCGTACCCCGCGGGCGCCCGCCTGTCAGGCGCGCGCCTGGTGACCGTTCCGCTGGCCATCGACGGGGACGGCTTCCAGCTCGACCCGGACGCGCTGCGCGCCGCGCTGACGCCCGCGTCACGGCTGCTTGTGCTCAATTCGCCGCACAATCCGACCGGCAAGGTGTTCACCCCGGACGAACTCGTGCTCATCGCGGAGGCCGCGTGCGAGCACGATCTGACGGTCGTCACGGACGAGGTGTACGAGCACCTGGTCTACGACGGCGCCCGCCACGTGCCGATCGCGACGCTGCCCGGCATGCGCGAACGGACGCTGACGATCAGCTCCGCGGGCAAGACGTTCAACGTCACCGGCTGGAAGGTCGGCTGGGTGAGCGGCCCCGCCGCGCTGGTGGCGGCCGTGATGTCGGTCAAGCAGTGGCTGACGTACGCCTCGGGCACGCCCTACCAGGAGGCCATCGCCACCGCGCTCGGCGGCGTCGCGGACTGGGCGGCCGGGCTCCGGGAGACGCTGCGCGGCAACCGGGATCTGCTGGCCGGCGGCCTGCGCGCGGCCGGGCTCAGCCACTTTCGCGCGGACGCCGGGTACTTCCTCCAGGCCGACATCCGGCCGTGGGGCTTCCATGACGGACTGCGGTTCTGCCGCGAACTGCCGGAGCGCGCCGGGGTGGTGGCGATCCCGACCTCGGCGTTCCAGCAGGGCGTGGACACCACGCCGTGGCTGGTGCGCTTCTCCTTCTGCCGGCGCGAGGCGTCCCTGCGCGACGCGGTGGCCAGGCTGGCGGCCCTCACCCCGTAGCCGCTGTCCCGCGGCGGGGGGCGGTCAGAGGACGAACGGGTCGTCCCCCTCGCCGACCAGCGGGCGGCCCGCCGCCTGCCAGGCGTGCATGCCGCCGTCCACGTTCGCCGCGTCGAGCCCCTGCTGCACGAGGTAGGCGGTGACCTGCGCGGACCGGCCGCCGACCTTGCACACCACGTGGAGGCGGCCCTCGGACGCGAGCGCGGTGATCTCGCCGAGGCGCTCGACGACCTGCCCGATCGGGATGTGCAGCGCACCCTCGGCGTGCCCCGCGGCCCACTCCTCGGGCTCGCGGACGTCGAGCAGTGGCGCGCCCGCGGGCACGGCGTCGGCCGTCACGGTGGGAAGGGCGAAACTCATGTCCCCGACCCTACCCGGCCAGCAGCCCGGCCAGTTCGGCTTCGCGGGCGGCGACCCGCTGCCGCAGCTCCTCGGCGACCTCGGCCAGCATCCGGTCCGGGTCGTCGCCCGCCATCCGCAGCATGGAGCCGATCGCGCTGTCCTCCAGGGCGGCGGCGGCGTCCGCGAGCAACTCCTTGCGCCGGGCCAGCCACTCCAGGCGTGCGTACAGCTCCTCGCCGCGGCTGCGCTCCGGCTCTGGGCCCGCGCCGCCGCGCGCCCACTCCTCGGCGAGGGCGCGCAGCTCCTCGGTGTCGCCGCGGGCGTACGCCTGGTTCACGCGGGCGAGGAACGCGTCCCTGCGGTCCCGTTCGGTGGGGTCGGCTGCCAGGTCGGGGTGGCATTCGCGGACCACCTCGCGGTAGAGCTTCCGGGCCTCCTCGTCCGGCCGGACGCGCTGCGGCTCCTGCACCGACTGCTCGGTGAGCATGGCGTAGCCCTCCGGGCTGAAGCCCTCGCCGTCCAGCCAGCCCTGGAACAGCTCGGCGACCCGCGGCATCGGCGCGACCGCCGCGCGGGCCTCGGCCGCCCGCCGCTGGTCCGCCGGATCGCCGGTGCGGGCCGCGACGGCCTCGGCGATCTCCGCGTCCAGCTCCTCAAGACGCGCATAGAGCGGCCCGAGCCGCCGTTCGTGGAGGCGCGAGAAGTTCTCCACCTCGATGCGGAAGGTCTCCACGGCGATCTCGAACTCGATCAGCGCCGTTTCGGCCGCCCGGACGGCGCGTTCGAGCCGCGCGGTCGTCTCGTCGTAGTCGTCCGTCACCCGCTCAACCCTACGGGCCGTGGCGAGGGCCGGGCGCCGCCCGGCTCAGTCGCGGAACTCGGCGGGGCACTTCCCCGCGGCGTCCTCCAGGTGGGCCTCCGCCCAGCGGGTCAGCTCCTGGAGCGCGGGGCGCAGCTCGCGGCCCGCGGCCGTCAGCCGGTAGCTGACGCGCAGGGGCGGGCCCTCCTGGACGTGCCGGCTGACCAGGCCCTCGTTGGCCAGCTCGGTGAGCCGGTCGGACAGCATCCGTTCGCTGATGCCGGGAACGGCCCGCCGCAGCTCGGTGAAGTGACCCGGGCCGCCCATGAGCGCGGCGATGAGCACGCCCGTCCAGCGCTTCCCGAGCAGCCCGAAAACGCGCAGCACGGCGGCGTCCGGGGCGGTGCACAGCGCGTGCCGCTCGCTCTCCGCGTCGGCCGCCAGAAGCGCCTTGTCGTGGTTGTCCGGTACTTCCAGCATGTAACCACCCTACCCGAGAGGCAGCTGGTGCAGAAAAGTAAGTCACTGTGGTAAAACTAGTAGCAGCGGAAGTTTCACTTCCTAATCTAATACTCAGACCATACGTGGAGGAACCCTCGTGGCCACGCTGCTGCACATCGACAGCTCGTTCAACGGCGACAAGTCCGTCTCCCGGGCCGTCACCGCAAGCTTCCGCCAGGCGTGGGCGGAGCAGCACCCGGAAGGCACGGTGATCTACCGCGACCTTGCCACCGACCCGCTGCCCCACCTGACCGCGGAGGCGTACTACCCCGGCTTCATCCCCGCCGAGGAGCGCACCCAGGAGCAGCAGGCCGCCTTCGCCCTGCGCGACTCCCTGGTGACGGAGCTGGAGACCGCCGACGCGGTGCTGCTCGGCGTTCCGCTGTACAACTACTCGGTGCCCTCGTCGTTCAAGGCCTGGCTCGACCACATCATCGTCGTCGGCCGCACCGCGGGAGAGGCGCCGAGCGCCGCGGGCAAGCCCGCCACCATCGTCACCAGCCGCGGCGGCTCCTACCGGCCCGGCACCCCGATGGAGGGCCGGGACTACAACCACCCCTACCTCCAGTTCGTGCTCGGCCAGCAGTTGCAGCTCGACGTCGAGTTCATCGTCCCGGAGCTGACCCTGGCCCCGACCACCCCGGCCATGGCGTCCCTGGTCGAGCAGTCCGAGGCCTCGGCCGCCCAGGCCCACGAGGACGCCCGCGCGCGGGCCAAGAGCCTGGCCACCCAGCTCGTCGCCTGAGCCCCGTCCTGCCCGGCCGCCGTGCTACCCGGCCGCCCGGGTCCGGCCGGCCCGGTCGGCGCCGCGCCCCGCCCCCTGCCCCGGCAGCCGCGGGGACGCGGCGCCGAGCCGGTGCCGCACGCCCCGGGTGAGCCGGTCGGCGGTGAACGTGACGCCGTGCACGAAGCGCATCGCCGGGCCGAACACCGGCGCGGTCAGCAGCCCGGCGAAGAAGAGGCCAGGCCAGGACGACTCGAAGCACGCGCTCAGCGCGGGCGCCCGCGTGCCGCGCACGGTCCGCAGCTGCTCGCGCAGCGCCGGATCGAGCAGCCGCAGCCGCCGCAGATCCGGGACGAAACCGGTCGCCGCGATCACGTACCCGGTTCTGATCACCTCACGGCCCGACCCGTCCCGCATGGCCACGTCGAGGCCGACCCCGCCGCCCGGCAGCGCTTCCGCCCGCAGCAGCCGCCGGCCGAGCCGCACCGGAACGACGCCCTCCAGGCGTTCCCGCAGCCACCAGGCACCCGCCGGGCCGAGCGCCGTCGCCGCCACGCGCGCCCGCGTCCCGGCCGGCAGCCGCCGCACCGCCCACGGCAGCTGTGCCCACGCCCAGTTCGACCAGCCGGCGCCCAGGCCGCTGTGCGGCGCGCGCAGCGCCGCCGCGGGACCGCGGCGCAGCGGCTGCGGCGGAGTGTTCCAGCACACGGCGTCCGCGCGCGCCACCACGGTGGGCCGCGCCCCCGCCTCGGCGAGCAGCGCCGCGGTCTCGAGCGCCGCCTGCCCGGCGCCGATCACCGTCACGTCCATGCCCGCGAAGCGGGCCAGATCACCGTGGTCGCTGCTGTGGCCGGCCAGCCCGGCGGGCAGCCCGGCCAGCGCGCCGGGGAGCGAGGCGAACGGCAGCACGCCGGCCGCGAGCGCCACGTTGTGCGCGGGCAGCGGCGGGCGGCCGTCCCCCGTCTCCACCCGGAAGCCGTCCGCCCAGGGCCGCACCGCCGTCACGGTGCGTTCCTCCACCGGCAGCGGCAGCCGGTCGGCGAACCACAGCCCGTACCGGGTGAACGTGTCGATCGGCAGCGGTTCGCCGTGCGCGGCGCGCAGGCCGCGGCCCGCGCAGTAGGCGGCCAGCGTGTCCGCGCCGGCCGGGTCGGACAGACTGGACGCCCACGGCTCCGACTTCAGGAACATGCCGGGCGGCATGTGGTCGCGCCACGACGCCATCGGCCGGCCGAGCACCCGCACGTCGAGACCGGCCGCCGCGGCGTGCGCGGCGATCGACAGACCGTAGGGCCCGGCCCCCACCACTACCAGGTCATGCATCGCGCCACATCCTTCGCTTCCGTCACTCCGGCCCCCCTGCTTGCGTCCCCGTTTCCGTTCCCGTTCCCGTTCGCGTTCCCGTCCCCCGCCCGTGCCCGCAGCGGGCCGCGGCGCGGCCAGCCGCCCGCCATCGCGAAGAACGGCGCCGGGTCGTCGGCCGCGAACCACGCCCACTCGACCTCGCGCCCCCCGCGCCGCCACCGCCGCCCCGCGGCGAGCGCCGCGAGCAGCCCGTAGTTCTCCGCGACGAACACCCGGCCCGGACCGGGTGCCCGCGGCGCCGCGGGCACCGCGCGCCCCGTCAGGTCCAGGTGCAGCGCGCGGACCACGTCGAGGCCGTCCGGCCCTTCGAACAGCCGGAACTGCGCGCCCGGACGCGGGTTGAAATCCAGCAGGTACGGCACCCCGGACCCGGCATCGACGCGGAAGTCCAGATCGAGCACCCCGTGGTAGCCGAGGTGGTCCGCGAGCCGCAGGGCCGCGCGCGCCACCGCCGGGTGCGGCAGGCGGCTGCCCACCGCCGTCAGCCCCGCCCCGACCGGCCACGACAGGTCCTTGCGCCCGGTACCGCCCGCCAGGAGCCTGCCGTCCGCCGCGAAACAGCCGTGGAAGAACCAGTCCGCGCCGCGGCCCCCGGGCACGAGACGCTGGAGCAGCAGCCTGCTGCCCGCGCGCCCCGCGCACGCGAACAGCCGCCGCACCTGCCCGGCCCCCGTCACCACCGTGGTGCTGCGCAGCGCCCCGCCCGGCGGCAGCAGCCACGGGCGGCTCCACTTCGCCACGGCCGGAAGACCCAGCCGCCGCACCGCCGCCACCGCGTCCGCCGCGCTGTCCGGCACGGCCGTCCGCGGGTGCGGCAGCCCGAGCCGCCCGCACAGCGCCGCGAGTTCCGCCTTGTCCGCGGCCCGTTCCGGCGGCCGGGCGGGCCCACGGGGCAGCAGGTAACGGCCGCGCAGCCGCCCGGCCAGCCGGGCGGCGGTGATCGCGCCCAGATCGTCCATCGGGATCAGCACCGCGGGCCGGCCGATGCGCGCCGCCACCCGCAGCAGCGCCCCTTCCACCTCAGCCGCCGAGCAGGCGTCCCCGCGGAAGACGTGCCCGCGCCACAGATAACGGGAGCGGACGAGCGGGCTGCGCGCGCCCTCCACGAAGGCGTGCACCTCGACCCCCGCACGCCCCAGAGACCTGACCGCCCCCAGCGAACCGTGGTGGAACGGGTTCCGGTCCAGACGAAGCAGCAGCGCGGGGACCCCGGCATCGAGCGGTGACGGTGACATGCCGCCGATCCTTCACCGCGGCACCGCGCCCGCCGGGCCACCGGGGCGGCGGACTCCTCGGTCGGACTACCGGAAGCGTTCGCCCGGCGCATTCCGCACACGGTGTGACTTACCTCATGTCCCGGGCCCCCGACCGACCCGACCGATGAGTTCCGCCCGCCCGTGCGGTCCACCCACCATGACCACACCTGCCACGGGCCCCGACCTCGCACCGACCGCGCGGCGGCTCGCCGCCCTGCTCGACGGCGTCGGCGAGGACCGTCTCGACCACCCCACCCCCTGCCCCGACTACCGGGTGCGGGACCTGCTCCAGCATCTGCTCGCCCTCACGCTCGCCTTCCGCGACGCCGCCCGCAAGGACCTCGGGCCCTGGACGAGCGTCTCCCCCGACGCACCCGACGCGCCGCGCCCGACGCTGGAGGGCGACTGGCGGGGCAGGCTGCGCGAGCAGCTCGACGAGCTGGCCGCCGCCTGGCGCGAGCCCGCCGCGTGGCGCGGCACCACGCAGGCCGGCGGCGTGGAGCTGCCCGGCGAGGTCGCGGGGCTCGTCGCGCTCAACGAACTGGTACTGCACGCCTGGGACCTGGCGCGGGCCACCGGGCAGCCCTTCGCCGCCGACGAGGACGCGGCCCGCGCCTCGATCGCGCTGCTCGGACAGGAGACGGACAGCGCGGCGCGGAGCGGCACCGGCTTCGGGCCCGTCGTTCCGGTGCCGGAAACCGCGCCGCTCCTCGACCGCGCCGTCGGGCTCAGCGGCCGCGACCCGTCGTGGACGCCGCCCGTCAGGACGTGATGCCCAGCTGGGCGGCGGCCCGCAGCCACTTCGGGAACTCGGAGAGCACCCGGTCGTACAGCTCGTCGTCCGGCACCTTCGCGATGTCGGCGACGGAGAAGAAGCCGACGTTGTCGATCTTGCGGCCCGGCAGCGTGTCGAACTTCTTCAGCACCCCGAAATTCGACTTGCCGAGCCCGACGAACTGCCAGAAGACCGGTTCGAGCGCCGCATCGCGCAGCTGCTGCTCGATCTCCCTGTTGCGGTAGACGCCACCGTCCGAGAAGAAGAGCACGAGCGTCGGCACGTCGAGCGGCCGGCCCCGCACGAACGTGCGGACGGCCTCGATGACCTTCTGTTCCTCGTTCTGGATGCCGACCATCGCCATGTCGACCTGGCCGGGCTGCCGGCCGGGCGGCGGCCCGCCGCCGTCCTTCTTCTTCCTGCGGAACATCGGCGCGTTGTGGCCCCCGACGCGGACGTGCAGCTCCAGCCACGACGGCAGCTCGCCCAGGCGCAGGTCCGGCAGCTGCGCCGGGTTCGTCGCGAACGTCCAGGCCTGCATCTGCCCGTCGTCGTCCAGGGCGGCGGCCACGGCGGCCATCCGTTCCACCGTGTCCTTGACGACGCCGGTGCGGTACAGCTTCGTCATCGACCCCGACGCGTCGAGCACGAGCACCACGCGCGCCCGCAGGCCGCCGGGCGCGCCGTGCTTGTCCAGGCAGACGGTCACCTTCTCCTTGCGCAGCGACAGCCGTTCCCGCATCTCGGGCGGCAGCAGCTCCGTACCCCCGAGACCCGCGGACGGCGGCGGCGGTGGTGGTGCCGCGGCGGGCGGCGCGGGCGGGGCGGGCGGCGGCGCCTCCTCCTCGACGCTGATGCCGAAGTCGGTGGCCAGCCCGGCGAGGCCCGAGTCGTAGCCCTGCCCGACCGCGCGGAACTTCCACTGCCCGTTCCGCCGGTACAGCTCCCCGCTGACGAACGCGGTCTCGCTGTCCGCCGTCATGTCGAACGCCGCCAACTCCGCGCCGCTCGCCGCGTCCTGGAGCAGCAGCCGCAGCCCGGGCAGCTCCCCGAACGTGCCGCCGTCCGCGGACGCGGCCAGCACCACCCGTTCGATCCCGGGCTCAAGCGCGTTCAGACGCACCTCGACCGCGTCCGCGCCGGGCTGCTTGCCCACGTGCCGAACGGCGCCCGAGGCGTGCTCGGGCTGGTTGTAGAACACGAAGTCGCCGTCGCCGCGCACCTTGCCCTCGCCGGTGAGCAGCAGCGCGGAGGCGTCCGCGTCCGGCGCGTCCGGCCGGCCGGCGGCCCAGCTGAGGACGGCGCGCACGGCGCCGGCGGCGACGGGCACGTTCGCGCCCTTGCCGATGGATATGCCAGTCATCCGGCCAGTCTGCCCGCTTCCGGCCGGTCAGGCACCGAGCCCGCCCACGATAGTCGTCTCCTGCCGGGTGAACTCCCCGGTGAGCAGCGGCATCGCCGCCGCGATGGCGTCCTGCGCCTCCGGCAGGTCGAGCGACGCGTCGTGCGCCTCCTTGCTCTCCCAGACCTCCGTGACCCAGATGACGTCCGCGTCGCTGTCCGACACGCCCACGACGTACGACCGGCACCCGAACGCCCGGAGCGCGTCGGCCGACCGCAGCAGCAGCGCGGCGACCTCGTCCCGCCGCCCCGGCTCGGTCCGCATGCTTCCGATGTATCCGTACACCCCGCCACCTTCCCACCGCGCGCGGCCCGCGGCCACCGGACCGCGCGGCGTGTGTTCGACCGGTCAGTCGGTGAGCGGCAGATAGACGCGGCGGCCCGCTTCGGCGAACTCCCTGGACTTCGCGAGCATGCCCGCCTCGATCTCCGCCTCGCTGAGCGAGGCGTCCGCGCCGTCGGGCCCGTACTTCTCCATCACCTCGCGGCTGATCTTCATCGAGCAGAATTTCGGCCCGCACATCGAGCAGAAGTGCGCGGTCTTCGCCGGTTCGGCCGGCAGCGTCGCGTCGTGGTAGGCGCGGGCGGTGTCCGGGTCGAGGGCCAGGTTGAACTGGTCCTCCCAGCGGAACTCGAAGCGCGCGTCGGACAGGGCGTCGTCCCTGACCTGCGCGCCGGGGTGACCCTTGGCGAGGTCGGCGGCGTGGGCGGCGATCTTGTAGGTGATGACGCCGGTCTTCACGTCGTCGCGGTCGGGCAGACCGAGGTGTTCCTTCGGGGTGACGTAGCACAGCATCGCCGTGCCCCACCAGGCGATCATCGCGGCGCCGATACCGGAGGTGATGTGGTCGTACCCGGGGGCGACGTCCGTGGTCAAAGGGCCGAGGGTGTAGAACGGCGCCTCCTCGCACAGCTCCTGCTGGAGGTCGACGTTCTCCTTGATCTTGTCCATGGGAACGTGCCCGGGGCCCTCGATCATCGTCTGGACGTCGTGGACCTTGGCCATGCGGTTCAGCTCGGCGAGCGTGCGGAGTTCGGCGAACTGCGCCTCGTCGTTCGCGTCGGCGACGGAGCCGGGGCGCAGCCCGTCGCCGAGGGAGAACGTGATGTCGTAGGCGCGGAAGATCTCGCACAGCTCGGCGAAGTGCGTGTACAGGAAGCTCTCCTCGTGGTGCGCCAGGCACCAGGCCGCCATGATCGAGCCGCCGCGCGAGACGATGCCGGTCTTGCGGCGCGCGGTCAGCGGGATGTAGCGCAGCAGCACGCCGGCGTGCACCGTCATGTAGTCCACGCCCTGCTCGGCCTGTTCGACGACGGTGTCGCGGTAGATCTCCCAGCTCAGCTCCTCGGCCCGGCCGCCGGTCTTCTCCAGGGCCTGGTAGAGGGGCACGGTGCCGATGGGCACGGGGGAGTTGCGCAGTACCCACTCGCGGGTGGTGTGGATGTCGCGGCCGGTGGACAGGTCCATGACCGTGTCGGCGCCCCAGCGGGTGGCCCACGTCATCTTCTCCACCTCCTCCTCGACGGAGGAGGTCACCGCGGAATTGCCGATGTTGGCGTTGACCTTCACCAGGAAGTTCTTACCGATGATCATCGGCTCGGACTCCGGGTGGTTGACGTTGACCGGCAGCACCGCGCGGCCCGCGGCGATCTCGTCGCGGACGAACTCGGGGGGCCGGTTCTCCCGGATCGCCACGAACTCCATCTCGGGCGTGATCACCCCGCGTCTGGCATAGGCCAGTTGTGTGACGTCCCCCGTGCCGTCGGCACGCCGCTCCGCGATCCAGCGGTGGCGCAGCGAGGGCAGCCCGCGGCGGACGTCGGTGCCGACGGCCGGGTCGGTGGCGGGCCCGGAGGTGTCGTAGAGCGTGACGGCGTTCCCGTCGGTGAGGTGGACCCGCCGCACCGGGACCCTGAGGTCCGGGCGCGAGCCGGTGAGATATGCCTTGTGCGATCCGATGGCGGCAGACGAACGTGTGTCCCGCGTGGTCATGAGACCTACTCCCTACGCCGGCATTACCCGGTAACAGGTTCGGCGGTCGGCGCAGCCCCAGCGCCCTCTCAGCCCCGTGCTCGGAGCTCC
The DNA here is from genome assembly GCF_031845565.1 of Streptomyces johnsoniae. Lineage (NCBI taxonomy): Bacteria > Bacillati > Actinomycetota > Actinomycetes > Kitasatosporales > Streptomycetaceae > Streptomyces > Streptomyces johnsoniae. The sequence continues at coordinate 185,801 of NZ_JAVREV010000016.1, read as the reverse complement.
CGCGATGTGCAAACTCGCGCTCCCACGCTAACGGCACACCGGCCGGGCTGAACAGTGGGCCTGGCTTTTTACGCGATGATCGGCACGTGACCGAACGCGACGAAGCCACGCTGGAACCCCCCGCCCGCCCGCCTCATCCGCACGGCCACACCCACCACCACGGTGGACCGGTGGCCCCCGTCTCGGGGCATCTGCGCCGGGTGATAGCGGCCGTTCTGATCCCGTTCGCCGGTGCCGTGGTGGCCGGTCTGGTGCTGCTGTGGCCGGGCGGCGCGCCCGAGCAGCACGAGCACACCGGCGTCGGGTTCGACCAGCAGCACGAGCAGGCACGGGTGACCGCCGTCACCGAAGTGCCGTGCGACGAGGTCGGGGTCCAGGTGCCGCGGGGCGTGTCGGGCGCGTGCGAACAGGCGGCGGTCGAGGTGACCTCGGGGCCGCACGCCGGGCGCTCGTTCGAGGAGGTGGTCCCCCCGGACGCGACCCAGCGCTACCACGTCGGTCAGCAGGTGATCGTCGCCTACGCCCCCGACGCGCCCGAGGAGTTGCAGTACCACGTCACGGATGTGAACCGCAAAGTGCCCATGCTGGTGCTCGCGGTGGTCTTCGCGCTCGCGGTGGTCGCGGTGGGCCGGCTGCGCGGGCTGCTCGCGCTCGTGGGCCTCGTGATCAGCTTCGCCGTGCTGACGCTGTTCATCCTGCCGGCCATCCTGCACGGCTCGAACCCGCTGCTCGTGGCCGTGATCGGCGGCAGCGCGATCATGCTGGTGACGCTGTATCTGTGCCACGGGGTGAACGCCCGCACCTCGGTGGCCGTGGTCGGCACCCTGGTCTCACTGGTGCTGATCGGGCTGCTCGGCACGCTGTTCACCGGGTGGGCGGCGCTGACCGGCAATACCGACGACCAGACGGGCCTGGTGCACAGCCTCTATCCGGGCATCGAGATCCGTGGCCTGCTGCTCGCCGGCATCCTCATCGGCTCGCTCGGCGTGCTCGACGACGTGACCGTGACGCAGACCTCTGCCGTGTGGGAGCTGAAGCAGGCCGATCCCAAGGCGAGTTGGCTGCGGCTGTACCGGGCCGGCATGCGGATCGGCCGCGACCACATCGCCTCGGTCGTCAACACGCTGGTGCTCGCCTACGCGGGCGCGGCGCTGCCGCTGCTCCTGCTGTTCACCATCGCGCACAGCAGCGTGGGCACCGTCGCGTTCAGCGAGCTGGTCGCCGAGGAGATCGTGCGGACGCTGATCGGGTCGGTGGGCCTGGTGGCGTCGGTGCCGGTCACGACGCTGCTCGCGGCGCTCGTCGTGAACGCCGACCGGCACCCGGCGGCCGCGGTCCCGCCGCCTACCAGCCGCCACCGGAGGAGGAGGAAGAGGTGAACTTCCGCACCACGAAGATCAGGACGGCGACCAGGGCGGCGAACAGCAGGATACGGAACAGCAGCCCGACGACCCACGTGATCAGGCCGATCAGCAGGGTGCCGAAGACGACGAGCGCGATGGCGGGAATGGCGACCCACCGCACCCACCCCGGCAGTGTCATAAAGGCTTCCTTCATTGCCACGGCTCCTGTTCCGCGCGTGCTTCTGCCCCCGGTGTCCATCCCGATGCTATGCGTGCCGGGGCGGCACCGGGAGTCCCACCGGCCCCGGTCCTCCCCTGAACCGCCCCTGACGCCGACCCTGAGAAGCGGCCTGCCGGGGCGGCCCGGGGCCGCGCTCAGCTCTCGGGCGGGGAGAACATGATGAGCACCCGCAGGTCCTCGGTGATGTGGTGGAACCTGGCCTGCACCCCGGCCGGGACGTAGACCACGCTGCCGCGCGCCACCATGGTCGTCTCCTCGCCGACCGTCATCGAGGCCCGCCCGCTGACCACGAAATTGACGACGTCCTGCCGCTGCGGGCGCTGCGGATCGGACTGGCCCGCGTTCAGCGCGTACAAGCCCACCGACATGTTGCGTTCGCGAAGAAAGCGCAGGTACGCGCCGTCGTTCGCGATGCGTTCCGCCTCCAGCTGGTCCAGCCGGAATTCCTTCATCGGCTCATTCCCCTTGCGCCGCCCGTGCCATCTGAAACGATCTCCTGTATGACAAGCATTTTGGTTCGGTTCCTCGCCAATGCGGTGGCCCTGGCCGCCGCCGTCTGGCTGGTGAACGACATCACCCTGGGGAAGGACGACGCGAGCACCGGCGGCAAGACGGTGACGCTGCTCATCGTCGCGCTGATCTTCGGCCTGGTGAACCTGATCGTCAAGCCCGTGGTGAAGCTTCTGTCGCTCCCCGTGCTGATTCTCACTCTCGGTCTGTTCACCCTGGTCATCAATGCCCTGATGCTGATGCTCACCGGCTGGATCGCCGGCGACTCCTTCGAGGTCGGCGGATTCGGCTCCGCGGTTCTCGGCGGACTGATCATCTCCATCGTGTCCTGGGCGGTCAACCTGGTGTTCGACCGTGACTGACCCGCCCGGCGCCGCCCGCCGGCGGCAGCGGGAGACCGGGGAGGCCAGGGAGGCCGAGGAGGCAGAATGAACGATGTGCGCGCAACGGACATCGCCCGCCGCGTGGCCGCGCTGACCGGCGCGGCCCCCGTCGCCGCGCACCCCGTCTCCGGCGGCGAGATATGCGCGGCCTACCGCGTGGAACTCGGCGACGGGCGCACCGTGTTCACCAAGACGCTGCGCCCGTCGCCGCCCCACTTCTTCGCCGCCGAGGCCGTCGGCCTCGACCTGCTGCGCAGCACCGGCGCCGTGGCCGTTCCCGCCGTGCTGGCCGCGTTCCCCGACCTGCTGGTGCTGGAATGGGTCGACACCGCGGCGCCCTCACCCGCCCAGGCGGAACGGCTCGGCCGCGAGCTGGCCACCCTGCACGCCACGGCCGCGCCGCACTACGGCACCCAAGGACCGCTCTACCTCGGGCCCGTGCCGCTGGACACGCCCGCGCCGCCCGTCACGGAGCCGGCCGGCTGGCCCGCCTACCACGCCGAGTACCGGCTGCTGCCCCTGCTGCGGCTGGCCGTCGACAGCGGCGGCATCGACGCGGCCGACGCCAGGGACGTCGAACGGCTGTGCGGGAGCATCGCGAACGTCGCGGGACCGCCGCAGCCGCCGGCCGTCATCCACGGCGACCTGTGGGCCGGGAACATCCTGTGGACGCCCGACGGCCGCCCGCACCTCATCGACCCGGCCGCCCAGGGCGGGCACCCCGAGGCGGATCTCGCGTTCCTCGAAGGGTCGGACTGCCCTCACTTCGACCGCCTGATCGGCGCCTACGAGGAGGTGCGCCCGCTGCCGGGCCGCCGGGCCCGCGCGCCCCTGCACCAGCTGCACCACGTCCTCATCCACGCGGCGCTCTTCGGCGGCGCCTACGGCCCGGAGAGCGGCGCCGCCGCGCGGGCCGCGCTGGCCGCCTGAGACCCGGCGGGGCGGCGGGAGCAGCGGGGGCGGCAGGGGCGGAAGGCCCGTTTCCGCCCGATACCCGTACACTTGTGCGGCCGGAGGAGGCGCACTGTGAGGGAGGCACCGCGGATGACCGGGGACGGAACACGAGCCGTGCGGGCCGGGCTGCCCGAGGCGGCGGCGTACCAGCCGCCGGTTCCGGGGCCGGTGCTCGCCGCCCACTTCCACCTGCCCGGCGACCCAGCCGAGGCGCCCTACGGGTACGGCCGCGAGAACAACCCGACCTGGGCCGCGCTCGAAGCCGCCGTGGCCGGCCTCGAGTCCCCCGGCACACCGGCCCACGCGGCCGTCTTCCCCTCCGGCATGGCCGCCACCTCGGCCGTGCTGTTCGGCCTGCTGCGCCCCGGCGACACGGCCGTCCTGCCCGCCGACGGCTACCAGTTGCTGCCCCGCCTCCGCGAGCGCCTCGAAACGTTCGGCATCACCGTCCGCACCGCGCCGACCGCGGGCGACGCCCAGCTCGCCGCCCTCGACGACGGCGTGCGGCTGCTGTGGATCGAAAGCCCGTCGAACCCCGGCCTCGACGTCGCCGACATCCGCCGCCTCGCCGCGGCCGCCCACGCGCACGGGGCGCTCGTCGCCGTCGACAACACGCTCGCCACGCCGCTCGGCCAGCGTCCGCTCGACCTGGGCGCCGACCTGTCCGTGGCCAGCGGCACCAAGGCGCTCAACGGCCACGGCGACGTGCTGCTCGGCTACACCGTCACCCGCGATCCGGCGCTCGCCGACGCGCTCAGGGCGTGGCGCACCACCACGGGCGCCATCGTCGGCCCGATGGAGGCGTGGCTGGCCCACCGCGGCATCGCCACGCTCCACCTGCGCGTCGAACGCCAGCAGATCAACGCGCTCGCCGTCGCCACCGCACTGCGCGAACGCCAGGAAGTCGCCGACCCGCGCTACCCGGGCCTCCCCGAGGACCCGGCGCACGCCGTGGCGGCCCGCCAGATGCGGCGGTTCGGCTGCGTGGTCTCGTTCACCCTGCCGGACCGCGAGCACGCCGAACGGTTCCTCGCCGCGCTGCGCCTGGTGGACGACGCGACCAGCTTCGGCGGGGTGCGTTCCACGGCGGAGCGCCGCGGCCGGTGGGGCGGCGACCCGGTGCCCGAGGGGTTCGTGCGGCTGTCCGTCGGCGTGGAGGACACCGCGGACCTCGTCGCCGACGTGCGGCAGGCCCTCGACGCCGCGAACACACCCGCATGAAGGTTTCGCCCCGGGCCCCTCGGGCCACATGAAATCCATGCCCCATGCGGAACCCGTGGTCAAGCGCACCGCCCGTGCCATCCTGCTCGACGGGCCCGACCTCATCGTCATCAAACGCACCAAACCGGGCCGCCCGCCCTACTGGATCACTCCGGGCGGCGGCGTCGAGCCCTCCGACGCCTCGGTGCTCGACGCCCTGCACCGCGAAGTGCACGAGGAGTTGGGCGCCGAGGTCACGGACGTGGTGCCCGCGTTCGTCGACACCGTGCCGCACACGCCGGAGCCAGGCGAACGCACCCCGCCCGGGCTGAAGGTGCAGCACTTCTTCGTGTGCCGCCTGGCCACCATGGACCCGGCGCTGCGGCACGGGCCCGAGGTGGAGGAGCCGCGCGGCACCTACGAGACGGTGCGGCTGCCGTTCACGCCGGAGGGGCTTGCCTCCGTCGACCTGGTCCCGGCCTCACTGCGCGCCTACCTGTCCCGCAACATCGCGGGCGTCCGCGCGCTGCTCGCCGGCGACCTCGCACCGTCGGGCCCCGGCTAGGCCCTGAGCCCAGCTCCGGCGGAAGGACTAACCGAACCAGCCGCCGCCGCCCTCGGCGCCCTCGCCGTGGCTCCTGGCCCGTTCGAGTGCGCGCCGCGCCTCCTCCTGCCACGCCCGCACGTCCGGCGGCGGGGGCGCGGCCGGTGCGGGGGGCGCGGCCGGCAAGGGCGCGGGGGCCAGGGCGCGCGCCGGCAGGGGCGCGGGCGCGGGAGGGACGGCGGGCGCCGGAGCGGGCAGCGCGGGCGCGGCGGGTGCGGCGGGCGCGGCGGGTGCGGCGGGTGCGGCGGGTGCGGCAGGGGCGGCGGGCAGCCCGTTCAGCTCGCGGGTCCTGCGCACCTGCGCCTCGCGGGCCGCCCCGAAGAAGTCCCCGCCCTTGCGCTTGTAGTCGTCCGTCCCCCACTCGCGCGCGGTGCGCCGCGACGCCTTGACCAGCTGCGGAATGTGCTTGGCGCAGTGGATATACGCCTCCACGACGTCGATGCGCACCCACAGCTCCGCGCGGCGGCCCGGCACCGTGTCGGACGGCAGCTCCGGGTGGGCCGCCCGCAGTTCCGCGTCCGGAACGATCCGGGCCGTGCCGTTGATGTGCAGGCCGATCCGCGCCCGGTCGAAGTCCATCAGCAGCAGCCCGGCGCGCGGATTCTCGGTGATGTTGCCCAGGGAGGCGTGCACGCCGTTCCCCCGGTACTCGGGATACGCGAGCGACCGCGGATCGAGCACGTGCAGGAAGCCCGCCGGTCCGGCGCGGAAGCTGTTGTCGCACTCGCCGCGGGCGTCCGAGGTGGCCAGGAAGAACATCTCCTGCCTGGCCACGAACTCGCGCATCCGCTCGTTCAGATGGTCGAGCACCTGCTCGTCGTAGAAACGCTCCGCGCGCCGCTCGGTGCCGAGACGCCGCTGGATGGCGCGCTCGCCCTCACCGCCCGGCCGCGCGGGAAGAGCCGGCAGGTGCCCGCTCCCCTGGCCCATGCCTGATATTCCTGACATTCCGCTACTTCACTTCTTACCGTTTCGGTCTGCTGTTGCGACTCCGCCGTCCGCTGCCGCGGCTACCTGCCGCCCGAAGCAACGAGCGTGCCCAGGAAGTCGTGCCATATCCGGTCCTGCGGAACTCCCGAGGACACCAGCGCGTCCACGCTCTTCCTGATCATCTGCGGCGGCCCCGACAAATATCCGTCGAACTCCCGCCACGGCCCGAACTCCCGTACCGCTTCCGGAAGCCGACCCGCGAATCCGCGGGTTGCCAGCTCGGCGACGACCGGGCGCACGGACAGCCACGGGAGACGCCGTTCCAGATCGAGAAAGGAGTCCAGGTCGTACAGGTCCGCGTCGCGGTTCGCACCGAAGAACACCTCCACCGGTCGGCGCCGCCCGTGCTCGGCGACATCTTCCACCAGCGCCTTGATCGGCGCGATTCCCGTACTGCCGCCCACGCACAGCAGCCCGCGGCTCGACGCGTGGTCCACCGCCATCGACCCGGCGGGCGGCCCGAGTCTTATCACGTCCCCGCGTCTCGCCCGGTGCACCAGCGAGCGCGAAACCCAGCCCGCCGGCACGGCCTTGACGTGGAAGGACAGCAGCCCGTCCGCGCGCGGGCACGAGGCGAACGAGTAGGACCGCCACACCCGCGGCCACCACGGCGTCTCCACGCTGGCGTACTGCCCGGCACGATACGGGTACGGCTGGTCGGGCCGGACGGTGACCACCGCCACCTCGCTGGTGCGCCGTTCGTGGGAGACGATCTCCGCCTGCCACCACGGCGGCGCGCGCAGCTCGTCCTCCGCCGCCGCGTCGATCATCGTCTGGCTGAACACCGTGTACGCCCGGACCCACGCGGCCTCGGCCGCCGCGTCCCACGTCCGCGGGGCGTAGCGCTCCAGCGCGTAGATCAGCGCCTCGCCGACGGCCGGGTAGTGGTCGGCCCGCGTGCCGTACTTGCGGTGGCCGCGGCCGAGATGGCCGAGGTAGTCGGTCAGCCCGACCGTGTCGTCGATCTGCTCGGCCGCCGTCAGCAGCGCGCCGAACAGGCGGTCGCGCTGCGTGTCCATCGCCGGGGGGAACAGCTCGCGCAGTCCGGGGTTGTGCAGGAAGAGCAGCGCGTAGAAGTACGAAGTGGCCTCGTCCGCATGGGGCTCGATCTCGGCGAGTGTGCGCCTGATCGCGACCGCGTCGGGCGAAGGCGCCCGCTTCCCCTGCCCGTTCGCGTGTCCGCTCCCGGTGGTGGTGGCGCCGTCGTCGGCCGATATCGCGGTCATGACCCTGCCTCGCCTCGATCAACTCCCGGTCGCACAGCGTGTCAGCGCGCTCACCGGGAGCGGGTGGTTAACCGGAAACCCGGCCATCGAGCCCCCCGCATCCCATAAACTGAACGGCTTCACGCCTCCGGGATGCGCAACAGACCCTACCGTTACGCGGCTGAGACACAAGCCCCTTCCGGATACGCGCGGTTCATGGGGTTTCTCCCGTTTCCTAGACTGCCGGCATGAATATCACCATGCGGCGGGCCACGGCGGACGACGTTCCCCGCATCGTCGCGATGCTCGCCGACGACGTGCTCGGGGCCGGCCGCGAGGACCCGGCCGACCTCACGCCGTACCTCGCCGCCTTCGCACGCATCGACGCCGACCCGCACCAGCACCTGCTGGTCGCCGAACGGGACCAGGACGCCCGCGTGGTGGGCACCCTCCAGCTCAGCATCCTCCACGGCCTCTCCCGCAAAGGCGCCTCCCGCGCCCTCATCGAGTCGGTGCGCGTCGCCGCGGAAGCCCGCGGCACCGGCCTGGGCAGCGAGCTGATCCGGCGGGCCGTCGAGGAGGCGGAGCGGCAGGGCTGCGCCCTCGTCCAGCTCACCTCGGACGCCACCCGCACCGACGCGCACCGCTTCTACGAGAAACTCGGGTTCCGGCCGACGCACGTCGGCTTCAAGCTGCAGCTGTGACCCGTCCGGCCCGTACCGCGCCCGCCCGGGCTCACCGGCTCACCGGCTCACCGCCAGCCGCCGGGGTCGGTGCCGCCCGGCACCGCGGAGCCCGGCTCGTAGGGCTCCCGGGTGAGGACGAACGAACCCACGTCGAGGTGGTCGGCCGTCCCGTCCTGCCGCCGCACCACCCGCAGCGTCTCGCCCGCGTAGTAGCCCTCGCGTCCCGTCCACGCGCCGTCCCCCGCCGGATCGAAGCGCGAACGCCGCCCGCCGCCCGCCGCGGGGCCGAGCGACAGCACGCCCCCGGCGTGCAGCCGCAGCACGACGGGGGCCGTGCCCCAGTGCCACACGCCGGTCAGCGCGACGAGGTCCGGGTCCGCGTCCCGCGCCGGGCGCCACGGTTCCGGCGGTGCCGGCTCGTGCCGGGCGACGAGGTCGAGCAGCCCGGCCGTCAGGGCCGACGTGGCGACGCCCGACGTCGCGTTCGCCAGCGCCACCGCCCCGAGCCGTTCCTCAGGGGCCGCCCACACGCTCGCGACGTAACCGGGCAGCGAGCCCCCGTGCCCGGCGAGCAGCCGCCCCTCGCGCCGCGCCACCTGGAGGCCGAGCCCGTAGCCGGTGTCCCAGTCCGCCGGTTCAGGTGCCGCCGCGGGCGCGCGCAGCTCCGCCACGCCCGCGGCGCCGAGTACCCGCGGATCGCCCGCGAGCAGGAACGCCGCGAACCTCGCCAGATCGCCGGCCGTCGACCACAGTTGCCCGGCCGCCGCGAGCCGTCCGAGATCCACCGCGGGCTCCGGCTGCCGTACGTCGGCGTACGGGTGCACGGCCCAGCCCGCCGCGTACGGCGCCTCGGGCCGCGCGCCGGTGCGCGTCATGCCCAGCGGCGCGAGTACCTCTTCGCGCAGCACCTCGGCCCAGGGGGCGCCGCGCAGCTTCTCGATCAGCGCGCCGAGCAGGGCGTAGCCGGGGTTGGAGTAGTGGAACCGCCGGCCCTGCGGATGCTTCTGCGGCCGGTCGCCGAAGACGTCCGCGAGCTCGGGGCGCAACTCGCCATCCGTGCGCTCCCACCAAGGCCCGCGCGCCTCCGCCGCGAGCCCCCCGGTGTGCGCGAGCAGCTGAGCGACCGTGGCGCCGCCCCCGTGCGGCGTGGACAGGTGCGCCCCCACCGGATCGCCGAGGTCGAGCAGCCCCTCCTCCCGCAGCCGCAGCACCTGCACCGCCGTCAGCGATTTCGTGATCGAGCCGATGCGGTACTGCACCGTCGCCGGGTCCGCGCCCGGCGGCAGCTCGCCGCGGCCGCCCGTCCAGACCGTCCGGCCCTCCCGCACCACCGCGGCCACCACGGACGGGGCCCGGCCCTCCGCCTGGGTCACGGCGAGCCGGTGGTCGAGGGCCCGGCGGGTGGCGGGCAGCAGTTCTGCGTCTCCGTCTGTCATGCCGCCACTCATACCCCGCCGGTGGCCGCCGCGCCACGGGCGGGCGCCCGACGCCCGTACTCGATCCCGAGTAGCCGCGGATACTCCGTCCGTCAGACGCACCGCCCGGTTTCGGCGCGGGAGCGTGAGGGGCATGTCCACGCTCTCCCGCCCCGCCCGCAAAACGTTCCTCGTCGCCCACGTCGTCGTGTCCGTCGGCTGGCTCGGCCTCACCCTGTGCCTGCTGGTCCTCGCGGTTGCCGCGGCGGTCACCGGGTCCGAGGAGACCTCGGCGGCCGCCTACCGTTCCATGCGCATCTTCGGCGACTGGCTGCTCGCGCCGCTGGCCCTGTCCGCGCTCGCCACCGGCCTCGTGCTCTCGCTCGGCACCCCGTGGGGACTGATCCGCTACCGGTGGGTTCTGATCAAATTCGTGCTCACCCTGATCACCGCTACCGCCTCGGTGTTCGCGCTCCGCGCCGGAATCAACGAGGCCGCCGCCGCGGTCGACGCCGGAACGCCCGTGACCGATCCGGGCGGGCTCGTCATTCCCCCGGCCGTCGCGCTGACCGCCTACCTGTTCATGACCGCGGTCTCGGTGCTCAAGCCCTGGGGCACGACCCGCTGGGGGCGGCGCGCCGCCGCGGCGAACCGGCGCCCCGCGCGAAAAACGGTCGCCGCCCCCGGCGCCGGTCGGACAGGCTGAGGAACGTGACGCCTGCCTCCGCGCCCTCGCCGCCGCCCTCGCCGCCGCCTGCCCCGCCCGCCTCGCTCCCCGTCCGCGTGCTCACCCTCGCCGATCTGACCGCCTGCCTCGACCTGGCCGCCGAACACGGCTGGGCCCGCGAGGAGCACAAGTGGCGGCTGCTGCTGACCGCGGGCCGGGGCGTGGGCATCGACGCGCCCGACCGGCCCGGCACCCTGCTGGCCACCCTCGTCCTCACCTCCTACGGCGAGACCCACCGCTGCATCGGCATGGTGCTCGTCGCGGCCCGCTTCGCACGCCGCGGCGTCGGCCGCCACCTGATGCGGCACGCCCTCGACTCCTGCGGCGGGGCCGCCGTGTTCCTCACCGCCACGGCGAACGGCCGCCCGCTGTACGAGCGGCTCGGGTTCGCGCCCGTCGGCACCGTCACGACCCTCCGCGGCACGTTCACCGGCGCGGCGCCTGCGCCCGCCCCCGCGGGCACGGTGCTGCGGGCGGCCACGGCCGCGGACATACCGGCGATCCTCGCCTACGACCGCCCCGTCTTCGGCGCCGACCGCACCGAACTGCTCACCAGGCTCCCGGCCTTCGCCGACCAGATCCTGGTCGCGCACGCCCCCGGCGGGCGGCTCACCGGCTACGCCGCGGCCTGGCCGAACGAGACCACCACCGTCATCGGCCCCGCCCTCGCCGACGACCAGCCCACCGCGCGCGCCCTCGTCGCCCGCCTGGCCGCCGCCGCGCCGATGCCGGTGCGCTTCGACGTCGACCCGCGCCACCCTGGACTGGCCGACTGGCTGCGCGCCAACGGGCTCACCGGCGACTACGTCTGCACCCTCATGGTCCGGGGCGCCCCTGACCTCCCGGGCGACATCGACCGCCGCTTCGCCCCCTTGTCCGTCGCCCTCGGCTGAGCCGGAGGACCGCCCGCGCGCCGCACGGCCCCGGCCGCGGCGACCCGTCCGATTCGTTCAATACCGGCGGGTCCGCCGCTGCCTAGGCTGCCTCGCATGACACCTCGACTCGACCTCATCGGCATCCTCACCGACGACCTCGCGGCCTCGCTCGCCTTCTACCGCCGCCTCGGCCTCGACATCCCCGCGGGTGCCGACAAGGAGCCGCACGTGGAAACCGTGCTGCCCGGCGGCCTCCGCCTCGCCTGGGACGCCGCGGAGGTCGTCGGCGGCACCGGGCCCGACGCGGTCCCGCCGCCGGCCGGGCGGCGCATCGCCCTCGCGTTCCTGTGCGACGGGCCCGCCGACGTCGACCGGCAGTACGCCGCCCTCGTGCAGGCCGGGTACACCGGGAGCAAGGACCCCTGGGACGCGTTCTGGGGCCAGCGCTACGCCATCGTCCTCGACCCCGACGGGAACGGCGTGGACCTCTTCGCGCCGCTCGCCGCCCCGGCTCAGCCGGGGGACTGACCCGAGGTGTCCCCGACCCGGCCCGCCACCAGGGCCGAAAGGGGCGCCCCGGCGAGGCCCTTCACCTCGCGCGCCAGGTGCGCCTGGTCCGCGTACCCGGCGAGCACCGCCGTCGCGGCCAGGGGCGTGCCGCTCCTTGCCAGGTCGAGCGCCCGCTGCATCCGCAGCACGCGCGCCAGGGTCTTGGGGCCGTAGCCGAACGCCGACAGGCTCCGCCGCCGCAGCTGCCGCTCGCTCAGGCCGAGCCGCTCCGCCGTCTCCGCGACCCCACGGCCCGCGTGCAGCGCGGCCAGCACGGCGGGCCGCCACGCCCCGCCGGGGTCCGCCGCCCGGCGCAGCCGCCCCTCCGCGATCGCCTCAAGCACGGCGCCCGCGCCGCCGCGCGCCGCCGCCAGCCGCTCCGACAGCTCGCGCACCCGCGCCACGTTCCACAGCCCGTCCAGGGGAACGCGCCGGTCCGTCAGCTCGTCCGCGGGCACGCCGAGCACCGCGGGCGCCGCCCCAGGCGCGAAGCGCAGCCCGGTGGCCTCCTGCCCGTGCACCACGGTGAACACGTGGGCGCGCGTGTCGGGCCCCGCCACGAACAGCCGTCCCGCGCCCCAGATCAGATCCACGCAGCCGTCCGGCAGCACCCGGCCGGACGAGTCGGCATCGCCCCGGCTGCTCCACACCACCGCGCCGTCCCCGAAGCGCGCGGGACGTTCCCGGTACATGCCCCCAGGATGCACCATGGCACGCTTGTTCCCATGCGGCAGCTGGCCCTGATCACCCTCGTCGTCCCCGACTACGACGAGGCCATCGCCTACTACACCGGCCGCCTCGGTTTCACGCTCCGCGAGGACACTCCGCTGGGACCCCCGGAGCCCACGGGCAAACGCTGGGTCGTCGTCGCGCCGCACCCCGACGCCGCCACCGGCCTGCTCCTCGCCCGCGCCGCGACCGGGCACCAGCGCAGCAGGATCGGCGACCAGACCGGCGGGCGCGTCGGCTTCTTCCTGCACACCGACGACTTCGACGGCGACTTCACCCGCCTGACCGCGGCGGGCGTCACGGTCGTGCGGCCACCGCGGAGCGAGCCCTACGGCACCGTCGCCGTCTTCGCCGACCTCTACGGCAACCTCTTCGACCTCATCCAGGCCGCCCAGGGGGACGGCAGGCCCTCCGCGTAGGCGCGCAGGAGTTCGAGCAGCCGGTTGCCCGGCTGCGCCGACCAGTGTCCGCCGCGCGTGTCGGGCGGGGTGGGCAGCCGGGCGACGGCCCAGGCCAGGTGGTGCGTGAGCACCCCGGCCGCCCACGCCCGCCCGGTGTCCGCGTCCGGCAGCCCGCCCAGGTATCCCGTCAGGACCTCGGGCACCCGGCGCAGCGGCACCTTCGCGAACTCCGCCGCCGGATCGGCCAGCGCCGCGTCCCCCCAGTCAAGCAGCGCCACCAGACCGCCGCTCCGCCCACCGAGCACCAGGTTCGCCGCCGACACGTCGCCGTGAATCAGCACGGGACCCGGCGGCGCCGGCCGCGCCGCCGCGAGCTCGGCCAGCCACCCCGTGAGCCAGGCCCCGAGACCCGCACTCAGATACCCGGCCGCCACCAGCCGTTCGATACCGGGCGCCGGGTCCGCCGGCTCATCCCGCGGCACGCCCGCCGCCACCCCGGGCGGGACGGACGCGCCGTGCAGCAGCGCCAGTTCGCGGCCGAGCTCCCGGTACGCCCGCGGGCCCGGCTCGTTCGCCGCCCGCCCGTGGGCCCGCCGCAGCACGGCCCAGGGGCCCGGCAGGTCCTCGTCCCCCTCGCCGTACGCCACCAGTTCGGGCGTGCGCAGGCCGAGCCCGGTCGCGAACGGCACGACCAGCGCCTCCTTGCGCAGATCCGCGGCGCAGCCCGGCTCCGGCCTCGCCACCTTCACCACCAGGTGCTCGCCCAGCAGGAAGACCGTGCCGGCCACCCCCTGGAACGGCGCGGGCAGTACCTCGTCCGCGCCGATCCCGTGCCGCCGGGCCAGCGCGCGCACCGCGCGTGGGACCGGGAGGCCGCCCTGGCTGCCGCCGTTGCCGCCGTTGCCGCCGCTCATGCGCGGGGACCTTACCGGCCACGCTCCGTACGCGCCCTCAGGGGGCGTACGGCGGCCGGCTCCGCCGGCCCAAGTGGTCGTGCACAAGACCGAGCAGCCGGATCAACTCCCGACGCTCCGCTGGCGACAGCGGCGCGAGCAGCGCCTCCTGCGTCCGGCCGAGCGCCTCGTCGGCCCGCTCCAGCTGGCCGCGGCCCTCCGGTGTCAGGGTGATCACATTGCGCCGGCGGTCGGCCGGGTCGGGGCTGCGCACGACCTGCCCGCTCGCCGCCAGCTCGTTGAGGGCGGCCACCACGTCGCTCCGGTCGATGCCGCACCTGCGGCCGAGCGCCGCCTGACTGGCCGGGCCGAACTCGGCCAGCGCGGCGAGCAGGGCATGGTGGTAACGCCGGGTGCCGATCGAGGCGAAGGCCTCCGCGACCAGCCGACCCGAGTGCGTCGCCGCGTGCGAGAGAAGCCAACTCACCCTCCCCCGCAGCCGCTCGGGAGCCCGGTCACCGGCCGCCGTATCCATGGCCATGACCCTAACAACCCTGTGCTCAGAAGCCGCCCTCCATGTTGACGAAGCGCGAGTAGTGCCCCTGGAAGGCCACGGTGATCGTGGCGGTAGGGCCGTTCCTGTGCTTGGCCACGATCAGGTCGGCCTCGCCCGCGCGCGGCGACTCCTTCTCGTAGGCGTCCTCGCGGTGCAGCAGGATGACCATGTCCGCGTCCTGCTCGATCGAACCGGACTCGCGGAGGTCCGAGATCATCGGCTTCTTGTCCGTGCGCTGCTCGGGTCCCCGGTTCAGCTGGGACAGCGCGACCACAGGCACCTCCAGCTCCTTCGCCAGCAGCTTCAGGTTTCGCGACATCTCGGAGACCTCCTGCTGCCGGCTCTCCGGGCGGCGGCTGCCGCCGGTCTGCATCAGCTGGAGGTAGTCGATGACGATGAGCTGAAGGTCGTTCCGCTGTTTCAGGCGGCGGCACTTGGCCCGGATCTCCATCATCGACAGGTTGGGCGAGTCGTCGATGTAGAGCGGAGCCTCGTTCACCTCCGCCATCTGCCGGGCCAGCCGGTTCCAGTCCTCGTCCGTCATGCTGCCCGAACGCATGTGGTGCAGCGCGACCCGCGCCTCGGCGGAGAGCAGGCGCATCGCGATCTCGTTCCGCCCCATCTCCAGGGAGAAGATCACGCTCGGCAGCTTGTGCTTGATCGAGCACGCGCGCGCGAAGTCGAGCGCCAGCGTCGAGTTGTGCGTGGGGACCATCGAGCGGGTGGCGAGATACAGGTGATTCACACTGTCCACCTGGACACAGCGGACCGGCACACTGGCGACCTCCCGGACACCGGTGATGACCCGCTGCCCCAGTTTCGCCGTCCCTGGGCGCCTACGCTCCTCATGGACCCGCCGCTTGCGTTCCAGCGCGAACACATCATCCGTGGGTGTGAACGTGATGAGGTACGCGGTGGAGGAACCCACGGATCGCCCCTTGACCGGTTTGGTCCGCACCCCACAGCGATAGCCGAGGCCGACGATCAGCTCACGCAAGCCCTCGGCCAGGCTTCGGCTGGTCAGCGCAAGCTGCACAGAGCCGGTGTTCGTGACCGTCCCATCCGTGTCCAGCAGGCCCGCGAGGAGTGCCCTGCGCTGTGCGACGGACCCGCGCAGATAGCTCATCGGAATGTGCTTGTTGCGCAGCACGCCCAGATCCCGCAGCCGCACGAGGAGGCTGCCGTACCTCCGCGAGCAGGAGGCACAACGAGGCTCGGAGGAGGCCGAGAAGCAGGTTTCGCCGCAATCCACGCACGCGGTGTGGGGTTGGGGAGCCGAGACGAACCGCGCCCTGCCGCCACAGGAGCGGCCACAGGTCCGCACATGGGCGAGCTTGGGCACGAAGGGCTTTCCGCAGACCGCGCACGTCCGCTCGACCGGCTCGGGGGCCCGGACGGCGAAGCGCAGGGCATAGGTGATCGACGTCCCCACCCGGCGGACGTCGAAGCCCTCGTCCGCGATGCGGCGGACGAGCTCCGCGTCCGCCGAGGTGATCCTGGCGGCGGCACTGTGACCGTCCCCGAGCCAAGCGCCCAGGACGTACGGGGCAATCGGCAGGTCCTGCTGGGGCAGGCAGAGCGGGGCCGAGTTCCGCACGGTGTGGTTGTGGCGGGCATCGGTCGTGGGGCAGTAGAGGGTTTCGGCGATTTCCTTGGTGGTCCTGACCGCCGCCGGGACGCGCGCGGACCTGCGCGAAGCCCTGGTGTCCGTGAGCCACTGGTGATCCGCGTCGGCAATCACGGTCGTGCCGTCGTCGAACGCCACCTCGTAGCACGGTCGTCCGGTCATCACATCGGTGGCTTCCACCACCCGCGTCGGCTTTCCCGACTCGTCGAGCAGATAGTCGCCCGACCGTACCTCGCCCATGGTGGTCCACCCGGTGGGGGTGGGCAGCGGGGTGTCGAGCGCCAGCGCCTTACCCATCGCGGGCCGCGCCGCGATGACGATCATCTGGCCCGGATGCAGCCCGTTCGTCAGGGAGTCCAGGTCCGTGAAGCCCGTCGGCACGCCGGTCATCTCGCCGCTGCGATTGCTGATGGCCTCGATCTCGTCGAGCGCGCCCTCCATGATGTCGCCGAGCGGCATGTAGTCCTCGGCCGTCCGCTGCTCGGTGACCGCATAGATCTCGGCCTGCGCGGAGTTGACGATGTCGTCCACGTCGCCGTCCGCCGCGTACCCCATCTGGGTGATACGGGTGCCCGCCTGCACCAGCCGGCGCAGCACCGCACGGTCGTGGACGATCTCCGCGTAGTACTCCGCGTTGGCCGCCGTCGGCACCACGTTGACCAGCGAGTGCACGTAGCCCGCGCCGCCGACCCTGGCCAGCTCGCCGCGTTTGGTCAGCTCGGCGGAGATCGTGATGGGGTCCGCGGGCTCGCCCTTGGCGTACAGGTCGAGGATCGCCGTGTAGATCGTCTCGTGCGCGGGTTTGTAGAAGTCGAGACCGCGCAGGACCTCGACGACGTCGGCGATGGCGTCCTTGGACATCAGCATGCCGCCGAGCACCGACTGCTCGGCCGCGAGGTCCTGCGGAGGAACGCGCTCGAAGGCGGCGCGCTCCTCGTCCCCGCCGTCCGGGCTGTGCCGCGGGCGCGCCACGGGCGGCGGCTCCCCGGTGTCGGGCCCGCCCCACGGCCCCGCGTGCTCGTCGAGATCAGCCACCGACCCCGCCTCCCTCCGGCCTCGAACCGCCGCGCACTTCCCATTCCTACGGCACAGCTCTGACATTCTCGCCGAGCGAGGGCCTACGCTACGGCCCACGGACGGCACGACCAACCGGCAGGTCCGGGCAGAGTTATCCACAGGCTATGTGGATGTCAGACCACGCCCTGTGAACTACCGGCCGATTCCTGTGGACAACTCGGCGGACACACCGGCGCGGCCGGCTTCCCGCGCCCCCTCACATGCGCACTGACGTGCGCTTTTACCTGCTCGTTCCGGGGCGGCAGCCCGACCGGGCCCGTCTCGGCGGGCTCACGTCAACGACCGCAGACCATCACACCGCAGCCTTGAAAGGTAAGGGCCCATATTCCATTGCGTCCATTACCTGTGGATGTTTGGATCGGACCATGTCCCCAGCGTCACCGACCGCCGCTCCTCCCGGCCGGAGCCGGCGGAACCGGGCCGCCAGGCGACAGGACCGCGAGATACTCCGGCTCGCCCTGCCCGCCTTCGGCTCCCTCGTCGCCGAGCCGCTGTTCCTCATGGCCGACAGCGCGATGATCGGCCACCTCGGCACCCCGCAGCTCGCCGGACTCGGCGTCGCCGCCGCCCTGCTGACCACCGCCGTCAACGTCTTCGTCTTCCTCGCCTACGCCACCACCGCCGCCGTGGCCCGCAGCGTCGGCGCCCGGGACCTGTCCGCCGCCATCCGCCAGGGCATGGACGGAATCTGGCTCGCCGTCATCCTCGGCGCCGGCCTCGTCGCCTTCCTCGTCCCCGCCGCGCCCGCCCTGGTCGACCTCTTCGGCGCCTCCTCGTCCGCGGCCCCGCACGCCGTCACCTACCTGCGCGTCAGCGCGCTCGGCATGCCCGCCATGCTGATCGTCCTCGCCGCGACCGGCGTGCTCCGCGGTCTCCAGGACACGCGCACCCCGCTGTACGTCGCCATCGGCGGCTTCTCCGCCAACATCGCGCTCAACGCCCTGTTCATCTACGGCCTCGACATGGGCATCGCCGGCTCCGCGTGGGGCACCGTGCTCGCCCAGTTCGGCATGGCCGCCGTCTACCTCGTGGTCGTCGTGCGCGGGGCGCGGAAGCACGGCGCGACGCTGCGCCCGAGCGCCACCGGCATCCGCGCGAACGCCAAAGCCGGCGTACCGCTGCTGGTGCGGACCATTTCCCTGCGCGGCGTGCTGCTGATCGCCACCGCGGTCGCCGCACGCCTCGGCGACACCGATATCGCGGCCCACCAGATCGCGCTGACCCTGTGGACGCTCCTCGCGTTCGCCCTGGACGCCATCGCCATCGCCGGCCAGGCCATCATCGGCCGCTATCTCGGGGCCGACGACGCCCCGGGCGCCCGCGCGGCCTGCCGCCGCATGGTCGGCTGGGGTGTGGTCGCCGGGGTGGTGCTCGCGGTGCTGGTCGCCGCCGCCAGCCCGTTGATCCTGCGGCTGTTCACCGGCGATCAGGACGTGCGCGACCAGCTGCTGCCGGTACTGCTCGTGGTGGCGCTGACCCAGCCCGTGGCCGGCGTCGTGTTCGTGCTCGACGGCGTGCTGATGGGCGCGGGCGACGGGCCCTACCTGGCGTGGGCGATGCTGCTGACGCTCGCGGTCTTCACGCCCGTCGCGCTGCTGGTGCCCGTGGCGGGGGGCGGGATCACCGCCCTGTGGTGGGCCGTCGCGGGGCTGATGATGGGCACCCGGCTGATCACCCTGGCGCTGCGGGCCAGGACCGGCCGCTGGGTGGTCACCGGCGCCGTGCGCGCCTGACCTGGGCTTCGACGTCCGCGCGGCCGGGCCCCGAGGATCGGGGCCCGGCCGCGGCGGTGCTCACTTGGCGGCTTCCACCTGGATGCCGACGCCGGCGACGACCTCCGGGTGCAGCCGGACCGAGATCCGGTGCGAGCCGAGGCTCTTGATCGGCGTGCTCAGCTCGATGCGGCGCTTGTCCACATCGGGGCCGCCCGCCGACTTGACCGCGGAGACGATGTCGGCCGGGGTGACGGAGCCGAAGAGGCGTCCGCCGGAGCCCGCCCTGACCTTCAGCCGGACGGTCACGCCCTCCAGCTGGGCCTTGACGTCGTTGGCCTGGTCGATCGAGGCGATCTCGCGGATCTTGCGACCGCGGCGGATCTGCTCGACGTCCTTCTCCCCGCCCTTGGTCCAGCGGATCGCCGCCCCGCGGGGCAGCAGGTAGTTGCGGGCGTACCCGTCCTTCACCTCGACGACGTCGCCGGCGGTGCCCAGACCGGAGACCTCACTGGTCAGGATGATCTTCATGACGCTTCGGTCCCCCTTTCCTAGCGAGCGGTGGACGTGTAGGGCAGCAGCGCCATCTCACGGCTGTTCTTCACGGCCGTGGCGACGTCACGCTGGTGCTGGGTGCAGTTGCCGGTGACCCGGCGGGCACGGATCTTGCCACGGTCGGAAATGAACTTCCGCAGCAGATTGGTGTCCTTGTAGTCGACGTAGGAGATCTTCTCCTTGCAGAACACGCAAACCTTCTTCTTCGGCTTGCGCGCGGGCGGCTTCGCCATGGTGTCTCTCCGGTGATGTCAAAAAGAAGTGGGTGCTGGGCGGGGCACGGCCCCGCCCCGCCGCCTAGAAGGGCGGCTCGTCCGAGTAGCCACCGCCGGAACCACCGCCGCCCCAGCCGCCACCGCCGCCGCCCTGCTGGCCGCCTGCCGGGGCACCGGTCGCCCACGGGTCGCCCGCGGGTGCGCCGCCGCCCTGCTGACCGCCCTGCTGGCCGCCGCCGGGGCCGCCGCCCCAGCCGCCACCACCGGGGCCGCCGCCCTGGCCGCCGCGGCCCGTGGTCCTGGTGACCTTGGCCGTGGCGTTGCGGAGACTGGCGCCGACCTCGTCGACCTCCAGCTCGAAGACCGTGCGCTTGACGCCCTCCCGGTCCTCGTACGACCGCTGCTTGAGGCGGCCCTGCACGATGACGCGGGTGCCCTTCGTGAGCGACTCCGCGACGTTCTCCGCCGCCTGACGCCAGACCGAGCAGGTGAGGAACAGGCTTTCGCCGTCCCGCCACTCGCTGGTCTGCCGGTCGAAGATCCGCGGCGTGGAAGCGACGCGGAACTTTGCGACTGCCGCCCCGGACGGGGTGAAGCGCAGCTCGGGATCGTCGACCAGGTTGCCGACGACCGTGATGACGGTCTCGCCTGCCATGGGGGTACCTCTCGGCGCGGGTTAACTGCTGATGCTGCGATGATTACTTATGGCACTGACAGTGCTACTCGGCGTCCCGCGCTCAGTGGGTGGCGGGGCGGAGGACCTTCGTCCGCACGACCGACTCGTTCAGGTTGAGCTGCCGGTCGAGCTCCTTGACGACGTCCGGCTCGGCCTGGAGGTCGATGACGGAGTAGATGCCCTCGGGCTTCTTGTTGATCTCGTAGGCAAGACGGCGGCGGCCCCAGGTGTCGACCTTCTCCACCTTCCCGTTGCCCTCGCGGACGACGGAAAGGAAGCTCTCGATCAGGGGGGCGACGGCGCGCTCCTCGAGATCGGGGTCGAGGATCACCATCAGCTCGTAGTGACGCATGCGAAAACCCACCTCCTCTGGACTCGGGCGGCCACGGACGATCCGTGGCAGGAGGGTCGTGATGCGTTCCGCTCCGGCCGGTCCGCGTGGCCGCGGACCGGAAGGGACGGACAGTACACCGTACCCGCCCCCGGCCTTCCGGTTGAAATCCGGGGCGGGACGGTAGCAATCCGGACAGTCGGGTACACGAGCGGCAACGGGCGGGACGGCGCCGCGCCGCCCGTTCACGTCCGGAGTTCGTGAGTCCTGGAGTCCTGGAGTCCTGGAGGTGCCGTCATGGCTCATCTGGCGCATCCGACGACCTATCTGAACACCGACGGCCGCGCGCACCCGGTGGAGAACCGGTTCGCCACGGCCGCCCTGCTGCTGGGCCTCGTCGCCGTCGCGGCGTCGGTTCTGCCCGGATTGCACCTGATCAGCAGCTGGGTGGGCCTGGCCGGGATCGGCTTCGGCGCGTGGGCGCAGCTGATCTCCGCGACGACCGGGCAGCGGTTCCTCGCGGTGCTCGGCCTGGGGGCCGCGGGCCTCGGGTTCTATCTGGGCATGGCCCACGGCGGCCTGTTCGGCGGCTGGCTCGGCTGACACAGGCGGGCGAGGGCGGGGGGTGGGGCGGGACCGCGGCGTCCCGCGGCGTCGGCCGCGCCGTTAGGCTTCCGGCCAGACCCTGCGATTGACGCCGGAGGAGCCCCCCGTATGAGCCTGACCCTGAGGACCATCAGTCGCGAGCAGCATCTGGCCTACATCGGTTCGCTGCCCTCGGCGAGCCACATGCAGGTGCCGGCGTGGGGTGATGTGAAGGCCGAGTGGCGCTCCGAGTCGATCGGCTGGTTCGACCGCGCCGGCCAGCAGGTGGGCGCGGGCCTGGTGCTGTACCGGCAGCTGCCGCGGCTGAAGCGGTACCTGGCGTACCTGCCGGAGGGCCCGGTGATCAACTGGTACGCGCCCAACCTCGATGAGTGGCTCAAGCCGATGCTCGCGCACCTCAAGCAGCAGGGCGCGTTCTCGGTGAAGATGGGTCCGCCCGTGGTGATCCGGCGGTGGAACGCCGCGGCGGTGAAGGCGGGCATCCAGAACCCGGACGTGAAGCGGCTGCGGGACGTCGAGGCGACGTTCATCGAGCCGCGCGCCTTCGAGGTGGCGGACCGGCTGCGGCGCATGGGCTGGCAGCAGGGCGAGGACGGTGGCGCCGGGTTCGGCGACGTGCAGCCGCGGTACGTGTTCCAGATCCCGCTGCGCGGCCGTTCGCTCGACGAGGTCCACAAGGGCTTCAACCAGCTGTGGCGGCGGAACATCAAGAAGGCCGAGAAGGCCGGCGTCCAGGTCGTGCAGGGCGGCTTCGACGAGCTGCCGGTGTGGCAGCAGCTGTACGAAGTGACGGCGGAGCGGGACAAGTTCCGGCCCCGGCCGCTGATGTACTTCCAGCGCATGTGGCGGGTTCTGAACGAGGAGGACCCGGACCGCATGCGGCTGTACTTCGCCATGCACGAGGGTGAGGCGGTGGCCGCCGCGACCATGCTGATCGTGGGCGGCCATGTGTGGTATTCGTACGGTGCGTCCGCCAATCACAAGCGCGAGGTGCGGCCGTCCAACGCGATGCAGTGGCGCATGTTGCAGGACGCGTACGCGCTCCAGGCGGACGTGTACGACCTGCGGGGTATCGGTGACTCGCTGGAGGACAGCGACCATCTCTTCGGTCTGATCCAGTTCAAGGTGGGGACGGGCGGCGAGGCGGCCGAGTATCTCGGTGAGTGGGACTTCCCGCTGAACAAGTTGCTCCACAAGGCGCTCGACATCTACATGTCGCGGCGCTGACCGTCCACAGGGCTCACGAGAGAAAGGGTCTCACCGGCCATGGCGCTCACCCTTTACGTCGACACCGACCGCTGGCGGGCGCACCAGCGGTCGATTGTGGCTGACTTTCCAGGTCTTGTGCCCGTGTGCAAGGGCAATGGGTACGGATTCGGGCACGACCGGCTCGCGGACGAGGTGTCGCTGCTCGGCCTCGACACGATCGCGGTGGGGACCACCTACGAGGCCGAGGGGATGCGGGACCGCTTCAGCGGCGACATCCTGGTGCTGACCCCGTACCGGCGCAGCGAGGAGCCGGTGCCCCTGCCGGACCGGGTGATCCGTTCGGCGTCCTCGGTCGACGGGGTGTACGGCCTCGTGGGGTCACGCGTGGTGGTGGAGGTGATGAGCTCGATGCGGCGGCACGGGGTGTCGCCCTCGGACCTGGGGAAGCTCCAGGCGGCGCTCGACGACGTGCGACTTGAGGGCTTCGCGATCCACCTGCCGCTCGACCGCACGGACGGGACGGACGCGGTGGAGGAGGTCATCGGGTGGATGGACCGGCTGCGCGCGGCGCGGCTGCCGCTGGACAGGATGTACGTGAGCCACCTGACCTCGGAGCAACTCCTGCGGCTGCGGCAGCAGTTCCCGCAGACGACGTTCAAGGCGCGGATCGGTACCCGGCTGTGGCTCGGTGACCACGGGGCGACGGAGTACCGGGGCGCGGTGCTCGACGTGACGCCGGTGGGGAAGGGCGACCGGTTCGGCTACCGGCAGCAGAAGGCGCCGGGGGACGGCTGGCTCGCGGTGGTGGCCGGCGGCACGTCGCACGGCGTGGGCCTGGAGGCGCCGAAGGCGCTGCACGGGATGACGTCGCGGGCGAAGGGGATGGCGCGGGCGAGCCTGGCCACCGTGAACCGGAACCTGTCGCCGTTCGTGTGGGACGGGAAGCAGCGGTGGTTCGCGGAGCCGCCGCACATGCAGGTGTCGATCCTCTTCGTGCCGGCGGAGTCGAAGGGGCCGAAGGTCGGGGACGAGTTCAAGGCGATCCTCCGGCACACGACGACGCAGGTGGACCGCCTGATGGACGGCTGAGCGGCCTGCGGCGAGACGCGGCGCGCGGCCGGGACGGCAGCCTGCCCGCGGCCGAGACGGCGGCAGCCCCGGGATGGGACCGGGGCTGCCGCTTTTCCGTGCGGGCGCCGCGGGGGCGCCTTCGTTCCCCTGAACGTGCAGGGGGCCGGGCTCAGTTGTCGCCCTCGCCCCTGATGAACTTCTCGACGTTGTCGCGCGCGACGTCGTCGAAGTGCTGCACGGGCGGGGACTTCATGAAGTAGGAGGAGGCGGAGAGCACCGGGCCGCCGATGCCGCGGTCCTTGGCGATCTTGGCGGCGCGGAGCGCGTCGATGATGACACCCGCGGAGTTGGGGGAGTCCCAGACCTCCAGCTTGTACTCAAGGCTCAGCGGAACGTCACCGAACGCGCGGCCCTCCAGGCGGACATAGGCCCACTTGCGGTCGTCGAGCCAGGCGACGTAGTCGGAGGGGCCGATGTGCACATTCTTCTCGCCCAGCTCCCGGTGGGGGATCTGGGAGGTGACGGCCTGGGTCTTGGAGATCTTCTTGGACTCCAGCCGGTCGCGCTCCAGCATGTTCTTGAAGTCCATGTTGCCGCCGACGTTCAGCTGCATGGTGCGGTCGAGGATGACGCCGCGGTCCTCGAACAGCTTGGCCATCACGCGGTGCGTGATGGTCGCGCCGACCTGCGACTTGATGTCGTCGCCGACGATCGGGACGCCCGCCTCGGTGAACTTGTCGGCCCACTCCTTGGTGCCGGCGATGAAGACCGGCAGGGCGTTGACGAAGGCGACCTTGGCGTCGATCGCGCACTGCGCGTAGAACTTGGCGGCGTCCTCGGAGCCGACGGGCATGTAGCAGACGAGGACGTCGGCCCTGCTGTCCCTGAGGACCTGGACGACGTCGACGGGCTCCTCGTCGGACTCGACGATGGTCTCGCGGTAGTACTTGCCGAGGCCGTCGTGCGTCTCGCCGCGCTGGACGGTCACGCCGGTCGGGGGCACGTCGCAGATCTTGATGGTGTTGTTCTCGCTGGCGCCGATGGCGTCGGTGAGGTCGATGCCGACCTTCTTCGCGTCGACGTCGAAGGCGGCGACGAACTCGATGTCGGAGATGTGGTAATCACCGAACTGGACGTGCATCAGACCCGGGACCCGGGTGTCCGGGGCGGCGTCCTTGTAGTACTCGACGCCCTGTACCAGCGATGCGGCGCAGTTGCCCACGCCGGCGATGGCTACGCGAACCGAACCCATTCCGGTTGCTCCCTGTGTGTTCTCGACGTGACCCCGCTTCGTCGCGGGGGTGTTAGGTGGTGGTGTCGTCGGGCGGGCCGGGCCTCGGGCGCTCGGGGGCGCCGTCCGGCGGCCGCTGGTCCCCGTGGTGCGGGGGGTCGCGGTGGTCCCGTCCTTCGCGTTCGCTCTCGATGAGCTCGTTGAGCCAGCGGACCTCGCGTTCCACGGACTCCATGCCGTGCCGCTGGAGTTCGAGGGTGTAGGCGTCCAGCTTCTCCCTGGTGCGGGCCATGGAGGCCCGCATCTTGGCCAGGCGCTCCTCCAGCCGGCTGCGGCGGCCCTCCAGAACGCGCATGCGCACGTCCCGCGAGGTCTGGCCGAAGAAGGCGAAACGAACGCCGAAGTGCTCGTCCTCCCAGGCGTCCGGGCCGGTCTGGCCCAGCAATTCCTCGAAACGTTCCTTGCCGTCGGCCGTGAGCCTGTAGACGATCTTGGCCCGGCGGTTGGACAGCGCGGTGGCGCGCGGGTCATCCGGGCTGCGGCCCGGCTCCTCGGCCAGCCAGCCCTGCTGCACCAGCGTCTTGAGGCAGGGGTAGAGGGAGCCGTAGCTGAACGCCCGGAAGACGCCGAGCGAGGTGTTGAGCCGTTTCCGCAGCTCATAGCCGTGCATCGGCGACTCGCGCAGGAGGCCGAGAACGGCGAACTCCAGGATGCCTGAGCGTCTGCTCACCCGGGAAGTCACCTCCGTTCTCATCCGTCGTGCCGTGCCCTTCGAGCTTAGTGTTGGTGCGATGCATTGAGCCGATGTATCAGCTCGATACATCGACACGATAGAACGGCGGACCGGAGCGGGCAAGCGGCACTTCGGTGAAGGGGGTCACATCTTCGCTTCGTCGAGGGCGTTATGTCTCAATTGTTCGCCACGCAAAGAAAGATGGCGCTTTGGGGCTGCGTAGTCTTTAGCCCGTGCAGACCACCGTGGCCGGGAACCCAGCGATGACAGTCCTCGTCATCGTTCTAGGTGCAGTGCGCCCGGACTCGTGGCCGGATCGCACATCGGGGGACTGGATGCCACCTGAAGTACCTGCCCCAACCAGGCGATTGTGTCTGTCCGAGGAGTAGCTGTCCCATGAGCGAGCACCGTCGCAAGCCACCGCAGTCCCGCGGTCGCCGGGCCGCGGGGTCGTCCGGGCGGCGGGCCGGCCCGCCGCCCGTGCCCCCCGCGGACGACGCCCAGCGGACCGGCGAGACGCCGGAGCGGCCGTACGGCAGCCGTGCCGAGGCCCGCCGCGCCACGCAGCGCGGCAGTGGTGGCCGCCGCCGGGCGGCCAGTTCGGCCGAAGGCACGACCAGGGCCGCGCGGCGGCGCGGGGAGACCCCGTCGAAGAAGCGCTTCATCGACTACCCGCGCTCGGGCTACCGCGGCCTGCGGCGCTGGGTGCCGTCGTGGAAGCAGGTGCTCGGCTCGTGTGTCGCCTTCATGGGCCTGATGATGGGGCTGGTCGGCGTCGCGTACGCGATGACCGAGATCCCGGACCCGAATGACGTCGCCCTCCAGGAGACCAACGTCTACTACTGGGCCAGCGGCGAGCGGATGGTGGTCTCCGGCGAGAGCAATGTGAACCGGCAGAATCTGGACCTGAGCGACATCCCCGAGGCGATGCAGGACTCGGTGATCTCCGCGGAGAACGCCAGCTTCTACTCCGACCCCGGCATCGACCTCATGGGCATCGGCCGCGCCATGCTCAACATGGCCCGCGGCGGCGACGTGCAGTCGGGCTCGACGATCACCCAGCAGTACGTGAAGAACATGTACCTCACCCAGGATCAGACGATAGAGCGGAAGGCACGCGAGCTGCTGCTGTCGGTCAAGGTGGGGGCCGAGGTCTCCAAGGACGACATCCTGGAGGGCTACCTCAACACCTCGGACTTCGGCCGCGGCGCCCTGGGCATCCAGGCCGCGGCCCAGGCGTACTACGGGAAGGACGCCCTCGACCTCACGGACAGCGAGGCCGCGTTCATGACCGCGCTGCTGAAGGGCCCGGCGCTGTACGACCCGTACATCGGCGGCGGCGGCGACGAGGTCAACGACCGAAACGAGGAGAATCTCCAGCGCGCCGAGGAGCGCTGGTCCTGGGTGCTCGACCGGCGGGTCGAGGTCGGCGGGCTGAGCGCCACCGACCGGCAGGCCATCGACGAGGAGGGCTTCCCGATGCCGGACCCGCCCACCCCGGCGATGGAGAAGGCCGGGCAGATCGGCTACCTGACAAACCTGGCGGACCAGTACCTGATCAGCGAGGGCATCACGACCAGGGAGGATCTGGACAAGGGCGGCTTCCAGATCCACACCACGTTCGACGAAGACATGATGAACCAGATGGAAGCGGCCGTGGTGGGGGTGCAGGAGGAGCACATCGACCCCGAGGCGCGGGACGAGGACCGGCACGTCCAGTTCGGCGGCGCCGCGGTGGTCCCCGGCGACGGCGCCATCGTGGCGATCTACGGCGGCGAGGACTACACCCAGCACTTCGTCAACAACGCTAACAATCCCGGCGCACAGGTGGGCTCCACGTTCAAGCCCTTCGTGCTGGCGGCGGCGATGAGCGAGGGCGTGCGGGACCCGGAGGGCCCCGCCACCCAGGACGAGGACCAACGCACGCCGATCTCGCCGGAGAGCGAGTACCGCAGCGAGGACATGCTGCCGATCATGAATTACAACGGCGAGCCGGTCCTGGTGGAGAACGCGGAGACGGGCGAGGACGAGGAGTGGCGCCAGGCCAACTTCGAGGGCCGGTCGCAGGGTGACCTCAGCATCCGGGAGGCCATGGAGATCTCGGCCAACGCGCCGTTCGTGCAGCTGGGCATGGATGTCGGTCCGGCCACGGTCCGGGACGTCGCCGAGAGCGCGGGTCTGCTTCCGGACAGTCTGGGCAAGGCCGACGACACCGTGCCGACGTTCGCGCTCGGTGTCTCGACGCCCGGACCGATCCGCATGGCGACGGCCTACGCCACCTTCGCGGCCAGCGGTGAGCAGGCCGATCCGTACTCGGTGACCAGCGCGGAGAACAGCCGGCTCGGCATCAGCTACGAGCACGAGACCCAGACCGAGCAGGCGTTCGATTCCGCGGTCGCGGACAACGTCACGGATGTGCTGACCGAGGTCGTCGAGGGCGACGAGGGCAGCGGCCGGGACGTCCAGGCGCTCGGCCGGCCCGTCGCGGCGAAGACCGGCACCACCGACGACAACAAGAGCGCGTGGTTCGTCGGCTACACCCCCCAGCTATCGACGGCCATCGGCATGTGGCGCATGCCCGACTCCCAGGAGGAGTTGGTCGGCGACGAGCAGATGGGCTTCATGTCCATGTACGACACCGCGGGCATGGAGCGGATCAACGGTGGTTCGCTGCCGCTGGACGTGTGGCTGGCATTCATGCAGGAGGCCACCGCGGGCCACGAAATCGAGGAGTTCCCCGAGCCCTCGGACATCGGCGAGATGCACCGCGGCACCGGCGTCGAGCCGCCGCCCCCGCCGACACCGACGGACGATCCGACGGAGGAACCGACGGAGGAACCGACCGAGGAACCGACGGAGGAACCGACGGAGGAACCCACCGAGGAACCGACCGAGCCCGAGGACCCGACGCCGTCGGACGATCCGACGGAGCCGTGCAACGACTGGGACCCGACCTGCGACGACGGTGGTCAGGACGGCGGACCGGGCGGTGACCCGACCGACGACCCGACCGACGAGCCGACCGACCCGGGCGAGACCGACGACGGCGGCGCGTGGTTCGGCGGCAGGGTCGGATAACCGCCCCTGCCACCCCGGGGCGGGGCCGTGCGGCAGGATGAGGACATGGCGCATCCGAACCCGCGAGCGGACGTACGGCCCACCCGGCACGACGAAGTGGCCGCCGCCGGCAGCGAGCTGATCGGCGGCCCCGCCGGCCGGCGGGCCGTGTCCGCCGGCGGCCGGTGGACGCCGGTCCGGATCGTCGCCCTGGTGATGATCGGAATGTTCGCCCTCGGCATGGTGCAGAAGGCGCCCTGCTACGACAGCGGCTGGTTCCGCGGCCCGACCGACCAGTACACCCACGCCTGCTACTCCGACATCCCGCACCTGTATCAGGGCCGCGGCTTCGCGGACGGCGTCATTCCCTACTACGAGTCCATCCCCGCCGAGCTGTCCGGCGGCATGGAGTTCCTCGAATACCCCGTCCTCACCGGCCTGTTCATGCAGGTCGCCGACTGGCTGACCCCGGGCGGCACCACGGACCCGTCCCCGGCTCAGACCTACTGGCTGGTGAACGCGGCGCTTCTGATGATCTGCGCCGTCGTCATCGCCGTCTGCGTGACCCGCATCCACCCCCGCAGGCCCTGGGACGGGCTGCTGGTCGCCATGGCCCCGGCCCTGGCCCTCACCGCCACCATCAACTGGGACCTGCTGGCCGGTGCGCTCACGTGCGCCGCGCTGCTGATGTGGTCACGCAGCCGCCCGTTCGCCGCCGGCATCTTCCTCGGCCTGGCCACCGCGGCCAAGCTCTATCCGGTTCTGCTGCTCGGTCCGCTGCTCGTACTGTGCTGGCGGGCCGGACGATGGCGCCCGTTCCTCGCCTCGGCCGCGGGAGCCGTCGGCGCGTGGCTGGCGGTCAACCTGCCGGTGATGATCCCGGCCCCGGAGGGCTGGGCGAAGTTCTACACCTTCAGCGAGGAGCGCCCCGTCGATTTCGGCTCGCTGTGGCTGATCATCAAGCAGCGCACCGACACGGAGCTGGACGGCGTGAACGCCTTGGCCACCGGCCTCGTCGTCCTCGGCTGCGCCGCCATCGCGGCGCTCACCCTCGCGGCCCCCCGCCGACCGCGGCTGGCGCAGCTCGCGTTCCTCGTCGTGGCCCTGTTCATCCTGACCAACAAGGTCTACTCCCCGCAGTACGTGCTGTGGCTGGTCCCGCTGGCCGTTCTGGCACGCCCGCGCTGGCGGGACTTCCTGATCTGGCAAGGCTGCGAGGTGCTGTACTTCCTCGGCATCTGGATGTACCTGGCCTATCTCAACAGCGAGGATCAGCAGGGGCTCGCCCCCGGCGGCTACCAACTCGCCATCCTGCTGCACCTTTTGGGCACGCTCTACCTGTGCGCGATGGTCGTTCGCGACGTGCTCAGGCCGGAGAACGACCCGATCCGGCGCGACGGCTCCGACGACCCCGGTGGCGGCGTGCTCGACGGTGCCGAGGATGTCTTCACACTCCGTCCCCGCCATGACCGGCCGCCCGCCCCCACCGCGTTCGTCGACTGGGGCGTCACCGGGCGCACCCTGCCCGCCCCCGGCTCCGGCCGCCCGAGCCCCCCGGATGACGTTTCACGTGAAACATGAGAGACAGGGGCCAGAACGCTCCTCGGCCGTCGCTGATCTCCGCGCCCTGCTGCGCTTCCCGGGCTTCCGGAAGCTGCTGACCGTCCGCCTGCTGTCGCAGTTCACGGACGGCGTCTTCCAAGTCGGCCTGGCCACCTACGTGGTGTTCGGGCCGGAGCAGGAGACCTCCCCCGCGGACATCGCCGCCGCGATGGCGGTCCTGCTGCTCCCGTACTCCCTCCTCGGCCCCTTCGCCGGCGTGCTCCTGGACCGGCTGCGCCGCCGCCAGGTGCTGTTTCACGGGAACCTCCTGCGCAGCGTTCTGGCCGCGGGCACGTGCGCCCTGGTCGTGGCCGACGTGCCGGACTGGCTGTTCTACCTTTCGGCGCTCTCGGTCACCGCGGTCAACCGCTTCATCCTGGCCGGGCTGTCCGCCGGCCTGCCCCGCGTCGTGGACCGCGAGCGGCTGGTGGTCGCCAACTCCCTCTCCCCCACGGCCGGAACGCTCGCCGCCACGGTGGGCGGCGGCGCGGCCTTCGTCGTGCAGTTCCTGGGCGGCAGCCAGGGCGCGGACGACGCGCTGGCCCTGGGCCTGGCCGGCGTGCTGTACCTGCTGGCCGGTCTGTCCGCACTCCGCATGAGCCGGGACCAGCTGGGCCCGGAGGCCGACGCGGTCCAGCCGCGCTTCGGCGCGGCAGTCGCCGGCACCGCGCGCGGACTGGTTGCGGGGCTGCGCCACCTGACCGTCCGGCCGCTGGCCGCCTGGACACTGGGCGCGCTGGGCATGATGCGCTTCTGCTACGGGGCCCTGCTTGTGACCGTCCTCATGCTCTGCCGCCACGCCTGGTCGGACGGCACGGGCGACGGGGACGGGATGGCCTGGCTGGGCGCGGCCGTCGCCGTATCCGGGGCCGGCTTCTTCGTGGCCGCCGTGATCTCCCCGTGGATGGTCGCCCGGCTCGGCACGCTGGGCTGGTTCGTGCTGTGCGCGGGCCTGGCGGCTGTGCTCGTTCCGGCGCTCGGGCTGTGGTTCCGGCCCGTACCGGTGATGATCGCGGCCTTCGTGCTCGGGCTGGTGTCGCAGGGCTCGAAGATCGTGACGGACACGGTGGTGCAGTCCTCGGTGGACGATGCCTACCGCGGGCGGGTGTTCTCCCTCTACGACATGCTCTTCAACATCGCGTTCGTGGGCGCCGCCGGTATCGCCGCGCTGATGCTGCCCCCGGACGGACGCTCGGCCGTGCTGCTCCTCACCGTTGCGGTGCTCTACGGCGCGACGGCGGTCGCGGTGCAGGGGCTGCGCCGCTCGCTGGTTTCACGTGAAACAGTGCGGGCGGCGACGGGCTGAGAGCCGGTCACCGCCCGTGCCTCACTGCTGGGTGGTCCACCAGTCCTTGAGCGCGGCGACCGCGGCCTCATGCTCCATGGGCCCGTTCTCCATCCGCAGCTCCAGCAGGTGGCGGTAGGCCCGGCCGATCTCCGGCCCCGGGCCGATGCCGAGGATCTCCATGATGTCGTTGCCGTTGAGGTCCGGACGAATGGCGTCCAGCTCCTCCTGCTGCTTGAGCTGCTCGATGCGCTCCTCCAGGCTGTCGTAGGCCCGGGAGAGCGCCAGCGCCTTGCGCCGGTTCCGCGTGGTGCAGTCGGAACGGGTCAGCTTGTGCAGCCGGCTCAGCAGCGGCCCCGCGTCCCGGACGTAGCGGCGCACAGCCGAATCGGTCCACTCGCCGGTGCCGTAGCCATGGAAGCGCAGATGCAGCTCGACCAGCCGGGCCACGTCCTTGATGATCTCGTTCGGATACTTCAGCCGCGCCATCCGCTGCTTGACCATCTTCGCGCCGACCACCTCGTGGTGGTGGAACGAGACCCGGCCGTCCTTCTCGAAGCGGCGCGTCTTCGGCTTACCGATGTCGTGCAGCAGGGCCGACAGGCGCAGCACCAGGTCGGGCGCGCCGTCCTCCAGATCGATCGCCTGCTCCAGGACCGTCAGGCTGTGCTCGTAGACGTCCTTGTGCCGATGGTGCTCGTCCCGCTCCAGCCGGAGCGCCGGCACCTCGGGCAGCACCCGCTCGGCGAGCCCGGTCTCGACCAGCAGCGTGATGCCCTTGCGCGGGTGGTCACCGAGAAGCAGCTTGTTCAGCTCGTCCCGGACCCGCTCCGCGGAAACGATGTCGATCCGGTCCGCCATGTCCGACATCGCGGCCAGCACGGGCTCGGCCACGGCGAAGTCCAGTTGCGCGGCGAAGCGCGCGGCCCGCATCATGCGCAGCGGATCGTCGGAAAAGGAGTCCTCGGGGGTGCCGGGGGTGCGCAGCACCCGCTGCGCGAGGTCGGCGAGGCCGTTGTGCGGGTCGATGAACTCCTTGCGCGGCAACGCGACAGCCATGGCGTTGACCGTGAAGTCGCGGCGCAGCAGATCCTCATGGAGGGAGTCGCCGTAGACGACCTCCGGCTTGCGGGAGCTGCGGTCGTAGGCTTCCGACCGGTAGGTGGTGATCTCCAGCTGGTAGCCCTCGTCACCGGCCTCGTCCGGCGCGGCCTTGCGGCAGCCGATCGTGCCGAAGGCGATGCCGACCTCCCATACCGCGTCCGCCCACGGCCGGACGATACGCAGGACCTCCTCGGGCCTGGCGTCGGTGGTGAAGTCCAGGTCGTTGCCGAGCCGCCCCAGGAGGGCGTCGCGCACCGAGCCGCCGACCAGGGCCAGTGAGAACCCGGCGCGGGCGAAGCGAGCCGCCAGATCGTCGGCGATGGGGGAGACCCGCAGCAGCTCGCCCACGGCCTGCCGCTGCGCCGTTCCGAGTCCGGGCGCGGCCTGACGGAGCTGAGTTTCATTCCTGTCGTTCGGCACAACAGCACAGCGTACGTGGCCCGGACGGGCCGCGGGCTCCCCCGGGGGGCCACCGGTCCTGGACACTCCGCAAGACCGATCATCGTTACCATGAGGGCCGGTTGAGAACGAGGGATTGGGGCTGGCGCGTGACAGTGTCGGGGAAGCGGCGGCGTGATGCGGCACGCCGCCGACGGCAGCGGCTCTCCTCTCTGCTCGCCGTGATCATCGGGTTCCCGATGCTGGCCGGGCTAGGCCCGGCGTCGGCGACAGCCGCCCCCTCCGCCCCCGTCCAGGAGATCGGCACCGGCAGCCGCACGGCGACCATCTCGATCACCGATCTCGGCCCCGCGGTGCCCGACGAGGATGACACCCTGACCATTCGCGGCACCGTCACCAACGACGGGGCCTCCCCCATCGTGAACGGCACGGTCGACCCCAGGAGCGGCGTGCTGCTGTCCGGCCGCAGCGCCATCGACGAGGCGGTCCCCCGCACCGGCCACGACACGGCGACCGGCACGATAGTGTCCGGCCACGGCCAGGACCTGCCGACCATCGCGCCGGGCATGTCCGCGACCTTCTCGCTTCAGGTGCCCGTCTCCGCCCTCTCGCTGGGCACGGACGGCGTGTACGAGCTGGGCGTGGGGCTGACCGGGCAGACCGAGAGCGAGCGATGGGACACCCTGCTCGGCGTCGGCCGGACCCTGCTGCCCTGGCAGCCGGACGCGGCGGACTCCGAGGGCGCCCGGACCGACCTCTCCGTGCTGTGGCCGCTGATCTCGACCACGCATCTGACCTCGCAGACGGGCGCGGACGAGGAGCAGACCCCCGCGTTCCGCGACGACTCGCTGCTCGGGGAGATCTCCCCCGGCGGCCGGCTGGACCAGATGGTCTCGCTGGGCGCCGACCTGCCGGTGACGTGGGTGGTCGACCCCGACCTGCTGGCCTCGGTGGACGCCATGACCGAGCCGTACCAGGTCTACGACGGGGACCGGCTGGTCGACGGGGACGGGCAGGAGGAGGCCAGGGCCTGGCTCAGGAAGCTCCAGGAGGCCGTCCAGGGCAACGAGGTCGTCGCGCTCCCCTTCGCCGACCCCGACCTGGCCTCGCTCGCCCACCAGGGGAAGGACGTACTCGGCGCGCTGGGGCAGCTGGCCAAGGCGACCGAGACGGCCGAGGTAACGGTGGAGACCGTCCTCGACGTGGACGCGAGCACCGACTTCGCCTGGCCCGTGGAAGGAGCCATCGACCCGTCCATCGTGTCCGTGGCCACGTCGGCCGGGGCGCACCACGTCATCGCCCGCAGCGACAGCCTGCGTCCCGGAGACCTGAGCTACACGCCTTCCGCCGCACGGCCCATCGGCGGCGGCACCACGGCCGTCGTGGCCGACGCCAGGCTGTCCACCCTGTTCGAGGGCGACATGACCGGCACCGCCGAGGCGCGCCTGGCGGAGCAGCAGCTGCTGTCCCAGACGCT
The DNA here is from genome assembly GCF_031845565.1 of Streptomyces johnsoniae. Lineage (NCBI taxonomy): Bacteria > Bacillati > Actinomycetota > Actinomycetes > Kitasatosporales > Streptomycetaceae > Streptomyces > Streptomyces johnsoniae. The sequence continues at coordinate 151,573 of NZ_JAVREV010000016.1, read as the reverse complement.
GGCGATCACCCAGCAGGACCCGGCGAACGAACGCAGCGTGGTGCTGGCACCGCAGCGCATGCCGACCGCGGCACAGGCCCAGGCGATGGCCGATGCGCTCCTCGCGCTGCGGGACTCCGCGGACTGGGTCCAGTTCACGGATCTCACACAGGCCGCGCAGGCCGCTCCCGACCCGGCCGCCAATCAGGAAGTGCCGCCCGCGGCGGACTACCCGCAGGAGCTGCGCGAGCAGGAGCTGCCCACCAGCGCGTTCCAGGCGATGCGCGAGACGCAGCGCACGCTGGAGGACTTCCAGGTCATCCTGACGCGCGACGACCGCGTCGCGACCCCGTTCGGGAACGCGATACGCCGCGAGATGTCGACGTCCTGGCGGGGCAACGAGGACGACGCCGCCGCGTACCGGGAGACCGTGCAGGACGGTCTGACCGGTCTCACCGAACGAGTGCATCTGATCCCGAAGTCCCCCATCACCCTCTCCGGGCGCAGCGCGACGATTCCGGTCACCGTGCAGAACAACCTGGTGCAGGACGTGCACAACCTGGAGTTGCGGCTGACGTCGAGCAGGACACTGGGGCTCGAGGTCGGCGAGGAGCAGGAGATCGTCGTCAGCGGCGGGCACAGCCAGTCGGTCAAGTTCTCCGCGACGGCCCGCGCCAACGGCAGGACGTTCCTGGAAGCCCAGCTCTACACGCCCGACAACAAGCCCTACGGGGACCCCATCCAGTTCCAGGCGAGCGTCACGTCCATCACCTCGGCCGTCATGATGGTGATCGCCGGCGGGCTGCTGCTCGTGGTGCTGGCCGGAATCCGGATGTACACGCAGCGCAAGCGCGCTGCGCGGGAGCCCGCCGGGGTAGGAGCAGAGGGTGAGAGCTCCGCGGGTGAGACCGGCGCCGACACCAGCGCCGACACCACCGGTGGCCGTGCCCGGGGTGAGAGGCTGGACTCCGACGAGTGAGCTGCCGGCCGGGACGTCCGCACCGGCCCGTGAACCAAAGGTGGGGTAGCGATGCATGCGCCATACGACCGTGAACGCGGCCAGGCGCCGGGTGGCGGCGACCCGTCCGGCTGGCAGGGGGACCAGCAGGGGCACCCGGACCACCAGGGGCACCACGGTCATCAAGGTCACCACGGTCATCAAGGTCACCACGGTCATCAACCCCATCAGGGGCACCAGGGGCAGCATCCCTATCAGCCGCCCTATGAGCCCCCGGCCTATCAACAGCCTCCGGGCTACGATCCGGCCGCGCACGACCCGGCGGGCTACGACCCGGCCGGGTACGGGCCCACGCCGCACCAGCCACCCATGTACGATCCGCACGCCTACGGTCCGCCGCAGGGTTACGGACCGGGCCCGTACGACCCGCGCGGCTACGGCCCGCCCGGGTACCAGCCGCCCGTATACGACCCGCAGGGCTATGACCCGCAGGGCTACGCCGCGCATGGGTACGATCCGGCGCAGCAGCAGCGCCCCTACGACCCGTACCTCGCGGACAGCTACCACCACGACCCGTACGCGGGCAGGGACCCGCTGGCGCAGGACCCGGTCGGGGACGCGCTTTACGACCGGGCCGCGCACCCGCCGCCCCCGCCGGGCAGCGTTCCCGACCCGTCGGCCCTCTACCACCAGCCGCATCCCGCGCCCTACGCGCCGGACCCGCAGCGCTGGGCGCCCACGCCCGCGCCAGAGCCCGACGCCGTCTCCCGCCACTTCCCGCACGGGGACGATGCCGCCACCACCCAGTTCACGGGCATCGACGGGCTGATGCACAAGGCGGGCGAGGCGCCTGGACCGTACCGCGGGGGCGGGGAACAGCCGCCGGTGGACGACGCGTTCGCCCACCTCTTCCGCGACCAGCAGACCGGCCCGGCCCGGCACATGCCGCCCGGCGGGCAGCCACCGGAGCGGCGGCCGCCCGAGCCGCGGCAGCAGGAGCCGGCCCCGGAGCCGGTGCCCACGCCGAAGAAGTCCGGCCGGGCCGGCGGTTTCCTGCGGTCCAGCGCCATCATGGCCGCCGGCACGCTGGTCTCCCGGGCCACCGGTTTCGTGCGCCAGCTGGTCCTCGTGGCCGCCCTCGGCTCCGCGGTGCTCGGCGACACCTACACCGTCGCCTGGAACCTGCCGAACATGATCTACATCCTGATCATCGGTGGCGGGCTGAACTCCGTGTTCGTGCCGCAGCTGGTCCGGGCCATGAAGAACGATCAGGACGGCGGCGAGGCGTTCGCCAACCGGCTGCTGACCCTGGTGATGGTCCTCCTCGGCGCGCTCCTCATCGTTGCCGTGCTCGCCGCCCCGCTGCTGGTGCGGACGATGTCGGCGTCCTTCGCGGACGACCCGGCCGCCAACGAGGTCACGGTCACCTTCACCCGCTACTTCCTGCCCACGATCTTCTTCATGGGCGTGCACGTCGTCCTCGGACAGATCCTCAACGCGCGCGGCAGCTTCGGACCGATGATGTGGACCCCGGTCCTCAACAACATCGTCGTGATCTTCACCTTCGGCATGTTCCTGTGGGTCTACGGCACCCAGCGCACCTCGGGCGTCAGCGTCACCACCATCACGCCCGAGGGCATCCGCCTGCTCGGCATCGGCACCCTCCTCGGCCTGGTGGTCCAGGCCCTGGCCCTGATCCCCTACCTGCGGGCGGCCGGCTTCCGCATGCGGCTGCGCTTCGACTGGCGCGGCAAGGGCCTCGGCAAGGCCGCCGCCATGGCCAAGTGGACCGTGCTGTTCGTCCTCGCCAACCACGCGGGCCTGATCGTCGTCACGCAGATCGCCACCCGCGCCGGTGAGAACGCGGCCGAGTCCGGGCACCCGGGCACCGGCATCATCGCCTACAGCAGCGCCCTGCTGATCTGGCAGATGCCGCAGGCCATCATCACCGTGTCCCTCATGGCGGCCCTGCTGCCGCGGCTCTCCCGCTCCGCCGCCGACGGCGACACCGCGGCGGTCCGCGACGACCTCTCCCAGGGGCTGCGGACGTCGGCCGTGGCGATCGTGCCGATCGCGTTCGCGTTCGTCGCCCTCGGCGTCCCGATGTGCATGCTGCTGTTCGGCACCGCCGACGGGGCCCGGTCGTTCGGCTACATCCTCATGGCCTTCGGTCTCGGCCTGATCCCCTACTCGGTCCAGTACGTCGTGCTCCGCGCGTTCTACGCCTACGAGGACACCCGCACGCCGTTCTACAACACCGTCGCCGTCTCGGCCGCCTGGATCGTGCTGTCCGGCATCTGCTTCTTCGTCCTGCCCGACCGGTGGGTCGTGGCCGGGGTGGCCTTCAGCTACGGCATCGCGTACAGCCTCGGCGTGCGCATCGCCTGGCGCCGGCTGCGCAGCCGCATGGCGGCCGATCTGGACGGCGCCCGCGTCGTGCGCACCTACATCCGCCTGGCGGGCGCGAGCGTCCCGGCAGCCCTGCTCGGCGGCGCCGCCGGCTTCGCGGTCCTGCGGGCCCTGGGCGAGACGATGCTGGGCTCCCTGGCCGCCCTGTCGGTGGGCGGGCTGGTGCTGCTCGGCGTCTTCTACATCGCCGCCCGCCGCATGCGCGTCCAGGAACTGACCGCGCTCGTCGGCATGGTGCGCGCCCGGTTGGGCCGCTGAGCGCCCTCAAAAGCTGATCGCCGCAGGACAAGCCCACCGCCGACACCCGGCCGCCACATGCCGTACAACCTCGGCCCGTACTCACATGTCGTGCAGGGTGACGGACTACCGGCACAATGAGTCTGGCAGTGTCAAGCATCCGACAGCCGAGAACGGGGAGGCGGGAACGACGGTGGCGGAACGGAGCACGGCAACGAGCTCGTCGCAGCGTCCAGCGAGCGCCCAGCACGCCACGGACCCGGACAGCCAGGAAGCGGCCTCGTCGGCCGCCGAAGAGGCGTCCGGGGCCACCACAACACCCTCCTCACCGCCCGAGCTGCACAGCGGTCACAGACTCGCCAAGCGCTACCGCCTTGAGGAGTGCATCACCCGACTGGACGGCTTCAGCAGCTGGCGCGCCGTTGACGAGAAGCTGCGCCGCGCGGTGGGCATCCACCTGCTGCCCGCCACGCACGAACGGGCCCGTGCGGTGCTGTCCGCGGCTCGTTCCACGGCGTTGCTGGGCGACCTGCGCTTCGTGCAGGTCCTCGACGCCGTCGAGGAGAACGGGCTCGTCCACGTCATCCACGAGTGGCTGCCCGACGCGGTGCCGCTGAGTACCGTGCTGCACAGCGGCCCGCTGGACGCCCACGAGGCGTACGCCCTGGCCACTCAGATCTCCCAGGCGCTGTCCGCCGCCCACCGCAAGGACCTCGCCCACCTCCGCCTCACCCCGGCGACCGTACTGCGCACCGGCTCCTGCCAGTTCCGCATCCGCGGTCTCGCGGTCGACGCGGCCCTGCGCGGCATCTCCTCCCCGGACCCGCAGCGGGCCGATACGGAGGCCATCGGCGCCCTCCTGTACGCCGCGCTCACGCAGCGCTGGCCCTACGGCGAGGGTGCGTACGGGCTGAACGGCGTGGCGGGCCTCAGCAAGGGCGCACGGGACTCGCCGGCCACCCCGGAGCAGGTGCGGGCCGGTATCCACCGTGGCCTGTCCGAGCTGGCCATGCGCGCGCTCGACAACAACGGAGCCACCGCGGCCAGCCAGGAGCCGCCGTTCACAACACCGCAGGAGCTGAGCGAGGCGCTTGCCGCACTGCCCCGCATTCCCCCGCCCGACCCGACTCCCAACGGGATCACCGGCTACCAGCACACGACCTTCCAGCGCGGAACCCTTGCCGCGGGCCGGAAGCCCCCGGCCACCCCCGCACGGCCCGCTCCCACGCCGCCCGCGCCCCCGGCTCTGCCGGGCCGCACCGGCACCGCGCTCAAGTGGGGCGTGTCCGCGCTGCTGATCGCCGCGCTCGGGCTCGGCAGCTGGCAGCTGGCCGATGCCCTCCTCAAGGGCGATCCCCCCAGCGAGCCCGCGCCCCCCGCGGCCCCGCCCGCGCAGGCGGAGGACCCGCCGGCGGCCGGTCCTGTCCCGGTCCAGAGCATCTCGGAATTCGATCCGGAGGGCACCGGCAGCGGGCAGAACCCGGAGGACGCGCCCCAGGCCATCGACGACGACCCCGCCACGGCGTGGAGCACGAAGAACTACTACGGTCCCTCGTTCGGCAACCTCAAGGACGGCCTCGGCCTCATTCTCGACCTCGGCGAGCCGCAGCCGGTGTCCGGCATCACCGTCGAGGCGCTGGGGTCCACCAGCGTCGAGTTCCGCGCCGCGTCCGCCGAGACCACGTCCATGCCGTCCGGCCTCGACGACTTCGCCTCGATCGACGAGGGCACCGGGGAGTCGCTGACGCTTCAGGCGGAGGAGCCGATCGAGACACAGTTCGTTCTCGTCTGGCTCACCGAACTGCCGCAGGGCAATGATGGCAACTACCGTGGCCGCATCACCGACATCACCGTCACTCGATAGCCGGGCCAGGGGACAGGGGAGGTTCCGCCGTGGGCAATGACCTGCCACGCGAGCCTGTCCTTCCCTCCGACCAGGAGCTACTGGCCCAGCATGTCGACGGCAGCCCGGACGCCTTCGCCGAGATCGTGCGGCGCCACCGGGACCGGCTGTGGGCCGTCGCCCTCCGGACGCTCGGCGACCGTGAGGAGGCCGCCGACGCGCTCCAGGACGCCTTCGTCTCCGCCTACCGCGGCGCGCACACCTTCCGCGGCCAGGCCGCCGTCACCACCTGGCTCCACCGCATCACCGTCAATGCCTGCCTCGACCGGATTCGCAAGGCCAAAAGCCGACGGACCGCCCCCATGCCCGAGCCGGAGAAACTGGAAACGCTCCTGGACCCGCACGAGTCCGCCGAAGTGCCCGCCGAGCGGCAGGACCTCCGCCGCCAGCTGCACACCGCCCTGGCCCAGCTCCCCGCCGAGCAGCGCGCGGCCCTCGTTCTCGTCGACCTCCAGGGCTACCCGGTCGCCGAGGCGGCCGAGATCCTCCAGACCCCCGTGGGCACCGTCAAAAGCCGCTGCGCCCGTGCCCGTGCCCGGCTGCTCCCCCTGCTGCGCCATCTCCACCCCCGGGCATCGGGGGACGAGCCAGCAAGGAACCGGGCACCCGGTACATCCGTCCCACCACCAAGAGATACGGGAGATACCGGAGCCGTGCGGGGAGGAGGCACGCACCCGTGAACGACGTCCATCCAGAGCCCGCGGACCTTGCCGCGCTCGACGAAGATCTGCTGCCGCCCGACGAAACGGCCCGGCTGCGCGACCACCTCACCCGTTGTTCCGCCTGTGTCGCGGTGCAGGCCGACCTCACGGCTCTGCGTCAGGCACTGCACGAGCTGCCGGACCCCGGGCCGATGCCCGACGACATCGCGGCCCGCATCGATGCCGCCATCGCCGTGGAGCCCCGCCCCGCCGCCCCGGCCGCTCCTGTTTCACGTGAAACAGCGCATCAGCGGCTAGCTCGGCGCGACCGCCGCCACCGGCGCATGCGTCTGGGCCTGGCAGCGGTCGGTGCGCTCGTCTTCCTCGGATTCAGCGGCACGCTCCTCTCGTCCATCGATCTGGAGGGCGGCACGAGCGACGACGGCGGAGGCGGCGCCGAGTCGGCCGCCGACAGCGCCGAGCAGTTCAACGAGAGCACCGAAAGCGAGCCCCTGGAGAACCAGGTGCGCGAACTGCTGGCCACCGCCGAGAGCAACGACCCGCTGCTCGCCGAGGGGAACGAGGAGTCCGACCCGTCCGCACCCGATCAGCCCAGCTCCGAGCCGGAAACGATGGCCGCCCTCCCTGCGTGCGTCGAGGAGGCCATCGGCCGCCCGGAGGCGCCGCTCGCCGCGGAGGAAGAGGACTACGCGGGTGTCGACGCCTATCTCGTCGTACTTCCGCATCCGGCCGACCCGGAGCGGGTCGACGCCTACGTCGTCACCGCCACCTGCGCCTCCGCCTCACCGTCGGCCTCCGGAGAGATCCTCGTCCGAGAGAGCTATCCTCGCGAATGACGGTACCGCCGCGCCGGGAATGTCTGGGACCCTAAGAGCCGTTATTGGACTGTGGGCCCCGCCGGGGCCCTGGGCGAGACACCCGAGACAAGGAAGAAACCCGTGAGCGACGTCCGCAACGTGATCATCATTGGCTCAGGACCCGCGGGCTATACCGCTGCGCTCTACACAGCACGCGCCTCGCTCAACCCGCTCGTCTTCGAAGGAGCGGTCACGGCGGGCGGTGCCCTCATGAACACCACCGAGGTCGAGAACTTTCCTGGGTTCAAGGACGGCATCATGGGCCCCGACCTGATGGACGGCATGCGTGCCCAGGCGGAGCGCTTCGGCGCCGAGCTGGTGCCGGACGACATCGTCTCCGCGGACCTGACCGGCGAGATCAAGACCGTCACGGACACCAGCGGCACGGTGCACCAGGCCAGGTCCGTCATCGTGGCCACCGGCTCCCAGCACCGCAAGCTCGGCCTGCCGACCGAGGACGCCCTGTCGGGCCGCGGTGTCTCCTACTGCGCGACGTGCGACGGCTTCTTCTTCCGCGAGCAGGACATCGCGGTGATCGGCGGCGGCGACACGGCCATGGAGGAGGCCACCTTCCTCAGCCGCTTCGCCCGCACGGTCACCATCGTCCACCGCCGGGACACACTCCGCGCGTCCAAGGCCATGCAGGAGCGTGCCTTCGCTGATCCCAAGATCAAGTTCGTGTGGGACAGCGAGGTCGCCGAAATCCACGACACCGACGGCAAGCTCTCCGGGCTGACTCTGCGCAACACCAAGAGCGGCGAGTCCACCCCGCTGGCCGTCACCGGACTTTTCGTCGCCATCGGCCACGACCCGCGCGTGGAGCTGTTCAAGGGGCAGCTCGACCTCGACGCGGAGGGCTACCTCCAGGTCGACGCCCCGACGACGCGCACCAACGTGCCGGGCGTCTTCGCCGCCGGCGACGTCGTCGACCACACCTACCGACAGGCGATCACCGCGGCGGGCACGGGCTGTTCCGCGGCCCTGGACGCTGAACGGTATCTCGCCGCCCTGGCCGATGCCGCATCCGTCACCTCCGACGTGACGGTCTGACCGTCGCCCCTACGAGCCAACGCCACCCAACCCCAAGGAAAGTGAAGGAGAAGCATCATGGCCGGTGCCACCGTGACTGCCACTGACGCCGACTTCGACGAAGTAGTCCTGCGGAGCGACAAGCCGGTACTGGTCGACTTCTGGGCCGAATGGTGCCCCCCGTGCCGCCAGGTCGCCCCGACCCTGGAGGCCATCGCCGCCGAGCACGCCGACAAGCTCACCGTCGTCAAGCTCAACATCGATGAGAACCCGACGACCGCGGCGAAGTACGGCATCCTCTCCATCCCGACCATGAACGTCTACCAGGGCGGCGATGTCGTGAAGACCATCGTCGGCGCCAAGCCCAAGGCTGCCATCGAGCGCGACCTCAGCGACTTCATCGGCTGAACACCGCTCCGGACAGACCACCGGACACAGGCGGAGGGCCCGAGCCGTTTCACGTGAAACGGCTCGGGCCCTCCGCCTGTGTGCAGACTACGCGGCGCCCTTCGGGCGTCAGCCGGCTTCCTCTTCGTCCGGCTCCTGCTCATCCCGCTGCTGCTCCAGCACGGGACCCTCACCCGGCGCCAGCTGACCGAGGATGCGCTCCAGATCCTCTATCGACGCGAACTCGACGACGATCTTTCCCTTCTTCTGCCCCAGGTCCACCTTTACCCGCGTCTCGAAGCGATCCGACAGCCGGCCCGCCAGGTGATCCAGCGCCGGAGAGATCCGCTTCCCGGCCCGCGGCCCCCGGCCTCGGCTGCTGCTCGCCTTCGCCCCGGCCCCCTGGAGGGTGACGATCTCCTCCACGGCCCGCACCGACAGCCCTTCGGCCACGATCCGATGCGCCAGCCGCCCCTGCTCCTCCGCGTCCTCCACGGACAGCAGCGCCCGCGCGTGCCCGGCGGACAGGACACCCGCCGCCACCCGCCGCTGCACGGCGGGGGAGAGCCGCAGCAACCGCAGCGTGTTCGACACCTGAGGGCGAGACCTGCCGATCCGGTCCGCCAACTCGTCATGCGTGCATTTGAAGTCACGCAGCAGCTGGTCATAGGCCGCCGCTTCCTCCAGCGGATTCAACTGGGCCCGGTGGAGGTTCTCCAGCAGGGCATCGAGGAGCATCTGATCGTCCTCGGTGGCCCGCACAATGGCCGGGATCGTATCCAGGCCGGCCTTCCGGCAGGCGCGCCAGCGGCGCTCGCCCATGATCAGCTCGTAGCGGTCCGGGCTCAACTGCCGAACGACGACAGGCTGAAGCAGGCCCACTTCCTTGATCGAGGTGATCAGCTCAACGAGGGCATCCTCGTCGAACACCTCGCGCGGTTGCCGGGGGTTGGGCGTAATGGCGTCCAGGGGAAGCTCGGCGAAATGCGCGCCCGCCACTTCGGCGGCCTCGGTTTCCAGCACCGGCTCCGGCTCCTCCGCCGGAGCGGCCGTTGCCGTTTCACGTGAAACGGCGTCCAGCTCCTCGTCCACCTCGGGCAGCGGCCCGGTGGGGATCACCACCCCGCGGTCCGCCGTCAGCACCGGCACCGCGGCCGGCGAGGTGGATGCCGAGCCCTCCGGCCCCGCGTCCCGCTGGTCGGAGCTCTTGGGCGCGGGCGGAATCAGCGCGCCAAGCCCCCGCCCAAGCCCTCTCCGTCGTTCGCTCACTGCGCTCCCTTCACCGGGTTGTGCTGGTCCTGCTGCGGCACTCCTTGCTCCGCGGATGTGCCGCGCAGCGCAATCTCCCGGGCCGCTTCGAGATACGACAGCGATCCACTGGAACCCGGGTCATACGTCAAGACGGTCTGCCCGTAGCTCGGAGCCTCCGAGATCCGGACCGACCGTGGGATGTTCGTCCGCAGCACCTCGGCCCCGAAGTGGCTGCGGACCTCGTCCGCGACCTGAGAGGCGAGGCGGGTCCGGCCGTCGTACATCGTCAGCAGAATCGTCGAGACGTGCAGCCGCGGGTTCAGATGGCCACGCACCAGCTCGACGTTCCGCAGGAGCTGGCCGAGACCCTCCAGCGCGTAGTACTCGCACTGGATCGGAATGACCACCTCGGCGCCGGCGACCAACGCGTTGACCGTAAGCAGCCCCAGCGAGGGCGGGCAGTCGATGAACACGTAGTCCAGCGGCTGTTCGTAGGCGCTGATGGCCCGCTGCAACCTGCTCTCCCTGGCCACCACCGAGACCAGCTCGATCTCGGCGCCCGCCAGGTCGATCGTCGCGGGGGCGCAGAACAGCCCCTCGACGTCACGGACCGGCTGGACGACGTCCGACAGTGGCCTGCTGTCGATGAGCACGTCGTAGATCGAGGGAACCTCCGCATGGTGATCGATTCCCAGCGCCGTGGACGCGTTCCCCTGCGGGTCCAGGTCAATGACCAGCACGCGGGCGCCGTGCAGGGCCAGCGACGCGGCGAGGTTCACCGTGGTGGTGGTCTTGCCGACTCCGCCCTTCTGATTGGCAACGACCATGATGCGAGTCTGCGCAGGCCGGGGGAGGCTGCCTCCGGAGCGGTACATGGCCGCAACGGCCTGCTGGGCGGCCCGGCTTGGCAACTCCCCGGCGGGCGGCGGCGTCACGGGAGCGAGATCGACCGCGCCTCCCGGAGCGTCCGTGGGCTCGGACCGAGGGCCGGGCACCGGATCGGCCGTCGGCCCAGCAATATTGGCGTCGGACCGCAATGGTTCACTCTCCTCGACACGTGCAGCCTTCGTGGGTTCAAAGCCTGCCATGCCCTGGGGGTCACGAACCAGCGAGGAGGGCGTACTTGTGGACAACGGCCCATCTGTGGATACCGGCGACACACTTTTGGGTGTACCTCCGGAGCGGCGGTCGCGTGGCTCGGCGGCTGCGCGTCCACGACTGATGATTCCTTGGAGCAGCGAGCGGCGTTTCACGTGAAACACGATGCCCACCGGACAGCGCGACACCGCGCCAGACACTCCGCGTCGTGGATATATTCGGCTCTTTTGGCGTCGCTTCGGATGAAAAGGAGCGATCCGGCGAGCAAAACAGCTCGCCGGATCATCAGGCGGGAGTGGTCCGGAGACCGGCGGTCAGGGAGTGCGACGGCCGGTTCGTGCGCCGCGCCGCGCGGCCCTGGCCCGCTTGGCGGCGAAGCGCACGCCCCCGGGGCTCTCCCCGACCTCGACCCGGACCACCGTGGACAGCGGGTCCACCAGCCCGGCGCCCACGTGCAGCACGGAGCTGCGCACGACGCCGAGCTTCGCCAGTGCCGCCCGCGCGCCCTTCAGCTCCTGCTCCGCGGTGTCCCCCTTGATGGCCAGCATCTCCCCGTACGGCCGCAGCAGCGGCACGCCCCAGCCGGCCAACCGGTCGAGCGGGGCGACGGCACGGGCCGTCACGACATGGACCGGCGTGAAGCTGTTCATCACTTCCTCGGCCCGGCCGCGCACCACGGTCACCTGGTCCTCCAGGCCGAGCAGCTCCACGACCTCGTTCAGAAAGTTGGTCCTGCGCAGCAACGGCTCCAGCAGCGTGATGCGGAGGTCAGGCCGCACCAGGGCCAGGGGGATACCGGGCAGCCCGGCACCCGAGCCGACATCGCACACGGTCACCTGCTCCGGGACCACCTCGGAGAGCACCGCACAGTTCAGCAGGTGCCGCCCCCACAGGCGCGGCACCTCGCGGGGGCCGATGAGCCCCCGGCCCACACCCACATCGGCCAGGAGACCGGCGTACCGGACGGCATCCGGCAGCCGGTCTCCGAAAACGGCATGCGCCTCCCGGGGCGGCTCGGGCACCTCCGCCGTCTCCTCGGGAGCATCGTCCTGCCTCACGGCAGAACGACCACGCGGCGCTGCGGCTCCTCGCCCTCCGACTCGCTGCGCAGCCCCGCCGCGGCCACGGCGTCGTGCACGACCTTGCGCTCGAAGGGCGACATGGGCTTGAGCTTGACCGGCTCGCCCGTCTCCTTCACCTGCTGCGCGGTCTGACTGCCGAGCTCGGTGAGCTTCTCCCGCTTGCGCGCCCGGTGTCCGGCGATGTCCAGCATCAGCCTGCTGCGCTCGCCCGTCTCGCGGTGCACAGCCAGGCGGGTCAGCTCCTGCAAAGCCTCCAGCACCTCACCGTCGCGGCCGACGAGCTTCTGGAGATCGCGCGAGGAGCCCTCGGCAACGATCGACACCGCGGCGCGGTCCCCCTCGACGTCCATGTCGATGTCGCCGTCGAGGTCCGCGATGTCGAGAAGCCCCTCAAGGTAGTCGGCCGCGATTTCACCCTCCTGTTCCAGGCGGGTGAGGACGTCGGTGTCCTCGGCTGTGGTTGAGGTCGTGTCCGTCACGGGTGGGACTCCTTCTCGCGCTCTACTTCTTGCTCTTGGCCGAAGGCTTCGGCTTGCCGGACTGGGACTTCTTCGGCTGCTGCCGACCGCCCTTCTGCTGGCCCGAACGGGACTGCTTCTTCGGCTGCCGTCCCGAGTCGGACTGCTTCTTCGGCCCCTCATCCGGCTCGGACTGCTGCTGGTCCGGCTCCGACCGCTTGTCCAGCTGCGGGGCGGACTGGGCCTGCTTCTTGGGCTGGGTGCCACCCGCCTGCCGCTGCGACTTCGACTGACGCTTGGGCTGGGACCGGTTCATGCGGGCGGCCTCGCCGGCCTTCTTCGCCTCGGTCTCGGCCGGCTCCTCCTGAAGCTTGCCCTTCTTCCGCAGCCGCTCCTGGCGCTGCTTGAAGGCGAGGCTGCCGGGGGTGGGGTTACGCGTGATGACGTACATCTGCTGGCCCATGGACCAGACGTTGGTGGTCAGCCAGTAGATCAGGACGCCAACCGGGAAGTTGATGCCGAAGACGGCGAACATCAGCGGGAAGATGTACATGAGCATCTTCTGCTGGTTCATGAACGGCGTCTTGACCGTGAGGTCGACGTTCTTCGTCATCAGCTGGCGCTGGGTGTAGAACTGCGACGCCGACATCAGGATGATCATGATGACGGTGACGACCCGCACCGTGCCCTGCGAGGCATCGAGATCGGCGAGCTTCTCCGCACCGTCCAGGAAGCGGGCCGCGATCGGCGCCCCGAAGATCGTCGCCTGCCGTGCGCTGTCGACCTGCTCGGCGCTCAGCACGCCGACCTTGTCGTTGTTCGCGATGTGGTTCAGCACCTGGAAGAGCGCGATGAAGAACGGTGACTGCGCCAGGATCGGCAGACAGCTGGACAGCGGGTTCGTCCCCGTCTCCCGGTACAGCTTCATCATCTCTTCGGACTGACGCTGCCGGTCGTTCTTGTAGCGCTCCTGGATCTTCTTCATCCGCGGCTGGAGCGCCTGCATATTGCGCGTTGCCTTGATCTGGCGGACGAACAGCGGGATCAGCGCGATCCGGATGACGACCACCAGGGACACGATCGACAGGCCCCACGCCCATCCGCTGTCCTCATGGAAGACGAGGCTGTATCCCCGATGGAACAGGACGATGATTTGGGTGACTACCCAGTAAAGGGGACTCAGGATCGAGTTGATCGTGTCCACGGGTCAGGCTCCTTGGGCATTGTTGGGGGCACCCCCGGGTGAGGCGTGGGACAGGCTCCGGGGCCGCAGGCGGCCGAGCAGCCGCTGATGCCACACCGGGCGCTTGCGCGGAGGAACGTGGTCGACTCCACCGCGGGACCAGGGGTTGCACCGCAGGATGCGCCACGCGGTCAGGGCCGTCCCCTTCACGGCACCGTGCCGGTCGATTGCGCCGTACCCGTAGTGGGAACAGGACGGGTAGTAACGGCAGACAGGACCGAGCAACGGACTGATGGTCCACTGGTACAGCTTGATCAGCAGCAGCAGCGGGTACTTCATGGCCGTACCCCTCCCAGCAGCCGCTCCAGCGCGGCGTCGAGGTCCCGGGCCAGCTGATCGAAGGCAGCATCCCCCGCACCAGGCAGGGCCCGTACCACCACCAGGCTACCGGCGGGCAGCGCGGTCACCCGGTCCCGTATGAGATGGCGAAGCCGCCGCAGCACGCGGTTGCGGACGACCGCGTTCCCCACGGCTTTGCTCACGACGAAACCCGCACGCGGCGGAGAAGCATGCTCTCCCACCGGGTGCGGGTCCGTACCGCCGCTCAGATGGACAACGAGGTGCGGGCGTCCGGCCCTGCGCCCTCGGCGCATCGCGGTCGCGAAATCCTCGCGCCGCCTCAGCCGGTTTTCGACAGGCAGCACCGCATGGACCTGGTCAGCCGCTCAGGCCGACAGGCGGGCGCGGCCCTTGCTGCGGCGGTTGGCGACGATGGCGCGGCCGGCACGCGTCCGCATCCGCAGCCGGAAGCCGTGGGTCTTCGCCCGGCGCCGGTTGTTCGGCTGGAAAGTGCGCTTGCTCACTCGGGGGCTCCAGAAATTCTTCGGTGTTCCGGCACGGGCTTGCCGGGACAGGGTGTGGACCGCCGACAGCTGTCACCGTGCGCCCACGAGGATCGCAACGCCCGAGTCAGCCGCCCCACAAACCATCGGAGGCAGGCGGCAGCATCCGTCGACGACTCGACCTCGCAACGGTACGCGCGAGGCGTCCCGCCGGTCAAACCCGGACGGCGCACCCTTGTACACACCCTGTGGACAATGACTTGATGCGCATACGCCGCGCTGACTACCGTTGCTGAACTCGGAATCCTTTCCCGACCGCATCCGCCGTCACACACGGGGGCGGCTGTCGAAGCCAGCACCACCCCTGCGAGTGAGAGAGCGTGCCTCGTGGCTGACCTACCTACAGACCTTTCCGTGGTCTGGCCACGCGCTCTGACGTCGATGCTCGCGGACGGTCAGCGCCTGGAGAACAAGGACCACCGATGGCTCCAGGACTGCCAGCCGCTGGCCCTGGTGTCCGGCACGGCCCTGCTCGGCGTGTCGAACGAATACGCCAAGAGCGTGCTCGAGGGCCGGCTCGCCCCGCTGATCAGCGAGACGCTCAGCCGGGAGTGCGGCCAGCCCATCCGCCTGGCGATCACCGTTACCGCGCCGCCGCCCGAGACGCTGCCGCAGCCTCGGCAGCCGGCCGAGCCGAGCGCGCCGAGCGCGCCGATGGCCGGGGAACGACGCGGCCCGTACGGCGGGGACGGCTATCACGGGCCGCCCACCGCGCGCGCCGCCTACCCGGGCCACCCGATGGCCCCCCGGCCCGTGCCGCGGCCGGTGAGCTGGGGGCAGCGCGGCGACTACCCCGGGTACGGGCGCCCGGAGCCGTACGAGCAGCGCTACGACGAGCAGTCCTACGAGGACCAGCGGTATGACGAGCAGCGCTACGAGGACCAGCGCTACGAGGATCAGCAGCGGTACGCGCCGTCCGCGGCGCCCGGGCCCGCGGCCGTGCCGCAGCAGGCCACGCCCGCGAACTCCGGCGGCCCGCCGGAGCCGACCGCCCGGCTGAACCCGAAGTACCTCTTCGACACGTTCGTCATCGGTGCGTCCAACCGCTTCGCCCACGCCGCGGCCGTCGCGGTGGCCGAGGCCCCGGCCAAGGCGTACAACCCGCTGTTCATCTACGGCGAGTCCGGCCTGGGCAAGACGCATCTGCTGCACGCGATCGGCCACTACGCCCGGAGCCTGTACCCGGGCACGCGGGTGCGGTACGTCAGCTCCGAGGAGTTCACGAACGAGTTCATCAACTCCATCCGCGACGGCAAGGCGGACGCCTTCCGCAAGCGCTACCGCGACATGGACATCCTCCTCGTCGACGACGTGCAGTTCCTGGCGAGCAAGGAGTCGACGCAGGAGGAGTTCTTCCACACCTTCAACACGCTGCACAACGCGAACAAGCAGATCGTGCTGTCCTCCGACCGGCCGCCGAAGCAGCTGATCACCCTGGAGGACCGCCTGCGGAACCGCTTCGAGTGGGGGCTGATCACCGACGTCCAGCCGCCGGAGCTGGAGACCCGCATCGCGATCCTGCGCAAGAAGGCCGTGCAGGAGCAGCTGAACGCGCCGCCCGAGGTGCTGGAGTTCATCGCCTCGCGGATCTCCCGCAACATCCGGGAGCTGGAGGGCGCGCTGATCCGCGTCACGGCCTTCGCCAGCCTCAACCGGCAGCCGGTGGACCTGGGGCTGACCGAGATCGTGCTGAAGGACCTGATCCCCGGCGGCGAGGAGGCCGCCCCGGAGATCACCGCGGACGCGATCACCTCGGCCGTGGCCGACTACTTCGGCCTGACCGTCGACGATCTGGCGGGCTCCTCGCGCAGCCGCATCCTGGTCACCGCCCGGCAGATCGCCATGTACCTGTGCCGGGAGCTGACCGACTTGTCGCTGCCCAAGATCGGTCAGCACTTCGGCGGGCGCGACCACACCACCGTCATGCACGCGGACCGGAAGATCCGCGCCCTGATGGCCGAGCGGCGCTCCATCTACAACCAGGTCACCGAGCTCACCAACCGCATCAAGAACGGCTGACCCGCCCGCCGCGCGCTCCGCTCACCACCCGCTCCCCACCCGCTCACCGCCCGTTCGTTCCCCAGCGCCCCCGAGGACACCTCGGGGGCGCTGTTCGATTACTGCCGGGACACCCCCCGTTCTCCACAGATCTGCCGGATTTTTTCCGTCCACACCCTGTGGGAAGGGCGTGTCGTCCAGAACCGCGTCCACAGGGAGGCGAGAAAAACGGCAGACGCCCAGGTCAGGTGCCTGTGGAACTGTGGAGGGCCGTGATCCACAGCTGTGGACGGGACCGAGGGCTCGGCGGCGGGCCGGAGCGTTGTCCACCGCCCGCCCACAGGCAAAGGGCAGTTGTACACAGTCGATCCACAGGGTTGTCCACTGTTCGGCAACACAACGCGCGCTCTCACCGGGACGAGTGAAACAGGTCACAGTGGGCGCCGCCGGAGCCTGTTGAGAACCGCCCGGATTCTGGGGACGGACCTGTTGAGAAGTACGGGTCTCCTGGGGATGGCCTGTGCACAACGCGGCGGCGTCCACAGGGACCCCCTGTTCATCCACCGGTCCGCCCACAGGGCCTGTGCACAAAATCTGGGGGGTGACCTGGGCAAACGAGGTTTTCCACGGTTTCCACAAGCCCTACTACTACGACTACGGATATAAGCCGCTGGACTCGATTCGAAGTGGGGCCTGTGCACAACTCGGCCGGCGACGTCCTACCCGCCTCACGTCGATTTGACTCGCCGAAGCCCCTACTGTCAGTGCCGTGCGTCAGACTGGTGGCCCGTAAGAAGCCATCAGGCGAGCAGCCAGCGACAGCAGGAGGCGGCTGAAGTGAAGATCCGGGTGGAACGCGATGTGCTCGCGGAGGCGGTGGCCTGGGCCGCCCGCAGCCTGCCGGCCCGACCGTCGGTGCCCGTTCTCGCGGGCCTGCTGCTGAAGGCCGAGGAGGGGGCCCTCAGCCTCTCCGGCTTCGACTACGAGGTCTCGGCCCGTGTCTCGGTCGAGGTGGACGTCGAGGAGGGCGGCACGGTCCTGGTCTCCGGTCGGCTGCTCGCCGACATCTGCCGCGCCCTGCCGAACCGGCCGGTGGAGATCTCGTCCGACGGGGTGCGGGTGACCGTGGTCTGCGGCTCCTCCCGGTTCACTCTCCACACCCTGCCGGTGGAGGAGTACCCGGCGCTGCCGCAGATGCCGAGCGCGACCGGCGCGATCTCCGCGGAGGTCTTCGCCGCCGCGGTCTCCCAGGTGGCCATCGCCGCGGGCCGCGACGACACGCTGCCGGTGCTGACGGGCGTGCGCATCGAGATCGAGGGCGACTCGGTGACCCTGGCCTCCACCGACCGGTACCGGTTCGCGGTGCGCGAGTTCCTGTGGAAGCCGGAGACGCCCGACATCTCCGCCGTGGCGCTCGTCCCGGCCAAGACGTTGCTCGATACCGCCAAGTCGCTCAGCGGCGGGGACACGGTCTCCCTGGCGCTTGCGGGGGCGGGCGCGGGCGAGGGCCTGATCGGCTTCGAGGGCGCCGGGCGGCGGACCACGACCCGGTTGCTCGAGGGCGACCTGCCGAAGTACCGGACGCTGTTCCCCACGGAGTTCAACTCGGTGGCCGTCATCGAGACGGCGCCGTTCGTCGAGGCGGTCAAGCGCGTGGCGCTGGTCGCCGAGCGCAACACGCCGGTGCGGCTGAGCTTCGAACAGGGCGTGCTGATCCTGGAGGCGGGGTCCAGCGACGACGCACAGGCTGTGGAGCGCGTGGACGCCCAGCTGGAGGGCGACGACATCTCCATCGCGTTCAACCCCGGCTTCCTGCTCGAGGGCCTGAGCGCGATCGACTCCCCGGTGGCGCAGCTGTCGTTCACGACGTCGACGAAGCCGGCCCTGCTGAGCGGCCGCCCCGCGGTCGACGCGGAGGCGGACGAGTCCTACAAGTACCTGATCATGCCGGTACGGCTGAGCGGCTGAGGCGGTCGTCCAGGGCGTTGACCAGCTCTGTTGAGCGGCGGGACCCCACAGGTGTGCACGGGGACGCGGGCGTAGGCTCGGCCTCAGGCCATATCGCTATGAAGGAGTCCCCCATGCAGCTCGGTCTCGTCGGCCTCGGCAAGATGGGCGGGAATATGCGCGAGCGCATCCGCCGGGCCGGTCACACCGTGGTCGGGTACGCGCCGGACACCCCGTCCGCCGACGTCCACAGCCTGCGGGACATGGTGGACGCGCTGGCGGCGCCGCGCGTCGTCTGGCTGATGGTGCCGGCGGGGGCGGTCACCCAGTCGGTGATCGACGAGCTGTCCGCGCTGCTGTCCGAGGGTGACGTGGTGGTCGACGGGGGCAACTCCCGCTGGACGGACGACGCCAAGCACGCCGAGGAGCTGGCCGCCCGGGGCATCGGCTTCGTGGACTGCGGGGTCTCCGGGGGCGTGTGGGGCCTGGAGAACGGCTACGCGCTGATGTACGGCGGTGCGGCCGAGCACGTGGCCAAGGTGCAGCCGGTCTTCGACGCGCTGAAGCCGGCGGCGGACGCCGGTGCCGTGCACGCGGGGAAGGTCGGGGCCGGGCACTTCGCGAAGATGGTCCACAACGGCATCGAGTACGCGATGATGCAGGCGTTCGCCGAGGGCTGGGAGCTGCTGGAGTCGGCCGACACGGTGACCGACGTGCGGGAGGTCTTCCGCTCCTGGCAGGAGGGCACGGTGATCCGTTCCTGGCTGCTGGACCTGGCGGTGCGGGCGCTGGACGACGACGAGCACCTGGACCAGCTGCGCGGGTACGCCGCCGATTCGGGCGAGGGGCGCTGGACGGTGGAGGCGGCGATCGACCACGCGGTCCCGCTGCCGACGATCACGGCCTCGCTGTTCGCGCGGTTCTCCTCGCGGCAGGACGACTCGCCGCAGATGAAGATGGTGGCCGCGCTCCGCAAACAGTTCGGCGGGCACGCCGTCGAGAGCCCCAAGTAGCCGCCGGGTTGCGCGGGGCGGCGCCGCGTGGCGCCGGGAAGCAGACAGGCGCCGGTCGGGCGCGGTATCCGGGAGGTTGGCCCTAGGTGCACGTCACGCATCTGTCGCTCGCCGATTTCCGGTCCTATGCACGGGCCGAGGTCGCGCTCGGGCCCGGCGTCTCCACGTTCATCGGGCCGAACGGGCAGGGCAAGACCAATCTTGTGGAGGCCGTCGGCTACCTCGCGACGCTGGGCAGCCACCGCGTCTCCTCCGACGCGCCGCTGGTGCGGATGGGCGCGGACCGCGCCCTGGTGCGGGCCGCGGTGACGGAGGGCGGCCGACAGCAGCTGGTCGAGATAGAGGTGAATCCGGGCCGGGCCAACCGCGCGCGGCTCAACCGCTCGGCGCAGGTGCGTCCGAGGGACGTGCTCGGGGTGGTGCGGACGGTGCTGTTCGCGCCCGAGGACCTGCACCTGGTGAAGGGGGACCCGGGAGAGCGCAGGCGGTTCCTCGACGAGCTGATCACGGCGCGGGTGCCGCGGCTCGCGGGGGTGCGGGCGGACTACGAGCGCGTGCTGAAGCAGCGCAACGCCCTGCTGAAGTCGGCCGCGATGGCGCGTCGGCACGGCGGCCGCGGCGTCGACCTGTCGACGCTCGACGTGTGGGATCAGCATGTGGCGCGGTCGGGGGCCGAGTTGCTGGCGCAGCGGCTTTCGCTGGTGGAGGCGCTGCGGCCGTTGGCGGACAAGGCGTACGACCAGGTGGCGCCCGGCGGCGGCCCGGTGGGTCTCGACTACCGCGGGGTGGCGGAGGGCGCGGTGCCGCGCGAGGAGTTGTACGGGCTGCTGCTGGGGGCGCTCGGGGAGGCGCGTGCGCAGGAGATCGAGCGCGGGGTGACGCTTGTCGGCCCGCACCGCGACGATCTGGTGCTGCGGCTCGGGGAGTTGCCCGCGAAGGGGTACGCGAGTCACGGGGAGTCGTGGTCGTTGGCGCTCGCGCTGCGGCTTGCGTCGTACGAGCTGCTGAAGGCCGAGGGCCCCGAGCCGGTGCTGGTGCTGGACGACGTCTTCGCCGAGTTGGACGCACAGCGGCGGGAACGGCTGGCCGAGCTGGTGGCGCCGGGCGAGCAGGTGCTGGTGACGGCGGCCGTGCCGCAGGACGTTCCCATGGCGCTGATGGGCGCCAGGTTCACGGTGGCGGGCGGGAGCGTGGACCGTGAGTGAGGGTGCGGGCGCGGAGGGTTCCGCGGCGCGGGGGGCCGGCGGGGAGCGGCCGGAGCCGTCCGGCGTGGACCTGGCGCGGGTGGCCCTGCGCGCGGCGCGGGAGCAGGCGCGCGAGCGCGGGGCGATGGTGCAGCAGCGCAGGCAGGCGCGGCGCGGTGGGCTGCGCTCCGGGGCGCGCCCCGGCGGGCGCGACCCGTTGCCCCTGGGTGCCGCGGTGGAGCGGCTGACGGTGGAGCGCGGCTGGGAGATGCCGTTGGCCGTGGGCGGCGTGCTGGGGCGGTGGCCGGAGTTGGTCGGCCCCGAGGTGGCGCAGCACTGCGGTCCCGAGGGGTACGACGAGGAGTCGCGCGTGCTGACCGTGCGGTGCGATTCGACGGCGTGGGCGACGCAGCTGCGGCTGCTGGCCCCGCAGTTGCTGCGCCGGCTGAACGGGGATCTGGGCCGGGGCACGGTGACATCGCTGAAGGTGCTGGGGCCCGCGGCGCCGGTGCGGCGGGCGGGGCGGCTGCGGGCGCCGGGCAGCCGTGGGCCGGGCGACACCTACGGCTGAGCGCGGGCCGCCGGGGGGCGTCCCGGGGCGTCCCGGGGCATCCCGGGAAGTCCGGAGCGGCGGGCGGACGGGTGTGCCGCGGGGTGCGGGAGTGATGCCGGTCACGTTCCCAGAGGTTGACAGGCCGAAGCGCTGAGCGCCGTTGTGAGCGGATCAGGGGCCCAGGTCGCATATGGGGAGTCATCGGATGGCAGTTCAGGGCGGCACATGCGGACTCAGGGCCCGGCAAACCGTCATTACGGTTGGCGCTACCGGTAGACTGGAGTGACCCGCCCCCGTTGCGGACCATGTCGAACGACACAGCCGCTCCCTTGTGCCGGAGTTGGCTCGTGCTGTGCCAGAAAGGGCGCTTCGTGGCCGATTCCGGCGATGCCAACAACAACACTCCCAGCTCGGCCGCGTCCGCAGACGGGCTTCCCTCCTACGACGCCAGTGCGATCACGGTGCTGGAGGGTCTTGACGCGGTACGCAAGCGGCCGGGCATGTACATCGGGTCGACCGGCGAGCGTGGTCTGCATCACCTCGTGACCGAGGTCGTGGACAACTCTGTGGACGAGGCCCTGGCCGGGCACGCGGACACGATCGCCGTGACGCTGCTGGCCGACGGCGGCGTCCGGGTCGTGGACAACGGGCGCGGCATCCCGGTGGGCATGGTGGCCTCCGAGGGCAAGCCGGCCGTCGAGGTGGTGCTGACGGTGCTGCACGCCGGCGGCAAGTTCGGCGGCGGCGGGTACGCGGTGTCGGGCGGCCTGCACGGGGTGGGCGTCTCCGTGGTGAACGCGCTGTCGCGGAAGGTGGCGGTGGAGGTTCGCACGGACGGCTACCGCTGGACGCAGGACTACAAGCTCGGGGTGCCCACGGCGCCGCTCCAGCGGAACGAGGCGACCGCCGAGACGGGCACGACGGTCACCTTCTGGGCGGACGGCGACATCTTCGAGACGACGGTCTACTCGTTCGAGACGCTGTCGCGCCGCTTCCAGGAGATGGCGTTCCTCAACCGCGGGCTGACGATCTCGCTCACGGACGAGAGGGCGGCGGCGAAGCAGACCTCGGGCGCGGACACGGCGGCCTCGGACGGCGACGACAAGCCGCGTTCCGTGACCTACCACTACGAGGGCGGCATCGCGGACTTCGTGCGCCACCTCAACTCCCGCAAGGGCGAGCCGGTGCACCCCTCGGTCATCGAGATCGAGTCGGAGGACACCGAGCGCAAGATCTCCGTCGAGATCGCGATGCAGTGGAACAACCAGTACAGCGAGGGCGTGTACAGCTTCGCGAACACGATTCACACCCACGAGGGCGGCACGCACGAAGAGGGCTTCAGGGCGGCGATGACCCAGCTGGTCAACAAGTACGCCAGGGAGAAGAAGCTGCTGCGCGAGAAGGACGACAACCTTGCGGGCGAGGACATCCGCGAGGGGCTGACCGCGATCATCTCCGTGAAGCTCGGTGAGCCGCAGTTCGAGGGCCAGACGAAGACGAAGCTGGGCAACACGGAGGCGAAGACCTTCGTGCAGCGGATCGTCTACGAGCACCTCTCCGACTGGCTCGACCGCAATCCGACCGAGGCCGCCGACATCATCCGCAAGAGCATCCAGGCGGCCACCGCCCGGGTCGCCGCCCGCAAGGCGCGCGACCTCACGCGCCGCAAGGGCCTGCTGGAGACGGCCTCGCTGCCGGGCAAGCTCAGCGACTGCCAGTCCAACGACGCGGCGCAGTGCGAGATCTTCATCGTGGAGGGCGACTCGGCGGGTGGCAGCGCCAAGTCCGGCCGCGACCCGCAGTACCAGGCGATCCTCCCCATCCGCGGCAAGATCCTGAACGTGGAGAAGGCCAGGATCGACAAGGTGCTGCAGAACACCGAGGTCCAGGCGCTGATCTCGGCCTTCGGCACGGGCATCCACGAGGACTTCGACATCTCCCGGCTCCGCTACCACAAGATCATTCTGATGGCGGACGCCGACGTCGACGGCCAGCACATCAACACCCTGCTGCTCACGCTGCTGTTCCGCTTCATGCGCCCGCTGGTCGAGTCCGGCCACGTGTACCTCTCGCAGCCGCCGCTCTACAAGATCAAGTGGGGCCGCGACGAGTTCGAGTACGCCTACTCCGACCGCGAGCGCAACAGCCTGATCCAGCTCGGCCGCGAGCGCGGCAAGCGCATCAGGGAGGACTCGATCCAGCGCTTCAAGGGCCTCGGCGAGATGAACGCCGAGGAGCTGCGGGTGACCACCATGGACCGCGCGCACCGCGTGCTGCGCCTGGTCACGCTGGACGACGCGGCGGCGGCCGACGACCTCTTCTCGATCCTCATGGGCGAGGACGTGGAGGCCCGCCGGTCGTTCATCCAGCGCAACGCCAAGGACGTCCGTTTCCTGGACATCTGAACGGCCGGACGCCACCGGTCACCCCCACCAGCAGCTCGAAAGGATTCGGACGTACGTCATGGCCGACGACAACCCCACTCCCCCCGCCGGCGAGGAGCCCGAGCTCAACTCGGCCGGTGCGCTGCGCATCGAGCCGGTCACGCTCGAAACGGAGATGCAGCGCTCCTACCTCGACTACGCGATGAGCGTCATCGTCTCGCGCGCGCTGCCGGACGTGCGGGACGGGCTCAAGCCCGTGCACCGCCGCGTGCTGTACGCGATGTACGACGGCGGGTACCGCCCCGAGCGCGGCTACTACAAGTGCGCCCGCGTCGTCGGCGACGTGATGGGGACGTACCACCCGCACGGCGACACCTCGATCTACGACGCGCTGGTGCGGCTGGCACAGTCCTGGACGATGCGCATGCCGCTGGTGGACTCCAACGGCAACTTCGGCTCGCCGGGCAACGATCCGGCCGCGGCCATGCGGTACACCGAGTGCCGCATGGCGCCGCTCGCCATGGAGATGCTGCGGGACATCGACGAGGAGACCGTCGACTTCCAGGACAACTACGACGGGCGGAACCAGGAGCCGACCGTCCTGCCCGCCCGCTTCCCCAACCTGCTGATCAACGGCTCGGCCGGCATCGCCGTCGGCATGGCCACCAACATCCCGCCGCACAACCTGCGGGAGGTCGCGGCCGGCGCCCAGTGGTGCCTGGAGCACCCCGACGCCTCGCCCGACGAGCTGCTCGACGCGCTGGTCGAACGGATCAAGGGCCCGGACTTCCCGACCGGTGCGCTCATCGTCGGGCGCAGCGGCATCGAGGAGGCGTACCGCACCGGCCGCGGCTCGATCACGATGCGCGCGGTGGTGGAGGTCGAGGAGATCCAGGGCCGCCAGTGCCTGGTGGTCACCGAGCTGCCCTACCAGGTCAACCCGGACAACCTCGCGCTGAAGATCGCCGAGCTGGTCAAGGACGGGCGCGTCAGCGGCATCGCCGACGTCCGGGACGAGACGTCCTCGCGGACCGGGCAGCGCCTGGTCATCGTGCTGAAGCGGGACGCCGTGGCCAAGGTCGTGCTGAACAACCTGTACAAGCACACCGACCTCCAGACAAACTTCGGCGCCAACATGCTGGCGCTGGTCGACGGCGTGCCGCGCACCCTGTCGCTCGACGCGTTCATCCGCAACTGGGTGGCGCACCAGATCGACGTCATCGTGCGCCGCACCCGCTACCGGCTGCGGAAGGCGGAGGAGCGGGCGCACATCCTGCGCGGCCTGCTCGCCGCCCTCGACGCCATCGACGAGGTCATCGCCCTGATCCGGCGCAGCGCCACCGTCGACGTGGCGCGGGAGGGCCTGATCCGGCTGCTGTCGATCGACGAGATCCAGGCCAACGCGATCCTGGAGATGCAGCTGCGCCGGCTGGCCGCCCTGGAACGGCAGAAGATCACCGCGGAGCACGACGACCTCCAGGCCAAGATCGACGAGTACAACGCGATCCTCGCCTCCCCGGAGCGCCAGCGCGGCATCATCTCCGAGGAACTGGCGGCGATCGTCGATAAGTTCGCGAACGACCGGCGGACCGCGCTGATCCCGTTCGAGGGCGACATGTCCATCGAGGACCTGATCGCCGAGGAGGACATCGTCGTCACCATCACCCGGGGTGGCTACGTCAAGCGGACGAAGACGGACGACTACCGGGCGCAGAAGCGCGGCGGCAAGGGCGTGCGGGGCACGAAGCTGCGCGAGGACGACATCGTCGACCACTTCTTCGTCTCCACCACGCACCACTGGCTGCTGTTCTTCACCAACAAGGGACGGGTCTACCGGGCGAAGGCGTACGAGCTGCCCGACGCCGGGCGCGACGCCCGCGGGCAGCACGTGGCCAACCTGCTGGCCTTCCAGCCGGACGAGCAGATCGCCGAGATCCTGGCCATCAGGGATTACGAGGCCGTCCCGTACCTGGTGCTGGCCACGAAGTCGGGCCTGGTGAAGAAGACCCCGCTGAAGGACTACGACTCGCCGCGTTCAGGCGGCGTCATCGCGATCAACCTGCGCGAGATGCCGGACGGCCGCGACGACGAGCTGATCGGCGCGGAGCTGGTCTCGGGTGCCGACGAGCTGCTGCTGATCAGCAAGAAGGCGCAGTCCATCCGGTTCGCGGCGACCGACGACGCGCTGCGGCCGATGGGCCGGGCCACCTCGGGCGTCAAGGGCATGAGCTTCCGCGAGGGCGACGAGCTGCTGTCGATGAACGTGGTCCGTGCCGGGACGTTCGTGTTTACCGCAACGGACGGCGGGTACGCCAAGCGGACGCCGGTCGACGAGTACCGCATCCAGGGCCGCGGCGGTCTCGGCATCAAGGCGGCGAAGATCGTGGAGGACCGCGGCTCCCTGGTCGGCGCGCTCGTGGTGGAGGCCACGGACGAGATCCTGGCCATCACGCTGGGCGGTGGAGTGATCCGCACGCGGGTCAACGAGGTCAGGGAGACGGGCCGTGACACCATGGGCGTCCAGTTGATCAACTTGGGGAAGCGGGATGCCGTCGTCGGCATCGCCCGCAACGCCGAGGCCGGCCGCGAGGCCGAGGAAGTCGAGGCCGAGTCGTCCGGAGAGGCGGCCCCGGCCCCGGGCGATGAGGAGTAAGGCGTGAGCGAATCCAGGGGCTCTGCCGCGGGCGGCGCGGGGAACGACAAGCAGCCCCCGGACCGTTCACCTTCGGGTCCGCCGGCCGCGGGCGCCACCGGCACCGACTCCGGCAGCTCCCGCTCCCGGAAAACATCCCCAGAAGACACGACTCGTGGGGGGACCACGATGACCAGTGCAAGACCCGTGGAGCCTTTTGCGCAGGGCCCCGGCGGTTCCGCGCAGGACCCGCAGCACTATCACCCCCCGCAGGCGTACCCGGCCCCGCCGGGTGCCGCGCCCACGGTGGGGCAGCAGTCCCAGTCCCAGCAGCAGTCACCGGGGCAGCCCCAGGGGCCGCCACAGGGCGGCCAGCAGGCCCCGCAGGGGCAGCAGGCTCAGCAGGCGCAGCGGACCGGCCAGGCGGCGGTGCGCCGCCCCCGCACGGGGGCGCGCACCGTGCCGAGGACCCGCAAGGCGCGGCTGCGGGTGGCGAAGGCCGATCCGTGGTCGGTGATGAAGGTCAGCTTCCTGCTGTCCATCGCGCTGGGGATCTGCACGATCATCGCCGTCGCCGTCCTGTGGATGGTGATGGACGCGATGGGCGTCTTCGCCACGATCGGCGACACGGTGACCGAGGCCACCGAGACGGACACCGACAGCGGCTTCGACCTGGTGGCGTTCCTCTCGCTGCCGCGGGTCATGCTGTTCACGTCGGTGATCGCGCTGATCGACGTCGTGCTGGCCACGGCGCTGGCCACACTTGGCGCGTTCATGTACAACCTGTCGGCCGGTTTCGTCGGCGGGATCGAAGTGACGCTGGCGGAGGACGAATAGCGATTTGGGAGCCGGGGTGCACATGCGCTAGCCTTTCTGTGCACCACGCGGGGCTATAGCTCAGATGGTTAGAGCGCATCCCTGATAAGGATGAGGCCACAGGTTCAAGTCCTGTTAGCCCCACCAGCGAAAACGGCCCCGGTCAGTCCCGACCGGGGCCGTTTGACATCTACGGCTGACATCAGCCGGTCGTTATTCCGCCTTCTCCGCTCCCTTCAGGAGATCGGCGAGCAGAGCCGCGGCGGCCCGCTGGTCGTCATCCACAACGTGTGTATAGATGTCCATGGTCATGCTGATCTGACTGTGCCGAAGGATCGCCTGCGCCGACTTCGGATGCACCTTCAGGAAGGCCAGCAACGTCCCGCACGTGTGCCGCGCGAGCCGGACCGTGATCCGGCGGACCGGCGCGTGGCCCACCATCGTTTCGAACGTCCGGGAGAAGCCGCGCGGCTCGATCGGCCCGCCGTGCCGTTCGGTGAAAACCAGTTCCTCCCCCGCCTCCTGATGCCAGCGCGCGCCGGCCGCGGTCTTCTCCTGCTCCTGCACCTTCCGGCGTTCCCGCAGCGCCTCGGCGACGAAGGACGGCAGGGGAAGTGCCGCCTGTGAGGAGTCGGTCTTGAGCTTCTTCAGGATCAGCTTCCCCTCCTCCCGCTGCACCTGCCGGACGGGGGTGAACTGCTCGTTCTCGAAGTCGATGTCCTGCCACCTGAGACCGAGCAGTTCCCCGCGGCGCAGGCCGAGGGTCAACAGGACGACGAACGCGGCGTAGAGGCGGTGCTGACGGGCCGTGCCGAGGAAGGTGATCGCTTCCTTCGCGGACCACGGCTTCCGCTCCTGCTTGTCCACTGAGGGCATGTCCACCAGCTCAGCGACGTTCCGCGTCACCAGCTCCTCACGGCGGGCCCGGTTGAGCGCGTTCCGCAGGACGCGCAGCGTCTCGGCCCGCGTCGGCGCCGGTACCTCGTCCCTCTTCATCCGGGCGAGCGCTTCCCGCACCTGGTGCGGGGTGAGGCGCGGCAGCGACTTCTTGCCCAGGTGAGGGATCAGGTACAGCCGGACCTTCCCCTCGTACTTGGCGTAGGTGTTGTACTCGGCGGACGGCTGCACGATCTGCGCGAGCCAGTACGTGAGCCAGTCCCCGACCGTCCAGTCCCGAGAGGGCACGGGCACGCCGTTGCGCTCCTGCTCCTGAAGCTTGGCCAACTTCTCGGCCACCTCGTCGTACGTCCGGCCGTACCGGTAGACGCGGACGCGGATACCGTCGGAGTTCGTGACGTAGGCGGCGCCCTGGTAGCGGCCGTCCTTGCGCTTGGTGATCGTTCCCCCACCGTTGGGGCGGCGCTTTGCCATCAGGCGGCTTCTCCCATCTGGGTGTCGATGTACTGGCGAAGTGCCTCGGTCGGGACACGGCGGGACCGTCCGGCGCGGAAGCTCCTGAGCTGTCCGGAGCGAAGCAGGTCGTAGACCTTGGAGCGGCTGAGGCGCAGTGCGGTCATAACTTCGGGGATGGTGAGGGTTTCGGGAAGCGGCGGGGGTGTGGCGCGCACGACGAACCTCCGGGAGTGTTCGGGGCTGGTGGGCCCCTTCCTGTCAGGTCCGCTACTTCCGCTACCTCCGCTACCGCCCTGGTCAGGGGCATGATCGTGGTAGCGGATCGGGGCAGCGGTAGCGGATGGGTCCGCTACCGGCCCGGCGTGCGGGTGCCTGGGGCCGGTAGCGGGTGAGGTGGGGCGGTAGCGGATCGGCGGTGGCTTGCCGCTACCTGCGTAGGACCGGTGACCTGCCCGGTAGCGGAGGTAGCGGAAGTAGCGGACTCTCAGCGGGGGGCGGGCAGTAGCGGGCCCACGCGTCGTGGAGATCTGCCGCGTAGTAGCCCTTCATGACGCTGCCGCCGGTCTTGATGTTGCGGGCAGCGATCGGGGCGTTGTCGGCGGTCATGTACTCCCGGAGCATCCGGGAGAGCCCGCGCGCGTCCAGGGGCCTGCCGCTCATGTCGGCCCACGGCGCCTCTTCCAGGCTGTGCAGCCGGTCGAGGATGGCGACGGTGGGCAGGCGGTCGATTCCGGCGAACACGTAGTCGCGCAGGTCGGTGAGCAGGCGGATGCCGATGCTGCCCTTGTCACTGGTCTTGGCCGCGTTGACCAGTTCCACGCATGCGGCACGGGCTCGTTGAGGCCAGGTTCCGCCGGCCGCGTCGGCGATCGCGAGCAGGGGTTCCCACACGTCGGCGGG
This sequence comes from Streptomyces johnsoniae, assembly GCF_031845565.1. Lineage (NCBI taxonomy): Bacteria > Bacillati > Actinomycetota > Actinomycetes > Kitasatosporales > Streptomycetaceae > Streptomyces > Streptomyces johnsoniae. The sequence continues at coordinate 122,398 of NZ_JAVREV010000016.1, read as the reverse complement.
CCGGTCGGTGATGCCCTCGGGGAGTTCGGGGAACACCCCGTCAACGAGGTGCCGCACGGACTGGGCCCAGTTCGCCAGCCGGTCGCGGAGCGCGTGGCCTTCCTTCTCGTGGATGCGCTGCCGGAATGACTCCACGTCCTCGTTCGGCGCGCGGCGCCGCATGCGGATGATGACGGAGCGGGTGAGGATGGTGTCGGGCAGGCTGCCCAGACCGGCGACAGCGACCGCGCAGAAGGATGGGAATTCCTGTACCTGCTGGTTGGCACCGTCCCCCACGCAGCGCCACATGACGCCGGAGCGGCGGTGACCGGCGTTGAGGAAGCCGCGGAGTTGTTCGTTCTCTCCTGCTTTGGGGCCGAAGACGGTATCGATCTCGTCGAACAGGATCGTCGGTCGGCCGTCCATGCCGGACACGGCGCGGAACAGTGCGGACGCCGAGGCGTTGACCGCGACCATCGGCTGAGGAACCAGGGTTTCCACGATCTCCAGCGCCCTGGACTTTCCGGACCCCGGTTCCGGGGAGAGGAATGCGATTCGGGGGGTGGAGTCGAAGCAGTCGAGCAGGTGGGCGTGCGCGTCCCACAGCGTGACAGCGATGTGTGCGGCCTCGGTGGGGAAGATGTTGAACCGGCGGTGGAAGGCTTCCACCTCGTCGAGCAGTGCGGCTCCGTCGATGCTGGGGGTCATGCGGCGGCCCTTCCTTCCTGCGGGTTGCGGAGGGGGCAGGTGTCGCGGTGTGCGGTGTGGCCGGCCACGAGTGCGGCGACGCGCTTGCGCCCGGCGGCACGTTCGTCCCTGCCGCACCGGCACCAGGAATGGGCGGTGGGGACGACGCGCCAGTCCGGCGGGGCGTAGACGTTCAGCCAGGCAACGGGGCGGCGGCCGTCCGGCCGGTGCGGGCCAGGGCGAAGGACAGATACGACGCCTTCGGCGACGCCCTTCGAGGCGCCTACGGCCGCGGTGTGCGGGCGTTGGCGGGCGCCGCGCGGCTGGGTGGTCATGTGGCCCTCACCGCCCCGCTCAGGCCGTTGGTGACGGCGCGGACGGCGTAGGGCTCGGGGACGCCCACGGAAACCGCGGCGTCGATGATGTCCCGCCCAAGCGTGTCCAGTCCGCAGGGGCCGGGGCAGGCGGCGTGCTGCCCGGCGATGAACCTGGCCACGCCGAACGCCTGTGATCCCGCGCCCTGTTCGGTGCGGACGCGGACGAGGGCAAGGCCCCGTTCCAGTCCGGTGCGGACGAAGCGTTCGGTGTGGCGGCACCCGGTGGCCACCGTGCGGTCCCACGTGGCGCGGTCCGGTGACGAAGAGACCACCCCGGGGCGCGGCGGGGTGGTCTCTTCCTTCTCCGGCAGCGCGCGGACGGCCGCCGGCAGATCGGTCGTGGGGCCGGCGCCGGGGCCGAGCCAGCGTGCGTAGGCCGTGCGCGATTTGATGTCGACGCCGGGGCGCACGGCGTTGTGGGAGGCCATGGCGCCCTGGTAGATCCAGTGCTCTCCGCGGGTGGTGGGCACGGTCCGGGTGGGGGGGAGTGTTTTGCGGGCCCAGGCGACGGCCGCCGCGTTGTCCAGGTCCACGACGGTGAGGTCGGCGCCGCCGGGGTGGTAGCCGACCGTGCCCGCTTCGCGCCAGGCTCGGGCCCAGGCCGGAGAGGTGAGTACGGCGGGGTTGGTGGTTGCGGCGGCCCATGCGTGGCACGGCGCGGGACAGATGCACGGCCCGGCGTGCTTCATGTTCGGCCGGCCGCCACAGAGGCCCGGGGTCGGGCCGGAGCAGGAAAGGCAGTTGCCCACCGGCCCCTTGCCCTTCCTCAATGGCAGGACCGGCATGCCTGTCTGGGTCAGATTCAGTGCCGTGCGCAGCAGCGCGTCACGGCGTTCATGGGTCATGCTGGATACCTCCAACTGGTTGGTTGGGCCGGGGCGGTCGCGGTCTTTGGCGAGAGGGCGACCGCCCCGAATCACGTCTAGGCGACGTCCAGGGCGAGCTGGGCGGGTACGGGTTCCTCGGCTCCGGGTGCGTCGGCGGCGAGCAGCGTGCGGTAGGCGAGTGCGGCTTGGTGGATGACGACGCCGTTGCCGAGGATTTTGAGCTGGTCGGAGCGGGACAGTCCCAGGTCCGTGCCGGTCACCCAGCCGGGATCGGCGCCCATCATCCATTCCACGAATGCCGGGGACAGGCGTCGGTTGCCCTTGGTGCCCGCTTCGGTCGGCTCGGGTGCGGGACGCCCCAACACCGCCTCCCAGCGGTGGATGGCGGGCCCGTAGTCGGTGCCGTTGGTGGCCACCCACCGCCCGTCCAGGCGGACGGCCTGGCCGGGGAGGTAGTAGTTGCCGGTGGTGTCCCGCTGGTTGGGTCCGCCGTGTGGTCCGTCGGATGGCTTGGGGGTGGGCAGCAGGTTGACCACCACCTCGTTCAGCGGGCGGGAGTTGGTGCCTACGAGGTTGGAGGCGCCGGACTTCCAGTCGCGTGCTTCGGGGGTGGGCAGGAGGGTGACGGCGGTGCGCAGGTTCATGCCGCCTTGGCGCTTGGGGGAGGTTCCGGGGCCGCCGGTTCCGTCGGCGGCGGCGGGGGTGGGCAGAAGCGTCAGGCGGCCGTCGGGGGCAGCAAGAAGACCACTTCGTCCTCCAGCGTGGGCCCGTGTCCGCCTGCTTTGCGCTTGTCCGGGTGCTGGGGTCCGCCGTTGCGTCCCAGTTGGGATGTGGGGGTCTTCAGCAGCGGGATACGCGACGGCGAACCAGCGGTCGCGCCGGTGGCAGGCTCCGACTTCGGGATCTGAAGCGCGTAGGCACATCCACCGCGCGTCATACCCGCACGCGGCCAGGTCGGCGGCGACGACGTCGAGTCCGCGGCTGCGGATGGCGGCGACGTTCTCCAGGAAGACGAGGCGGGGTCGAAGGTGGCGAATGGCGCGGTCGATGGTTTTCCACAGTCCCGAGCGGTCACCGGCGATTCCTCCCCGAGGTCCGGCGTTGGAGATGTCCTGGCAGGGAAAGCCGGCCGTCAGCGCCGCCGGGCGCGGTAGATCGGCGGCCAGTGCCGCCCAGTCGACGGCCGTGATGTCATCCAGGTTGTGTGCCTGGGGCAGGCGGGCGGCCAGCAGCCGGGACGCGGCCGGGTCCTTCTCGCCGACCATGACCGTGGGCAGGCCCGTGACGGCTTCCACGGCTTGGTCCAGGGCACCGGAGCCGGTGCACAGACTGATGTTGCCGCCCTCCAGCGGCGGGAGGGGGGTATGGGTCATGCTGGATACCTCCAACTGGTTGGTTGGGCCGGGGCGGTCGCGGTCTTTGGCGAGAGGGCGACCGCCCCGGGGTGGGGCTAGAAGGCGGAACGGAAGGCGGTGCCGCGGGTGGCGTGAGTGGCCGTGTCGTGGCGTTCGCGGCTGTTGAGGAACGCGGCTTCGAACTTGGCTTCGTGTTCGTTCTGTTCGGGCCAGGTGCGCAGGTTGCGGATGGCGGGGTGGTCGCGCCGGTCGTAGACGGGGCCGTAGAGCAGGTAGAACCGTTCCGGGCCGATGCCGCCGCCCCAGGTGAGGCCGATCAGCGGCTTCTTGGTGAACTGGATCTCGCCGACGAACGTGCCGGCCTTGAGGCCGGTGGTCTTCTCGGCGATGTAGTAGGTCCGGCCGGCCCGGACGTTGCGGGCGAACGCGCGCGCGTCCTTCTTCAGCCGGCGGTACTCGGCGTGGGTGAGCGAGGTCATTGCACTCCTTGTGGTGTGTGCGTGACTTCGGCTGTCCCCACACACGCAGTTGGTCACTGTGCGTGTGGGGAGGGAGGCAGGGGGCGCCCCCGGGGTCGTGTTCTCGGGGTTTCCGCAGGCCGCGGGGGTGCGCCTTCCCTGGTTCCCTGGCGGGGTGTTGTCGCAGATCAGGTCAGGGAGGCGGGGGTGGGGAGGCGGTTGGGGAGTTCTCCCTCCGCCTCCGGCGCCTCCCTGTTACTCTCCGTCGTCGTCGGCGTCGGCGTCGTCGTCGGTGTCGTCGTCCCGTTCGGCGAGTGCTTCCAGGACGCGGGCGCGGCTGACGACCATGACGCCGCTGGACTTGTGGGCGTCCGCGCCGGCCGCTTCGAGGGTGCGGATCAGGTCGGACGCGGTCCAGCCGCGGTACTCACCGGGGTTCTTCTCGGCGAGCCGCTGGCGCACTTCCTCGGTCCGCATCCGCTTCTGCGTGCCGAGCACCGCGGCAATGTCCGCGAGGTGGTCGGCGGGCTCGGCCGGGCCGGTGTCGTCGGCGGTGTTCACCGGCTGCCGACGCTGCTTGGCCTGTTCGGCGATGGCTTCGGCTTCGTCGCCGTTGATGTAGTGGGTGCGGATGTTCATGGACGCCTGCCCGGTGCCCAGGGGTACCCCGTCACCGGTCGCGACGACCTGGCCCTTGTCCAGGCCCTGACGGAGCTTGTGCGGGGCGGCGCCCTTCTCCACGGGCGTCTCACCGAGTGCCATCTTGGCCTGCGCCTCGGTGCCGAGCACGAGTGAGGCGCGGATGTGGTTGCCCTCGCGGGAGCGCTTGGGCAGGTTGTCGTTGGTGGGGTCCTGGGTGCCTTCCCAGGTGGTGACGTTCACCGCGCGGCCCTGGTCGTGGATGCCCTTGATCGCCTGGAAGTAGCGGCTGTTGGCTTTCGCGCCGCCGTAGGGCCGCTTGTCCTTGCCGATGACGCCGGAGCCGTAGGCGACCTGTGCTTCGTCGATGATGACGACCAGCGGCGGGAACACCGTGCCGGGCGGGGCCTGAAGCCTGTCCTGCATCTCCTGAAAGGCGTCCTCGACCATGTGGGTGGCGCGCATGACGTGCTCATCCGCCGGGCCCTGGATCAGCACCGTGGCCAGGCCGTCGAACATGGCCCAGTCACCCACACCCTTGAGGTCGGCGATGCGGAACTCCACAGTGGGGTCCAGCGCGAGCCACAGCGCCAGGGCGCGCAGTGCGGCGGTCTTGCCCTGGTTGGACAGGCCCGTGACCAGAAGGTGCTTCTGGAACAGGCTGATGGCGGCAACGTCGCCGCGCAGGTCCAGCCCCCACGGGGCGCGGCCGGTCTTGTAGTTGGCCCTCAGACCGGGGTCCAGGACGAGGGGGGAGGCGGGAACCGGTTCGTCCAGTGCGCCGGAGTCGGCGATCCACAGGCGGATGGTGCGCGCGGCGGGTGCGACGGTGGGGTAGACCTCGTGCTCGTGGCGGCCCAGGTTCTCCGCCAGCTTCCGGCGCCGGTTCATGACTTCTTCGGTGGACACGCCTGAGGGCAGGGTGACGTCGACTTCGACGCCGCACCCGGCCAGGGTGATGGGGCCGAGCATCGCGGCGCCCGCGTCGCCCATGTCCTTGATGGCCTTCTTCAGCGGGCCGATGCCCAGGTCCCGCAGCGCGGTGACCACGATGGAGGGCGTGATCGGCTCACCACCGGCGTCGTGCCGGCGGGCGGGCAGGGCCCACTTCGGCGCCGCCTGCTGCTTACGGCCGACCGTCCACAGACCGGCCATGGCCGCCCATGGCGCGGCCATGGTCAGTGGCCCCCACACCACGGAGCCGATGAACACCATCCACCGGACCAGGTCCACCACGAACATCGTGGGGTCGGCGACATCGGCCGGGTTCTCGGTGGACACCGCCAGCGCGACACCGAGCAGGAGCAGGCCGCCTGCTCCCAGACCGGCCGCGCACGCCGCGCCCTTCGCGGCGCGGCCGGGCGCGGTCAGCATCTCCATGCGCCGCTGGTGGCGCTGCTGGCGGAACCGCTGCGCGCGCTCTTCCCATTCCTTGGCCTCCTCCAGCTGCCCCGTGGCCTCGGCGGCGCGGATCATCCGCTCGTACCGGGCGGTGGTGCGCGACTCCCACGCCCGGCGGGTCAGCACCCGGGCCCCGCCGACGACGTACAGGCCGTTCCTGGCGGCGTAGCGGGCGGCGGTGCGGGTGCGCTCGTGCCGCACCGCCGCGATCACGGCGCGGCGGGCACGGGCCACCTGCCCCGCCGCCGTCTCGACCGTGGCGCCGTCAGGCGCCTCGGTGGGCGGGGTGGGGGTGGTGTCGGGTACGTCCTTGACCAGCGACAGGTGCGCCCGGGCGCGCGTGCCCGCGCCGCCGGGGGAATCTGCGCTGTGTCCGTTGATCTCGGGTTCGGCCATGATGAGGGGTACCTCCGGTGCATCTGATGGGGTGCGCGGGGAGGCCCGGGGCCGGTCGTGTGCTGGCAGGCTTGGGACCGGCCCCGGGACGGGTAGGGCGTTAGTCGATGTCGTCGATGAGGCTGCGGTCCATGTCCTCGAAGTCGACCCACCGGCCACCGTCGTCGGCGGTCACCGTGTTGCCGTTCACGACGACCGTGTTGCCGTTGACGTCGCCACCGCTCTGGATACCGACCACGCTGCCGGGCGTGGCCACATTCACGACCGTCGCGTTCTTCGTCTTCTTCTTCGCCATGATCTTTCTCCTGCTCAGAGCGTGTTGAGGATGTGGGCGTGGTCGAACGCCAGTGAGGGCAGTCCGCTCAGGGGCCACCAGCGGGCGGTGCGGGCGTCGTCACCGGCGACGGGCTGTGCCGGGGCGGGCAGGGTGGCGGTGTAGGCCACCGTGACGTACCGGCCGCGCGGGTCGCGGCGCGGGGCATCGAAGACCCCTACCTGCCGCAACGCGTCGGCCGTCACGCGGATACCGGTCTCCTCGGCCAGTTCCCTGACCGCAGCCGCGCGGCTGGTCTCCCCGGCATCCACATGTCCGCCGGGCAGAGCCCAGCGGCCCTCGAAGGGGGGCCAGTCGCGTTCGATCAGCAGCACGTGCCCACCGGGCGCGAGCAGTACGACGTCGGCGGTGTAGCGGATGGTCTCGTTCACCGGTTCTCCTTGGTCATGTCGTTCCACAGGCCACGCAGCACCAGGACGCAGATCGTGACCGCGACCGCGCCGACCGCGATGGCGATGGCCGCGAGCGCGAACGCGAGCAGGAACAGCGAGGCGGCCCCGCCGGCCGCGGCCCACTTCGCGATCTGCACGGTGCGGTCCGGCTGCACGGCCGGGGCGGGGGCGGGGGCGTACTGGGGCGCGGTGAGGTGCTGGCAGCCGGAGGGCGGCGAGGGCGGCGGGGTGTAGCAGCCGCACGCGCCGTGGTGAGCGTGCTGAGGATTCATGGCGAAGTCCTTGTCCACTCGTTGCGGATCGGTGTGCTTGCAGCCGGACGGGGCGCCCTGCGCGGGAAAGCCCGGGGCCGGTCTCGGCGGAGGATGCGCCTGCCGACGATGAGCCCGGCGGCGAAAACCAGGAGTTGCGGCTGGGCGGCGGCCCAGACGGCGAGGGTTCCGGCGACCAGCAGCAGACCGGCCGCGGCCTCGGGCCACAGCAGCAGCGCCACCAGCGCCACGGACCAGAGCAGTACCTTCCTCACGGCTCCTCCCGGTTCCCGCGGGCCGCCGCCGGCTCGGGGTAGGCGCAGGGAACGCACAGCCCGAGGGAGCGGGGGATGCAGTAGTCGGCGACCAGGCGGCAGGCGGGGCAGGTGCGGCGGGCGCGCATCGCGCAGTCCAGCGCCGACCACCTGGCCGGTGTCATCGGCCGCACCGGCATCGCGCGGTCGATGCGGTAGAGGTAGGCGATCAGCGCCCCGTGCCCGCGTCGGCGCAGGCGCATGACCTGCGCGACGGGTTCCTGCCCGCCCGGACGTAACCCTCTGGCGCGCAGTTGTCGGCGCGTGGCCAGCCCCTCGGGCGCGAGGCGCCAGGGGTAGGTGGGGATGCCGTGCCGGGCCCCGTCCGGGTCGAACACCTCGGCATAGGCGGCGCTCACGCCGCGACCACCCTCGGCACGTCAGGTGCGTCACCGGCCGCCTGCTCGGCGCGTTCGGCCTTGAGGGTGTCGCGCAGGGAGCGGGCTTTGGCCGGTGCGGTGCGCACGGCCTTGCGGATCGCTTCGGCCGTCAACTCCGTGTCCGGCCAGTCGGCCGTCACCTGCCGGGCCTCGATCAGGAGTTGTTCGGGGGTGCGGGCCGGTCGGACCGATCGGGCCGCGGCCGGTACCCGACCGGTCGCCCCGCGCCGGGGCCGGTCGGCCACACCTGCCGTGTGCAGCGGCGCGGGATCGGCCGGTGCGGTGTCCGGTGCGGGGTCGGCCGATTCCACAGGTGCGGGTTCCTCGACCGGGGGCGGGGCGGCGGGGGTCGATTCCGGCAGGTCAGGGGGCGACTGATTCGCCCCGTGCCGCTGCTGTTCATCCTGGTTTGCGTCCAGGGTCGACACAGGCGACGCGGGCCGGTGGTGGAGCACCTTGGCGACCAGATCCGAGCCGAAGTAGATCGACCCGACCGGCAGCGAAGTCGCCAACAGCACCAGGGCCCAGTTCGCCGGGTCCCAGTCGGCCAGCCGACCCCAGTCGACCCGATCGCCGTGAAGCTCGGGCACCATCCCGTGCACGAAGTTCAACACCAGCGACGCGATCGTGTACGCGGCCAGCACCCGAAGCGCGAACAACCGCGCCCGGCCGGTGAGAACGAGTGTGGCGACCAGCGCCAGCGCCATCAGTCCGTCCACCACGAACGGGTACAGCGTCGCCGCGGTCGGGTCGGCCCCGGTCGCCGTGGCGATGTCCCGCAGCGCGTTCCACGACACCCGAAACGCCATCCCGACCACCGCAACGAGCGCGGCGACCAGCAGTATCTTCCCGAACCGGTTCACAGCGCCTCACCGCCGTACAGGAAGCGGTACAGCGCCTGCTGAAGGCCCACCAGGTCGGCCCCGGCAGTGACGGGCGGGTAGCCGTGCCGGGCCAGTACCTCGGCCACATCCACCATCAGCCCGAACGTGAACCTCGCATCATCCTCCGGTAGCGGCCGGATCGGGTACACGCGCCCGTTCACAGCGCACCGCCGATCGCGAGCACCGCCGCGAGGGCGAGCAGCGCACCGGCCGCGCGGATCAGGTCAACCGCCCGCTGAAGCCGCTGATGCTTGGTCACGGCCAGCCGCGCCAGCACCGCCACAGCCTCATGCCGGTGATCCGCCGCCATCGACTCCCGCAGCTCCTGCGGTGTCAGGCTCGCCCAGTGCAGCAGCGATCCGCGGGCCACCGGCTTCAGCCGCGGGCGGACCACCGACAGCAGCACCCCCGCCCCCACGGCCAGCAGCGCCGCCCCCAACCCGCCGGCCACCGCCGCGGGCCAGAACACCAGCAGCGCCTTCCCGCCGGCCAGGACACCGGCCAGCACCGCACCACAGAACGCGAGCAGGATGCTCGCCTTGGAATCCGTCCGGGCGATCTGCGCCCCGACCTCGGCGAACGCTCCATCGAGCGCCGCGCTTACGTCACGAGTCGGCTCGCTGCTCACGCGGACACCTCCGCGACACCGTTGGTGCGGTTGGCCAGGGCCCGACGCTCGGCCAGCACCCGGCGGCGGGCCCGCCGGATGCGCCGCTCGTCGATCTCGTTCGGGGCGCGGTCCAGGGCGATGATCTGCGCGTCCAGCAACTCGACTTCCGCCAGGATCAGCGGAAGCTCTCGCTCGATCGCGTCCAACTCGGTGTTCGACGGCTCCTCGTCGAACGGGTCGGCGGTAACAACCGCCGGAAGTGCAACGATGGTCTTCATGGGTCGTGGTTCCTTCCAGGTGGAACGGCCCGACAGCACCCCCGGAGCGGCTACTCCGGGGGTGCGCGGTTTTGATCAGAGGTGGCCGCGTCTTGGCGCGGCCGTGTTGTGAGCCGTGGCCGGGCCCTTCTGGGCCCGAGGGGGCAGGGGGCTACGGGTGCTTGCGGGTGGTCTCCTTGCGCCCGTCCGACCACACGATGTGCCACACCGCCGGGTGCCGGCTCAAGTCCAGCTCCTCACTGACGATGTAGGGCGCCTTCTTGCTCGCCGCGGGGGTCGACTGCTCGTTCGTGCTCTTCTTCTTACCGAAGAGACCCAAGGTTCTGCTCCGATTCGAGTAGCTGGTAGCCCGCAGCCGAGCAGGCTGCGGAGAAGGTTCGTGCGTTACGCGTGAGCCACGCCTAGACGACTGGTCCCGTGCGTTGCACAGGGCGCGGCGGCGTGGACAAGGACCTAAAGACCGCTGGTCAGCAGTAGTTCGGCCTAGCCAGGGACCTACCTGGGGGCCAGCCGGGCCCATGCGGAACTCCCGGCTTCAGTCCTTGCAGCAACTCTTCAGTTCTCAAGCAAACGAGCGCTTTCTTCGAGCCCGTTTCACGGGGCCCTCCGGGCGCGGTGTACAGCATCGACCTTCGCAGTCCTAGGACTGCGTGCCAACGAGCAGAAGCATGGCACCGCAGTCCTGGGACTGTCAACAGTCCTGGGACTGTGTTTGACTGGCAGAGGTGAGAGGAGTCCCGAGATGGCGCCGAAGTGGCGAGAGCTGGCCGACAAGCTGGCGGAACGGATCAACGCGGGTGAGTACCGGCCCGGCCAGCCTCTACCGCAGATCAGGGAGCTCGTGGAGCAGGGAGAAGGGTCGAAGTCGACCGTTCTGGCCGCGTACAAGGCACTCGAAGCCGAAGGGCTGGTCACCGCGTCGCGCGGGCACGGCACGGTGGTCCGCGAGCGCGCCCCACTGAAGCGGCTCGGCATCGCGCGGTACGACAAGGCGAAGTGGCGCGACGGGGATGAGGTCGCGTTCATCGCGGACCGCGTGGCTTCCGGACGCAAGTACCAGCGGGGCGACCAGACGCAGACGGTCAGCCGTGTGACGGCACTGCCGGAGGTGGCCGCGGCACATGGGCTGCCCGAAGGGGCCGAAGTGTATGCGCGGGCCCGGCTCGTGAAGGAAGACGGCCAGCCGACGCACACCTTGACCAGCTACTACCGGCCGGAGCACGTGGAAGGTACGCGGCTGGTCGACCCGACCCCGGGGCCGGCGGGGCGCGGTGGTGGCTTCCGGGTGCTCTACGACGCGGGGTACGAGCCGGACGAGATGAAGGAGGAGCTGAGCGCGCGCATGCCCACGGCCGAGGAGGCGAAGCTGCTGAAGCTTCCTCCCGGTGAGCCGGTGGTGGAGCTGCACCGGACGACGTACACGGCGGACGGCACGGTCATTGAGTACGCGATCGGCCTGCACGCCGCGTCGCGGTTCGCCTGGGAGTATGACTTCAAGCTTCCGGACTCGGCGCGTGACAAGGAGGATCGGGGTTGATCACGGATCGGGCGCGGGGTGATGCCTTGCGCATCTGGGACTTCCACCAGATGCACCACGAGCCGCGGGCCTGTTCGGTCGTGGTCGGTCTTGGCAGTCACGATCTCGGCGTTGCGGACACGACCGCCGGCCTCTACAAGCAGGGGTTCGCGTCGCTGATCGTGTTCACCGGGGCCAGCAGCCCGACATCGCGGGAGCGGATGCCGCGCGGGGAGGCGGTCCACTACCGGGAGCGGGCCATCGACCTGGGCGTGCCCGAGTCGGCCATCCTCGTTGAGCCGCGGGCCCGGAACACCGGGGAGAACATCACCTTCTCCAGGGTGCTGCTGGCGGACGCCGGGGTCGTGGTGTCCTCGGTGCTCGTGGTCAGCAAGCCGTACGAGGAACGGCGGGCCTACGCGACGACGCGGAAGCTGTGGCCGGACGTCGAGGTCGTATGCGCCTCAACGAATTTGACCTACGACGCCTACGCAAAATCCATCGGTGACGAGCGGCTGGTCATTGACATGCTTGTCGGTGCACTACAGCGGCTCATGATCTATCCGCGGGCGGGTTACATGATTGAGCAGCCAATCCCGGCAGCGGTACGGAGCGCGTTCGAGCGTCTTCGGGCGGACGGTTTTGTCAGTCGCCTCGTGCCCGGGACCGTGTAGGACGGCAGAAGCGGAACCGGGTAGTCCGGACGGGCGGCGTCGGCGCAGGTGGCGGCCGGTGGCGCGGGACCTGACATCACCTGACAGCGAACGTTGACATCAACATCGGCAGACTTCGAACGATGGCCGAGGAAGAACGGGGAATTTTCTCTCCCGGCCGCTGCACGAACACACGCGGTCACCGGTGACCGCGATTCCCGCCGAATCGACCTGATAAGGATGAGGCCACAGGTTCAAGTCCTGTTAGCCCCACGGCACGGCTCGGTCCGGTCGGAGATATCCGGTCGGACCGAGCCCTTTGTGTCTTCAGGTCGTTGGGTATCATCGGGCGCCAGATGGTCCGATCACGTTCAAGAAGGACGAGGTAGCGCGGTGAAGAAGCTCCTCCTGGTCGCCCTGGCCGCAATCGGCGGCCTCCTCGTGTACCGCCAGATTCAGGCGGACAAGGCTGAGCAGGACCTGTGGACGGAGGCGACCGACTCCGTGCCCTCCGGCTCCACGGGTGCCTGACCCCGAAGACACGCACGACAGCGAAGGACGGAAGTCCCGGACCCCCGGCCGCGTGCGACGGACGGGGGCCCGAGGGGCCTTCGTGTGCGTTCGCAAATCCTGGCCCGCCGGGGTATCTCAGCCCTGGTGGCTCTCGTAGTGCTCTACGGCCTCCCGCGTCCGCGCGACGCCGTAGACGCGCAGAAATTCGGCCAGTTCCGGATGGCTGTCCGCGAGCAGCCGTGACGCGTTCTGGATCTCGGTCGCGTCGGACACGGAGCGCAGCAGTGCCTGGATCTCCCGTACCACCCGCTTGGTGGGGTTCGCGGGTACGCCCGTCGAACTGGTCCTCGTGGGCGTCGAGCCCGAGCTGAGCACGTTCCCCCCGGACGTGCGCCGGATCTCGTCCATGGCCGCGGTGGCTTCCGCGGCGCTGACGCGGCCCGCCCGGACCTCGCCCGCCAGATCCTGTAGTGAACGGACGCGCTGCACCACGGCCGGATTGCCGATCTTCGCCCGCTGACCACTCATCAGCTGGGACAGCATCGGCGCCGAAAGCCCGAGAACGACCGCGAGCCGCGCCTGGTTGAGGCCCAGGTCCGCGATGAGCCGGCGGAACAGCGAGCCCAGTGGCTCCCCGTACCACGTCGTCTGTTGTTCTCTGGCTTTTTCGGTGGACTCCTGTTGAGCTGCGTCCATCGTGTCTCCCCTGTTCTCCCCTGATCGCTTCACCTGAGCGAAGTTGCGCGTCATCCTACGGAGGGACCCGTACTCGGGGCGATACCCGGTCGGTATCCGGCAGGAAGATTGGGTAACCTTGGTTCTGGCCCGCTACCGGGCCCCGGGGCCTTAGCTCAGTTGGTAGAGCGCCGTCTTTGCATGGCGGATGTCAGGAGTTCGACTCTCCTAGGCTCCACCCCCGCCTCCCGCCTCCCGTTCGTTCGGTGGCGGGAGCGCTCATTTTCCGGTCTCTCGTCGCCCTGTTGTGGTCATTCTGTGCAATCGCTGGATTCCCGCCCGTGACCGCTGGTACTACGGGTCCGTGGACATCGGGGACATGGTCGGAGGCCGCTATGCGCTGGAGGAGCGGTTCGACGAGGGCGGCCAGGGCGAGGTGTGGCGGGCCGCCGACGAACGGCTGCGGCGCACCGTCGTCCTGAAGCGGATTCTGCTCGAAGGAGAGCGGGGCCGGCGGTACGCCCAGCGCGAGGCGAAGATCCTCGCCGACATGCAGCATCCGAACGTCGTGGTGCTCCACGACGTGCACGAGGCCGAGGACGGCGGCACGGACCCCGGCAAGGGGACCGAGTGCTGGCTGGTCATGGAGTACGTCGAATCGCGGAGCCTCTCGTCGGTGCTGCGCGGACTGCCGGACCGCCGGCTGCCGGACACGGACGCGGACGGGGTGCCGGCGTGGCGGCGGGCCGCGGGCATCGGCGTGCAGATCGCCCGGGCGCTCCAGGCGGTGCACGCCAAGGGCGTGGTCCACCGCGACGTGAAGCCGGGGAACGTTCTCGTCACCGCGGACTGGCACGCGAAGCTGGGCGACTTCGGCACCTCGGGCGGCGGCGACGGCGAGGACACCTTCGGGGACACCGGCCGGTGCCCGTACACGGCGGCGTACGCCGCGCCCGAGGTGCACCGGGGCGGGCGGGCGACCGCGGCCTCCGACGTGTTCTCGCTGGGCGCCGCGCTGTTCGCGGCGCTGGAGGGCCGTTCCGTGTACGGCCGGGACGGCGAGGACGGGGTGGACCCGGAGACCAGGGCCCGGGCGGGCGTGCCGCTCGGACCGCGGCGCGCCGGGCCGCTCACCGAGGTGCTGGACAGCCTGCTGAAGCCGCTGCCGGAGGACCGGCCGGACGCGGCCGAGGCACGGCGGCTGCTGGAACGCGCGCTGGCGGGCCGGAGCGGCGCCGCCCGGCGGCGGAGGTCGCGGACGGCCGCCCTCGCCGCGGCCGCGCTCGCCGCCGCGGGCTGGCTGGGCGGCGACGTGCTGGTCGACGGGGAGGCGAGCGGGGACGCGAGCGGGGACGGCGGGGCGCGGGAGAACGGCGGCGGGGCGCCGCACATCGAGGACCAGCGGACCGCGGACCCGTGCGGCCTGCTGTCGCCCCGGGCGCTCGCGCGCTTCGGCGCGGTGCGGCTCGACCGGGACTACGGCAACTTCGACCGGTGCGACCTGCTGGTGGAGCCCGCGGCGGGCGGCGAGGTGGACGTGCTGGTGGATCTGAACACGGCGCCGTCGCCGGAGAGCGCGGAGCGGATCGAGCGGGACGGCGAGGTCGGCGTCGTGCGCTTCGCGGCGGACGAGTCGGCGTGCGAACGGTTCCTGCTGCTGCCCGACGGCAACTGGGCCCTGGTGGCGGCCAAGCACTCCTACGAGACCGACCCCGATCTGTGCGGCATGGCCGACGCGGCCACGGACCACGCCCTCGGCGTGCTCAACTCCGGGGACCCGTTCCCGCGCCGCCCGGTGCCGTTCCCCGACGTCTCCCTGGCGTTGCACGACGCGTGCGGGCTGCCCACCACGGAGGCGCTGGTCGCCGCGCTGCCCGGGGTCAGGGCGGCGGAGGCGGACGTCGGGTTCGGCGACTGGTCGTGCGGCTGGCACAGCAGCATGGACGACTCCTGGATCGACCTGCGCTTCGACCGGGACGGCCCGCTGACCGCCGAGGACGGCGAGCCCGTGCGGTTCGGCCGGTACTCCGGCGCCCTGGAGCCGGATGGCGACGGGCCGAAGACCTGCGTGGGGCACCTGGAGTACCGCACCTACTACGACTCGGACAACGCCCCGGCGGTGGAGAAGCTGCTCCTGGTCGTCTCCGGGCCGGGGGAGCCGGGCGTACTGTGCGAGACAGCGGGCGAGTTGATGGAATCGATGGCCGCGGAACTGCCCCCGGCCGTCTGAGGAGGGCCGGGCAGTGGCCCGTGGACGGGGCCCGCGACCGGTCGCGGGCGGCTGCGGAATCATGGCCGCGGGCCCGGCGGCGGCCGGTCCGGCGGCCGGTCCGGCGGCGGCGGGTCCGCCCGCCCGTGGCACGGAGTGCAGAGAGGTCGGTGTCCCATGGCATCAGCAGCGTCGAACCGGGCCAAGGCCAGTCTGGCCCTCGGCGTGCCGCCCGCGCAGCGCGGCACGATCCACGTCCGCTCCCTCGGCGGTGACTTCCGCCTGCGGCCGGGCGAGGGCCGGGAGATCCTCTTCGGCCGGCACCGCGAGAGCGTGCACGTGTGCATCGGCGAGGACGACGGGCGGGTCAGCCGCAAGCAGGGCACCGTGGTGCACCGCGCCGACCGGTGGTGGGTGCGCAACACCGGGCGGCTGCCGATACGGCTCCCCGGCTCGCTGCTGCTTTTCACCGACGAGGACCCGGTGCCGCTCGGCGAGGGCTACACGCCGCTGTTCGTCCGCGGTTCCAGCAGCCGCGAGCACCTGCTGGAGCTGTTCGTGTCGGGCGCGGACAGCAGTTTGCCCAAGCCGAGGCCCGACGACCCGACGCGCCCGCCGAAGACGTGGCCGCTCTCGCCGGAGGAGCACCTCGCGCTGACGGTGCTGGGGCAGCGGTACCTGCTGCACGAGGCGTGCCCGCAGCCGCTGACGTGGAAGCAGGCCGCGGCGCAGCTCCAGGCGCTCCAGCCGACCGCGGGGTGGACCGTTCCCGTGCTGGCGCACCTGGTCGCCCGGGTCCGCGAACGGCTGTCCCACGGCGGCGTGTTCGGCCTGGTCGAGGCGGAGGTTCCGCAGCCGGTCGGCAATGCGCTGAACGACAATCTGATCCGGGAGCTGATGATGTCGACGACACTGGTGCCGCCCCATCTCGCGGCGCTCGACGGGGCGTTCGCCGACTGACGGGCGGGCTCAGCCGCCGGCGGTGACCGTCACTGCTCCATCGGCGACCCCGGAGACGGTGACGCCTCCCCCGGCGCCGACGGCGCCGACGACGCCGGCTCGGACTGCGGGGGCGCCTCGCGCCCCACCGGCTCCTCGTCCGAGGCGTAGCCCAGGGTCACCGCGGCAGCGGTGGTCAGTGCGAGAGCGGTCGTGACGGTGAACGCGCGCAGGCGGGCCGCGGGCCGGATGTGAGAAGCCATGGAATCCTCCTCCTTCGGGCGGCAGCCCGCCCTTTGTAGCATCCCGCCCGGTGATCCGGTGAGGGGTCGCCCCTACGCCGGGCCATCCTCGGCCACGATCGTCAGCTGCGGAACGGCGCGCACGCCGCCGCTGCGGATCAGCGCGGGGTCGCGGCCCTCGATCGCGCAGTACATCACCTCGTAGGCGCCGCGGGCGCCGGCCAGGATGCGGCCCGGGTCCACCTCGTGGCGCTTCACCTGCGGCATCCACGGCAGCGGCGCGAGGTCGAGGACGAACGGCGTCTCCTCGCCCGGCGCGCTCATCCACCGCTGGAGCGCACGGCGTTCGTGCCGGTAACGGCCGATGGCCGCGGCGTAACCGGCGCCGAGACCGGGCCGAATGCGGTTGAGATGCCGGATCGCGTACCGCTGCGAGAGCAGCAGCCTGTCGTTCGGCGGGCTGATCGGCCGCGTGCTCAGCGAGAGCACGTGCGTGCAGCCGTCGTCCAGCGCGAGGCGGTAGGGGTGCTGGGTGAGGACCCCGCCGTCGACCGCGCGCCTGCCGCGGAACTCGGCGGTGCCGCGCACCGCGACCGGCAGCCAGGCGCTGGCGACCAGCGCGGACCGTAGGTCCGCGCGCGAGGTGAAGTCGCTGACGGCCTCGGTGCGCATCTCGTCGACGAGCGTCACCGCCACGTTCAGCGTCGTGGGTGAAGCGATGACCCCGTCGTAGTCGAGCGGCTTGACGCGGTCGACGACCTCGAAGGCGTAGTCGAGGTCCAGGATCTGGCCGCGCAGGGCCCGCCGCACGTCGACGAACTTCCGCGTGGCCAGATCGTCGTAGTAGATGGACAGCGGGTACCAGGTGTGGCCGTTGAGGAAGTAGGCGCTGTTGATCGCGCCGGAGGACGCCGAGTAGACGGCGTCGAAGGCGTGGGTGAGGTCCAGGTCCTCCAGCGCGGTGAGCATCGCCGCCGACACCACGCCCCTGATGCCGCCGCCCTCGACAGCGAGTCCGACCTTCAGGTCGTCCGCCGGGGCGTGCGGCGAATGTCCCTTGTCGCGCCTGCGGCGCAGGACATCGAGCACCGGATGGTCGTCCGACCACGGAGCGCTGTTCACGGACACCCCCAGACGGGTCGAGGCGGGCGGGCCGCGGGCTGCGGGCTGCGGGCTGCCGGGCGGGCGGCCACGGGTCAGTCGTCCTGGAACTCCAGCAGCTCCTGTGGCAGATCACGCTGGGCGTTGACGTGCTCGGTGCGCTCCAGCTCGCCCCACACGATGTAGCGGTGCTCGGAAGTGTAGACGGGCGTGCAGGTGGTGAGCGTGATGTACTGGCCGGCCTCGGTCTTCCCCGACTCCTCGGGGATCGGGTCGAGGACCGCGGTGTTGTACCGCGACGTCTCCGGGAGGATGGCGTAGGCCCGGTAGATGTACCAGGTGTTCTTCGTCTCGAAGACGATCGGGTCGCCTTCCTCGATGCGCTGGATGTTGTGGAACTTCGCGCCGTGCCCGTCGCGGTGGGCGGCGACCGAGAAGTTGCCCTCCTCGTCCCACGGCATCGCCGACTGCACCGGCTCGTCGTAGTACCCGGCGACGCCCCCGTTGAGGATGTCGAGGTCGATGCCTTCCTTCACGAGGATGTCGGCACCCGTCATCGTCGGAACGTGCAGGAAGCCGAGGCCGTCCTCGGGCTCGAACGTGGCGGGCGACGTGCGGTCGTCGCCGTCGTCGTCCCCGGCGGCGGCCCAGTTCTCGCGGACGGCGTTGCCGTCACGTTCGGCCTCCTGGTTGGCGAGGACGTTCGTCCACCAGAGGGAGTAGACGACGAAGAGGGCGAGGACGGCGCCCGCCGTGATCAGCAGCTCGCCGAACACGCTGACGGCGAGAGCGAGACGCCGCCGCCCCGCACCGACCCGGCCGGCGGCGCGCCCCTTGGGCTCCTCGGTGTCGGTGGATTCGGTGGTGTCGGTGGCCTCCGCGGATTCCGTGGTGTCCTTGGGTTCCGTGGTGTCCGCGGATTCCGTGCCGTTCTCGGCTTCCGCGGTCTCCTCGGCGGCGGGCTCGGGCTTCTCCGTCTCCGTGGTGTCCGCGGTCTCCTCGGCGGGGGCCGGGGTCGCTTCCTCCTCCGGCGTCGCCGGCGTGTTCCGCTCAGTTGACGAGGGCATCCGGCTTCCCTTCGCTTCGCGGACGTTCTTCCACCATCTGACCCCAGACAATCAGACGGTATGTGGAGGTGAACTCCGGGGTGCAGGTGGTGAGGGTGATGTAGCGGCCCGGCTCGGTGAAGCCGCCCTGCTCGGGGACCGGATCGAGCACGGCCGTGTTGGAGGGCGAGGTCGAGTCCAGCCGACTGGCCATCTCGTAGGTGTAGAACGTGTCCTCGGTCTCCACGACGATCGGATCGCCCGGCTCCAGGCGGTTGATGTAGCGGAACGGCTCGGCGTGGGTGTTGCGGTGGCCGGCGATGCCGAAGTTGCCCTCCTCGTCCCAGGGCATCGCGGTCGGCAGCCGGTCCTCCTCCGAGTAGTGCCCGACCATGCCCTTGTCGAGGACGTTCTCCGGATTGACCGTTTCGGCGATCGGGACGCGCACGTCGAGGGACGGTATGTAGAGGATCGCGAAGCCCTCGCCCGCGGAGAACGTGCCCGGGTCGCGGTTCTCCTCGCCCCCCGCGCCGCCGGAGCCGTTCCCGTCCCACTGCTCCGTGAGCCGGTCGGCCTCGTCGTTGGCGTGCGCCCTGGCCTGCACGTTGGTCCACCAGAGTTGGTAGACGACGAAGAGGAGCAGCAGCACGCCGGTGGTGATGAACAGCTCGCCGATGACATTGCTGATGGCGGTGCCGGTCTGCTTCGCCGCCTTCGCGGCGGTCTTGGCCGCCTTGCGGCGCGCCGCGCGGCCCCCGCCGACCGCCGCCTCGGCGGCGGCGGGCTGACCGCCCGCCGCCGCCTTGCGGCGTGCGGCGCGGCCTTCCGCGGGGGCGGGCTCGGTGGCGTTGGCCGCGCGGCGGCGTGCCGCCCGGCCCTCGGCGGGAGCCGGCTCGGTGGCGGCCGCCGCTTTGCGGCGTGCGGCGCGGCCCTCGGCGGGGGCGGGCTCGGTGGCGTTGGCCGCGCGGCGGCGTGCCGCCCGGCCCGGGCCAGGACTCGGATTTGGACTCGGGGCCGGTTCGGTTGTGCGCAGTGCCGTGGTGTCGGCCTCGCCCTGGGCGTGCCGACCGCCGGTGTTGAGGTCCGCGGGGCGGCGCAGGCCGACCGTTTCCGGGTCGTACTCGTCGTGGGCCGCGTGGTGCCCGGGCGCGTACGCCTGCTGCTCCTCGGGGTAACGGTCGCCCGGCAGCGGGTCGTTCAGCGGATCGTCCAGCGCGCCGACCGCGGCGGCGAAGGGGTCGGGGTCGCCGTGGGCGTCCGGCCGGCCCGTGGCGTAGGTGTCGGCGTAGGGGGCGGCGTAGGCGTCCGGTTGGACGTCCGGGTAGGCGTACGCGTCACTGCCGCCGCCCCACCCCGCACCCCCGTCCGGGTGCCCTGCGGTCACGCCGCCGGCCCCTGCTGGCCCATGCGCCCCACGACGGGGGCGAGGCCGTGCGAGCGGGCGACCGCCTCGGTATCGCCGCAGCGCTCCAGCCAGTTGGCCAGCATCCGGTGCCCGCCCCTGGTGAGGACCGACTCCGGGTGGAACTGCACGCCCTCGACCGGGAAGCCGCGGTGCCGCAGGCCCATCAGCACGCCGCCCGTGCGGGCGGTGACTTCCAGCTCCGCGGGCAGCGTCTCCTCGCGGGCGGCCAGGGAGTGGTAGCGGGTGACCGTCAGGGGCGAGGGCAGCCCGGCGAAGACGCCGCCGCCCTCGTGGTGCACCTCGGACGTCTTGCCGTGCAGCAGCTCGGGGGCGCGGCCCACGACGCCGCCGTAGGCCACCGCCATCGCCTGCATGCCGAGGCAGACGCCGAAGACGGGGGTGCCGGTTGCGGCGCAGTGCCGCACCATGTCGACGCTGACACCGGCCCGTTCGGGCGTGCCGGGGCCGGGGGACAGCAGGACGCCGTCGAAGCCGCCCTCGGCGACGTGATCGGTGCCGACCGTGTCGTTGCGCCGGACTTCGCAGGTGGCACCGAGCTGGTACAGGTACTGAACGAGGTTGTAGACGAAGCTGTCGTAGTTGTCGACGACCAGGATGCGCGTTGCACTCACGTGCCGGTCTCCTCCCCTCCGTCGTCCACCGTCACGTCGTTGAACGGGAGCAGGGGCTCGGCCCAGGGGAAGATGTACTGGAAGAGGAGGTACACCACGCCAAGCACGAGCACCAGCGAGATCAGTGCCCGCACCAGCACGTTGCCCGGCAGGTGCCGCCAGATCCACCCGTACATGGTCTCTGCTCTCTACCCTTCGTCCGACGCGTCAGCTGACGCCGCGTGCCCCAAGCGTACGACGCGCCCGCGACGCGCTGGAGGGGGAAGAGGGATTCGCGGTCATTCCACGGGCCTCGCGTGCTGGAGCGCGACGCTGCCACCGTAGCCGGGCAGGGTCACCGCGGGGTGCTCCTCGACCTCCCAGCCGAGGCCGTAGGCGGTCACGTACTGCTGGTAATTGCCGATCTCGGGCGAGGCGTCGAGCGCGGCGCGCAGCCGGTCGCGATCGCCGACGGCGGTGATGGTGTAGGGCGGGGAGTAGAGGCGGCCCTGGAGGATCAGCGTGTTGCCGACGCAGCGGACCGCGCTGGTGGAGATGAGACGTTGGTCCATGACCCGGATTCCCGTGGCGCCGCCCGTCCACAGGGCGTTGACGACGGCCTGGAGGTCCTGCTGGTGGATGACGAGGTCGTTCGGCGAGGGCTCGGGGACATCGGGTACCAGGGGTTCCGCGTCGGGCGGCGCGTCGGTGAGCGTGACGGTCAGCCCCGGGCCGGTGAGGTCGTCGAGGCCGGCGGCCGCGGTGAGATCGTCGAGGCGCTGCTGGCGGCCGGGATCGGGCGGCCCGTCACGTTCGGCGAGGGCGTCGACCTCGGCGCGCAGCTCGGCGGCGGAGGACTCCAGGGACTCGTTCTGCCGGGCCCGCTCGCGGATGAGATCGGACATTTGAAGCAAGGAGTCATCAGTGCGGATGTTGTTGCCGCCGGAGACGTTGAAGCTGAGCCAGAATATGAGGCCGGCGAGTCCGAAGACGGCGACGGTACCCAGGCGTGCCGGGCGGAAGCGATTGATGCTCACCGTACCCCTGGTCTCCTTAATCGGCCGATGAAGCACTACGCTAACGGACGATCCCTTAGTTACGCGCTGTCCGGCGCGATCAGGCAGCGCATCGACAGGAGAGCCTCTCGTGCCGAAGTCACGCGTCCGCAAGAAGAAGGGCGACGCCTTCACCCCTCCCGAGAAGGGGCAGGCGACGAAGATCGACATGAGGTCGGGCCGCCGGTGGGTGGCGCCGCTGATGCTGGCGATGTTCGTGATCGGCCTCGCCTGGATCGTGGTGTACTACGTCACTCAGGCCGATCTCCCCATCAAGTCCCTCGAGGACTGGAACATCGTGATCGGTTTCGGGTTCATCGCCGTGGGTTTCGTGGTCTCCACACAGTGGAAGTGAGGGTCGCGGCGCCGTCACGAAGGTTATCCACAGCTCGCCCGAACATCACAAGATCTGTGGATAACTGAGCGAGAACGGGAACGCCCGTCCGATCCTCCCGTTGTCCCGTACCCCTGTTCGCCTGCGGAAACGTGGTCGAACACGGAGGCGGCCGACCGTCATCCACAGCCCGCACCTGTGCGGGCACCTGCTGTGGATAACTTCGGCTTCCGAACGGTCGGAGCAGCGCCGGAAGCCAGGAGCGCCGCGGTCAGCCGAGCAGTTGCGCGGTCCTGACCACACAGGCCACGACGATGACCAGCAGAACCACGACGCACGTCCCGGTCTGCACCAGCGTCCTGCGCTCGCGGGGCGCGTTCACGAGGCCGAAGGCAACCGCCGCACCCGCGACGAGCCCGCCGATGTGCGCCTGCCAGGCGATGTTGGACCAGGTGAACGTGATCACCAGGTTGACCGCGAGCAGGATGGCGATGGGGCGGAAGTCGTAACGCAGCCGCCGCACCAGCACGGCCGTCGCACCGAAGAGGCCGAAGACCGCGCCCGAGGCGCCGAGCGACAGCTGATTCTGCTCGGCCAGCAGGTAGGACAGGGTGCTCCCGGCCAGCGCCGAGATCAGGTACAGCGCGAGATAGCGGGCGCGGCCCAGCGCCGCTTCCAGCGGCGGCCCGAGGAACCACAGCCCCAGCATGTTGAACCCGAGGTGCCAGATCTGCTCGTGCAGGAACGCCGAGGTGAGCATCCGGTACCACTCGCCGTCGGCGACGCCGATCCACGTGAACGTCTCGCCGTCGATCGCGTAACCCAGCATGCCGAGATCGGTGACCATCCGGTCCCCGCCGGCCAGGACGGCGAAGAACACCGCCAGGTTGATCCCGAGCAGGATCTTGGTGACCAGCCGCGGATCGGCCGCCACGCTGCCGCCGGCGATCGTGCGCGGGCGGGCGGCGCGCACGGCGGCCGAGCCGCCCTGGACGCACTCGGGGCACTGGTAGCCCACGGGGGCCGAGATCATGCAGGAGGGGCAGATGGGCCGCTCGCAGCGGGCGCAGCGGATGCCGGTCTCGCGGTCCGGATGCCGGTAGCAGTGCGCCAGTCCGGCGCCGGGCTGCGGCTGTCCGTACGGCTCCGCCATGACTCCCCTTCTACGCGTCCCAGCAAGCCTTCCGGCCCCCTGCATCCTACGGACAGAGGGCCGGAAAGGTTCCCGCGCGGTCAGCCCTGGCGGGTGTCGATGACGACCGACTCGATGACGACGTCCTCGACCGGGCGGTCGGTGCGGCCGTCCGTCGCGGTGCTCGCGATGGCGTCCACGACCTGCTGGCCGGCCTGGTTCGCGACCTCGCCGAAGATGGTGTGCTTACCGGTCAGCCAGGTGGTCGGCGCGACGGTGATGAAGAACTGCGACCCGTTGGTGCCAGGACCCGCGTTGGCCATCGCCAGCAGGTAGGGGCGGGTGAAGGCGAGGTCGGGGTGGATCTCGTCCTCGAACTTGTAGCCGGGACCGCCGGTCCCGTTGCCGAGCGGGTCCCCGCCCTGGACCATGAAGCCGCTGATCACCCGGTGGAAGACCGTGCCGTCGTACAGCTTCTCGGCGGACCGCTGGCCGGTGGCGGGGTGGGTCCATTCGCGGGAGCCCTCGGCGAGCTCGACAAAGTTCTTGACCGTCTTCGGGGCGTGGTTCGGAAAGAGCCGGACCTCGATGTCGCCTCGGTTGGTCTTCAGGGTGGCATAGAGCTGCTCGGCCACGATGTACCTTCCGTCTACGTCAGTGACGGTCCCCGATCCTGCCATGCGCCGGCGACACGCCGTGCCCCCGGATGGCCGTTTCGCGTGCCTCACCCCGTCCTACCCGGCATGATTTGCGCACAAGTGGACAAGACGAATGGGCAGCGAGAAATGGCCATCAAGAGTGCAATCAGGGAGTAATCAGTGAGCCACAACGGGAAGTCGGGGGTGCGGCACGCCACGGACATGGTGACTCCGTACGCCGCGACGGCCAAGGACAACGCTGTGCACTACGCGCACCAGGCGGGCACCTACCTCAAACCGCGTGCCCACAAAGCCGCGTCGGAAGCCAGGCTGCGCTACGCGACCCAGGTCGTGCCGCGGGTGGCGCGGGCCAGGGCCGCCGCGGGGCCGGCGCGGGACGAGGCGTCGGCGCGGTCGGCCGCGGCGCTCGCCGCGCTGCGCGGCGACATCACGCCGCGGGAGATCGCCTGCGCCGTCCGGCGGCGCGAGCGCCGCCGGCGCACCGGGCGCATGGCCAGGCGGATCGGGCTGCTGACGCTGGTGGCCGGCGGCGCGTTCGCCGCCTGGCGGTGGTGGAGCGGCCAGACCAATCCGGACTGGCTGATGGAGCCCTCCCCCGCCACCGAGGTGACGCCGTCATCGCCCGGCACGGCCGAGGAGACGGAGACGGAGGAAAGCACCGCGGGGTGAACCCCGCGGGCTTCGAGGCCGCGGGGTCCACCCCGGTGGTCGTGGTGCGGGGCTCGGTGCGGTGTCAGTCACCGCCGCCGAAGATGTCGCCGAACGCACCCTCGTCGCCGCCGGGGCCCCCGTTGCCCCCGCCGCCGTTTCCGTTGCCGCCGTCCTGGCCCCCGTCCTGACCGCCGAGGCCGCCCGGCTCCTCGGTGGTGAGGGTGACGGTGCTGTTCGGCTGGACCTGGGTGCCGCCGCCGGGGTCGGTGGCGGTCACGACGGCGGTGATGGTGTCGGGGCCGTTGATCGCGACCGTCAGACCCAGGTCCTGGAGCCGCTGCCGCACGTTGACCAGCGGCTGTCCGTTGAGGTCGCCGGGGATGGTGACCTGCGGCGGGGTCTGCGAGTGCACCGCGACGTGGAGCGTGACGACCGTCCCGGTCTCGGCCGTGGTGCCGGCGCCCGGTTCCTGGCGGATCACCTCGCCGACCTGGCGCGAGTCGTCCACCTGGTTCTGCGTGACGACGGTGAACTCGGCGGCCTCCAGCTCGGCCGTGGCCTGGTCGACGTGGTCGCCGACCACGTCGGGAATCGCGACGCCGTCCGGCTCCGCGGCCACCGTCAGCGTGATCACCGACTCCGGCTCGGCCTCCTCGCCGCCCTCGGGGCTCTGCTCCAGGACCGTGCCCGCCTCTTCGTCCGAGGTCTGCTCCTCCTCGCGCTCGACCTCGAAGCCCAGCTCCTCCAGCTCGGCCTCCGCGTCCTCGAAGGAGTCGCCGACGACATCCGGTACCTCGACGGGCTCGGGGCCCTCCGACATGATGATCGTGACGGTGCTTTCGCGCTCGACCTCCTCACCGGCCGCCGGATCGGTGCGGCAGACGGTGTCGGCCTCCTCGGCGCACGGCTCGCTGCCGCCCTCCTCGGGCACGAAGGCGTCGTTCTCCAGCTGAGCCCGCGCCTCTTCGAGCGTCGAGCCCGTCACGTCGGGCACCGCCTTGTTGCCCGCCGGCGGATCGCTCGCGAACAGGGCGCGGCCGATGAAGACGGCGCCGATCAGCACGAGGATGCCGGCCAGCACCAGCAGGATGGTCGACGTGTGCCGGTTGCGCTGGCGCCGGTCGCCCCGGCCGCCGTAGTCGTCGTAGTCCGGGTCGGCGGCCGGCGGCATCATCGTGGTCGCCGGATCGGCGGCCCGCAGGGCCGTCGTGGGCCGGTCGTCGTAGCCGTACGGCGCCGCCCCGAGCCCCGCGGCGGCGCCGACCGGGCGCCCGTCGAGCGCGGCCTCGATATCGGCCCGCATCTCGTCGGCGCTCTGGTAGCGGTAGTCCGGGTCCTTCATCAGGGCCTTGAGCACGATGGCGTCGGTGTCCGGGGTGATCTCCGGGTCGTAGACGCTCGGCGGCTGCGGCTCCTCGCGCACGTGCTGGTAGGCGACGGCGACCGGGGAGTCGCCGATGAACGGCGGCCGGACCGTCAGCAGCTCGTAGAGCAGACAGCCGGTGGAGTAGAGGTCGGAACGCGCGTCGACCGTCTCGCCCTTGGCCTGCTCGGGCGAAAGGTACTGGGCGGTGCCGATGACGGCTGAGGTCTGCGTCATGGTCATGCCGGAGTCGCCCATGGCGCGGGCGATGCCGAAGTCCATCACCTTGACCTGCCCGGTGCGGGTCAGCATGACGTTCGCCGGCTTGATGTCCCGGTGGACGATGCCGTTGCGGTGCGAGTACTCCAGCGCCTGGAGGATGCCGATGCACATTTCGAGGGCGCGCTCGGGCAGCAGCTTGCGGCCGGAGTGCAGCAGCTCGCGCAGCGTGGAACCGTCGACGTACTCCATGACGATGTACGGGATGGAGATACCGTCGACGTAGTCCTCGCCGGTGTCGTACACGGCGACGATCGCGGGGTGGTTCAGCGAGGCGGCGGACTGTGCCTCGCGGCGGAATCGGGCCTGGAACGTGGGGTCGCGGGCCAGGTCGGCACGGAGCGTCTTGACGGCCACGGTACGGCCGAGGCGCGTGTCGTGGGCGAGATAGACCTCGGCCATCCCCCCGCGGCCGAGCACCTGGCCGAGTTCGTACCGCCCGCCGAGGCGACGCGGCTCTTCCATGTTTCCAGCCCTCTCCGTTCGGTCCCGGGCCGCGCCCCCTGGCCGACCCGTGGGGCTAAGGGTCCAAGCCCTGGATTACGGTACCCGCCGGGCGTCCCCCGCCGGACGGCGGTCGTCGGCCGATACGCAACCGGTATCGCCAGGTACCGCGACCGGCAGGGAACGTGCGGTCGTGTGTATGACGTGTGACGGGGCCCGGGTGGTTGCCGGACTGCCGTTCACCCGGCGTCCTCGCCGGCCAGGACGGCCTCCATCACGTCGACGGCGATGGGCGCGGCCAGACCGCCGCCGGTCACGTCCTCGCGCTCGACGTTGCCGTCCTCGACGACCACCGCGACGGCGACCGGGGAGCCCTCGTCGGTCATGGCGTAGGAGATGAACCAGGCGTAGGGGATCTCCTCGTTGTTCTCACCGTGCTGGGCGGTGCCGGTCTTGCCGCCGACGCGGACGTCGCCGAGCGCGCTGGTGTCGATGGCGTCGCTCTCCTCGACCATGGTCTCCATGGCGGACTGGATCATCTGCGCGTTCTCCGCGGAGAGCGGCTCGCTCATCTCCTCCGGGTCGTGCTGCTCGATCACATTGAGGTTGGGGGCGACGAGCTGGTCCACCATGTAGGGCTGCATCAGCGTGCCGTCGTTGGCGATCGCGCCGGCGACCATGGCCATCTGGAGCGGCGTGGCCTGGTTGGACGCCTGGCCGATACCGGCCTGCGCGTTCTGCGGGCGGTTGTCCTCGGGGTAGGCGCTGACCGCGGTCCTGATCGGGACGAAGTGCTCCTGGTTGAACCCGAACTCCTCGGCGGTCTCCCTCATCTGCTCGTTGCCGACCTCGTCGCTGAGCTTGGCGAAGACGGTGTTGCAGGAGTACTGGATGGCCGTGCGGAGGTCGGCGTCCTCGCAGGGGGCGGTTTCACTCAGATTGGGCATTTCGACGTCGTTGGTCTCCGGCAGGTAGTACGGGTCCGGAGTGTCCGTCGCCGTGTCGACGTCCTCCATCGCGCCGTGCTCAAGGGCGGCGGCGGCCGTGACGACCTTGAACGTGGAGCCTGGCGGGTAGGTCTCGCGCAGCGCCCGGTTGAGCATGGGCTCGTCCTCGTCGGACTCCAGCGCCTCCCACGCCTCCTGGTCGTCCCCGTCGTTGCCCGAGAAGGAGGACGGGTCGTAGGAGGGGGTGGAGGCCAGGGCCAGCACCTCGCCGGTCATCGGGTTGATGGCGGCGACCGCGCCCTTCGCGTCGCCCAGGCCCTCGAACGCGGCGCGCTGTGCGTCGGCGTTCAGCGTGGTGACCACGTTCCCGCCGCGCTGGTCCTCGCCGGTGAACATGTCGATCGTGTTGTTGAAGAACAGCCGGTCGTCGTCGCCGGTGAGGATCGAGTCGTGAACGCCCTCCAGCATGCTCGTGGCGTACGCCTGCGAGGAGTAGCCGGTGACCGGCGCCCACATCTCGCCGTCGGTGAACGTGCGCTGGTACCGGAAGTCCGGGTCTTCGGCCTCCTCGGAGCCCGTGATCGGCACGCCGTCCACGATGATGTCGCCGCGCGGGTGGGCGTACCGCTCGATGTTGACCCGCCGGTTGTTCGCGTCGTTCTGCAACTCGTCGGCCTGTACGAACTGCACCCAGTTGACGCGCAGCAGCAGGGCGAGGATGAGCAGGCCGCAGAAGACGGAGACCCGCCGCATCGGTTTGTTCATGCTCGGACCACCTGAGTCTGTTCTGCGTCGGGGCTGGGTGCGGGGGCCGGGGCCGGCCTGCGGGCAGTGTCACTGATTCGCAGTAGGAGGGCGATAAGCGCCCAGTTGGCGATCACGGACGAGCCGCCCTGCGCCAGGAACGGCATGGTCATGCCGGTCAGCGGGATGAGGCCGGTGACCCCGCCCGCGACCACGAAGATCTGGATGGCGAAGATGCCGGAGAGCCCGACGGCGAGCAGTTTGCCGAACGGGTCGCGCGCGGCGAGCGCCGTGCGCATGCCGCGCTCGATGAGCAGGGCGTACAGCAGGATGACGGCCATCGTGCCGGCCAGGCCCAACTCCTCGCCGACGGTGGCGAGGATGTAGTCGCTCTTGGCGCCGATGCCGCCGATGAGCCGCGAGTAGCCCTGGCCGAGGCCGGAGCCGAACAGGCCGCCGGAGCCGAAGGAGTACATGACGTTCGCGGTCTCGGTGATGCCGCCGTTGGCGTGCAGCTCCAGCGGGTTCAGCCAGTTGTGGACGCGGTCGCCGACGTGGGCGTTGGTGCTGGCGACCAGCACGGCGCCGGTCGCGGACAGCAGCAGGCCGAAGATGATCCAGCTCGTGCGCTCGGTGGCCACGTAGAGCATGACCACGAAGATGCCGAAGAACAGCAGCGAGGTGCCGAGATCCGTCTCGAAGATCAGGATCATCAGGCTGATCGCCCAGATGACGAGGATCGGGCCCATGTCGCGTCCGCGGGGCAGGTAGATGCCCATGACGCGGCGGCTGGCCAGGGCCAGCGCGTCGCGTTTGACCATCAGGTAGCCCGCGAAGAACACCGCAATGATGATCTTGGCGAACTCGGCGGGCTGGAGGGAGCCGACGCCGGGGACCTGGACCCAGATGCGGGCGCCGTTGATCTCCTCGCCGATGAAGATGGGCGAGGCCAGCAGGATCAGCGCGACGACCATCGAGATGTAGGTGTAGCGCTGGAGGATGCGGTGGTCCTTCAGGAAGACCAGCACGCCGAGGAACAGGGCGAGCCCGACCGTGGACCAGATCAGCTGGTCCGCCGCCATCGGGCCGCCGAGCGCGTCGGTGGTGATCTGCGGCTCCTGGTCGAGCCGCCAGATGAGCACCAGGCCGAGACCGTTCAGCAGGGTGGCGATCGGCAGCATGAGCGGGTCGGCGTAGGGCGCCCAGCGGCGCACGACGAGGTGCGCGACGCCGGCCATCAGGCCGAGGCCGAGGCCGTACCCGAGCATGCCCGCGGGCAGTGACTCGTCCTTCGCCAGGCCGACGTTGGCGTAGGCGAACACGGGGATGAGCACGGCGAACACGAGCATCGCCAGCTCGGTGTTCCGGCGGCTCGGAAGCCCGCCGGTGGAGACGGTGGTGTTGCTGCTGCTCATGCCTTGGTCTCTGCTGGAAGTCCGGTGGTCTCTAGATCGACACGGCCTAGATCGACATGGCCTAGCGCGTGCACTGTCCGGCCAGCTCCCGCTGGCGGTCGGTCAGCTGGGGGGACTCCGGGTTGGCGCTGTCACCCTCGGCGCCGCCCTCGGCACCGCCCTTGCCGTCCTTTCCGTCGCCGGGCTCCTGCCCGTTCTGCCCTTCCTCTCCGTTCTGCCCCTCCTGCTCGGCGGCCAGCAGACGGCATGCCTCGGCCTGCTCGGCCAGCTCGCCGACCCGCTCCTCGGCCTCGGCGAGACTGCCGGCGGAGATCGAGTCCTCCACCTGGCTGCGCTGGTACTCGGGCAGGAACTCCAGCTGGATGTCCGGGTGGTCGCGCTCGACGCTGTGCAGGCTCAGGGGGCCCAGATTCTGGCTGACGCCCTGGTAGAGGGCCACGTGGTCGCCGTTGGCCGCGACGTAGTACTGCGTCTGCGTCCAGCGGTACCCCGCGTAGAGACCGCCGCCGACGATGGCCAGGGCCAGCACGATCAGCGCGGTCCGCTTCAGCGCGCGGTGGCGCGGCGTCCGCGTCGGCACGTACTCGTCGTCGGCGAACGAGCCGAAGACGCCGGTGGGCGGGCCCGCGACGCCGGGGGCCTGGCCGCCGCCGCCCGGCGCCGGCGGGCGGCCGAGCTCGGCGGCGCGCGAGGCGGGCGTCTGCTTGTCGCCGAAGCGCTGGTTCTGCGACTCGGCGACCGCGCCGACGACCTGCGGGGCGTCGTACAGCTGGCGGGCGAGCGTGTCGCCCTCCTGGGTGTCGACATCGAGGACGTCGGCGACGATGCAGGTGATGTTGTCCGGGCCGCCGCCGCGCAGCGCCAGCTCGATCAGCTCCCGGACCGTCTCCTCCGGCGGGGCGAACGTGCTCAGGGTGTCGCAGAGGGTCTCGTGGCTCACGACGCCGGACAGGCCGTCGGAGCACAGCAGGTAGCGGTCGCCGACCCGCACCTCGCGGATCGACAGGTCCGCGTCGATGTGGTCGGCGCTGCCGAGGGCCCGCATCAGCAGCGAGCGCTGCGGGTGCGTGGTGGCCTCCTCCTCGGTGATCCGCCCCTCGTCGACGAGCCGCTGTACCCAGGTGTGGTCCTGCGTGATCTGCGTCAGCTCGCCCTCGCGCAGCAGGTAGGCGCGGGAGTCCCCGACGTGCACGAGGCCCAGGCGCTGGCCGGTCCACAGCAGGGCGGTGAGGGTGGTGCCCATGCCGTCGAGGCGTGGGTCGTCGGCGACCATGGCGCGCAGCTGCTCGTTGGCCCGCTGCACGGAGTGGTCGAGCGAGGTGAGCACGTCCGAGCCGGGGATGTCGTCGTCGAGCTGGACGATCGTGGAGATCACCTCCGAGCTGGCGACCTCCCCCGCCGCCTGGCCGCCCATGCCGTCGGCGATGGCGAGCAGACGCGGGCCCGCGTAGCCGGAGTCCTCGTTGTGGTCGCGGATCATGCCGGTGTGGGACCCCGCCGCGAATCTCAGTGACAGGCTCATGCGCGCCTCTCCCACCCTCCGGTCGTCATAGTGGTCGGACCTACTTCCGCAGCTCGATGACCGTCTTGCCAATGCGGATCGGCGTACCCGGCGGAATCGGGACCGGGGTGGTCAGCCGTCCGCGGTCCAGGTAGGTGCCGTTGGTCGACCCGAGGTCCTCGACGATCCACTGGCCGTCCCGGTCGGGGTAGATCCTCGCGTGACGGCCGGAGGCGTAGTCGTCGTCCAGCACGATGGTCGAGTCGTGCGCCCGGCCGAGCGTAATGGTCTGGCCCTGGAGGGCGACAGTGGTTCCGGCGAGGGAACCTTCGGTGATCACGAGTTTGGTGGGGGCGCCGCGGCGCTGCCTGCCGCGCGGCTGCGCCTGCGGTTGCTGCTGCTGCTGCTGGCGGCGCGGCTGCTGCGGGGCCGGCTCCGGGCGGCGGGCGACGGCACGCTGGGTGACCCGGGTGCCGAACAGGTCGCTGCGGATCACCTGGACGGCCACGATCACGAAAAGCCACAGGACGGCCAGAAAGCCCAGCCTCATGACCGTCAGGGTCAGCTCTGACATTGCCCCCCGCTTACCCTTCGGCTTGCCGGTAGATGACTGTGGTGCTGCCCACGACGATCCGTGAGCCGTCGCGGAGCGTAGCGCGTTTGGTGTGCTGTCCGTCCACCACGATGCCGTTCGTCGATCCGAGGTCCCTGACGCTGGCGGGCTCCGTGGCCTGGATCTCGCAGTGCCGCCGGGACACCCCGGGGTCGTCGATGCGCACGTCGGCCTCGGTGCTGCGGCCGATGACGAGGCTGTGGCGCGCCATCTGGTGGCGGGTGCCGTTGATTTCGATCCAGCGGCGCATGCGGCCCTGGGCCTGCTGCCCGTAGGGCGCGGCCGGGGGGCGGGGCGGCATGGCGGGCGCGGCGGGCGGGGCGCTCGGCGGCCTCGTGGGGTAGCCGGCGGCGGGGGCCTGCGGCGGTGCACCGTAGGGCGGCGGGGCGCTGTGCGGCGCGGACGGCTGCTGAACGGAGGTGGAGGAGGCGAGCGTGCGGCTGCGCACCCGGTACAGGCCGGTGTCGAGCGTGTCCGCCTTCTCCAGGTGGACCTTGATCTCGCCCATGAACGTGTAGCGCTGCTGCTTGGCGTACTCCTTGACCATGCCGGCCAGCTCGTCGCCGAGCTGCCCGGCGTACGGCGCCAGCCGCTCGTAGTCGCCGGCGCTCAGCTCGACGATGAAGTCATTGGGGACGACGGTCCGTTCGCGGTTCCAGATGGTCGCGTTGTTGTCACATTCGCGCTGAAGTGCGCCAGCGATCTCCACCGGCTGCACCTCGGACTTGAAGACCTTGGCGAAGGTGCCGTTGACGAGGCCCTCCAGCCGCTGCTCAAAGCGCTTCAGTACTCCCATGTGCACCTCCTTCTCCGAGGTCCCGGCGCGCGGCTGAAGTGGTACGGCTTACTGATCGTATCCACGCGCGAGACGATCAGGTGGTTCCCGTCCGGGCACCGGTCCTCCGCTCCCCGGATCGTAAGGGGGAGCAAGGAACAGTGTCGCGCATGTGCGGAGGGAATGCGGAGGGGATGCGGGGAGCGGGCCCGGGCGGGCGCGAAGGCGGGTGAAGGCACCGTCCGGCGCGTGTTAGCCTTCTGGATGTCGGCAGAGGCCCGGAAGCCGCAGGCAGATCCGGACCGACGCTCTCGGCGGTGCACATGCGCGGGTGGCGGAATAGGCAGACGCGCTGGATTCAGGTTCCAGTGCCCGAAAGGGCGTGGGGGTTCAACTCCCCCCTCGCGCACCACGAGTTACTGACAAGACGGGTCTCCCGTGATCGTGAAGATCAGGGGGCCCGTTTTTTGTGCTGCCATTTTGCGGGTTGTTTCTTGTGTGAAAATCACAGAATAGAGACTTGTGTCCGTTCTGTGCGTTTTGCGTGATTTCCGATTTGGTTTCTGTCATGGTTTTCACCGCCTGCCGGAACGTTGCCTGCGGAGGGTGAGCCATGGGCAGTGACGTGCTGCATCTTGTCCAACCCGTCGACGGGGGTGTGGCGCGGGTCGTCGTGGACCTCGTGCGTGCGCAGACGGCGGCCGGGCTGCGGGTGGTCGTCGGCTGTCCGCCGGGCGGGCCGCTCGCCGGCGCGGTCGGCGCCGACGTGCTCCCCTGGGAGGCGGAACGCGCCCCGGGGCGCCGGTTGTTCGCCGAAGTCGCTGGCGCCGCCCGCGTCGTGCGGCGCGCGGCGCCCCGCCTGGTGCACCTGCACAGCGCCAAGGCCGGGCTCGCCGGCCGGCTCGCGCTGCGCGGCCGGCTGCCCACCGTCTATCAACCGCACGCCTGGTCGTTCGAAGCCGTCCGCGGGCCCGCCGCGCGGCTCGCCACCGCCTGGGAACGCCTCGCCGTGCGCTGGACGGACCGCGTGCTGTGCGTCAGCGAAGCCGAGCGGGAACGCGGCCTCGGCGCCGGGATCGACGCCCGCTGGGCCGTCGTTCCCAACGGCGTCGACCCCGGCCGCCACCCCGTCGCCGACGGCGTCGCCCGCCGTCAGGCGCGGGCCGCGCTCGCCGCCGTGCACGCCCTGCCGCAGCGCGCCCCGCTCGTCGTGTGCGTGGCGCGGCTGTGCCGGCAGAAGGGGCAGGACCTGCTGCTGCGGGCCTGGCCCCAGGTCGCCGCCCGGGTGCCGGGCGCGCGGCTCGCGCTCGTCGGCGACGGCCCGCAGCGCGCCGCGCTGCGGGCGGCGGCCGGGCCCGGCGTCCTGCTCGCCGGGCACACCGACGACCCCGGGCCCTGGTACGCGGCGGCCGACGTCGTCGTCCTGCCCTCCCGCTGGGAGGGCATGGCCCTGGCACCGCTTGAGGCGATGGCCACCGGACGCCCCGTGGTCCTCACGGACACCGGCGGCGCCCGCGCCTGTCTGCCGCCGGGGCACGCCCCGCACTGCCTGGTGGCGCCTGGCGATGCCGAAGGGCTGGCCCGCGCGCTCGCCGCGCTCCTTGACGACCCGGCGCGCCGACGCGCACTCGGCCGGGAGGCCGCCGCCCACGCCCGGGCAGCGCACGACGTGCGGCGTTCCGCCGCCGCGTGCGCCCTGCTGTACCGCGAGCTGCTGACGCCGCACGCGGCAGAGCGCACGAGGGAGTTGTGCCGGTCATGACCATGGAAGGCACGATCGGTGCCCGCCCCGCCGCCGTCGGCCCGCCGCGCGGCCCGCAGCCCGCGCCGCCCCCGCCGCGCCGCGGGCGCGTGCCGCGCCGGCGGGGCGCGGGGCGGCTGTTGGCCGCCGACCTGGCCGCCGTGGCGGCCCTGGCCGCGGCGGCCCCGGCGGCGGCGCCCGTGGGCCCCGCGGTGCTCGCGTTGCTGACCGGCCTGAACGCCGCCGCCGGCCTCTACCGCCCGCCGCCCGCCGCCACGGCGCTCGACGAACTGCCCCGGCTGCTCGGCCACGCCGCGCTGGCCTGGTGTGCGGCGGAGATCCTGCTCGGCGTCGCCGGCTCCCCCGCCGCGCTGCTGCTTCTGCTCGCCGCGCAGACCGTGCTGTCGGCCGCCGCCCGCGCCGTGGCCCACCACCTGGGCCGCCGCGCCGCCCGGGCCAGGCCGCGGTCCGCGCTCGTCGTCGGTACCGGCCGCACCGCCCGCCGCGTCGCGGCCGTGCTGGCGCAGCACCCCGAGTACGGCATGCGGCCGGTCGGCATGGTCGGGCCCGTTCCGCAGCGGCTGCCCGAGGCGTCGCCGCTGCCGGTCCTGACCTCGCCGCGGGACGTCTCGCGCGCCATCGTGCGGAACGCCGTCTCCGATGCCGTCTTCACCCGCCCGCCCGAGGGCTCCCTGCTGCGGCTGTTCCAGGCGCACGGCTGCACCGTGTGGCTGGTGGGCGCAGAGCCGTCCGCGGCCGGGCCCGCCGCGGCCCGCGGCCACCTGTGGGGCTTCGCCTGCCTGCGCATCGCGCCGCCGCCCGGCCGCCGCGCGGCCCGGCTGGCCAAGCGCGTCCTCGACGTCGCCGTCGCGGCCGTGGCGCTGCCGGCCGCCGCGCCGCTGCTCGCGCTGTGCGCGCTGGCCGTGCGTCTGACCGACGGGCCCGGCGTCCTGTTCCGGCAGACCCGCGTCGGCGAGGACGGCAGGCCGTTCGTGATGCTGAAGTTCCGCACGCTGCGGCCCGCCGACGGCCTGGAGGCCGCGACCCGCTGGAGCATCGCCGACGATCCGCGCCTGACCCGCACCGGCCGGCTGCTGCGCCGCACCTCTCTGGACGAGCTGCCCCAGCTGTGGAACGTCCTGCGCGGCGACATGAGCCTGGTCGGCCCCCGGCCGGAACGCCCGCACTTCGTCGAACGCTTCAGCCGGGCCCACCCCGGCTACGCCGACCGCCACCGGATGCCCGCCGGGCTCACGGGCCTCGCCCAGGTCAGCGGGCTGCGCGGCGACACTTCGATCGAGGACAGGACCCGCTTCGACAACCTGTACATCGACACCTGGTCGCTCTGGCGGGACGTTCAGATCATGCTGCGCACCACCGCGCTGTGCTTCCGCGCCGGGCGCGGCTGATGGCGGCCCCCCGGACAGCCCCCCGGACGGCCCCCCGGACGGCGGCCAGGCTTCTGCGCGGTCGCGCGCACCTGCTGCCCGCCGTCGCCGTCGTGCTGCTGCTGTCCGTGCCGGGCCGCTGGACGGCCGCCGGCGGGCGGATCGCCGCCGCCGACCTGGCCTCGCTCTGCCTGGCCGCGCTGTGCGCCGTCCTGGTGGTCCGGCGCCCCGTGCCGCGGCCCTCGCGGCGGGCCGCCGTCGTGCTGGCCGCGCCCGCCGCCACGCTGGCCGCGGCCACCATGGCGAGCGGCGACCCGCTCGCCGCGCTGCCCGGGTTCCTGCGCTTCCTCCAGTTGTTCGTCCTCGTGCCGCTCGCCGTGCTGCTCGTGCTGCGCGACCGGCGTGACGCCAGGCTGCTGGCCGCCGCGATGGTGGCGCTCGCCCTGTTCCAGGGCGCGGTGGGCGCCGCACAGCACCTCACCGGCACCGGCGCCTCGTACATGGGCGAGAACGTCCGCGCGGTCGGCACCTTCGGGCCGCTGCACGTGATGGGCATGGCCACCGTCGTCTCCTACGGCCTCATCGCCGCGCTGTGCCTCGGCCTGGCCCCGCCCCGCGCCGCCTCCCGGCTGCGGCGCCCGGCCGCGCTCGGCTGCGCCGCGCTGCTCGCGCTGCCGCTGGCGTTCTCCTTCAGCCGCGGCGCCTGGCTGGCCACCGCCGCGGCGGTGGCGGTCGTGCTGGTGGCTGTCGCGTTCCGCCTGACGCGCAGGGCCCTGGCGGTGCTGCTGCTCGGCGGAACGCTCCTGGCCGGCGGAACGCTGCTGGCCGGCGGCGGTGCCGTCGGCGAACGGCTCGGCAGCATCGGCGAGGTGACCGGCACCCCCGACCAGTCGGTGACCGACCGGTACGCCATGTGGGACGCGGCCCTGTCCATGTGGCGCGACCACCCGTGGACCGGAACCGGGCCCAGGGGCTTCGCCGGACACCGGGACACCCACGCCTCCCTCGCCCTGTCCGGCGGGAGCGACACCGCGGGCGCGGGCGAGGAGTTCCGGCGGCAGGAGCTTCAGTCCCCGCACAACATGTACCTGCTGGTGCTCGGCGAACAGGGGCTCGCCGGGGCCACCGCCCTGGTCGGCGGCTGGGCGGTGCTGCTCGGCTGCTGCCTGGTGCGCCTGCGCCGCGCCGGCGCCCCCGACGTCGGGCTCGCCGCCACCGGGCTGCTGGTCTGGCAGGCGGTGAACTTTCTGTACGCCGACGTCGGCGGCCCGCACAGCGTGCTGACCGCCGTGGCGTTCGGCCTCGCCGCCTGGTGGGCGTTCTCCCCGACGGCGCGCCGGGAGCCGCGGTGAGTGCCGGAGCCGCGGTGAGTGCCGGAGCCGCGGTGAGTACGGGAGCCGCGGTGAGTACGGCGGTCGCGGTAACGGGCCGGGCGCCCGCGGGGGAGCGGTTCGTGGCGCGGGCCGCCGCCGCGACCGCCGTGCTCACCGCGGCCGGGGCGCTCGCCGGGCTGGTGCGCGACCAGCTCGTCGCCTCGCTGTTCGGCGCCGACGGCGCCACGGACGCGTTCCTCGTCTCGTGGACCGTGCCCGAGGTGGCGGCCACGCTCCTCATCGACGAGGCGATGGCGCTGGTGCTCGTGCCCGCCTTCAGCCTCGCCCTGGTGCACGGCGCCCACGGCGGGGTGCGCGGCCTGATCGGCGCCACGCTCCCCCGGCTGCTGCTCGCGCTCGCCGTGCCGACCGCCGCGCTGGCCGCGGGCGCGCCGCTCGTGGTCCGCGTCCTCGCGCCAGGACTGCCGGACCCCGCACTCGCGGTGGACTGCACGCGGCTGACCGCAGTGACTCTTCTCACCTTCGGCGTCGCCGGGTACTTCAGCGCCGCGCTGCGCGCGCACCGCGGCTTCCTGCCGCCCGCCGCGATCCACCTCGCTTACAACGCGGGCATCATCGGCACCGCGCTGGCCTGCCACGCGCTGTGGGGGGTGCGGGCGGCGGCGGCCGGGGTCGCGGTCGGCGGGCTGCTGATGGTCCTGGTGCAGCTGCCGTTCTTCCTGCGGATCTGGCTGCGCGCGCCGCGCCGCCGCCCGGGGCCGCACGCCGTCGCGGTGCCCGCGCTGCTGTCGGTGGCCCTGCCCGTCGCGCTGTTCGCGCTCGCCCGCCAGTCCCAGGTCCTCGCCGAACGCTTCCTCGCCTCCGGACTGCCGCCGGGCGCGATCTCCTGCCTCAACTACGCGCAGAAGGTCGCGCAGCTGCCCATGGTGCTGGCCATGATGATCTGCACGGTCACCCTGCCGCTGGTGGCCCGCGCGGTCGCCGCGGGCGATCTCGAACGGGCCAGGCGGCGCGTGGAGCGCGACCTCGTGGCGGCCGGGGTCGTGGTCCTGCTCGGTGCGGCCTACGTGACCGCCCTCGCCCCGCAGATCATCCGGCTGCTGTTCGAGCGTGGCGCGTTCGACGCCGAGGCCACCGCCGCGACCGCCGCGGTGATGCGCGTGTACGCCCTCGGGCTGCTCGGGCACACGCTGACCGGTGCGCTGGTGCGGCCGTTCTTCTCGGCCGGGCGGCCGACGTGGTTCCCGTTCGCCGCCATGCTGCCCGGTCTGCTGGTGACGGTCGCCGGCGGCCTGGTGGCCGTCGGGCCGCTCGGCGCGCCCGGCATCGCCGCCGCGAACGCGGCCGGTATCACCCTGACCGCGCTCCTGCTGCTGCGCGGCCTGGCCACCCGCACCGTTCCCGTCGACGCCCGGCGGCTGCTCGGCCGCTTCGCGCGGCTCGCCGCCGCGGCGCTGGCCGCGGCGGCGGCGGGCTGGGCCGCCGCGCCGCCGGGCCCCTCGCCGCTGCCGGCCCTCGCGCTCGGCTGCCTCGTGGTGCCCGCCGTGTTCGCCCTGGCCGCCCGCGTCCTGCGGGTGCCGGGTGCGGTGCTCCTGCCCGCCGTTCTCACCACCCGCATCGGAAACCTCAAGCAAAGGTCTCACCATGCCCGTTGACGCCGCCGCTCCCGGCCCGCTGTGGCTGCTGATGTACCACTCGGTCGCCTACGCCGCCCACGACCCGTACCGGATCACCGTCACCCCCGACCGGCTGCACAGCCAGCTCGGCTGGCTGCGGCGCCGCGGCCTGCGCGGGGTGTCCGTGGGCGAGTTGCTGCGTGCCCGCGCGGCCGGCCGCGCGGGCCGCATGGTCGGCCTGACCTTCGACGACGGCTACCGCGACTTCCTCGACACCGCCCTGCCGCTGCTGCGCGGGCACGGCTGCACCGCCACCGTGTTCGTGCTGCCCGGCCGGCTGCACGGCAGCAACGCCTGGGACGCGGACGGGCCGCGCAAACGGCTGCTGAACGCGGACGGCATCAAGGCGGTCGCCGCGGCCGGTATGGAGATCGGCTCGCACGGGATGCGGCACGTTCCGCTGCGGGGCGCCGCGGACGACGTGCTGGAGCGGGAGGTGGTGGACAGCAGGCGGCGGCTCACCGACCTGACCGGCGTTCCCGTCCAGGGCTTCTGCTACCCCTACGGCGCGGTGGACCGGCGCGCGCTCGCCGCGGTCGAGGACGCCGGCTACGGCTACGCCTGCGCGATCAGCCCCGGCCGGCTGACCGGCCGGTTCGCGCTGCCGCGTGTGCACATCGGGGAACGGGACACCGGCCCGCGGATGCGCCTGAAGCAGGCGCTGCACCCGGTGCGCCGCCGCAAGGTGCCGCCGCTGCCCGCGCCCGCGGCGCCGGCCGAGCCGATCGAGGCCAGGTGAACGCGGCGGCGCGGGCGCCGCGCCGCGTGCTGCACGTCATCACGGGGCTCGGCACCGGCGGTGCGGAACGGCAGCTGTGCGCGCTGCTGCGCCGCCTGCCGGTGGCCTGCGACGTGGTCACGCTCACCCACCCGGGCCCGGTGGCGCGCGAGCTGCGGGCCGACGGGGTGCGCGTCGCGCACCTGGGGATGGCGGGCAACCGCGACGCGGGCGCCGTTCCGCGGCTGGTGCGGCTGATCAGGCAGGGGCGCTACGAGCTGGTCCACACCCACCTGTACCGGGCCTGCGTGTACGGCAGGGTCGCGGCGCGGCTGGCCGGGGTGCGGGCCGTGGTGGCCACCGAGCACTCGCTGGGCGACCACCGCATCGAGGGCCGGGCGCTGAACCCGGCGAACCGCGCGCTGTACCTGGCCTCGGAACGGCTCGGCGCCGCGACGGTGGCGGTGTCCGCCGCGGTCGCGGCGCGGCTGCGCGCGTGGGGCGTGCCGCAGGAACGGATTCACCTGGTGCCGAACGGGATCGAGCCGTGCCGGTACCGGTTCGACCCGGGCGCGCGGCGCGCGGTGCGCGCCCGGCTCGGGCTGCCCGCGGACGCCGTGGTGCTCGGCGGGGTGGGGCGGCTCGTGGCGGGAAAGCGGTTCGGCGTGCTGCTGCGCGCCGCGGCCAGGCTGCCGGCGGACGTGTGGCTCGTGGTGGCGGGCGAGGGCCCGGAACGTGCGGCTCTGCACGCGCTCGCGGTACGGCTCGGCATCGCCCGCCGCGTGGTGTTCGCGGGCGACTGCCCCGACGTGCCGGGGCTGCTTTCGGCGCTGGACGTCTTCGTGTCGCCCTCGGCGGAGGAGACGTTCGGCCTGGCCGCCGTGGAGGCGCTGGCGGCGGGTCTGCCGGTGCTGCACGTCGCCTGCCCCGCGGTCGAGGAACTGCCGCGCGGCGAGGCGCCCGGCGCGCGGCGGGTCGGCGCCGCCCCCGGTGAACTGGCCGGCGCGCTGGAGGCCGAACTCGCCCTCGGCGTGCGGCGGCTGCCGGTGCCGCGGGCGGTGCGGCGCTACGGCATGGACCGGGCGGCGGACCGGCTGATGGACGTGTACCGCGAGGTTCGGGAAGAGGTGCGTGGACGATGAGGGGACTGCGGGAACGGGTGTCCTCGCTGCCCTTCTGGTGGCCGGGCGCGTGCGGGCTGCTGCTCGGGCTGCTCGCGGGCGGCGGGCACGCGCTGTGGGCCGACCGCGAGTACGCGGCCGAGGCGGCCGTGGTCGTGACGGCCGGCGACCCGGCGTCGGCCGTGGGCTTCGCGCAGTCCTACGGGCGGCTGGCGGGCGGCGACGCGGTGCTGCGCACCGCGCAGACGGACGCGGGCGTCCCGGCCGCGACGCTGCGCACCCGGGTGCGGGCGGTGACGTCGCCGGACGCGCCGGTGATCGGGATCACCGGCACGGGACCGTGCCCGCAGGACGCGGCGCGGGCCGCGGGCGCGGTCGCCCGCGCCCTGGTCGCGCACGCGGCGGGCGCCGAGGCGGACACCGGCGTCGCGGTGGTCCCGCTGACCGAGGCGGTGCTGCCGACGGCGCCGGACACGCCGGTGCCGTGGCTGTCGGTGGCGCTCGGCGCGTGCGCGGGCGCGGTGGCGGGCGGCACGGCCGTGCTGGTCCGCGGCCATCCCGCGCGGCGCCCGCGGCGCCCGCTGCCCGTTCGGCCGGATCGGCCGGATCAGCCGGATCGGCCGGATCAGCCGGTGCAGCCGGTGCAGCCCGTTCGGGCGTTCGGCGCGGCCGCCGGGCCGATCGCCGCGGCGGGCGTCAACGGCCTCGCTCCGCACCCCCGTTGACCTGCACGGACTGGGCGGTGACGTGGCCGGCGGCGTGCGACGCGAGCCAGTGCAGCGTCTGGGCCACGTCGCCCGGGGTGCCGGGGCGGCCGCCCAGCGTCTGGCCGATGAGGGTGGCGCGCCGTTCCCGCGACATGCCGCCGCCGAAGAACTCCGTGTCCTCGATGTAGCCCGGGGCCACCAGATTGACGGTGATGCCGCGCGGGCCGAGGGCCCCGGCCAGGTCGTACGCGTACGGGTGCAGCGCGGCCTTGCTCGCGGCGTAGGCGCCGGAGCCCGAGCCGCGGTAGGCGGCGATGGAGCTGAGGAAGAGCACCCGGCCGCCGGGGGAGGCCAGCCGGTCGCGCAGGGCCTCGGTGAGGAGCACGGCGGACAGGGTGTTGATCCGGAAGTTGACCGTCCAGGCGTGCGCGGCGGCGGCGAGCGGCTCCTCGCTCGCCGGTCCCGGCTCCGGCCCCGGCTCCGGCCCCGGCTCCAGACTGCCGTTGCCGCCCGCGGCGTTCACCAGCACGTCCACGGTCCCCC
Source organism: Streptomyces johnsoniae (assembly GCF_031845565.1). Classification (NCBI taxonomy): domain Bacteria; kingdom Bacillati; phylum Actinomycetota; class Actinomycetes; order Kitasatosporales; family Streptomycetaceae; genus Streptomyces; species Streptomyces johnsoniae. Next base: position 80,786 of record NZ_JAVREV010000016.1, on the reverse strand, counting down.
AGCGTTCCGCGACGACGGTGGCGACGCGGGCGACGTCGGCGGGGTCGGTGAGGTCGGCGGGGAGGGCCACCGCGTGGTCGAGGCGGTCCGCCGCCCGCTCGACGACCGCGGCGCGGCGGCCGACGAGGACGGTGGTGTCGCCGTCGCGGTCGAAGCAGCCGGCCGTCGCGAACCCGATCCCGGTGCCGCCGCCGCTGATGATCACTGTGCGTCCTGTCATGCCCGGAAGGTAACCCGCGGGCGGGGGGCCTGCCAGACCAGCTCGGTGCCGTTGCCGCCGAGTCCCGGGCCCGTGCCGGACCAGCCGCCGAGGGCCGCGGCGCGGTGCGCGAGGTTGGCGAGGCCGCTGTGGCGGCTGCCGTCCGGCGGCAGGCCGACGCCGTCGTCGGCGACGGTCAGGCGCACCGCGTCGCGGCCGTCGGGCAGGTGAGCGGTGGCGTCGACGGTGACCTCGACGCGGGAGGCGCGGGCGTGGCGGGCGGCGTTGGACAGGCCCTCGCGGAGCGCGGCGACGAGGTTTCGCGCGATGGCCTCGCCGACGACGCTGTCGACCGGTCCCGTGAACGTGGCGGACGGCGTGAAGCCGAGGGTGCGGGCGGCGGCCCCGGTCTCGCGCAGCACCCGGGCGCGCAGACCGGCGGGCGCCTCGTCGGGCTGCTGGCGCAGGGCGAAGATCGCGGTGCGGATCTCCTGGATGATGGCGTCGAGCTCCCCGGTGGCGGTGTCGATGCGGTCGTGCAGATCCTGCGAGGGCGAGGCGCGGCGGGCGCTCTCCAGGCTCATCCCGACGGCGAAGATCCGCTGGATGACGAGGTCGTGCAGGTCGCGGGCGATGCGGTCGCGGTCCGCGAGCACGGCGAGAAGCTCCCGGTCGCGGCGCGCCCTGGCGAGGACCACGGCCACCGCGGCCTGCTGCGCGAACTGCGTGGCCAGCACGCGTTCCGCCACCGAGTAGGGCGTGGCGCCCGCGGCGCGGGCCAGCGCCAGGGCGCCGAGCGCGGTGCCGTCGCCGGCCAGCGGCAGCAGCATGCCGGGCCCCGGGTGCGGCACCAGGCCGGCGACGGGCCCGGCCGCGTCGGCCGTGTCGGCCGCGTCGGCCGGGTCGTCGACGAAGACCGGTTCGCCGGCCAGCACCTGGCGCACGGCCGGGCTGTCGGCGGGCACGGTGGTGCCGATCAGCCGGCCGGCGCCGTCGGTGGCGGCGGCGACGACTTCGAGGCCGCCGTCCTGGTCGGGTTCGAGAACGGCCGCGGCGGCCGCGCCGGCCAGCCGCCGCGCCTGCTCGGCGACGACGGCCAGCGCGTTGTCGTCGTCCGCGGACAGCAGGGCCGTGGACAGTTCGAAGCTGCCGTCCATCCAGCGGGCCTGCTGGCGGACCGCCTCGTGCAGCCTGGCATTGCCGATGGCGATGCCCGCCTCGCCCGCGAGGATGTGCAGCAACTGCCGGTCGGCGGGGGTGAACACGCCGTCCGCCTTCCCCGCGAGCAGCAGCGCGCCGAACCTGGCGCCGTGCACCAGGACCGGCACGCACAGCGTGCCGGGCGCGTCCGGGCGCGGCCGGCCGCCGTCGAGCAGCGTGCGGGCGAGCCGTTCGGCGTCGGCGGGGTGGTCGGTGCCGTGGGTGACGAACCGGCCGATGGTGTCGCCGTCCTCACCGAGCACGGCCAGCGCGGCGTACCGGGTCCCGGCCAGCTCGGCGGCGGTCGTCACGATGCGGTCCAGCAGGGCGCCGGGCTCGATCTCGCCGCCGATGGCCTCCATGGCCTGGAGCAGTCGGGGCATCTCCTCCATGAACCGAGGGTAATCAGTCCCGATTCATGGCGAAAGTCGGGTTTCCGGTACGGGCATCGACCGGTGCCCGTTGCGCGTCCTGTGCGTCCTGTGCGTCCTGTGCGTTCTCCCGGTCGAGGAGGCGGCGGAACGGGCCCTCCGCCGCGGCGAGTGCCGCGGCGGACCCGCGCTGCACCACGCGGCCCTCGTCCAGGACCAGTACCTCGTCCACCGCCGCGAGGCCGGTCAGCCGGTGTGTGATCAGCAGCGTGGTGCGGCCCTCGGTGGCGGCGAGCAGGTCGGCGGTCAGCGCGTCGGCGGTGGGCAGGTCGAGGTGTTCCGCGGGCTCGTCCAGGATCAGCACGGGGAAGTCGGCGAGCAGCGCGCGGGCCAGCGCCAGGCGCTGCCGCTGGCCGCCGGACAGGCGGGCGCCGAACTCGCCGACCTGCGTGTCCAGGCCGTCGGGCAGCTCGTGCACCCAGTCGAGCAGCCGTGCCGCGGCGAGCGCGGACCGCAGGGCGTCGTCGTCGGCCGCGGGGGCGGCCAGGCGCAGGTTCTCGCGCAGGGTGCTGTCGAAGAGGTGCGCGTCCTGCGCGCACAGACCGACGCTGCGCCGCACCGTGTCGCCGTCCAGCGCGGTGGCGTCGGTGCCGCCGAGCGTGTAGCTGCCGGCCTCCGCGTCGAGGAAGCGCAGCAGGCAGTGCGCGAGGGTGGTCTTCCCGGCGCCGGAGGGGCCGACGACCGCGACGCGGCGGCCCGGCACGAGGTCCAGGTCGATGCCGTCGAGGGCGGGGCGGGCGCCGCCGGGGTGGCGGGCGGTCAGCCCGCGCAGCCGCAGCGGGAACGGCCCCGCCGGGGCGGGCGCGGGGTGCGCCGGCTCCCGGACGGGCGCCGGGGCGTCGGTCACCTCGCGAATCCGGCGGGCCGCCTGCCCGGCCCGCTGCCGGTGCTGCACGGCCTGCGGCAGCCCGGCGACGGCCTCGAAGGCGGCGAGGGGAACGAGCACCACGGTCGCCAGCCACACGCCCGCCAGGCTGCCGTTCGCCACCGCGGGCACCCCGGCCCAGGCCGCGGCGGTCACGGTCAGCCCGGTGGCCAGGGTGATCAGCGCGCCGCCGAGCGCGGTGGCCGCCGCGGAGCGGGCGGCGAGCGCGGTCAGCTCGGCGTCCGCGTCGCGGACCGCGGCGCGGCGGGCGGGCAGGGCGCCTGCGACCGTCAGTTCCGCGGTGCCGGTCAGCAGGTCGACGGTCCGGGTGGCCAGGTCGCCGCGGGCGGGCGCGAGGCGCCGTTCGGTGCGGCGCCCGACCGCGCCGGTCAGCGCGGGCACCGCGGCGCCCGCGACGAGCAGCCCGGCGGCGAGTGCGGCGCCCGCGGCGGGCAGCAGCCAGCCGGTGAACGCGACGGCCGCGGTGCCGACGGTGGCCGCGGCGGCGACCGGGAGCAGCCAGCGGAGGAAGTAGTCCTGGAGGGTGTCGACGTCCGCGACCACCCGGGAGAGCAGGTCGCCCCGCCGGGTGCGGCCGAGACCGGCCGGGGCGAGCCGTTCGAGACGCCGGTAGACGGTGACGCGCAGGCCGGCCAGGATGCGCAGCACCGCGTCGTGGGACAGCAGCCGTTCGGCGTAGCGGAAGAACGCGCGGCCGATGCCGAACGCGCGGGTCGCGGTGACGGCGATCATCAGGTAGAGCACGGGCGGCTGCTCCCAGGCGCGGGAGATCAGCCAGCCGGAGGTGGCCATCAGGCCGACGGCGCTGCCCAGCGCGAGCGCGCCGAGCACCGCGGACCAGATCAGCCGCCACCGGCGGGCGGCGCCCGCGGCCCGGACCCACGCCAGCGGCCCCGGCATCCCGGACCGCGGGTCCGAACCCGAACCCGAACCCGACCCCGGCTCCGGCTCCGTCCCCCGGCCGTCGGCCGCGGGCGCCGCCGCGGGAACGGCGTCGGTGGGCCGTTCGGGTGAGAGGTCGGCGGCGGGGGCGGGGCCTGGTTTCACGTGAAACACCCGGTCGGCCGCCGCGAGGAGGGCCGGCCGGTGGGTCACCAGCAGCATCGTGCGGCCCGCCGCGAGGCGCCGCACGGCCGCGGCGACGGCGGCCTCCGTCTCGCCGTCCAGTGCGGCGGTCGGTTCGTCCAGCAGCACCAGCGGCCGGTCGGCCAGGAAGGCGCGGGCCAGCGCAACGCGTCGGCGCTGGCCCGCCGAGAGGCCGGAGCCGCCCTCGCCGAGCCGCAGGCCGGGGTCGACCTCGTCGGCCGCCGCGGCGCGCAGGGCCGCGGCCACCGCGGCGTCGTCGGCGTCCGGACGGACCAGGCGGACGTTGTCGGCGACGGTGCCCGCGAACAGGTGCGGATGCTGCGGCACCCAGGCGATCTGGCGGTGCCAGGAGGCCGGGTCGAGGTCCGCCAGGTCCCGGCCGTCCACGAGGACGCGGCCGGCGGCGGGGCGGACCAGGCCGAGCAGCGCGGCCAGCAGCGTGGACTTGCCACCGCCGGAGGGGCCGGTCAGCGCGACCGTCTCGCCGGGGGCCACGGTCAGGCGCACCCCGGCGAGGGCGTCCGCGCCCCGGTCCGGGTAGCGGACGACGACATCCTCAAGCGTGATCACCGCCCGTCCCGCATCCGGCGCCGGGGCGGTGCCCGGGACCGGCGCCTCGGTCTCCAGAACGGCGAACACCTCGTTCGCCGCCGACAGGCCCTCCTGCGCGGCGTGGTACTGGGTGCCGATCTGCCGCAGCGGCAGGTACGCCTCGGGGGCGAGGAGCAGCACGACCAGGCCGGTGTAGAGGTCGAGGTCGCCGTGCACCAGGCGCATGCCGATGCCGACGGCGACCAGGGCCACCGAGATGGTGGAAAGCAGCTCCAGGGCGAACGACGACAGGAACGCGATCCGCAGCGAGCGCAGCGTGCTGCGCCGGTAGTCGTCGGTGATGCGGCGGATGTTCTCGGCCTGCGCCTTGGCGCGGCCGAAGACCTTCAGGGTGGCGAGACCGCCGACCACGTCGAGGAAGTGCCCGGACAGCCGGGCCAGTTGGCGCCACTGCCGGTCCATGTGGGTCTGGGTGGCCCAGCCGATCAGCGCCATGAACAGCGGGATGAGGGGGAGGGTGGCGGCGATGGTGGCGGCGGAGACCCAGTCGTCGGTGACGATCCGCGCCAGCACGGCCACGGGGACCACGACGGCCAGTCCGAGCTGCGGGAGGTAGCGCGAGAAGTAGCCGTCCAGGGCGTCGATGCCGCGGGTGGCCAGCGTGGTCAGCTCGCCCGTCGACCGGCCGCCCGGCGCGGCGGCGCCGAGCCGGGTGGCGTGGTCGAGCAACTTCAGGCGCAGCTCGGACTTCACCGCCGCACTGGCGCGGTGGGCGGCCAGCTCCGTGAGGTAGGTCACCAGCGCGCGGCCCACGGCGGTGGCGGCGAGCAGCAGCAGGGGCGTTCCCAGGTCGCCGAGACCGCGCCCGGCGGTGAACGCGTCGGTGACGATGCGGGCGATCAGCAGCGCCTGTGCGATCACCAGGAGGGCGCCCGCCAGGCCGAGCACCACCGAGGCGATCAGGAAGCCGCGGGTGGCGCGGGCATGGCGGAGCAGCCGCGGGTCGACGGCTCTCATTCCCCTGGCCGGTCGCGCGGCCTGCGTGGTCCCTGATGTCACCGGGAGATGCCTCCTGCTCGGCGGTTGACCTGTCCGTGTGCGCTCCCGCGGCTAGGTCGTGTCGTTTGGATCTTCGTGGATCAGGTCGCGTCGTTGGATGCGGTGCTCCCCCAGCCTGGCGGCTGGGGGAGGAGGATCGCAGCTCGTACGTGGGGGGTACCTCCCGGACGGAATCTGGGGGACGTACTCGCGCGATACGACAACTGGGCCCCTCCTGCCCGGTGGCGGGCAAGGAGGGAGAGGTGCCGTAGCCGGCGGCGCGGCCCCGCGAAGATCCGAACGACATGGCCTAGGACGCCGGGGCATGGCGTTCCGCCTGTCCGGCGATGTGCTGCGTTCCGATCCGCTTGCGGAAGACCCAGTACGTCCAGCCCTGGTACAGCAGCACCACCGGGGTGGCGAACGCGGCGCACCAGGTCATGATCCGCAGCGTGTAGGGGGTGGAGGAGGCGTTGTCGACGGTCAGGCTCCACTCGGGGGCGGTCGAGGAGGGCATGACGTCGGGGAAGAGGGCCAGGAAGATCATGGCGACGGCCGCCACCACGACCAGCCCTGACCACAGGAACGCCCAGCCCTCCCGGCCGCGCCCGTTCGCCGCCAGGGCGGCGAGCAGGGCCGCCGCGGCGACGGCGAGCGCGGCGAGGCTGCGGCCGTTGCCGTTGTCCGCCTGTGTCCACAGCAGGAACGCGGCGCCCAGCACGCCGGCCGCGAGGCCGAGCCCGGTCGCGGCGCGGCGGGCGCGGGCGCGGATGTCGCCGACGGTCTTCAGGGCGGTGAAGACCGCGCCGTGGAAGGCGAACAGCGCCACGGTGGCGGCCCCGCCCAGGAGGGCGTGCGGGCCGAGCAGGTCGAACAGCGTTCCGGTGTACTCGTGGTCGGTGCCGATCGGCACGCCGTGCACGATGTTGGCGAAGGCGACGCCCCACAGGAACGCGGTGGTCAGGGAGGTCCAGAAGATGGCGTGCTCCCAGTTCCGCTGCCACCGTTCCTCCGGGCGCTTGTGGCGGTACTCGAAGGCGACGCCGCGCACGATCAGGCAGACGAGGATGAGCAGCAGCGGCAGGTAGAAGCCGGAGAAGAGGGTGGCGTACCACTCGGGGAAGGCGGCGAACGTGGCGCCGGCCGCCGTGATCAGCCAGACCTCGTTGCCGTCCCAGACCGGGCCGATGGTGTTGATCAGCACGCGGCGTTCCGCGCGGTCGCGGGCCAGCGTTCCGGTCAGGATGCCGACGCCGAAGTCGAAGCCCTCCAGGAAGAAGTAGCCCGTCCACAGGACGGCGATGAGGACGAACCAGAGCTCGGGCAGATTCATCGCGGACTCCTCACGTGGGTCAGTAGGAGAAGGCCATCGGCCGGTCGGCGTCCGCGTCGGCGTCACCGGCGCCGCCACCGCCGCTGTCGCCGCCGATGCGGGTGGGCGGATTCAGGTCGGCCTCGGTCAGCTCGGGCGGACCGGCCTTGGCGTACTTGACGATCAGCCGGACCTCGATCACCGCGAGCACCGCGTAGAGCAGGGTGAAGACGACCAGCGAGGTGATCACTTCGCCCTGCGAGACGCCGGGCGAGACGGCGGCGTCGGTGCGCAGCAGGCCGTACACGACCCAGGGCTGGCGGCCGGTCTCTGTGAAGACCCAGCCCCAGACGTTCGCTATCAGCGGGAACAGCATGGTGAGCAGCGCCAGCCGCCAGTACCAGCCGGTGAGGGCAGGGCCGAGTTCACGGCCGGGGGTGAGGGCGAGGCGCGGCCGTTCGTCCTCGCCGGTGCGCAGTGCCGGATCGAGCAGGAAGCGGCGACGGGTGAGCCAGAGGCCGATGGCGCCGAGGGTGGCCGAGGCCATGCCGAAGCCGATCATCCAGCGGAAGCTCCAGTAGGCCAGCGGGATGTTGGGCCGGTAGTCGCCGGGGCCGTACTCCTCGGCGAGCGCCTCGTTCATGTCGTTGATGCCGGGCACGGGCTCGGAGAAGTTGTCGTGGGCGAGGAAGGACAGCAGGCCCGGGATCTCCACGGCCACCGTGTTGTGCCCCTGCTCCACGTCGCCGACGGCGAAGAGGGAGAACGGCGCGGGCCCCTCGGTCTCCCACAGTGCCTCGGCGGCGGCCATCTTCATGGGCTGCTGTTCGTACATGATCTTGCCGAGCCGGTCGCCGGTGAACGCGGTCAGCAGCCCGGCGGCGACCATGGTGACCAGGCCGAGCCGCAGCGAGGTGCGCATCACGGCGACGTGCCGGCGGCGGACCAGGTGGTAGGCGGCGATGCCGACCATGAACGCGCCGCCGGTGAGGAAGGCGGCGGTGATGGTGTGGGCGAACTGGGCGACCGCGGTGTTCTGCGTGAGGACGTGCAGGAAGTCGGTCAGCTCGGCGCGGCCCGTCTCCTCGTTGATCCGGTAGCCGACCGGGTGCTGCATCCAGGAGTTGGCGGCGAGGATGAAGTAGGCGGAGATCACCGTGCCGACGGCGACGGTCCAGATCGTGGCGAGGTGGAGCTTGGGCGGCAGCTTGTCCCAGCCGAAGATCCACAGGCCGATGAACGTGGACTCGAAGAAGAAGGCGATCAGCGCCTCGAAGGCCAGCGGGACCCCGAAGACGTCACCGACGAAGCGCGAGTAGTCCGACCAGTTCATCCCGAACTGGAACTCCTGCACGATGCCGGTGACCACGCCCAGCGCGATGTTGATCAGGAACAGCTTGCCCCAGAACTTGGTGGCCCTGAGGTACTTCTCCTTGCGGGTGCGTACCCAGGCGGTCTGGAGGCACGCCGTCAGGGTGGCGAGGGAGATGGTGAGGGGGACGAAGAGGAAGTGGTAGACGGTCGTGATGCCGAACTGCCACCGCGCCAGGGTCTCCGGGGCAAGAGCGAGGTCCATGGTTCTGCTCCTCCGCAGGGTCCGCGGATCGGATCTTGTGAACGTATTCACATTCACAAGCCATTATGGACCACCTCCTCCCGAGCCCGTGACCAGGGGGTGCGTGCGGAGGGGTGCCCTGGCGGCCCGGGGCACCCCCGGCCGTCAGCCGCCCGCGGCCTCGGCCCCGGCGTCGGCTCCGGTGTCGGCCCCGGCCTCGGCCCCGGCTCCGGTCCCGGCCCGAAGTTCCGCGAACTGGGCGGCGGTTGCCAGCAGGACGTCGTTCGCCTCCGGCTCCGCCACCGTGACCCTGACCCCCTCGCCCGCGAACGGCCGCACCATCACGCCCGCGCTCTCGCACGCCGCCGCGAAGGCCGACGTGGCCTCCCCCAGCCGCAGCCACACGAAGTTCGCCTGCGAGGCGGGCACCCGCCAGCCCTGTGCGGCGAGCCCGGCCGTCACCCGCGCCCGTTCACCGACGAGCGCGTCCACCCGCGCCAGCAGCGCCGCCTCGGCGCGCATCGAGGCGAGCGCCGCGTCCTGCGCGATCTGGCTGACCCCGAACGGCACGGCCGTCTTGCGCAGCGCCGTGGCCACCGGCTCGTGCGCCACCGCGAAGCCGACCCGCAGCCCGGCCAGCCCGTACGCCTTGGAGAAGGTCCGCAGCACGCACACATTGGGCCGGTCCCGGTAGATCTCCAGGCCGTCGGGCACCTCCGGATCGCGCACGAACTCCCGGTACGCCTCGTCCAGGACCACCAGCACATCCGGCGGCACCCGCGCCAGGAACGCCTCCAGGGCGGCCCGGCCGATGCCGGCCCCGGTCGGGTTGTTCGGGTTGCAGACGAAGATCAGCCGCGTCCGTTCCGTGATGGCGTCCGCCATCGCCGGCAGATCGTGCTCCTCGGTGGCGGTCAGCGGCACCTGCACCGGGGTCGCGCCGGAGATCCGGGTGATGATCGGGTACGCCTCGAAGGAGCGCCAGGCGTACATCACCTCGTCACCGGGTCCGGCCGTGGCCTGGAGCAGCTGCTGGGCGACCCCCACCGAGCCGGTGCCGACGGCCACGTGCGCGGCCGGTACCCCGTAGTGCTCGGCGAGCCCGTCGATCAGCGCGGAACAGGCCATGTCCGGGTAACGGTTGAACGAGCCCGCCGCGGCCACCGCCGCTTCGAGCACGCCGGGCAGCGGGGGATACGGGTTCTCGTTGGAGGAGAGCTTGAACGAGCGCGGCCCGGTGCCTGCGGGCCGGCCGGGGGCGTAGACCGGGACGCCGTCGAGCGCCGCGCGCAGCCGGGGGCCCAAGGCCGCGGGCACCACGGGTCCCTGAGAAGATGTGCTCATCCTCCTCACTTTATGGGGAACGCCGGTCTCGGCGTAGCCCTCCGCCGAACGGCGCATGCCGCGATGCCCGCGCCCCTGGCGAGCGCCGTAGCGCGCTACACCCGTGAGAGTGAGGGCCACGGTGTTGAACGGCCGTGGGCCATATGGAGCAGCCGCTCGCACATCGGTTCTGTTAAGTCGAATCTGGTCGAATGATCTTCGTATGCAAGGTGAAATGGGCACATGACCTTGCAGAAACGTACTGCCACACGTGGGTCTTGATCCAGCCGTCCGCCGGTTCCTCCGGGCCTACCATCAGGTCGCCATGACAGCAGCGAAGCATCAGATGACCCGGGCCACCGGTCGCCGCACGGGCGGGCGAGCGGGCATCCGCGATGTCGCGGCAGCCGCCGGTGTCTCGATCACCACTGTCTCCGATGCGCTGAACGGGAAGGGCCGGCTGCCCGACACCACCCGGCGCCACGTGCGCTCCGTCGCCGACCGCCTCGGCTACCGGCCCTCGGCCGCCGCGCGCACCCTGCGGACCGGGAAATCCGGGCTGATCGGCCTCACGGTCACCACCTACGGCGAGGAGCCGTTCACCTTCACCGAGTTCGCCTACTTCGCCGAGATGGCCCGCGCCGCCACCTCCGCCGCCCTCGCCCGCGGCTACGCCCTCGTCATCCTGCCCGCCACCTCCCAGCGCCGCGACTTCGACGTGTGGTCCAACGTGGCGCTCGACGGCACCGTCGTCATCGACCCCTCCGACCACGACCCGGTGGTCACCGAGCTGGTCCGCCAGGGCATCCCCGTGGTCTCCGACGGCAGGCCGGGCGGCAGCCTGCCCGTCACCGCCTGGGTGGACAACGACCACGAGGCCGCCGTCACCGGCCTGCTCGACCACCTCGCCGCGGCCGGCGCCCGCCGCATCGGCCTGCTGACCGGCACCAGCACCGACACCTACACCCGGCTGTCGACCACCGCCTACCTCGACTGGTGCGCCCGCGCCCGCCAGGACCCGGTCTACGAGGCGTACCCCGCGCACGACCCGTGCGCCAGCGCCGTCGCCGCCGACCGGCTGCTGGCCCGCGCCGACCGGCCCGACGCCGTGTACGGACTCTTCGACCCCAACGGCACCGACCTGCTCGCCGCCGCCCGCCGCTACGGGCTGCGCGTTCCCGACGACCTGCTCCTCGTCTGCTGCAGCGAGTCCGGCGTCTACGCGACGACCGAGCCGCCGATCACCACGCTCTCGCTGAAGCCGGGCCGCATCGGCACCGCGGTCATCCACCTCCTCATCGACGCCATCGAGGGGGCCGCCGGCCGTGCACAGGGCAGCCACCAGGTGATGCCGACCGAGCTGATCGTGCGCGCCTCCTCCCAGCGCGCCAGGTGCCCCGCACCCCGTCTCCCGCACGCCACATTGGCAGCCCCTCGTACACCCCCTGCCGCCGACCAGTAGTTTCGGGTAGACAGTTATCCGGCAGCCGACGGTGCCCCGGGTGTGTCAACGCCCGGCACCGGGATTCCTATGATGGGCGAATGGCACCGTGACCTGGCCGGACGGTCAGGTCGTGAAGGCGAGGCGGCGCGTAGTGGTGGAGGGGTCGATGACTCAGGGGGCCGGCCAGGGACCGGATGCGTGGCAGGGCGAGGAGCGGGACGGCTCGGAGGAGTCAGACGCCGTCTACTCCCCAACGGTGCCCGACCTGCCCGTGATCGACGGGGCCGGACCGCTCTACGTCGTCGGTGACGTGCACGGATACCTCGACGAGCTGCGCGCCGCGCTGCGCGAGGCCGGTCTTACGGACGCCGAGGACCGGTGGGCCGCGGGCACGACGCGGCTGTGGTTCCTCGGCGACTTCACCGACCGCGGGCCCGACGGGGTCGGCGTGATCGACCTGGTGATGCGGCTGTCCGCGGAGGCCGCCGCGGCCGGCGGCTACTGCAAGGCGCTCCTGGGCAACCACGAGCTGCTGCTGCTCGGCGCCAGCCGGTTCGGCGACACCCCGGTGGACTCGGCGGCGGGCACGGCCACGTTCCAGGCGGCCTGGCTGCTCAACGGCGGGCAGCGGACGGACATGGAGCGGTTGCGGGATCACCACATCCAGTGGATGTCGCGGCTGGACTCGATGGCCCTGGCGGACGGCCACCTGCTGCTGCACTCGGACACCACCGCCTACCTGGAGTACGGCGGCACGGTCGACGACGTCAACGACGCGATCTGGCAGGCACTCCAGCGCAATGACGCGGAGGAGACCTGGGACCTGTTCCGCAAGTTCACCAAGCGTTTCGCCTTCCGCGACGAGGGCGGGCCGCAGGCCGTGCGGGAGCTGCTCGACACCTACGGCGGGCGGCGCGTGGTCCACGGCCACAGCCCGATTCCCTACCTCACCGGCGAGACCGGCGGGGCCGACTCCGACGCCCAGGGCGAGGCCGGGGCGGACAGCACGCCACGTGTGGAGGGGCCGCACGTCTACGCCGACGCGCTCGCCATCGCGATGGACGGCGGCGTCACCATGGCGGGCAAACTCCTGGTCGCACGGCTGCCGTTGGCGGAGTGAGCCCCTTCCGGAGTCTTCTCCTCACGGTCAACTCGGCGTCAACCCGCGTGCGAACGAAGTCAGCGGGAAGGGGGGACGTAATTGTCGAGCAGGGCTGAAGGTTGAGAAGATTCCGGTAATTCTCTGTCACAACACGCCGGATGGGCTCTACCATCATGGCCCGCTCACCAGCTCTCTGCCGGAGAAGTATCTGGGGACGCCTATGAGCAGCCTTGACGGCTTGTCACCGGAGGATCGCACCGAGTACGAGCAGATCCTGGACCACGCGTTGCGTTCGGCCCGGCTCACCACGCACGCCGACACGGACCGCATCGAAGCACTGCGCGGCCTGGCGGTCGACGCGCTGCCACAGATCACGGCCGCCGCCGCGCCCGAGTACGAACGGCTGGTGCGGCTGCGCCTCCAGCCGCGGACCGAGGGCCGCGCGTCCGGGCCCGCGTCCGGGCCCGCGTCCGCGTCCGGGCGGCCGGACGGACCGGGTGGCGGGAGCGGCGTGATCACGGTGTTCTTCGCGCTGGTTCCGGTGCTCGCGGCCATCGCCGCGGTGGTCTTCCTGCTCCTGGGCTACGCGCTGCGCGTCGCCGACCCCGAGCCCGCGATGGCCGCGCCGATGCGGAGCGCCGGCTGGGTGTTCGCCGTGATCGCCGCGGCCGGACTGCTGGTGGCGGTCGGCGGTCTGGTGGTCGCCGCCGTGCGGAACGGCGCGACGTCGATCCGCGCCACCGCCACCGGGCAGGACCAGCTGGCCCGCGCCCGCGAGGAGTGGCGGCGCGCGCTGCTGGAGCGCGGCATCGCCCCGTTCCTGCGGGAGCACGCCGCGGGGGCCGACCACGAGCGGCAGGGGCGCAGCCCCCGGCTGCGGTTCTCCTCCCCCGACTTCAGCTCGCCGGAGTTCTCCAGCCGCGGCGGCGGGGCGTCCGCCGCCCCGCGGTACGGCAGGACCGAGTTCTCCTCGCCGGACTTCTCCTCGCCCGACTTCTCCAGTCCGGCCGATGACGATCAGGACGCGGCGCAGCCGGAGTTCTCCTCGCCGGACTTCTCCAGCCCCGCCGACGGCGGGGACGGCGCAAGGCCGCGGTTCGGGCACCCGGACTTCTCAGGGCCCACGTTCACCTCGCCCGCGGAGGGCGGCGCCGACCGCGACTGACCGCGGCGGCGCGGCGGCGGGGCGGTGGAGCGGGCGGGCCGGGCTCAGGCCGCGCGGCCGAGCAGGTCCTCGATGACCACCGCGACCCCGTCCTCCTCGTTGGAGACGGTGTGCCGGTGCGCCGCCGCGAGCACCGCGGGATGCGCGTTGGCCATGGCGTAGCCGGTGCCGGCCCAGCCCAGCATCTCCAGATCGTTGGGCATGTCGCCGAACGCCACCACCTCGTCCGGCCTGATGCCGTAGCGGCGGCAGCGCTGCGCGAGCGTGCTGGCCTTGCTGACGCCCGGCGCGCTGATCTCCAGCAGCGCGGTGGGGCTGGAACGGGTGAACTCGCCGTGCTCCCCCGCGGCTTCGCGGCCGAGCCGCAGGAACTCGTCGGGGTCGAGGCCGCCGTGGTGGGCGAGGAGCTTCAGCACCGGGTGCTCCTGGTGCTCCTGGTGCTCCTGCGGCGGCGCGAGCAGCTTCTCCACGGGCGCCACCTCGGAGGCGGGGTCCATGCTCAGCGGGGGGTAGGCGGGCTCGTGGTGGATGCCGCCGGTGCGTTCGACGGCGAAGCTCACGCCGGGCGCGGCCCGGCGCAGCGCGTGCACGACCGCCAGCGCGTTCTCCGGGGCGAGCGGGCGGGTCTCGACCAGCTCGCCGCCGCGGTGCAGGTCTGCGACGGCCGCGCCGTTCCCGCAGATGGCCAGGCCGTGGCCGTGTACGTGCGCGCTGACCACGCCCATCCAGCGGGCGGGCCTGCCGGTGACGAAGATGACGTGGATTCCGGCGCGTTCCGCCGCGGCGAGGGCGGCGACGGTGCGGGGGGAGACGGTCTTGTCGTTGCGCAGCAGGGTGCCGTCGAGGTCGGTGGCGATGAGGCGGGGCGAGGGAGGGGGAGGGGGCACAATCCATCAGCATATGCGCGCACATGCGTGCGGAGGAGCACTCAGCTGTGCCCGCGCCCCGGCGTGCTTCGTGAAGCGGCGGAACACTGGCCGGAAAGGGCCTACGCTTGCTGCCTATGGCTGCCTCTCCCGAGCTTCCGCTGCGGCTCTCAACCGTGATCCTGCCGGTCCACCGCTGGTCCCAGGAGGGCAGACGGATCTGGCAGCGCGCCGAGGAGCTGGGCTTCCACGCCGCCTACACCTATGACCACCTCTCGTGGCGCAGCTTCCGCGACCGCACCTGGTTCGGCGCGCTGCCGACGCTGACGGCCGCCGCCGCGGTCACCGAGCGGATGCGCCTGGGCACGATGGTCACCTCGCCGAACTTCCGGCATCCGGTCACGCTGGCCAAGGAGCTGATCACGCTGGACGACGTGGCGCAGGGGCGGGTCACCCTCGGCATCGGCTCCGGCGGCACCGGCTTCGACGCGACGGCGCTGGGGAACGAGGCGTGGCCGCCGCGGGAGCGGGCCGACCGGTTCGAGGAGTTCGTCCGGGTGCTCGACCGGCTGCTGAGCGAGGGCGGCAGCGGTGGCATCTCCTACCGGGGCGAGTTCTACTCGGCGCACGAGGTCCGCACGGTGCCCGGCTGCGTGCAGCGGCCCCGGTTGCCGTTCGCGGTGGCGGCGACCGGGCGGCGCGGGCTGCGGCTGGCCGCCCGGCACGGGCAGGCATGGGTGACGACGGGCGATCCGCGGACGTTCGACGGCTCCGCGGCCGACTTCATGGCCGGGCTCGCGCGGCAGATGGAGCACCTGGAGGGCGTGTGCGAGGAGGCGGGCCGCGAGCCCGCCGGGCTCGGCAAGATCCTGCTCGATGCCAGCAGCACCCCGCCGGGCATCGACCCGCTGGCCTCGGTCGCCGCGTTCGTCGACTACGCCGGTGCGTGCGCCGACCTCGGCTTCACCGAGCTGGTGCTGCACTGGCCGATCCCGGACTCGGTGTTCGCCGCCGACCTGGACGTTTTCGAGCGGGTCGTCACCGAGGGCCTGCCACAGCTGGCCGGCTGAGGGCCGCCGCGCCGCCGCCGTCCGCACCCCCGTGTGGATGATCAACGTCCGTGATCTTCGGCGAAGTTGAACGGCGGGTGAAAAGTGTTCCAGGGCCTTGTTGCGTTCGGATGATGTGATAGCCGAATGGCCCGGCGCGCATTAGCGTCGGACCATGAGTCTCCTCCGCAGAACCGCTCGTCCTGTCCTCAGGCGTATCGACCAGCGCATCGACCGGAAGGTGCGCAAGGAGCTGCGCGATACCAAGGACGAGCTGAAGCGCCTCAAGGAGCAGCAGCACAGCATCGAGCTGCTCCTCGGCAGTGACGGCCGCCGCTTCCACCGCCACCCGGGGCCCGCCCAGCTCGGCGCCGTGGCCAAGCAGGTCGGCGAGGTCACCGGTGAGAAGCACGCGCGCCGTGCCGTTATCCAGGCGTACCGCACCCTGGTCGAGGTCGAGAACCGGGGGGTCGGCCGGCTCGCCGGCGGCACCTCCAACATCCTGGGGAAGCTGGCCACGACCCCGCTGCTGAAGCCGCCGAACGGGGACGTGCTGGAGATCGGCACCCTGTACGGGCTGTTCGCCGGCTGCCTCGCGCGCCAGATGCTGCGGGCCGGTATCCCGTACCAGCTGACGATCGTCGACCCGATCGCCCCGGTGCAGCTCCAGGAGGGCATGGAGATCACCGCGGACGCCTCCGCCACGCCGATCAACGAGGAGATCGTCCGCGCCAACCTCCACTACGCCGGGGTGCTGCCCGACCGCGTGCGGCTGCTGCGCGGCTATTCCACGGACGCGGACATCCACACGTCGCTCGCCGGCGGCAAGTTCGGCGTCATCGTCGTGGACGGCGACCACTCGGCGAAGGGCGTCAAGGCGGACCTGGAGTGGGTCGAGGAGCTGGCCGCGCCGGGCGCGGTCGTGGTCATCGACGACTACGACGACCACGTGTGGCCGGGCGTGAAGGAGGCCACCGACGAGCACCTCGCGAGCGGCAGCACCCGGCTGACGAAGATCGGCAAGGTGACGACCAGCGCCTTCCTGCGGGCCGAGTGACCCTCCCCTAGGGGACCGACCCGGGTCAGGGCCCTACCAAAGTCCGGTACCGCCCTACCAAAGTGTGACGCGCGCTGCCGCACAAAGACACTAGCGTCACCCGGGTGAGCGTGATTCAGACCGAGAGCCTGACCAAGCGGTACCCGAGGGTGACCGCGCTGGACCGGCTGACCGTGGACATCGGACCGGGTGTGACCGGTCTTGTGGGTGCCAACGGGGCCGGAAAGTCGACCTTGATCAAGATTCTCCTGGGACTGGCCCCGGCCAGCGACGGCACCGCCACCGTGCTCGGCAGAAATGCCGCGCACGAGGGCGGCGCCATCAGGGAGCAGGTCGGCTACATGCCCGAGCACGACTGCCTGCCACCGGACGTCTCGGCGACCGAGTTCGTCGTGCACATGGCCCGCATGTCGGGGCTGCCGCGTACCTCGGCCCGCGAGCGGACCGCCGACACGTTGCGGCACGTCGGGCTCTACGAGGAGCGGTACCGGCCGATGGGCGGCTACTCCACGGGCATGAAGCAGCGGGTGAAGCTCGCCCAGGCGCTCGTGCACGACCCGAAGCTGGTGCTGCTCGACGAGCCGACGAACGGCCTCGACCCCGCGGGGCGCGACGAGATGCTCGGGCTGATCCGCCGCATCCACGCCGAGTTCGGCATATCGGTGCTCGTCACCTCGCACCTGCTGGGCGAGCTGGAGCGCATCAGCGACCACGTCGTCGTCATCGACGGCGGGAAGCTGCTGCGTGCCCAGAGCATCGCCGGCTTCACCGAGGCGACCGCCTCCCTGGCGGTCGAGGTCACCGACAGCGACACCCACCCGGACGGCACCAGGGCCCTGCTGGACGCGCTCGCCGCCCGCGGCCTCACGGCCACCGCGGGCACCGGCCACATCGTGCACATCGACGCCCCCGAGCCCGGCCCGGCGGCCGGCCCCGGACCCGAAGCCGCGCAGGAGGCGGCGCAGGACGTGGTGCAGGACGTGGTGCACGATGCCGTCCGCGACGTCGTCGCGGACCTGGGCCTCGGGCTCATCCGCATGGAACAGCGCCGCCACCGCATCGCCGAGGTCTTCCAGGACGGCCGGGAAGAGGTCCGCTCATGACTGCCCCAGCGCCCGACGCACGCATCCACGACATCGGCTACCGCCGCTACGAGGGCGAGCGGCTCGGCGCCATGTACGCCCGGCGCTCCCTGTTCGTCCACTCGCTCCGCGGCGCCTACGGGCTCGGCCGTTCCGCGCGCTCCAAGCTGCTGCCCATCGGCCTGTTCGTGATCATGTGCGCCCCCGCGGTGGTGATGGTCGCGGTCGTGATGACCACGGGGCGGGACGAGCTGCCGATCGAGTACACCGCCTACGGCGTGTTCATGCAGCCGATCTTCGGCCTCTACCTCGCGCTCGCCGCGCCGCAGATGGTGTCGCTCGACCTGCGGTACAAGACGATCCCGCTGTACTTCTCCCGCCCGATCGAACGCGGCGACTACGTGATCGCCAAGTTTGCCTCGCTGACCGCCTCGCTGTTCCTCTTCGTCGGTATTCCGCTGCTCATCTCCTACCTCGGCAGTCTCCTCGCCAAGCTGGACTTCGTGGACCAGACCACCGCGTTCGCCCGCGGCCTGGTCGCCACCGCGGTGTTCGCCGTGCTGCACGCCGCCATCGGCCTGCTGATCGCCTCGATGACCCCCCGGCGCGGCTTCGGCGTCGCCGCGATCATCTCGGTGCTCACCATCCCGTACTTCGCCGTGATCTCCCTCATGGTCGTCGCCGACGAGCAGGGCAGCCCCGACGCGGTCGGCTGGATCGGGCTGTTCTCGCCCGGCTCCCTGTTTGAGGGCTTTCAGGCCAAATTCCTCGGCGGCGAGCTGGAGTTCCCCGGCGACCAGATGCTCACCAACGCGGCGGGCGCCGCGTACGTCGTGGTCATCGCCGCCATCATCGCGCTGTGCTACCTCCTGCTGACGCGCCGCTACCGGAAGGCGGGCTAAGTGACCACCATCCGCATCACCAAGACCTCCCGCTGGTTCGGCAACGTCGTCGCGGTCAACGACGTCACCATGGAGATCGGGCCCGGTGTCACCGGGCTGCTCGGCCCCAACGGCGCCGGCAAGTCCACCCTCATCCACATGATGAGCGGCTTCCTCGCCCCCTCCTCCGGCACCGTCACCCTCGACGACCGCACGATCTGGCGCAACGCCCCGGTCTACAGCGAGATCGGCCTGGTCCCCGAACGCGAGGGCATGTACGACTACCTCACCGGCGGCGAGTTCGTCCTGGCCAATGCCGAGCTGCACGGCCTGGCCGACCCGGGCTCGGCCGCCCGCGCCGCGCTGGACACGGTGGACATGGCGCACGCCGCCGACCGCCGCATCGCCACCTACAGCAAGGGCATGCGCCAGCGCGTCAAAATGGCCTCCGCCCTCGTCCACGAGCCGTCCGTGCTGCTGCTCGACGAGCCGTTCAACGGTATGGACCCGCGCCAGCGCATGCATCTGATGGAGCTGCTGCGCAAGATGGGGAACGACGGCCGCACCGTGCTGTTCTCCTCGCACATCCTCGAAGAGGTCGAACAACTCGCCACCCACATCGAGGTCATCGTCGCCGGCCGCCACGCGGCCTCCGGCGACTACCGCAAGATCCGCCGCCTGATGACCGACCGGCCGCACCGCTACCTGGTGCGTTCCAGCGACGACCGGGCCCTGGCCGCCGCGCTGATCGCCGACAGGTCCACCAGCGGCATCGAGTTCGACACGGCGGAGAACGCACTGCGCGTACAGGCCGTCGACTTCGGCCGCTTCACCACCCAACTGCCCCGGCTGGCCAAGGACCACGGCATCCGGCTGCTGACGGTCTCCCCGTCCGACGAGTCGCTGGAAAGCGTCTTCTCCTACCTGGTCAGCCGTTAAGGACTCGACACGATGCTGTACAACCACACCGTCGCCCGGCTCACCTACCGTGCCCTGCTCGGGCGCCGCCGCGCCCTGATCCTCTGCGCGCTGCCCGCCCTGCTGCTGGTCATCGCCGTCGCCGTGCGCGCGTTCGCCGGCGTAGACGACCGGGCCGCGACCGAGATCCTCGGCGGCCTCGCGCTCGCCACCCTGGTCCCGCTGATCGGCGTCATCGCGGGCACGGGCGCCATCGCCCCGGAGATCGATGACGGGTCCATCGTCTACCTGCTGTCCAAGCCGCTGAACCGGCGGACCATCGTCACCACCAAGCTGTTCGTGGCGATCGGCGTCTCCCTCGCGTTCACGGTCGTGCCCATCCTGATCGCCGGCATCATCCTCAACGGCAACAGCCAGCAGATCGCCACCGCGTTCACCGTGGCCGCCATCGTCGCCTCCGTCGCCTACAGCGCGGTCTTCCTGCTGCTCGGCACCCTTTCGCGGAACGCGGTGGTCCTCGGCCTGATCTACGCCATGGTCTGGGAGGCACTCTTCGGCAACCTCGTCCCCGGCGCCCGCGTGCTGTCCATTCAGCAGTGGTCGCTCTCCCTGGCCGAGCGCATTGCGGCCGACGGCGCCGACATCTCCTCCGACGTCGCCCTGCCCACCGCGGTGATCCTCCTCGTGGTCGCCACGGTGCTCGGCACCTGGTACGCGGGCGAACGCCTGCGAAGCCTGAAGGTCGCGGGCGACGACTAGCGGGCCGGCCCCGGCGGATGGCCGGGCGGGCGGATGGCCGGGCGGGCGGTCCGGCGGGGGCCGCCCGCCCGGCCGGTTCACCGGGCGGTGCCCGCGTCCCGGTCCGCGGCGGATGCGGGCGGGGCGGCGCCCGGTCCGGGCGCCGCGCCCCGCGCACGGCGCCCGAGGAGCAGCACGGCCAGCTCGAACAGCCCTGTCACCAGCAGGTGCGCCGGTTCGGCGCCGGCCTGGCACCAGACGATGGTGCGGGCCGCGTACCGCAGGACGAAACCTGAGAGTTCCCTGGACATCTGGTCTTGATCCCCTTCTCTGCAAGTGGAAAGAAAGGCGCCTACGTCGATCGAAACACGCCTGATGTGGCGTCACCCGGTTGCCACCCGGTGGTGGTTCGGGGACCATCTGGATATGCCGGAGGAATCGAGGGGGCCGGACTACCCCCGGCTTGTCGCCGACCTGAAGAAACTGCGGGAAAAGGGACTCACCCAAGTCCGCAGACACCGATTCGACGCTCTGGAAAGGGCTGCGCGGCTGAGCGGCCTCGCTTCCTCGGCAACGCCTTCGTCGCAGACCGCCATTGAAAACCTGCTCAGAATGGCGGTGTCCGGCATCGGCGGCGGCGAACTCGGTGATGCCGCCGAGTACACCTTCGGTCTCGCTCCCGGGACCCGCGCCTGGCCGGCGCAGCAAAGGCGGAAGAAGGCCGCCGAGCAGTGCGGGGTGACGACGGACCATTTCAGGAAGACCTACGAGGTGACCATCTGCGAGCAGGTGGCCGAGGAGATCCTGGCCGCCTTGGCCGCCCGGGCCCCGGCACCCGGCCAGGACCGCGCGCGGGACCCCGCCCCGCGGGCGGAAGGCGCCGTTCCCGTTCCACTGCCCGGCCCCGCTCCCGAGGCGGGCGGCCGTGCCGTGCACACCGCCGTGGGTCCTGGGCTCCTCCTCGACCGGCTCGCCGACGCCGTGCGGGTGGTCATCGTCGACCCCGTCCACCGTGACCTGGCGGAGCTGCTGGAGCGGGCCCTGCTGCGCAAGCGCGAGCGGTACGGGGAGGCGGCGTTCTGGGACGAGCTGTGCATCGTCTTCCTGAGCGACGATCTGCTGCACCTCGTGCGGGACGATCTCACGGCCCAGTTCCCCGACCCGGAGGCGGCGGCGCGGGAACGCAGGCAGCGCGCGGCACTCGCACGACGGACGGTGATGTCGCTGCTCCTGCGGCGCGGCGTTCCCGGGCGCTGGAAGGTGTACGCGCACCGCGGGCTGATGCCGCTGCCGGGCGCGGTCCTGCGCATGGGCGACGGCCGCGTCTTCGTCCAGCTGACCGCCTCCCCCTCCCACCTGGCAGGCCCGGAAGCGTCCCGCATGGAATTCGAGGACCTGCCCGATCAGCGCTTCGAGTCGATATTCAACGAGATCGTGGAGCACGGCGAAGAGGACCACGAGGTCGTGCTCGTGGGGCGTCCCGCCTGGGACGGCGGGAGTTTCTCCTGTTACGGCGCACGGTTCCGCAGGGGCGTCATGATCAGCCACCAGAACACCCATGACTGGCTGCCCGCTGTCATCGTCATCACCTGGCGCAGGCGGGAGGACCAGGTCGAGCCCCTGCTCGAAATAAACACTCCGAAGAATTCGACGCGGGAGCTGGGCAAGGTCTCCCACCTGAGCGGGTACATCAACCAGCGCGATCACGGTGCACGCGACCGCGCAGAATCGGGCAGCGCGCCGTCGAATTTCCTGCTCGGCCGGGACACGGCGGAAGCCGCGGTCCGCCGCGAACTACTCGACGAATTGGGCGTGCGCCATCCCAGGGGCGTGCCGCGCCTCACGGGCACGGTGCCGTTCTACTATCCGGACAAGGAGAATCTGTACTTCTACATATTCGAGACGGAATTGTCTGCGGATACGGGATTCGTGCCGAGCGTCCAGATGCACGCGTGGACGGTCGCGGAACTGCTGCGGGTGCGCGAGCACCAGGTGCTGGGCAACGCGGTGCTCGCGCTCACCGACGAGCACCTCACGGTCGCCCAGCGGGCCATCGCCGGGAGAATCGCCTCGCTGAACCTGCTCCTGCACGGTCACGCGGCGCTCGCGGAACGTGTCGCGGAATGCCCGCCGCGGGAGCGTGCGCGGCAGCAGCTCGCCGATGAGCTGCGGCCCCTCGTGGACGCGTCGGGGCTCAGCCGCTACTCGGCCGGGCGTGAGCTGCACCTGGCCGGACTCGCCGGGCTCCAGTACCGCAGCTTCTTCACCGACATCCTTCCCGTGTACGCCGCGGTCGGCGTGGCCTCCGCCGCCCGTGCGCTCTCCGCGCTCGCCGACGACCCCGTGCGGCGACGGGCCGTCCTCGACCTCAAGTCGTGCTACGAGAGCGAGGACATGGTGACCGCCCTGCCGATCGAAGTGTGAGAGGAAGGCTCCGGATGGAAGTCAGGGAATTCTTCAACGCGGCCTATGGCGCGACGGAACGGTACTGGTGGCGGAAACAGCGGCGGTACTCCGCCGATCCGGCCGACCACTCGGCCTCGCTGATCACCCAGGTCGTCCTGCGCCATGTCCGCGGGCTGCCGCCGGGGCGGGCCCTCGACCTCGGCAGCGGCGAGGGTACGGACGCCATCCGCATGGCGCTGCTGGGCTGGGAGGTCGACGCGGTGGAGATCAGCGACGTCGGGGCGAAGAAGATCGAGCGGTTCGCGTACGAGGCCGGTGCCCGGGTGACCGTGCACCACACCGATGCGCTGGCCTTCGACTCCGCCGGCGGTTACGACCTCGTCGTCTGCAACGGCTTGCTCCACTACGTGGCGGCCAAGGAGCAACTGATCGCCCGCATGCAGGAGATGACCGCGCCCGGCGGATGTCATGCCGTCTCCTCGTGGAGCACCTTCACGCCCGTCCCGCCGGGCCACCAGGTCGTGCCCACGTTCCCCGACGACGAGGACGGCGCCATCACGCGTGCGTACCGCGGCTGGGACAAACTGCTGCACTACTACGAGCGGAACCGCCTCGAAATAGCCCACGAGGACATGGAGCCGCACGCGCACAGCCACATCAAGATGGTGGCGCTGAAACCGGCGCGGCCCTCGCGCGGCGCGCGTCGGCCCGCGGCCTAGCCGAACTTCCCGTCGATGAGCGGCAGCGCCCTTTCCAGGAAGCTGGTGACTTTCATGCCGGGCATCTCCTGCCGCAAGCGTTCGAGAGTGAAGAAGTCGATTTTCTCGATCTCATGACGCTCGATGTTGTAGGGGCCGTCGTGAAAGGCGAGGAACGAGGCCACCATTTCCCTGTCCTCCGCCGAGAAGTGCTTGCCCAGATAGCGGAGGGGGGCGGTGATGCCCAGCTCCTCCTTCAACTCCCGTGCCGCCGCCTGTTCGTACGTCTCGCCGCTGTGCACATGGCCGGCCGCGGCGCCGGACCAGTAGAGGGGGTACGCCTTCTTGCGGGCGGAACGCTGCTGGAGGAGGAGCTCCTGCGCGGAGTTGACGATGATGACGAACGCGACCCGGCAGATCAGCTTTTTGTGCTGGATCTCCTCCTTCTCGGCCTGGCCGATGACTTCGTCATTCTCGTTGATTACGTCTCGTAGCGCCACCTGGTCCTCCGGGTGTGAGCGCACCGGCCGGATCATCTTTGAATTCCGGGAAAAACAATGGAAATTGTAGGCCGCAGCGAGCAACGGGGTCAACAGAATCCCGCCCGGCGCAGGAGCGCCGGGCGGAATGCCGGCCACCCCGCCGGCCCCGGCCGGGTGGCCGGGGCCGGTGACCGACTGTTACGGAAGCCGGCGTTCCTGGAGGGTGGCGAGGCGCTCGCTCATCGCGCAGACGATACGCTCCGTGTTGTCCACACGCCTTTCCACATGCTCCAGTCGAACGGACATCCTGTGGATAACCGGCCCCAACTCGGCCAGCACACCACCGATTTCCCGAACGGCCCGCGAGACGTCACCGTCCGGACGCATGCCGGTCTCCTCCGCGTCGAGCAGGTACCTCCGCACCCGCCGTGCCACGGCGCTGTCGCGCAGCAGCATCGCGATGTTGAGCACCGTCCGGCGGGTGTAGAGGGTCAGATGGGCCCTGCCCTGTGGATAACTCTGCTTTGAAAGTGACAAGTTGTCACTTTCAAAGACCTGCAGGTCAGAGCCCCGGAGCACGGTCAGCCCGTTCTCGCTCAGCTCCTCCCGGTGGCGTTCGATGACCTTGCGGATGATCGACCTGTGGATAACGAAGTAGGCCGCCACGGCCTCCGTCGTCACGTGCAGTCCATCGGGCAGCAGTGCGAGTGCCTTGACCTTGTCGAGCACATCCACTCGCTCTGTGTAACGGTCGCGCAGCGTGCGCGACTCCAGCAGCACTTGTTCTTCGTGCATGACGGAGAGACCCCTTCCGGTCCCGTACGGGCATGGTGAGATTCGCCCGTATCCAGGGCCCAGGAGCGGAGATCTGCCCTATGCGCCACTCACTGCACTACCGGCGCGGACTCGCCGCCGCCGGCTACCACCACTTCACAAACCCTCGACGCCTCGTACTCCAGTCGCCTCCGCGCACCTGGCCCAACGAGGGGATTGTCATACGGTCACGGGAGCCGGGCCCGTGCCCGGCTCCCTCCGTTCAACCCGGCCACCCCGGTCAGCGCGTGCCGTCCGCCAGCAGGGTGCGCGCGAGTCCGGCCTGCATCGCCGTGCAGACGCGGAGCACGGGGATCGCCGTGGCCAGCAGGACGACGCCGATGCCGGTGTTGAACGCGATGTCGGCGGCCTCGGATTCGACGCCCCAGATCAGGTCGGGCAGGCCCTCCTCGCCGTCCTCGCGCGGCAGCGCCCACGACCACGTGACGTACAGCAGCGCGCCCAGGCCGCCGACGGTCCAGGTCACCGCGACGCAGAACGTGACGACCCGCAGCGGGAATGACACGATCGCGTGCACCAGGTCGCGCCACGCCTGCGCGTCGCCCAGCACGCGCAGCATGCCGCCCGAACGGTAGGCGGGCCGCGGGATCGGGCGGCCGGTGACCGAGCCGATGCGCTCGCGTTCCACGCCGGCGAGGTACCTGCTCGTGGTCAGCGTCCAGACGAGCACCGGCAGGCCCACCCAGATCACCAGCGTGCCGAGCCCGAGGAAGAATCCGGTGACGGCGAGGGTGAACGCGACGATGCCGAGCGGCAGTCCGGTCAGCAGGTAGCCGACCTCGCGGCCGAAGCGCTCGAAGCGCCCGGTGGGCCCCGGCCGCGGCGCGGCGGGGACCGGCCGGGGGGCGGTGCGGTCGGTGGCGAGCGGTGCGGACCGTTCCAGTGTCTCGTTCATGCCACCACTGTCCCGCCCGGTGCCGCCCGCACCCAGCCGTCTGGGGCGACGATGGGGGGTGGTGCTGCCTCCACCCCCGCCCCTGGCCGTGGGTCGCCCACCCTGCACAGCCTGTGGATAACTTTCCCGCCATCAGGAACGTCACGTTCCTAGAACCGGGGGAGACTCGGACCATGCTTGAGACATCGGCACGCCTGCTGAAGCTCCTGTCCCTCCTCCAGACCCCCCGCGAGTGGACCGGCAACGAGCTGGCCGAACGGCTCGAAGTAACCAGCAGGACCGTACGGAACGACGTCGAACGGCTCCGTCGGCTCGGCTACCCGGTGCACGCCACCCGCGGCGCGGTCGGCGGCTACCGGCTCGGCGCGGGCAGCAGCCTGCCACCGCTGCTCCTCGACGACGAGGAGGCCGTCGCCGTGGCCGTCGGCCTGCGCACCGCGACGGGCGGCTCCGTCACCGGCATCGAGGAGTCCTCGCTGCGCGCCCTCGCCAAGCTGGAACAGGTGCTCCCGCCGCGGCTGCGCCGCCGGGTGGGCGCCCTCCAGAGCCACACCGTGCCCGTCCGGCCGCGGCGGCAGGGGCCCGGCGTGCCGCCGGACGTGCTGACCACGATCGCCGCGGCCTGCCGCGACCACGTACGTCTGCGCTTCGACTACCGGGCGCACGACGCGACCACGGGCCGGCGCGACGTGGAGCCGTACCGGCTGGTCAACTGGGGGCGGCGCTGGTACCTCATCGCCTGGGACACCGGGCGCGGCGACTGGCGCACGTTCCGCGTCGACCGCGTCACGCCCCTCACGCCGGGCGGGCCGCGCTTCGCGCCGCGTCCGCTGCCGGACGAGGACGTCGCCGCGTACGTGTCCCGCGGCGTCGCGACGGCGCCGTGGCGGTTCCGGGCCAGGGTCACCGTCCACGCCCCGGCCGAGGCCGTCGCCGAACGGCTGCCGGCGACGGCCGGCACCGTGGAGCCCGTCGACGAGCACACCTGTGTGGTGGCCACCGGTGCGGACAGTCCGGAGAGCCTGGCCGTGTGGATCGGCGTGCTCGGTTTCGACTTCGACGCCTCCGGCAGTCCCGAACTCGCCGCCGCCCTGCGGTCGGTGGCGGACCGTTACCGACGCGCCGCGGGGCGCGCGCCCTGATCGTTCAGGAAACCGGCAAACGGGCAAACCACCTGTGGATAAGCACGCTTACTTGTCCACAGGCGCCGACCGGGCCTGTGGACAACGCATTTGACCTGGCGTCACCCGGACTCGGGCCGCAGCAGCGGTTCGAGCACGAGCGCGATGCCGTCCGCGTCATTGCCCGCCGTCACCTCGTCCGCCACCGCGCACACGTCCGCGTGCGCGCCGGCCATCGCGACGCCGTGCGCCGCCCACTCCAGCATCGGTATGTCGTTCGGCATGTCCCCGAACGCGATGGTGTCCGCCGCCCGCACCCCGAGCCGCCGCGCCGCCAGGGACAGGCCGGTGGCCTTGGTCAGGCCCAGCGGCAGCATCTCCACCAGCGCCTCGCCCGACACCACGATGCCCACCGAGTCACCGACCACCGACCGTGCCGCGGCGGCGAGCTCGTCCTCGGACCGGCCGGCGGAGTGCAGGTACATCTTGATGATCGGCTCCGCGAACAGCACCGAACGGTCCGGCGCCTGCGCCGGGTCCGGATTGTTGCCCTCGCCCCGGTAGACCGCGCCGACCGCCGCCTCGTACCGCGCGTCCATGATCACGTCCCCGTCGAGACCGTCCCGGTTCGACGCGAGCGCCAGCGGACCGAGCGCCGCCTCAAGCCGGGCCACCACGGAACGGGCCAGCGCCCGGTCCAGGGTGACCGACGTCAGCAGCCGGTGCTCCCCGGCGTGGTAGAGCTGCGAGCCCTGTCCGCACACCGCGAGCCCCCGGTACCCGAGGCCGTCCAGGATGTGCCGCGTCCAGGCCACGCTGCGCCCCGTCGCCACGATGTGGTGCGCGCCCGCCGCCTGGGCGGCGGTCAGCGCGTTCCGCGTGCGCCGCGAGATGGTCCCGTCGCCGCGCAGCAGCGTCCCGTCGAGGTCGGTCGCGACCAGCCGGTAGGGGAACCGCTGCGGCAGTGCCGGCGGTATGCCCGGGTCGTCCGGGGCCGCGGTGGTCACGCCGCGACCGGCTCGAGTCGCTCCCGGCCGCCGAGGAACGGCCGCAGCACCTCGGGAACGTGCACGGAGCCGTCGGCCTGCTGGTGGTTCTCCAGCAGCAGCGCCATCGTGCGCTGCACCGCGCAGAGCGTGCCGTTCAGCGTGGCCAGCGGGCGGGTGCCGGTGTCCTTGCCGCGCGTCCGGATCGACAGGCGCCTGGCCTGGAACGTGTTGCAGTTGGAGGCGGACGTCAGCTCGCGGTACTTGCCCTGCGTGGGCAGCCACGCCTCGCAGTCGAACTTGCGGGCGGCGGAGGCGCCCAGGTCGCCGCTGGCCACGTCGATCACGCGGAACGGCAGCTCCAGCGAGGTGAGCCACTGCTTCTCCCAGCCGAGCAGCCGCTCCAGCTCCGCCTCCGCGTCCTCGGGCGCGACGTAGGAGAACATCTCCACCTTGTCGAACTGGTGCAGGCGGATGATGCCGCGGGTGTCCTTGCCGTGCGATCCGGCCTCGCGGCGGAAGCACGGCGAGAAGCCGGCGTAGCGCAGCGGCAGCCGGTCCGCGTCGACGATCTCGTCCATGTGGTAGGCGGCGAGCGGCACCTCGGAGGTGCCGACCAGGTAGTAGTCGTCCTTCTCCAGGTGGTAGATGTCCTGCGCGGCTTGGCCGAGGAAGCCGGTGCCCGCCATCGCGCGGGGCTTGACCAGCGCGGGCGTCATCACCGGCACGAAACCGGCCGCGGTGGCCTGGGCGACCGACGCGTTGACCAGGGCCAGTTCGAGCAGGGCGCCGACGCCGGTGAGGTAGGCGAAACGCGAGCCAGAGACCTTGGCGCCGCGCTCGGTGTCGATCGCGCCGAGCGCCTGCCCCAGCTCCAGGTGGTCCTTCGGGGCGAAGCCCTCGGCCGCGAAGTCGCGGATGGTGCCGTGCGTCTGAAGGACCCGGAAGTCGTCCTCGCCGCCGACCGGGACGTCCGGATGCACCACGTTCCCCAGGCGGAGCAGCAGGTCCTGCGCCCTGGCGGCGGCCTCGTCCCGTTCGGCGTCGGCCGTCTTCACGGCGGCGGCCAGCTCCCCTGCGCGCGCGAGCAGCTCGGCCTTCTCGTCGCCGGCCGCGCGCGGGATGCGCTTGCCGAGCTGCTTCTGCTCGGCCCGCAGCTCGTCGAAGCGGGAGCCGGAGGACCGCCGCAGCTCGTCGGCAGCGAGGAGTGCGTCGACAATGCCGACGTCTTCTCCTCGGGCGCGCTGGGAGGCGCGCACGCGGTCGGGGTCCTCACGAAGCAGGCGAAGGTCAATCACGGACCCAGGCTACCGGGAGGCCGGGCGGCGGCTGAATCCATAAAGCGCATGGGGCGTTTAGTCCGGTATGCCGGAAAAGGGGGCTGCTGGAGAATCCACAGGTCAGGACGGGTATCCACAGGGTTATCCACAGGCTTCCCCCGCTCCTGTGGATGCTCTCCCGATTGCCGTCCGCCTCCGGCCGTGCGGCACAGAATTCCCCATTCAAACGCCGCTCACACTCTCTTACGAGGGAAATTGCCTCACACTCGCGAGTTATCCGAGGCGATTGGGCTGACGAAAGGGGATCGGTAGCACTGTGCGCGGTTTACGGGCGGAGTGGACGATATGCCGGTTCCGCCCGTTCTCAAGTGTCGACTTGTGCACAGGCACACAGGGTCGCCTGTGGATAACTCTGGGGACAGGCGCCAGGTCGTCGGCCCGCGGCCTCAGCTGCGCCCGTCCAGGCACCGGGTCAGCCAGTCCGACGCCTGGAGGAAGTCCGCGTCGGCCGTCCCCGTGACGACGGTCGGCGCCACCTGGTCCGCCCGCGGGTACGAGCCGAGATAGCGGACGCCGGAGCACAGCCGCTTCAGGCCCATCAGCGCCTCGCCGACCCTGCGGTCCGAGATGTGGCCCTCGCAGTCGACGGAGAAGCTGTACTGCCCGATCCCCCGGCCGGTCGGGCGTGACTCGATGCGCACCAGGTTGACGCCGCAGGTGGCGTACTCCTGGAGCACGTCGAGCAGCGCCCCCGGATGGTCGGCGCGCAGCCACAGCACGACCGAGGTCTTGTCCGCGCCGGTGGGCGCGGCCGGCCTGGCGGGGCGGCCGACGAGGACGAAGCGGGTGGTCGCGTTGTCCGCGTCGTGGATGTCCGTGACCAGCGGTTCGAGACCGTAGGTCGGCGCCGCGAACTCGCCCGCGAAAGCCGCGTCGAAGCGCCCCTCCTGTACCAGCCGGGCCCCGTCCGCGTTCGAGGCCGCCGACTCCCACTGCGCCTCGGGCAGGAAGCGCTCCAGCCAGCCCCGCACCTGCGGCTGCGCCACCGGGTGGCCGGTCACGGTCTTGATGTTCTCCAGCTCCGTACCGGGGCGGACCAGCAGCGCGAACGCGATCGGCAGGTACACCTCGCGGTAGATCATGAGCGGCCCGCCCGCGGCCAGCTCGTCGACCGTCGCGGAGACGCCGCCCTCCACCGAGTTCTCGATGGGCACGAGCGCGCCGCCGGCCTCGCCGCCTCGCACCGCGTCCAGCGCGGCGGGCACCGAGATCATCGGAACGAGCTCCCGCGTCGCCGCCTCGGGGAGCGTGCGCAGCGCCGCCTCGGTGAACGTGCCCTCGGGGCCGAGATAGGTATAACGGCTCGCAGCTGTCATGGCTCAAACGTTAGCCGCCTTCGAGCAGCTCCTGCCCCACGTACTCACCCTCCGCCGCCCCGCCGGGCACGGCGAACAGGGCGCTCGCCTCGTGCCGGACGAATTCGGACAGCGCATCGCCGCGGTCCAGCTTGCGCTGCACGGGAACGAAGCCGCGCAGCGGATCGGCCTGCCAGCAGACGAACAGCAGACCGGCATCCGGTGCGCCGTCATCGCGGAACCCGTCGTGGTAGGAGAACGGGCGGCGCAGCATCGCGGCACCGCCGTTCGTCTCGGGAGCCGTGACGCGCACATGCGCGTTCGCGGCGATGACGGCGGTGCCGTCCGGCCCGGTGGCCTCAAGGTCGACGGGGTCGGTCTCGCGCTCGCCGGTCAGCGGGGCGCCGTTGGACTTGCGGCGCCCCATCACCCGTTCCTGCTCGGCGAGCGGCCTGGACTCCCAGACGTCGAGGAGCATGCGGATGCGGCGCACCACCGCGTACGAGCCGCCCGACATCCACGCCGGGTCGCCGCCCGCGGGCACGAAGACGCGCGCCTCGAAGTCGTCGTCCTCGGGCCGCGGGTTGTTGGTGCCGTCGACCTGGCCCATCAGATTCCGCGTGGTCATGGGCCGGGCGGTGGCCCCCTGGCTGCGGTTGAAGCCGGTCATCTGCCAGCGCACGGCGGCCGTTTCGCCCGCCGCGCGCTGGAGGGTGCGCAGGGCGTGGAAGGCGACGAGGGCGTCGTCCGCGCCGATCTGGAGCCACAGATCGCCGTTCGACCGCCGCTCGTCCAGGGCGTCGGCCGAGAAGGCGGGCAGCGGGTCGAGGGCGGCGGGCCTGGCGCCGGTGAGGCCCACGGCGTCGAAGAAGCTTCCGCCGAAGCCGATGGTGACGGTGAGGGAGGCGGGGCCGGCGTCGCGGGCCACGCCGGTGTCCGTGTCGGGGGTGCCCCCGGCCATCAGTTCCGCGGCCAGGGTGGACCAGCGGCGCAGCAGCGCCGCGGCCTCGCGGCGGCCCGCGGCGGCGGCCAGGTCGAACGCGGCGAGGTGGCCGTGGGCCTGCATCGGGGTGGTGATGCCCGGCTGGTGTGTGCCGTGGAACGGGACGGCCGTGGCGCCCACTTCGGCCAGCGCGGGCCCGTCGTCGCCGGTGGCGGCCGAGTGGGCGAGGGCGCCGGTCGGGGCGCCGACGGCGAGCCCCGCGGCACCCGCGGCGCCCGCGGTGGTGAGCAGGCGGCGGCGGGTGAGGGCGGGGCGTTCCTTGCGTTCCTGGCGTTCCTTGGGCTTCTGGCGTTTCTGGTCAGGGTCAGAGGTCATGGCTCAAGTCATCCGGTGGGATCGGGGCCGGGTCGGGTGCGGGCGACGCGGTCAGGTGATGGTGACGGTGGCGGTCTCGGTGACCTGGTCGATGTCGGAGGTGCGGATGGTGAGGGCCACCTCCCAGTCTCCGGGGCGGGGCAGCTGCACCTCCGTCAGGGTCCAGTGGCCGACGTCGACGTGCAGGGGCTCGTGGCGCAGCGGGCCGAGGTTTTCGGCGGGGAGGGTGAAGGCGACCCGGACCTCGACGGCGCCGGTCGGCAGCCCCTCGGTGTCGAAGAGGCGGACGTGCAGGGTGTTCCCGCCGGTGCGGGCGGGGGACAGGTCGAGCTCGGCGGTGCCCTGGCCCCGTTCGCCGCCGGTGTCGAACGGAACGGAGACCGGCCCCCGCGGCGCGGCGGGCGCGGCCTGCGCGGGCGCCGTGTCGGCCGTGCGGGCCGGGGTGGTGCCGGTGAGCACGGTGGTCACGGCGAGGAGGACGGCGGCGATGGCCGTCTCCGCCCACACGGAACGGCGCAGCCCGGCGCGGTGCGGGTCGGCGTCGCGGGCTCTGCGCTCCCTGGCCTGCCGGACGGCGGTGCGCTGACGGGCGAGCTGCCGCGTGCGTTCCGGGCTCTCCGCGACGGCCGCTGCGTCCGTTCCGGCGTCCGTTCCGGCGTCCGTTTCCTCGTCCGGCCGCTCCGGTGCGGTGTCCGTGAGGCGGGCGGTCCAGCGGCGGGATATCCAGGCGGCCGCGAGGAGAACGGCGACGAGGCCGACCTTGAGCAGCAGGAGCCGGCCGTAGGAGGTGCCGGTCAGCGCGGACCAGGAGAACCCGACCTGCCGCCAGGACTGGTAGAGGCCGGTGACGGCGAGCACGGTGACGGAGGTGAGGGCGACCGCGGAGAAGCGGCGGACGACCGCGCGCGGCAGCGTCGGCGCGGTGCGCAGCAGCGTCAGCAGGGTGGCGAGCCCGCCGAGCCAGGCGGCGACGGCGAGCAGGTGGAGGATGTGGGCGGGGATGGCGATGCCCGTCTGGCGCCCGGTGGCGGCGTGCTCCGACATGGCCCAGGTGGCGGCCGTTCCGATGGCGAGGATCGTGCCGGCGATGCCGAGGCCGAACATCAGGTCGCGGGCGCGGGTCGCCGCGTCCTCGGCGTCCTCGGCGTTCCCGTCCCCTTCCGCCGCCCCGCCGGTGGTGACCAGCCGGGCGGAGGGCCCGTGCAGCACGGCGATGAAGAGGCCGGCGGCGGCGAGGAGCAGCAGCCGGGTCAGGAGCGCCGTCCCCGCCCTGGTGTCGATGACGTCGCGCAGGCCGCCCAGGTCGAAGGCGTCGGCGAGTTCGCCGCTGCCCGTGTACGGGGTGCGGAGCAGCAGCAGCGCGAGCGTGGCCGCGGTGGCGCTGGTCCAGCCGGCGAGGGCGAGGCGCTGGACCGGGCGCAGCGCGGTGGCGCGCGGCCAGCAGACGAGGACGAACGCGGCGGTGCCCGCCATGAGCACGAACCCGCCGTAGGCGGCGTACCGCGCGACGTCGTACAGGAGGCCGGTCAGGCCGTCGTCGCCGGTCCGGTCCGGGATCTCGGCGACCGTCTCGGAGGGCGCGCCGATGGAGAAGGTGAACGCGCCCGAGATGGGGTGGCTGTCGGCGGAGACGGCGTGCCAGGCGACGGTGTACGTGCCGTCGCCGAGACCGCCCTCCAGCGGCACCGCCCAGGTGTTGTCGCCCTCGTCGGTGAACCCGCCGCTGTGCACGCCTGCGCCCTCCGGGTCGAGGACGCGGATCGCGTCATCGGCGAGCGAGACGGACTCGGAGAAGGTGAGGGTCACCCGGTCGGGGGCCGCCGCGACCACCTCCCCGTCCCCCGGTGTGGTACCGGTCAGTTCGGCGTGCGCGGCGGCCGGGGTGGCGCCGAGCAGCAGCAGGCCGAGCGCCGCGGCGGCGAGCAGCAGCAGTGCCGCGGGGGAACGGGGTGGGGTGGTCATGGCGGTGGTCTCACTCCCCGGTGTGGGTGGCGGCTTCGACCGGTACGTCGAGGGTGATCGGGTCCGACGTCTCGAAGTGCAGTTCGATGCTCACGGTCTCGCCTTCCGCGGGCGTGCGGGAGAGGTCGAGGAGCATGAGGTGGTTCCCGCCGCGGCTGAGCCGCAGTTCGCCGCCCGCGGGGACGGTGAGGGACTCGACCTGCCGCATGGCGTTGTCGGCCGTCTCGTGGATCTCGACGGTGCCTGCGATGTCGCTGTCGGCCGAGGTGAGGGCGTCGTCCGCGTCGCCGGCGTTGTGCAGGGTGAGGAAGCCGGCGGCGACGTCGCCCGTGGCCGGTGCCGGGATGAACGCGCCGGTGGCGGACAGTTCCGGCGCCGCGTCCGCCGCGTCCGCCGCGTCCGCCGCGTCGTCGCCGCACCCGCCGAGCAGGAGCGCGGCGGCGAGCACGCCCGCGGCGGCCGCGGCGGTGCCCGCGGCGCGGCGGCTCACGGCAGCTCTCCGGCGATGAGGCCGGGCAGGTCGCGTTCGAAGGTCTCGGCCGTGACGCCCTCCGTGTAGACGACGTGGGCCTTGTCGTCGGTCGGGAGGAACGCGACGACCTGCGTGCCGTGGTTGGAGACGATGTCGCCGTTGTCGTCCTCGTAGGACGGTTCGATGGCGACGCCGAGGGCCAGCGCGGCCTCCTGGATGTCGGCGAAGTCGCCGGTCAGGCCGGTGAAGTCGGGGTCGTGGGCGTTGATCCAGGGGCCGAGCGACTCCGGGGTGTCCCGGTCCGGGTCCGTGGTGACGAAGACGACCCGCAGGTCGGCGCGCTGCTCCTCGGTGAGCGAGTTCGCGGCCACCGCGATGTTGCTCATGGTGAGCGGGCAGATGTCGGGGCAGTTGGTGTAGCCGAAGTAGAGCAGCGTGGCGTGGCCGTCGGTCTCGGCGGCGAAGTCGTACGGTTCGCCGTTGGTGTCGGTGAGGACCAGCTCGGGCTTGTCGAACGGCTGGTCGAGGACCGTGCCCTCGTCCGCGGCGTGGGCGCCGGAGACGTCGGCGGCCGGGGTGTCCTCGGCGTCGTCACCGGAGTCGTTCTCGCTGCCGCAGGCGGCCAGGGCGAGCGCGGTCGCCGCGGCGACCGCGGCGGTCGTGATCGTGCGCAGGTGCATGGAAGGTTCCTGATGCGTGGTGGGGCGCCGCGGAACGGGGTCGTCCGTTCCGCGGCGCGGTGGCAAGGTGTCGTGCGCGTGGTCTCGTGCGCGTGGTGTCGTGCGGGACGGGGCGGGGCGCGGCCCGCGCTCAGTCCCCCGCGGGGGTGCGGCGGCGCCCGGCGAGGACGCCGAAGGCGACGCCCGCCAGCCCGACGGCGATGCCGACGCCGGCCAGGACGCGCGCGGTCGTGTCGCTCGCGGAGTCGTCGCCGCCGTCCGCGGCGGCCTGGTCGGCGGCCGGTTCCTGCGGGTCGGCCCCGCCGCCCGCCGCGTCGTCGGCCGCGGCGCCGTGCCCGTCGCCCTCGGCCGCGGTCAGGCGCAGCACGGCCGCGGGGCTCTCCGGCTCGGCCTCCCCGTCGACGGGCTCCTCGATCCAGCGGACGACCTCGTCGTTGTCGTACGTCTGGATGGCGTCGAAGACCAGCCGGTCCGCGTCCTCGGGCAGGGGCCCGACGGACAGCGGGAACTGCTGGAACGTGCCCGGCTCGATCTCGCCGCCGCTCCAGGTGATGACGCTGGGCGCCTCGGTGACCTCGCTGCCGTGGACCTCGACGGGCGTCTCCAGCGGCGCCGTCGTCACCTCGACGTCCCAGCCGGGAACGGGCTGCGGCATCACGGACGGCACGGGGTGCTCGGGGTCCAGGTGGATTTCGAGCTGAACGGTCGAGGCGTTGTCGCGCTCGTTGGGCACCTTGACGTTGAGGGTGGCGTAGCCGCCCTGCGCGGCCTCGGGCGGGTCGATGGAGACGTGCGCCCACGCGGGCGCCGCGGTCAGCGCGACGAGGGCGGTGGCGGCCAGCACGGAGCGGGCGGCAAGGCGCGAACGGTGGTGTCTCATGGGGCACTCCACGAAATTCGGAAGAGATCGGAAGAGATCTGGGGTCGGACGAGCGCGCGGCGAGGGCGCACCCGTCCGGTTCCGTGGGTGCGGTCAGGCCGCGAGGGCGAGGTGGTGCGCCGTGGGGTGCGGGGGGCCGCGCCGGGTGACGGCGGCGGCGATGACGGTGCCGCGCGGGGCGGGCAGCCGGTGGTGGCGGTGCCGCGGCGGGCAGGGCACCGGCGGGCACGGCCGCGGGGCGTGCAGGGCGCGCAGCAGGGCGCGCACGAGGCGCAGGAACGGCCGCGAGACGCGGGCGGAGAGGCGGATCAGCCGCCACAGCGCGGCCTCGCCGCGGCGCAGCAGCCAGGCGGCGGCGAGCGCGGCCAGCAGGTGGCCGAGCAGCATGGGGGCGGACGCCAGCGAAGCGAACGCCTCGCCGAGCCCGGCCGCGGCGTCCGCCGCCCCGGGAGCGGCGCCGGGGTGCGGGGCGAGCCCCGCCTCGTCGACGATGCGGGCGGCACGTTCCTCGGTGAGGGCCAGGGCGTGGTCGTTGCACAGCAGACGGGCCGCGAGCGCCATGGCGTCCCCGGCGCCGCCGCCGTGCTCGGCGGCACCGGCCGCGGGAGCGTGCCGGCCCAGGCAGTACAGGGCGTGCAGCGCGAGCTGCGTGGCGGCGAGGGTGGCGGCGATGGCGGGCACCGAACGCCGTTCCCGGCCGGCGAGCGGGAGAGCGAGGGCGAACGCGGCGGCCCAGCCGGCCGCCAGCGCGGCCGGTGGCGGCACGGGCCCGGTGGCCCACACGTGCCCGGCCGCGGCCAGCGTGGCGCAGGCCGCGGCGAACACCGCGGCGCGCAGCACTCGCAGATCGGCTCCGGCACGCATGGCGGCGCCATCATCTCACCGGGCCAGGACCGGCGGGGGCGCGGGGGCACGGACAGGTGGCGCGTGGGGGGCGCATCGAGACGGTGATTTGTCGGTATTTCCGCAGGTCCGTCCCGATACTTCCGCCGAACGGGGGGTGTTGGGTCAATCACACGCTTACGGTGCGCGCCGGTAGGCAATACCTACAGATATGTCGAGCCGCGGCCTGGAGGCGGGAGCATGAGCATCTGGTGGTCTCTCCAACTGCGGCGGGAAGCGGCCAGCGTCCCGCTCGCCCGGCGGCTGCTGCTCGGGGCGATGGAGTCGGCCGGAGTCGACGCGGACATCTCCCACGAGCTGTCGGTCGCCCTCTCCGAAGCCTGTTCGAACGCCGTGCAGCACGGCGGCACCCAGGCGGAGAGCTACCGGGTGACCGCCTCCATCCACGGCGACGTCTGCCGCATCGAGGTCACCGACTGCGGCCCCGGCTTCCCGATCGGCGCGGTGGTGCCCCGCCCCGAGCCGCGCGAGCTCCAGTCGGGAGGCCGCGGCCTGCGGCTGATCGAGGCGCTGTCCGACCGGGTGCAGTTCGACAACCAGCCGGGCAGCGGCGGGGCGGTCGTGACGTTCGACAAGATCCTCAAATGGCGGAACAAGCCGCTGCTCCAGGCGTCCTGAGGCGACCGCGCCCGGGGCCCCGCAGCCCGCGGCCGGGGGCCCCGACGCCGGGGTGTCACCCGGCGTGCAGGTAGGCCACCAGCGTCTCGTCATCCGCGGTGAACAGGCCGGCACCGCCCAGGTCGGCCACCGGGAAGACGGCCTCGGGGGCCGTTTCCGCCACCTCGCCCGAGGCGATGTCGAGCTGGACGGGCGTGGGCGTGCCGACCCACGAGTCCTCCGTCATCACCTCCGCGACACCGAACGCCACACCGGCGTCGGTGACCGCGCTGAACTGCACCGCATTGGCGTCCGGCGTGGCCTCGAAGCAGTGGCCGGTGCCCTCCTCCAGATCGAAGACCAGCACCCCGTGGACGAGGTAACGGCCGTTCGCCGACATGGCGGTGTGCTCCGCGCCCGCGGCCGAGCCGTCGGGCTCCGGGCACAGCGCGGTGGCGGCGGTCGTACCCGAGGCGCTGTCCAGGACCGATCGGATCGTCTGGCCGTCGCTGCGGCTCCACTCGGCGATCACGAGGCCGTCCCCGACCGGGGTGACCGAGGCACCCGCGTCGGGACCGGCCTCCCGGGGCGCCACCTCCTCGCCCGCCCAGCCGCCGGGCACCCAGAAGCCCTCGTAGGCGTAGCTGTCGTCGACCAGCGGGCCGTTCGCGGTCAGCGCCACGATGTCGCCGCCCGGATCGCAGTCCTTGCAGGTGGGCGGCGGCTCCAGGGCGCTCTCGTCGTACTCGGTGGTGACACCGGTGGCCGGGTCGACGCCGACCACGATGTCCTCCTCCAGCTCCAGCATCAGCCCAGCGCCGCCGGGCGCGGCCTCGCCCGAGCCCGGCACCTCGACGTGGTGCAACGGCTCGACCGCGTCGCCCGAGCCGTCCGCGGTGAAGATGTCGAGCACGACGAGCTCGTCGCCGCGGTCGATGACGCCCGCCCCCGAGGTGCCCGCGGACCAGGCGACCAGGTAGTCCTCGCCGTTCACCGTCGTGGCGAACGCCTCGAGCGACGCGCTCTCGCCGACCGGCTCCAGGGCGGCGCTCGACCACAGCACCTCGCCGGTGGCGGCGTCGTGCACGGTGAACCTGCCGTCCGTGCCGCTCGTCTCGTCGAACAGCGCGACGGCCCCCGACCCTGGCAGCGTCAGGGGCGCGGCACCGGGCGGCAGCGCGGTCTCCCAGCCGCGCCCGGTGTCGTAGGCGGCCGGGACCGTCAGCTGGGTGACGGGCGCGGCGGGGGCGTCGTCCTGCTCCGCTTCCTGCCCCGCGGCGTCCCCGCCCGTGCCGGTCTTGTCCGTGCCGCCGCTGCCGTTGCCGCTGCCGTCGTCGTCGTCCGATCCGCCGCCGCAGGCCGCCAGTGTGCCGAGGGCCACGGCCCCGACGATCACATTTCTCAGCCGCATTCGCTCGGCCCCCGCCCCTTGTCCCGTTTGTCCCGTCCTCGACCTTCGTCGTGCGCCTGTGCCCCGTGCGCTGCAGCGCGGTGGGGATCATGTCACAGGAAGAACGGCTCAGGGAGGTGTCCGTTCCGGCGGTCGGTACGCTCCGGTATTGACTTCCGGTTTATTCAAACTTCACCCCGGCCGCGCTACTCTTGCTGATGGTGTGGGACGTCGGAGTGCGTCTCCTTGGAGGTGGATCTCATGGGTCAGATCGGGGCGCGGGAGCTGGTTGTTCTCGCGATCATCGTGCTGCTGATCTTCGGAGCGAAGCGGCTGCCCGACATCGCCCGTTCGCTGGGTAAGTCGGCACGCATCCTCAAGAGCGAGACGGCCGCCATGAAGGCGGAGAGCGCCTCCGCGGCGCCACCGCAGGACGGCGCGGCCCAGCCGCAGGCTCAGGAGCCGCCCGCCAAGACCATTCAGGCGGCCCCCGGGGACGTCACCAGCTCACGCACGGTGGACGAGGCGAAGCCCGCGGCGAGCTGATCCGCGTCGGCCGTATCCGCTACGGCCGGGGACGAGGCCTCCGGTCCGCGGTGACCGGGGGCGCTTCGCTCTGCCCTGCTCGCCGCACCGCACGCCCGGCACCGCGGGCACGCCCGGCACCGCGCGCCGAGCGGCGCAGCCGCAGGTACTCGGCCGCCGTCGGCACGACGGCGAGCAGCACGATCACCGGCAGGAGCAGCCCGATGTTGCCCCGCACGAACGCCACCTGCCCGAGTCCCGCGCCGAGCAGCGTCACGCCCGCGCCCCACAGCACGCCCCCGAGCACGTTGAACGTCATGAACGTGCGGTAGTCCATGCGCCCTGCCCCGGCGAGCACCGGCGTGAACGTCCGGGCCACGGGCACGAAGCGGGCCAGCACCAGCGAGGCCCTGCCGTGCCTGGCGAAGAACACCTGCGCCTTCACCAGGTGCTCCTCCGTCAGGAAGCGCGCACCCGGCCGGCTCAGGACGGCCGGGCCGGCCCGCCGGCCGAAGGCGTAGCCGACCTGGTCACCGGTCACCGCGGCGGTGACGATGAGCGTGCAGACGAGCCAGAGCGGATAGTCCAGGTACTCGCCGGAGGAGACGACGAGCCCGGTGGTGAACAGCAGCGGGTCGCCCGGCAGGAAGAAACCGATCAGCAGACCCGACTCCGCGAAGACGATGACGACGATGCCGATGAGACCGAAGGTGTCGATGAGCCGCTCCGGCGCCATCCAGGCCGGGCCGAGCGCGAGTGCGTCCATACACAGGCCGTCCAGGAGGAGGGGAGATCAGATTATCGATCGATCCGACGCGAGCCCCTGGATATCGTTCCCACACCACCGATAAGGATGAGAGGGCGGTGAGTGGCGTTGACCGGCGAGGAGTTGAGCGGTGCCGTCGTGCTGATCACCGGCGTCATGGCGTCCGGCAAGTCCACGATCGCGCAGGCATTGGCCGAACGGCTCCCCCGCGCCGCGCACGTGCGCGGTGACACCTTCCGCAGGATGATCGTCTCGGGCCGCCACGAGCCGACCCCGGCGGGGTCCGACGAGGCCACGGCCCAACTCCGCCTGCGGCAGCGGCTGTCCGCGACTGCCGCCGACCTGTACGCGGCCGCCGGGTTCACCGCCGTCGTCCAGGACATCGTGATCGGCGAGGACCTGGCGCCCTACGTGGCGCGGGTGCGCACGCGCCCGCTCTACGTCGTCGTGCTCGCGCCCCGCCCCGAGGCCGTCGCCGCCCGCGAGGCGGCCCGCCCCAAGGACGGCTACGGCCCGTGGACCGTCGCGGCGCTCGACGCCTCGCTGCGCGAGTCGACCCCGCGGATCGGGCTGTGGCTCGACACCTCGGACCAGACACCGTCGGAGACGGTGGACGCGCTGCTCGCCGCGCTCCCGGCGGCCCGCGTCACCGGCTGAGCCCGCGGACGCGGGCGGCGTGCGGGGGCCGCGGGAGGGGGAGACGGCCGGGGCACGCGTGGTGCATGATGACCGTGGTCCTTGTCCCCTGCACGTACCCGGAAGGCATCCGACATGATTCGCTCTCCTCGCCGGCTGGCGGGCGCGCTGCTCTGCGTGGGCCTGCTCGCGGCCTGCGGTTCGGATTCGGACGACGACAGCGGGGACGAGGAGACGACGCCGCCCGAAGCGTCCGAGTCGGCCCCCGAGCAGGGCGGCGACGAGTCGGCCCCCGAGCAGGAGGGCGACGGGGCGGCGTCCGGCGGCCCCGCGGACGCCGAGGCGAGGGACGTCACCAGCGCCACCATCCACACCAGCGAGGGCGACATCGCGGTCACGCTCTTCCCGGAGTCCGCGCCGCTGACGGTGACCAACTTCGCGGGCCTGGCCGACGGTTCCATCCAGTGGACCGGGCAGGAGGGCGACGAGCCGCTCTATGACGAAACGATCTTTCACCGCGTCATCGACGACTTCATGATCCAGGGCGGCGACCCCGAGGGCACCGGCATGGGCGGCCCGGGGTACCAGTTCCAGGACGAGATCGACCCGGAACTGGTCTTCGACGAGCCCTACCTGCTGGCCATGGCCAACTCCGGGCCCAATACGAACGGTTCGCAGTTCTTCATCACCGTCGCCCCCACCCCGCACCTGAACGGGATGCACACCATCTTCGGCGAGGTCGCCGACGACGAGAGCCGCGCGGTGGTCGACGCCATCGCCGGAACGGAGACCGCCGCGCAGGACCGCCCGGTCGAGGACGTGGTGATCGAGTCCGTCAGCGTCGACTGAGCCCCACCCCCGGGGGGCCGGGGCGCTATGTGTCGGACAGGACTTTGCAGCTCACCGATTCCGCCTCGCGGTCCCGGATTTTCTGCATCCTCTCCTTGTGCTCCGCCCCCCACCGCGCCAGTGGCGCGAGCGCCGCATTGAGCGCGACGCCGTAATCGGTGAGCGAATACTCCACCCGCGGCGGCACTTCGCCGAATGCCTCGCGGCGCACGATCTCGTCCTTCTCCAGCTCTCTCAGCTGCTGGATCAGCACCTTCTCGCTGACCTCGGGGACCATGCGCCTCAACTCCCCGAACCGCCGCGGACGGTCGTGCACCGCCCAGAGGATCAGCACTTTCCACTTGCCGCCCACGACATCGATGCCCACGTCGATTCCGCAGCTGTACGGCCGGCCCGGCACGCGGTCACCCCTTCCCCATCCGTCGGATACTTGCGATCGTACAGCGCTGATTCACGCTGTAAGGAAGAGAGCAAGAGGTGAGCGACCGCGATTCCGCGGGGCCGATTCCGCGGGGCCGATACCGCGCTTGCCACGGCATCGCGTTCCCCGGCGGCGGCATCATGGCCGGGCCCGCGTCAGCGGCCCGCGCCGGGGCCGCCCGCCGCGGGCGCGGGCCCGGCCGGCCTCGCCCGGGGCCCGGCCGGTCCCATCAGCCGCACCAGCAGGTCGTCGAGGCTGATCAGCCCCGTCACCCGGCCGTCGGCACCCCGCACCACCGCGAGGGAGGCGCGCTGCTGCCGCAGCTGTTCGACGGCGTGCGCCACGGTGTCCTCCGGCGTCAGCTCCGGTACCGGCCTGGCCAGTTCGCGGGCGGTCACCCGGCGGCCCGCGGCCCGCGCCACCACCGCGTCCCTGGCGTGGACCGAGCCGAGTACCCGCTGCCCGTCGCGTACCAGCAGCCGCGTGTGGTCGCTGGCCGCGGCGGCGGCCAGGATCGCGTCGGTGCCCGCGTCCGCGGCCACTTCCGCGATGCGGGAGGCCGGGACCTGCGCGGCGCCGACCGGCGCCTGAGGCTCGGTCAACGACCGTGTGATCAGGCCGGAGTCGGCCTCGCTGATCAGCCCGAGCCGCTGTGATTCGGCGACGAGATGCGTGAGTTGCTCCCTGTCGTGCACCGGGACCAGCTCCTCGCGCGGGGTGACGCGGCAGGCCCGCACCAGGGCGTTGCTGATCTCGTTCAGCACCCGGATCAGTGGCCTGACGGCCCGCACCAGGGCGCGGAACGGCGGCGCCAGCAGCATCGCGGAACGCTCCGGGTGCGAGATCGCCCACGATTTCGGCGCCATTTCGCCGACCACCATGTGGAGGAAGACGACGACCGTCATCGCCACCAGGAAGGCGAGGCCGTACGACAGCCCGCCCGGCAGGCCAAGCTCGTGCAGCAGCGGGTCGATCTGGTGCGCTATGGCCGGCTCCGAGATGCTGCCGAGCCCCAGCGTGCAGGCGGTGATGCCCAGTTGGGCTCCGGCGAGCATCAGCGACAGCTCGTGCATTCCGGCCAGCGCGGCCTGTGCGCCCCGGGCGCCCTCAGCACGCGCCTGTTCGAGCCGGTGGTGTTTGGCCGCGACCAGCGCGAACTCCGAGGCCACGAAGAAGCCACTGCCGACGAGCAGCAGCACCGTGATCAGCACGGCGGCCTGCACACTCACGAGACGAGCTTCCGCTCCGGTTCACGCGCCCGCTCGCGCACGCGCTCCCGCTCCCGTTCGCGCTCCCGCGTCCGCGGCGCGCGGCCCGCTACCGGCGCGACCGGGGCCGCCGTCCGCTCCAGGCGGACCCGGTCCGGCACCCGCCGGTCCAGCGACAGCACTTCGAGCCGCGCCCGGCCGCCGTCGGCCAGCTCCACCACGATGCGGTCACCCGCCGCGGGGAACCGCCCGCAGTGGCCGATCACCAGGCCCGCCACCGTCTGGGACGCGTCGTCCTCCGGCAGCGGGAGGCCCGTCGCCTCCGCCACCTCGTCCACGCGCCTGCCCGCGTTCACCAGCCAGCCGG
The DNA here is from genome assembly GCF_031845565.1 of Streptomyces johnsoniae. Classification (NCBI taxonomy): domain Bacteria; kingdom Bacillati; phylum Actinomycetota; class Actinomycetes; order Kitasatosporales; family Streptomycetaceae; genus Streptomyces; species Streptomyces johnsoniae. The sequence goes on along the minus strand of NZ_JAVREV010000016.1, from coordinate 37,871 downwards.
TGCCGTCCGGCGCCGCCAGCTCCTCCACCGCATCGCTCTCGTCGGCGATCTCGCCCACCAGCTCCTCGGCGATGTCCTCCAGCGTGACGATCCCCGCCACCCCGCCGTACTCGTCCAGCACCACCGCGAACTCCTCGTCCGCCGCCTGCATCTGCTCCACCGCGCCCGGCAGCGGCAGCGTGTCCGGCAGCAGCAGCGCCCGCCGGGCCAGCGCGCCCGCCGTGCGGCGCGTGATGCGCTCCGGCGAGACCCGCATCAGCTCCCGCACCCCGACGACGCCGACGATGTCGTCGATCCGCTCACCGACCACCAGGTAGTGCGAACGCCCGTGCGCGCCGATCAGCGCGATCACCTCCGCGGCCGGTGCCGAGGCCCGCACCGAGTTCACCTCGACGCGCGGCACCATCACCTCGGCCAGGGTCCGTTCCGAGAAGCCGAGCGCGTGGTCCAGCAGCTCGGCCGTCTCGTTCGGCAGCTGACCCTGCTCGTGCGACTCCCCGATGAGGTGGCCCAACTCCTCAAGCGTCGCGCCGTGGTGCAGCTCCTCCACCGGCTCGATGCCGGCACGTCGCAGCAGCCGGTTCGCCGAGGCGTCGAAAATCCGGATCAGCGGCCCGGCCACCCTGAGGTACAGCAGCGTCGAGGCGGCCAGGCTCTTGGCCAGCCGCTCGGGCACGGCGAGCGCGAGGTTCTTCGGGCCCAGCTCGCCCAGCACCATCTGAATGCCGATGGCCAGCGAGAACGCCAGCACCAGCGCGATGCCGGTGGCCGCGGCGCCGGGCACGCCCAGCCCGCGGAACGCCGGGTCGAGCAGCGCGGCCAGGGCTGGCTCGGCGAGGAAGCCGACGATCAGCCCGGTGACGGTGATGCCCAACTGCGCGCCGGACAGCATGAACGACAGCCGCTCCTGCACCTTCATGGCGCGGGCGGCCCGCCGGTCGCCCGCCGCGGCCTCACGGCCGAGCGCGAGGCGGTCGGCCGCGACGAACGCGAACTCCTGGGCGACGAAATAGCCGGTGCCCGCCGTCAGCACGAGGACGGCGAGCAGACCGAGCGCGGCACTCAACGAACACCACCTCGCCGTGTGCCGCGGCACGCCTGCCGCCGGCGAGGTGGTCCGGGACTATGCCCGTCAGGGTCCGTCGACTGGGCGGACACGTGGTCTCCTTCCACGGAAGTTGACTCACACAACGCGTCTTCGCGCGTCCGTGTTCCCAGGCTGTACCCGAAATCGCCCCCTTGACACCTGCTCGTCAGCTCTGCTCCGCGTGCGTCACCCGCGCAGCTTCGCCATCCACAGCTCGACCTCGTCGGCGCTGCGCGGCAGCGCGGCCGACAGGTTGACGTTGCCGTCCTCGGTGACCAGGATGTCGTCCTCGATCCGCACGCCGATACCGCGGTAGTCCTCGGGGACCGTCAGGTCGTCCGGCTGGAAGTAGAGGCCGGGCTCCACCGTCAGGCACATGCCCGGCTCCAGCGTGCCGTCCGCGTACGTCTCGCGTCGCGCCGCGGCGCAGTCGTGCACGTCCATGCCGAGCATGTGGCCGGTGCCGTGCAGCGTCCAGCGCCGCTGGAGCCCCAGCTCCAGGACCCGCTCCACCGGGCCCTCGACCAGGCCCCACTCGACCAGCTTCTCGGTCAGCACGCGCTGCGCCGCCTCGTGGAAGTCGCGGTACTTCGCGCCCGGGCGCACCGCGGCGATGCCGGCCTCCTGCGCCTGGTACACCGCGTCGTAGACGCGGCGCTGAAGGTCGGTGAAGCGGCCGTTGATCGGCAGCGTGCGGGTGACGTCCGCCGTGTACAGCTCGGTGGTCTCCACGCCCGCGTCGAGCAGCAGCAGCTCGCCCGGCCGCACCTGCCCGTCGTTGCGCACCCAGTGCAGCGTGGTGGCGTGCGGGCCCGCGGCGCAGATCGAGCCGTACCCGACATCGTTGCCCTCGACGCGGGCGCGCAGGAAGAACGTGCCCTCGATGTACCGCTCGGAGGTGGCCTGCGCCCGGTCCAGAACGCGGACGACGTCCTCGAAGCCGCGGACCGTCGAGTCGCAGGCGCGCGTCAGCTCGGCGATCTCGAAGTCGTCCTTGATCAGCCGCATTTCGGAGAGGAACACGCGGAACTCCTCGTCCCGCTCCGCCGTCACCTTGTCGGCCAGGGCCTCCTCGACCGTCGCGTCGTGTCCCCTGACCACCCGGACCGGCCCGGTGGCCTCCCGCAGCAGCTCGGGAACGGTGCGGATGTCCGCCACCGGCAGGCCGTAGAGGCGGGCGGCCTCGGTGAGGCTGTTGCGCCGCCCGACCCACAGCTCGCCCTGGCTGCTCAGCCAGAACTCGCCGTTCTCCCGGTCGGAGCGCGGCAGCAGGTACAGCGTGGCGTCGTGCCCCTCGGCGGCGGGCTCCAGGACCAGCACGCCGTTCTCCGTCTGGTCGCCGGTGAGGTAGGCGTACTCGACGCCCGCGCGGAACGGGTACTCCGTGTCGTTCGACCTGGTCTTCAGGCGCCCGGCGGGAACGACGAGCCGCTCGCCGGGAAAGCGCGCGGACAGCGCGGCGCGGCGGCGGGCGGTGTGTCCGGCCTGGGGGACGGGCGTCAGGTCCCGGCGCTCGGTGTCCGCCCAGCCCCGCTTCATGTTTTCGGCCAGCTCGTCCGACACCTGTGGGGACACCCCGTTCTTGCGCGGCTTGACCGGCTTCCGCCCCGGCTCGTCCGCCTGCTGCTGCCCGGCCTGCTGCTCGTCGGCCACGTCCCGCCTCCTCGCGTCGGTACTCCACCCATGGTAGGCGGGGCCGCGGGCGCGAGGACAGCCTCGGCGGCCGGCCGCCGCGCGATGGGCGGACGGAGTCGGCCGGGGAAGGGGGTTCAGGCGAAGCGGGCGGCGAGCAGGACGATGTCGTCGGCGTCCCCCGCGTCCCGGTCGTTGCCCGCACCGCCGCGGGCGTCGAGGCCGGGCAGCACGGTGTGCAGTACGTGGTCGGCGAGCGCCCCCGGGTCGGCGCGCGCGCCGGGTCCCGCGCCTGCCGCGGCGGCCTGGAGGCGGGCGAACGCGCGGTCCAGTGGCTCGCCGGTGCGGTGCAGCAGGCCGTCGCTGTAGAGGAGGACCGTTTCTCCGTCGGCGACGCGGAGTTCGACGCTCGGCGCCTCCCAGCAGGCCAGCATGTTGAGCGGCGCGGACAGGGCGGTCTCCGCGAAGACGGCGCCGGCCGGGCCGACGACCAGCGGCGGCGGGTGGCCGGCGGAGGCGAGAACGAGGCGGCGCGTGGCCGGCTCCGCGTAGCCGAACAGGGCGGTGGCCGAGCGCCCCGGCTCGGTGAGGCGCAGCAGCAGCTCCAGGTCGGAGAGCACCGCGACCGGGTCCTCGCCCTCCATCACGGCGTACGCGCGCAGGCCGGCGCGCAGCCGGCCCATCGCGGCGAGCGCGGCGGGCCCGCCGCCCGCGGTGCCGCCGACGGCGAGACCGAGCGCGCTGTCGGGCAGGGCGAGCGCCTCGTAGAAGTCGCCGCCGCCCCGTGGCCCGGTGCGGTGCCGGACGGCGAGGGAGACGCCGGGCAGCCGCGGCAGGCGGGCGGGCAGCAGCCCCTCGTGAACGGCGCGCACGTCGGCGCGGGCGCGGCCCAGTTCGAGCCGGTTGGCGATGTGCTGGGCGGCCTGCCGCACGTAGTGCGCCAGCAGCCGACGCTGGCGTGGGTCGGGCGCGCCCGGCTCGTCGTACAGCCACAGCGCGGAGCCGAGGCGGCCGGGCGCTTCGGCGGCGAGCGGAACGGCGTAGCTCGCCGCGATCCCGAGCCGGGCGGCGACCTCGCGGTGGCGTGGGTGGACGGCGTCCTCGCGGGCGATGTCGCGGTGCACGGCCTCGGCGGGCTCGCCGCAGGCGTCCCGCGGCAGGTCGAAGCCGCGGGGGACCGTTTCGAGGTGGCCGAGGTCGGCGTGGCCGAGGCCGAACCCGGCGAGCCGTTCCGGGCCGAGGCCGTCGGCGGGGCGCAGGGCGATGAGCCCGCGGCGCGCGCCGACGAGCCCCGCGCCGGCGCGCAGCGTCTCGTCCAGCGCCTCGCCGAGGGTGCGGGTGCGCCCGAGGCGTTCGGTCAGGGCGTGCAGCGTGGTGAGGTCGGAGATCCAGGACGCGAGGCGGTCCTGGAAGCCGCCGGGGCGGGTGCGGGGCAGGGCGTCGGCGGGCGCGGAAGTCTGTGGCACGGTGGACAGGGCCTGGTGGATTCCGGCCACTTTCGGCGGGGGCGAGATGCTCATGGGTGAGGGGAACCCCCAGGTGGTGTGCGTCACTAAGGGATCGGCGGTGAGGGCGATCGGGGCGGACGCGTGTCAAGTACTGTCCTTCCGTGATGGATGATGCCCAGGTAGCGGGTCGGTTTCCGGTTCGACAGGCCGGACCGGAGCGACTTTGGCGGAATTGGCGGAAAAGAAGCGCCTGGTGGGGCGGTGCGCGGTCGACTGGACGAACCCGGCGGCGGATCGAGCCGGGCGGGCTGGGTACATATCGGAACGGACCGGCGAGTTTTGACGTCCTATCGGTAGGCGGCCAGGCCCTCGGAGCCCGCCGCTGCTCCCCAGCGCGACCCGCTACGTACGGTGATCAGTGTTCCACCTGGTGCAATTGACCCGCGACGGGAAGGGACGAGCGCCGATGCGCGAGATCCTCGGAGAGCGACGCAAGAACGGTAACGGGAAGAGCAACGGCAAAGCCCATGGCCTTGCGCTGCGCGGAGCCGCGCTTGTCTACGCCAGGCAGTGGCAGTGGCCCGTGCTGCCGGGGGCCGAGGCCGGGGCCGACGGGGGGTGCTGCTGCCCGAGGGCCGGCTGCGTCGTTCCCGGGGCCCACCCCCTCGACCCGGAGCTGCTGGCCGCGACGACGGACGCCCGGATGGTGCAGTGGTGGTGGACGGTCCGGCCGCGCGCGCCGATCGTTCTCGCGACGGGCGGGCGGGCGCCCTGCGCGCTCAGCCTGCCCGCGGTGGCCGGGGCCAGGGCACTGGCCGAGCTGGTGCGGCGCGGCGTGCCGACGGGCCCGGTGGTGGCGGCGCCGACGCGGTGGATGCTGCTGGTGGAGCCCTACGGGCTCCCGGAGCTTGGGGAGTTGCTCAGCGGCCTCGAACGGGTGCCGAGCTCCCTGCGGTTCCACGGGGCGGGCGGGTACGTTCCGCTGCCGCCGTCCCGCACCGGCGCGGGCAGCGTGGGCTGGGCGCGGCAGCCGGAGCCGCGCGAGGGCCGGGTGCCGCTGCCGCGGGCCGCGGACCTGCTGGACGTGCTCGTGGAGGCCGGCCTCAGCGCGCCCGACCCGGGCGGCTGGCTCGCGCACTGAACCTTCCGAAGTCTCCCGAAGTCCCCCGGAGTCCTTGCCGGAACGGTCACGGCAGCGCGCTCCCGCACACACAGCGCGCGGGGATGCGGACATGGGCGGACCCGATCGCTGGCGACGGGGGATGCACCAGCGACCGGGCCCTCATCAGAAGGTAACAACTCATCGGGGATTCGCAAATCCCGCGACGCCCCCTAAACGCCCGAACTCCCGTGGCACGGGGCGAGTTGTGACCGGAATCACTACCTTGGGGGCGGCGCGGCGGCGCCGCCCGGCAGCTGGCGGGCCGTCAATTCAGCGTGATCTGCCGGTTGGTGAGGCTGCTCCTGGCCCGCCGCTCGTCCGCGGTGAGCGGCGCGGTCACCTCAAGCGCTTCGGTCAGCCGTTCGTGGAAGGCGGCGGCCGGCTTCTCGCACTCCTCCGCGCCGAGCCCGCTCGGCAGGTCCCACACCGGAACGGTCAGCCCGTGCGCGCGGAAGGAGCCCACCAGGCGGGTGTCCTCGCCCAGCGACGAGGCACCCGCGGCCTGGAGCCTGGCGAGCGCGTCGATCAGCACCTCCTCCGGCTGCGGCATGACCCAGCGCAGGTGGTTCTTCTCCGGCGTCCTGCACCAGTAGGCGGACTCCACGCCGGCCAGTCGGACGGTCGGCGTCGCGGCGGCGTTGGCACGTTCCAGCGAGGCCGCCACCTCGCCGGTGGCCTTCTCCGCGTCGTCCAGCCAGAACTCGAAGCCCTCGTGCACGGTCGGCACGAACGGCGCGCCGAGGTCCAGCACGTCCTGGAGCCGCGGCCCGTCCGGCGCGGGGCGCCCGGCGGCGACCGGGTTGCCAGGGGCGGTCGTGAGCGCCCGGGCGAGCACGTCGGCGAGGTCGCGGCTGAGGTCGCCGGTGGCGGTGTCGTTCTGGAGGCCGAGCAGCACCTCGCCGTTGTCGCGGCGCAGCGCGGGCCAGGCCATCGGCAGCACGGTCGCGAGCGTGACGGACGGCACGTCCTCGGGCAGCCCCTCGCGCAAAGTCAGCGGCACGGTGGCGGCGGGAACCAGCTCGCGCAGCGCGACCCAGTCGCACTCGCCCGGCAGCCCTTCGAACGGCCGGCGGACCAGCTCGGTGGCCGCCTGCGCGGCGGCGCGGCCGTGGCACGCCTTGTAGCGGCGGCCCGATCCGCACGGGCAGGGCTCCCGCGCCCCGACGGCCGGGATCTGGCCGTCGGCCGGCCGGGGGGTGGCCGAGGCGCTTGGCTGGGTACGAAGGCGGCGCTTTTTGGCCATAGTGTGCGGGTCTCCTGCTGCATGGGGCGTACGGCTGTGCCGCGCGCCCAGGGGCGGTTCCCCTCGATCCTGCCGGACCGGGCCGCGCGGCGGATGCCGTGCATCCTACGAGCCCGCGGCGCCGGGCGGGGGCCCGGCCGCGGGCGTGCCAGGCGCGGGAAACGGGCGTCAGCCGTGCCCGTTCGCGGCCTGGCCGCCGAGGGCGGGCAGGACCGCCCACACCGTGACCGCGCCCGTGGCGGGCGCCTCCCGCACGCCCCAGGCCCGCGCGAGCGAGGTGATGATCGTCAGCCCGCGCCCGCCCCTCGCGGTGACGGAGGGTGACGCCGGCCGGGGCCGGGTGGGCCCGCCGCCGTCCGTGACCGAAATGGTGAGGGCGCCGTCGCGGTCCTGGCTCCAGGAAGCCCGGATCTGCTGATCGTCGTCGAGTGGCCGTGCATGTCGGCAGGAATTGCTGAGTAGTTCGGAAAGGATCAATACAGCGTCATCAATGATCGATTCCGGCGCTCCGCTTTCGCGCAATTCCGCGCTCAATCGCCGCCGTGCCGTTCCCACGCCCGAAGGACCGTGGGACACCGACATGGACGACGACGTCGGTACTTGCTGTGTGACCACCAACGCCACCCCCGAGACCTCCTTTGCCCCACGCCATGGGATTCGTGCCCTCCGGGCGTACGACGGAAACCGGCCATGCAAGATCTGTTGACGCAGTCGTAATGATCGGATACGAAGCGAATGCGCCGGGGCACGCCCGGTGAAAAAGAGTGATCAGTGGGTCAGCTGAGGCTTGCGAGCTGCTCACGCACCGTACGCGGGCGATTGGTGATAACCGCGTCGACGCCGAGCCGCGCGCACAGTTCCACGTCCGCCGGATCGTCCACGGTCCACACGTGCACCTCCTGCCCCGCCCGGTGCGCGCGCGCCACGTACTCGGGATCGCGGCGCAGAATCCGGATGCCGGGCCCGGCGATCCGGTTCCCCTCGGGCAGCCGCCCGGCCCGGTGCCGCGGCAGCAGGAACTGCATGAGGAACACCGTCGGCAGCCCCGGCGCGGCCAGGTGGACGCGCCGCAGCGAACGCGCGGAAAAGCTCATCACCCGCACCTGGCCCGGCAGCGGATGGCGGGCGAGCAGATCGAGCAGCCGGCTCTCCACCTGCCCGGCCCAGCGGGTCGGGTGCTTGGTCTCGATGGCCAGGTCCACCGGCCGTTCCGCGGCGGCGACCAGCCGCAGCAGCCGCTCCAGCGTCAGCACGGTCGTGCGTTCTGGATCTGCCGTGTCGGGCGCCTCCGCCCCCGGGCCGGCCGGGGCCTTCCAGGAGCCGAAGTCCAGCTCGGCCAGCTGGGCCAGTTCCAGAGTGGAAACGGCTCCGCGGCCGTTGGAGGTACGGTTGACGCGGCGGTCGTGTACACAGACCAGGTGCCCGTCCGCCGTGAGCCGGACATCGCACTCCAGCGCATCCGCGCCATCCGTAATGGCCTGGCGGTAAGCGGCCAGGCTGTGTTCGGGAGCGTCCTCGGACGCCCCCCGGTGCGCGATGACCTTGATGGTGCGGCGGTCGGCGGTCATCGCGACATGGTGCCACGGCCCCGGCCGTGGGAAAGAAAGTCCGGCGGGGCTTATGTCCGTCTGACAGACCATGGGAAAGACTGCTCGCACATCCTGTCGTGCCCCTGAGGAGAGAGCTGTGAGCACCGAGAACGAAGGCGCCGGCAAGCCGGACGAGCCAGCCGCCGGTGCGCCGGAGACCCGGGCGGACCAGTCGTCCACGCCACCCCGGGCCGCGTCGCCGGTCCCGCCGCCGGCCGCGTCTCCTCCACCCCCGCCTCCGGCACCGGACCCGGCCGCACCGGCCGCACCGCCACCGCCCGTGCCCCCCGCGGCGCACGCGCAGACCCATCAGCAGACCCAGCAGTATCCGCAGCCACCCCAGCCTCACCAGCCGCAGCCCTACCCGGCGCACGGGCACGTCCCCGCGCCCGCGCCCGCGCCGCCCGCCGCGCACCCGACCTCGGGTGCGGGCGTTCCGTACGCCGCCGATCCGGCCGCGCTGCCGACGGCCGACGGCTCCGCCCCCCCGCCCGCCGGGGCATGGGGCGCGTTCCCGCCGCCGCCCCCGCCGAAGAAGCGGCGGAACGGGCTGCTGACCGGCGTCGTGGTGGCCACGCTCGTCGCGGGCGGCATCGGCGGCGGCGTCGGCTACGTCGTGGCGGACAGCGGGGACGACGGCGGCTCGTCCGTCATCGGCCGGGAGTCGGACGGCGACGCGGTGGCCCGCCCGCCGGAGTCGGTCGCCGGCATAGCGGACGAGGCCCTGCCCAGCGTCGTGACCATCGAGGCGGGCAACGGCGCGGAGGCGGCCGGCGGCACCGGCTTCGTCTACGACGAAGAGGGCCACATCCTCACCAACAACCACGTGGTGGCCAGCGCCGCCGACGGCGGCGATCTCACCGCGACCTTCTCGGACGGGCAGACCTACGAGGCGGAGGTCGTCGGCCGTGCCGAGGGCTACGACGTCGCTGTCATGCGCCTGACCGACCTCGACGGCCGGGACCTGGAGCCGCTGCCCATCGGCAACTCGGACGAGGTCGCGGTCGGCGACGCCACCATCGCGATCGGCGCGCCGTTCGGCCTCTCCGGCACGGTCACCACCGGCATCATCAGCGCCAAGGACCGCCCGGTGGCGTCCAGCGACGCGCAGGGCAGCGCCGCCTCCTACATGAATGCCCTCCAGACCGACGCCTCGATCAACCCGGGGAACTCCGGCGGCCCCCTGCTGAACGCGGACGGCGCCGTCATCGGGATCAACTCGGCGATCCGCGGCTCCTCCAACGGCATGGGCGAGGTCGGCAGCATCGGCCTCGGGTTCGCCATCCCGATCAACCAGGCGCAGCGCGTCGCCGCCGACCTGATAGAGACCGGCGAGCCGGTCTACCCGATCATCGGTGCCCACGTGCAGCCGGCCACCGGCGAGACCGAGGGCGCGGCGATCATCGAAGAGGGCGCCGATGTCCCCGAGCCGATCTCCCCCGACGGCCCGGCCGCCCAGGCGGGGCTCCAGCCCGGCGACGTGATCACGCAGTTCGGCGACACGCTGATCGACAGCAGCCCCACCCTGATCAGCCAGATCTGGACGTACGAGCCGGGGGACTCGGTGGAGGTGACGTTCGTCCGCGACGGGCAGGAGCAGACCACGACCGTCGTCCTGGGCGAGCGCGTGGGCGACTGAGGACCGAGCCGCTAGGCTGTCCGGGTGCGTGCGGGATTCCCGCACACCGGGAGGCTTGCCCGAGCGGCCGAAGGGAACGGTCTTGAAAACCGTCGTGGCGGCAACGTCACCGTGGGTTCAAATCCCACAGCCTCCGCCCAGACGGTAAAGACGCAGGTCAGAGCGGCCCCCGGACACCCGGGGGCCGCTCTGCTTCTCACCCTCGGTGCTGGCCTGTCTCACCGCGTCCCACTCCTGACCAGCACGTTCGCCTGGTGCTGCTGCCCGCGCGGGATCTTCGCGCAGAAGCGCCACAGCACCGCGGGGGACTGTGGCCCGCCCGCCGCGCGACCTCCACCGGGTCGACCCCCGCCTTGATCCACAGGGAGACGCCCGCGTGCCGCAGGGAGTACGGCACCTCGGCAAGCGGCGTCTCCACGTCACGTCCGCGGGCGCGAGGGCCGTCTTCCGGGCCCGCCGCCACACGTCGGTGTACTCGGTGGAACGGGCGCGGTGCCGTCCGCCTCGCGGTGCTCTCGCAGCAGGGCGACCAGCGTCGGCGGAATGGGCACCGGCCGCGTGGTCTTCCGCGCCCGCCGCTTCAGCCCGCGGTCCTCGTACGGCTTCCCGTCGTCCGTCCAGCCGGACCCCACCTCGGGACGGCTCGCACGTAGCGGGAGTTCGCCCCACCCCGGCTCGGGCAGCGTGCAGTTCGCCGCGGTCAGCGCCGCGGTCAGCGCCGCGGTCAGCGCCGCGGCCTCGGACGGCCGCATGGCCGCGTAGTACAGGCCCCCGAAGAACGCGTGCGGGTGCTCCCCTCGGCCACCGTCCGCGCGCACCGCGTCGAGCAGCGCCCGCGCCTGCTCGGGCGCGGGAACGAACTGGAAGTCCACCTCGTCGCCCGTCTTCGGCGGCTCCCAGTCGATCCGGTCGAGCGGGTTCACCGGCGGCAACTCCTGCTCGACGGCGAAGCGCAGCGCGTTGCTCAGCACCGCACGCTTCCGCCGGACCGTGTTGTCCGCGGCCGGACGGCCGTCGAGCTTCACGGACAGCGCGTCGAGCGCGAGCCGCGGCTTGGCCGACCGGGCCACGTCGGTGAGCTTCAGCGAACGCCGGGCGATCCAGGCCGGCGCCGCGGCGACATCCGCCGGCGGATCGTCCACGTCCTTGCGCGCGGCCAGCTCGCCCGTCGTGGTTCGGCGACTTCAGCTCACGCGACTCCCCGGCGGGCAGGCCCCCGCCCGGATCTCCTTCCGCAGATCTTCGGCGATCACCCGGAACTTCGCGGCGCGATCAGTCATGCAGGATCGGTGAATGCCCAGCCGGACCAGCGCGTGACCGTGATCTCGATGACCGGGCCGCCCGGCGGGGCGTCACGATACTGGGCGTACTTCTCCCGCAGCCATTCGACCGGCGCACAACGGCGCGCGTCGTCGAGAATGTGCGCCGTGCCGTCACCACGGGCCCACCAAAGCTGGGTCCAGTCGTCGTCGTAGACGTCCACCAGGACGGAGACCTGCGGGTTCACCGTGATGTTCCGCAGGCGCTTAAGGTTCTGGCGTTGCTTCGGCTTGTGATCGACGGCAATGACGATTGTGTCGTTCCGCACAGCGAAGGTCGCAGGAACGAGGTGGGGAGAACCGGTGCCATCGGCTGTCGCCAGCCGCAGAACGCGGGAGGCGGTGAGCCGTGCGCGGGCTTCCTCGGGGGAGAGCTGCATGTTTCTGGAGTACCTGATCCGACCGACGCTCACGCGTGACCAACGGCACCTCTGGCCATCCTGTGGCCAAGGTGGCCCCCTTCGGGCATGCCCGCTAGCCTGCTGGGCAGGTCAAAGCCTGAACGCAGCAGACGGGCGGTGCGGTCTTGCAAACCGTCGTGGCGGCAACGTCACCGTGGGTTCAAATCCCACAGCCTCCGCCGGCGGCGATGCCGTGGTGACGAAGGGGCGCCCGGGTACTCGGGTGCCCCTTTCAACGTTCGGTACCGAGGCGTTCGTTGATCGATTTCGTAACTGAAGAGCTTCGTTGCGTAAGATTTCTGACTCGGTCAAGCACGATCGACCGCTGCCGATCGCTGTCGGGGGCGGAACCAACACGACGCAGAGACGAAGGAAGGACCCGGAGATCCGGTGACCGACTCCTTGCCCGCCCCGCGTACCGGTGTGGCGCCGCTTCCGGCGCTGCCCGCCGACTTCCGCGCATTCCACCAGCTGTACCGGCCCGCCTACGTGCGCTGGGCCGAGCTGCACCTCGGCAACCGGGCCGACGCGGAGGAGACGGTCGACCGTGCCTTCGAGCAGCTCGCCGCCGACTGGCCGCGCGTCCTCCGCCTCGACAGCCCGGCCGGCTACGCCTGGACCCTGCTCAAGGAACGCACCGTCGACGCGGCCCGCGCCAGGGGCCGCAGGCCGGTCATGGCGGACACGGCGCCCTTCGAGACCCACGCCCTGCACTCGGCCGTCGATCCCATAGGCGAGCTGGAGGAGAGCCTGAGCATCTACCAGGCGATCCGGGAGCTGCCCGAGCGGCAGCACGACGTCATCGTGCTGCGGTACTGCATCGGCTACAGCACCGAGGAGACGGCGGACATCCTGGGCATCAGCGTGCCCGGCGTCCGCTCCACCGCGCGCTACGCCAGGCACCGGCTCAAGGAGGCGCTCGGCCTGCGGGAGACCGCCCTCGATGCCGATGCCGATGCCGATGCCGATGCCCTTGCCGACGCCGAGAACGATGCCGACGCCGGGAACGATGCCGACGCCGGGAACGATGCGGGCGCCGAGGCCGGCGGCGCGGACGGGAGGGCCGGTCATGCCCCGGTCCATTGATCAGGTTCTGGCCCGGGCGATCCTGGTGCACCGGCCCCACACCTACAGCGACCAGGAGATCGAGGCGGCCGAGTCGCGCATCGCCGCCCGCGTCGCCGACCGGCTGCCCCCGGCCGTCAGCGGCCCGCCGCGGTCCGGCGGGCGCGAGGCCGACGCGTTCCACTACCTGGCGACCCTGTGCCGCACGGTGGTCGGGCAGGACGGCGCGCTCCAGCACATGGCCGCCCTCCTCGGGGGGCGCGTGCCGGAGCCCGAGGGCGCGCGCGTGCTGGGCTGCGTGCTCCAGCTCGCCGGCTGCGAGGACAGCGCGCGCTTCTGGTGGCAGTTCGCCGCCGGCGCGGGGGACGGCGCCGCCGCCTACTGCCTGTACCTGCACCACCTGATCCTCGGCGAGACCTGGGAGGCCGCCCTGTGGCACCGCCAGGCCGACCCGGACCGTGACCCGGAGACCGCCGACGAGGAGCGGGAGGACGGCAGCTGTCCCGCCCTGGTCCTGCGCGTGCTGGCCCGGCTGTGCGGGGACCGGGCCTGCCTCACCGCTGCCGCGGCGGCGGTCGTGCACTACGTACCGGACGCCGTGCAGTTCGTCGACGAGATCGAACTGCCCCTGCCCGCCGACGATTTCGCCCAGCGCATCGAGGAGCTGACCGCAACGGCCTGAGCACGCGCGGGGCCGGACGGGGTCTGGCCGTGTGGTCCGTTCGGGTGAACGAGCCGGGCCAGGTGAGCGGCCCCCGGGTGTCAGCGCCGTTCCCGCCGCGCCATCCGCCTTGACTCGGTCCCATGCGGTACGCCCATCACACCGGCCCCCGGCCGGCCGCCCCCGTCCTCGGCGCCCTCGTTCCCGGCGCTCTCGTTCTCGGCGCTCTCGCGCTCGCCCTGACCGCCGCCCCCGCGGCCGCCCTCGCCGGACCCGCGCCCCCGCCCATGCGCCCCGCCCTTCCCGACGACAAGGCCCTGCCGAACGGCGACGCCTCGGCGAACGGCGACGCCTCGGCGAACGGCGACGCCTCGGCGAACGGCGACGCCTCGGCGAACGGCGACGCCTCGATGAGCGGCGACCTCACCGCCCGCGGGGCCCGCGTCTTCCACGGCCGCGGGTTCGACACCTGCGAGGCCCCCGCCCTGCCCACCATGCGCGACTGGCTGGCCTCCCCCTACCGCGCACTCGGCATCTACGTCGGCGGCAAGAGCCGCGCCTGCGCGGCCCAGCCGCACCTCACACCCGACTGGGTGCGCGACGTCAGCGCCCTCGGCTGGCGGCTCCTGCCCATCTACGCGGGCTCGCAGTCCCCTTGCATCAGCCCGCCCGGCCACAGCGCCGCCACGATCGGCCCCGAAGGCCCGCGCGCCCAGGGCGCCGCCGAGGCGAAGGACGCCGTGTTCTCGGCGCGCGCTCTCGGCCTCGCGCCCGGCAGCCCCATCTACCTCGACATCGAGGACTACGACCACCACGACCCCGACTGCGCCGCGGACACCCTCGCGTTCGTCCAGGGCTTCACCCGTCACCTCGCCGACGAGGGCTGGATCGCCGGCTACTACTCCAGCGCCACCTCCGGCATCGCCCACCTGGAGAACGCCCGCCGCGCCGGCGCCCCCGACCTCCCCGACGCCCTGTGGTACGCCCGCTGGGGCGCGCCGCCCACCCTGGACGCCGAGCCGTCCCTCGACCCCGCGGCCTGGCAGCCGCACCGCCGCATCCACCAGTACGCGGGCGACGTCGCCGAGACCCACGGCGGGCGGCGCCTGCTCATCGACCGCAATCTCGTGCACGCCCCGGTGGCCGTTCTCGCCGGCGCCCCCGAGGGCGTTCCCGCACCGGGCATCAGGTGAATCCCTGATCCCCCCTGACGAAAAGGAGGCGGCCCCTCCACCTCTGGGAGGTGCAGCCAGCACCACTTCTACACCCTGGGGCGGATACCTCATCGCGACCTGTGGCCGATCCCCGAGCGGGGTGATGTCTCCTAATTTGTAAGGCATGACCACGCCCAGGACGGCCCGGACAGCAGCCCCGCTGACCTTCACCTCGTACGTGCAGGCACGCGGCCCGGTTCTGCTGCGCGCTGCCCGCTCGCTCACCGCCAATCCCAGTGACGCCGAAGACCTCCTCCAGACCGCCCTCACCAAGACCTACCTGGCCTGGGAGCGGATAGAGGACCACCGGGCGCTGGACGGCTACGTCCGCCGCGCCCTGCTCAACACCCGCACCTCGCAGTGGCGCAAGCGCCGCGTCGACGAGTACGCGACGGACGAGCTTCCCGAGCCCGACCCGCTGCCCGCGCCCGACCCGGCCGAGCAGCAGGCGATGCGCGACGCGATGTGGCGCGCCGTCGTCAGGCTCCCGGCGCGGCAGCGGGCCATGGTCGTCCTGAGGTATTACGAAGATCTGAGCGAGGCGTCGACCGCCGAGGTGCTCGGGGTGTCCGTCGGCACCGTCAAGAGCGCCGTCTCGCGCGCGCTCGCCAAGCTCCGGGAGGACGAGGAGCTGGCCGAGGTCGCCCGGGACAGTCAGCATGGCGGGCAGTACAGCGCTCAGCACGGCGCTCAGTACAGCGCTCAGCGCGGCAGTCACCGCGACAACCAGGCGATGGCCGCGTAATTCGTCGGCCCCCGACAGTGCCATAAGGCCGCCGCAGCCACCACAATCACCGGAGACCGACCGTCAGGCGAGGAGCCAGGAGGCCCCCGGTGCTCGGCACGATGCAGGACGTCCCCCTACTGATCAGCCGCATCCTGCGGCACGGCGCCACGATCCACGCGCGCTCCCCCATCACGACCTGGGCGGGTGAGGGCCGGGAGCCGCGGCGCCGCACGTTCGCGGCGGCGGGCGCCCGTTCCGCCCAGCTCGCGCACGCCCTGCACGACGAGCTGGGGGTGCGCGGCGGCGACGTCGTCGGCACCTGCATGTGGAACAACGCGGAGCACCTTGAGGCGTACTTCGCCGTCCCGTCGATGGGCGCCGTGCTGCACACGCTCAACCTGCGGCTGCCGTCCGAGCAGCTGGCCTTCATCATCGGCCACGCCGACGACCGCGTGATCCTCGTCAACGGCAGCGTCCTGCCGCTCCTCGCCCCGCTGCTGCCCGGCCTGCCCCGCGTCGAGCACATCGTCGTCGTGGGCCCCGGCGACACCGGCGCGCTGACCGGCGCGCGCGCCGCCGTTCACGACTACGAGGACCTCATCGCGGGCCGCCCCACCACCTACGACTGGCCCGAGCTGGACGAACGTACCGCCGCCGCCCTCTGCTACACCTCGGGCACCACGGGCGACCCCAAGGGCACGGCCTACTCGCACCGTTCGATCTTCCTGCACTCGATGCACGTGACGGCGGCCGAGGCCATGGGCCTGACGCTCGCCGACCTGACGCTGCCCGTCGTGCCGATGTTCCACGTCAACGCCTGGGGCATCCCGCACGCCGTCTTCATGTCCGGCACCGGTCTCCTCATGCCCGACCGGTTCCTCCAGCCGGGGCCGCTCGCCGACATGATCGCCGCGGAACGTCCCACCCACGCCGCCGCGGTGCCCACCCTCTGGCAGGGGCTTCTCGCCGAGCTGGCCGAACGACCCCGCGACGTCTCCAGCCTCAGCCGCGTCGCCATCGGCGGCTCGGCCTGCCCGCCGGCGCTGATGCGGGCGTTCGAGGAGAAGTACGGCATCAACGTCCGGCACTGCTGGGGCATGACGGAGACGTCCCCCGTCGGCACCACCGCGGACCCGCCGCCCGGCCTCACCCCCGAGGAGGAGCGGCCCTACCGGGAGTCGCAGGGCCGGTTCAGCGTGGGCGTCGAGGCCCGTCTCGCCGGGCCGGACGGCACGTTCCTGCCGTGGGACGGCACCTCGGCCGGCGAGTTGGAGGTCCGCGGCCCGTGGATAGCCGCCGCCTACCACGGCGGCCCCGGCGGCGAGCCGGAGCGCCCCGCCGACCGGTTCAGCCCGGACGGCTGGCTGCGCACGGGCGACGTCGGCGTCATCTCGCCCGAGGGCTACCTCACCCTCACCGACCGCGCCAAGGACGTCATCAAGTCGGGCGGCGAGTGGATCTCCTCCGTAGCCCTGGAGAACCACCTGATGTCCCATCCCCTCGTCAGCGAGGCCGCCGTCGTCGCTGTTCCGGACGACACCTGGGGCGAACGCCCGCTCGCCGCCGTCGTCCTGTCCGACCCGGCCGACCCGGCCGACCCGGCCGAGGCGACCGAGGCGACCGAGGCGACCTACCGCGAGCTGCGCGGCCACCTGGGCGAACGCCTCCCGCGCTGGCAGCTGCCGGAACACTGGACGCGGGTCGACGCCGTGCCGAAAACGAGCGTCGGCAAGTTCGACAAGAAGGTGCTCCGCGCCCGTTACGCCCAGGGCGAACTCACCGTCGTCACCCTGGAGGACTGACCGGGCCCGGCGCCCGCAGACCCGCGGGCGCCGGGCCGTGGCCGCTAGTGCGCGCCGATCTTGGTCAGCAGGTCCACGATCCGCGCCTGCACCTCCGGGTTCGTCGAGCGCTCCGCGAGGAACAGCACCGTCTCGCCCGAGGCCAGCGACGGCAGCTGTCCCGGGTCCAGCTCCGCGGCCGTGTAGACGACGAACGGGGTTCGGTTCAGCAGGCCGTTGACCCGCAGCCAGTCGATGATCCCGGCACGGCGCCGCCGCACCTGGTTGAGATCCATCACCACCAGGTTCGGACGGATCTGCGACGCCACCTCCATCGCCTCCGCGTCGGAGGTGGCGTGCGCGGCCTGCATCCCGCGCCGTTCGAGCGAGACGGTCAACGCGTTCGCGATGGCCTCCTGCTCCTCCACCAGCAGTACCCGCGGCGGGTGCTGCTCGCTGTCGCGCGGCGCGAGCGCCTTCAGCAGCACGGCCGGGTCCGCGCCGTACGCCGCCTCCCGGCTGGCCTGGCCGAGCCCCGCCGTCACCAGCACCGGCACCTCCGCGGCCACCGCCGCCGAACGCAGGGACTGCAACGCCGTCCGCGTGATCGGGCCCGTCAGCGGGTCGACGAACAGCGCCGCCGGATAGGCCGCGATCTGCGCGTCGACCTCCTCGCGCGAATGCACGATCACCGGCCGGTACCCGCGGTCCGTCAGCGCCTGCTGCGTCGAGACGTCCGGCTCCGGCCACACCAGCAGCCGCCGCGGGTTGTCCAGCGGCTCCGGCGGCAACTCGTCGTCCGCGGGCGCCGGTGGCCCGGCGGGCACGTGCCGTTCGGTCACCTCGACCGCCCCGTTCGGCCCGTCCAGCGGCTCCGGGCCCTCGGCCGCGCCCTCCGCGGGGGCGCCGATCGCGAACTGCCGTCCGCGGCCCTGCGTTTCCTCCCGCTCCTCGCGTTCCTCGTGCCCCTTGTGCCCCTCGCGCCCGTCGCGTTCCTCGCGCTCCGGCGCGCCGGGGGCGCCCGGCTGCTGCACGGGAGCCAGCCGCGCATCGTCGGCGGGCGGCGTCGCGAGCTTCCGCCGACGCGCCGGTGCGATCGGAGCGGGCAGCTGCGGCCCCACCGGAACGCCCTGCCCCAGCGTCTGCACGCTGACCCCCGGCGGCCGCGGACCGGCCTTCGCACGGTCGCTGCCGGGCATCGGCAGCGCGCGCGGCTGCCGCATCGTCTGGGCCACCGGCGCGGTGCCGTCCAGAATCGGGCTGGCCGCCACCACGGAGTGCTCCACCACCGGCGGCTCGTCCGACTCCTCCGGCTGTGGAACGGCCGACGGCTGCGGCGGCTGCGGACCCACCGGTTCGAGCGCCGCAGCCCCGGTGCCCTGCACCGCGACGCCGCCCGCGCCCGGTGCGCCCGGCGGCTGCTCGTGCGGCTGTTCCTGCGGCTGTTGCTGCTCCTGCGCGGGCTTGGCCCGCCTGCGCCGCCCCGTCGGCTCCTCCGCCGCGGGGGCGTGCGGGACGGGCGCCGCCTCGCCGGCCGGCGCGAGCGCGCGCCGTCGGCGCCCGTTGCCCGGGTCCGGCTCGGGCCCGAACGCCTGCGGCCCCGCGGGCTCCTGCACCGCCACCTCCGCGGAGGCCGGCGGCGCGGGGGCCGCTTCCGCGACGGCCACCTCGGCGGAGGCCACCTCGGCGGAGGCCGGCGGTGCGGCCCTCCGTCGCCGACCGGTCGGCGTGTCAGGAACCGGCTCGATCGCCATGGGCGCCTTGCCCCCCGTGCCCCGCACCGGCTGCGCGGGAACGGGCATCACCGTCGTGTCACCGCTCGCGTCCCGCGGCTTCGCCGGCGGGGCCTTGCCGCCGCCCGCCGCCACCGGAACCTCAAGCACATACGCCGCCGAGCCGCCCACCTCGTGCGTCTGCAACACCCCGCCGTGCTGGCGAACGATGCCGCGCACGATCGGCTCGTGCACCGGATCGCCGCCCGAGTGCGGACCCCGCACCTCGATCCGCACCACGTCACCGCGCTGCGCGGCGGCCACCACGATCGTCGAGTCCCCGCCGGCCGCGCCCGCCGCCGACTGGCCGGTGGCGTCGACCCCGGCCACGTCCGCCACCAGGTGGGCGAGCGCCTGCGCCATCCGTTCCGGGTCCACCTCGGCCTCGATCGGCGGCGCGTGCACCGCGAACTGCGCACGCCCCGGGCCGATCAGCTCCGTCGCCCCCTCGACGCCCGCGGCCACCACCGCGTCGAGCGACGCCCGTTCGAGCGCCAGCTTCTCCTGGCCCTCGTCCAGCCGCTGGTAGCTCAGCACGTTGTCCACCAGCGTCGTCATCCGCGCGTACCCGGCCGCGAGATGGTGCAGCACCTGATTGGCCTCCGGCCACAACTGCCCCGCCGGATCGGCCGCCAGCGCGGACAGCTCGGCCCGCAACTGCTCAAGCGGCCCGCGCAGGCCCTCGCGCAGCACGGACGTCAACTGCTCGTTGCGCGCCGCCATCGCATCGAAGGCACGGCGGTCGGTGAACGCGAGCACCGCGCCGACCAGCTGGTCGCCGTCCCGCACCGGCGCCGTGGTCAGATCCACCGGCACCGCACGCCCATCCTTCGTCCACAACACCTGCCCGCGCACCCGGTGCTTGCGGCCCGAGGTCAGCGTGTCGTGCAGCGGCGTCTCCTCGAACGCCAACGGCGTTCCGTCGGCCCGCGAGTGCTGCGCCAGCGGATGCAGCTCCTGGCCGCCGAGCTGGCTGGCCCGGTGCCCGAGGATCTGCGCGGCGGCCGGGTTCACCAGCACGATCCGGCCCGCCGTGTCGACGCCGACCACGCCCTCGGACGCGGCCCGCAGGATCATCTCCGTCTGCCGCTGCTGGCGCACCAGCTCGGACTCCGTATCCAGTGCGTCCGACAGATCGCGCACCACCAGGACCAGCAGCTCCTCACCGGAGTAGTCGTCGGCGAACGCGGCTTCGATCGCGGATCTGTACGGCGTATGACCGGCGTTGAGTCCGGCGCTTGTCACCTCGACCGGCAACTCGATGCCGTCCGTGCGCCGGGCGACCATGCGCGTCGGCCGCGTCCGGACGCTCGGGTCCTCCTCCGGGCGGCGCATCGAGCCGGGGATACGGCGCGGGTCGAACTCCGGCACGATATCGAGCAGCCCGCGGCCGACGAGAGGAGCGCCCGGAGCCTCCAGCGTCTCCACGGCGATGGCGTTGGCGTTGACGACGGTGCCGTTGCCGTTGACGAGCAACAGCGCGTCGGGCAGCGCGTCGAGTATGGCGGCGAGGCGAGCAGCGCCCCTCGCTGGCCTGCTGCTCACGACGTCGGTTCCTCCCTTGACCCACGTGTTCAGGTGCACGTACCCCGTGCCTGTCATTAGGGGGAGTCTACGGGCAGGCGCAACGGGCGCGGCGGTCCGATGTGAAGACGCAGCTCAGGCGCCGATTTCCGGCAGCGCGGGCACCAGCGCGTCCCAGCGGGCGATCTCGCAGCCGTCGACGCGGCTGAACGTGGCGCGCACCCGCTCGCCGTTCCAGACCCCCTCGATCTCGGCGGTCGCGGGGCCGCCGTGCACGTAGGTGCACAGCGCGTCCTCCGCCACCGCGTCGAACGGCCGGTCCGCCCGCTCCACGGCCTCGCAGGCCCCCGCCGGATCGGGGTGGTCCCCGCCGGCCGGCCCGCAGATCAGCTCGTGGGTGCCGTCCGCCGCCGTTCCGCTGTCCGCAACGGTGATGACCAGACGGTTCGCCGCCTCCTCGGGCGCATGCCCCGCGACGGCGGCGGCCGGCACGGCGGCGGAGGCGACGAGGGCGAGGGCGGCGACGAGAGTCTTGTGCAGCATGCGGGGGCTCCATGGTTCAGTGCGGTCGGAGGCACCGGACGCACCTCCGCTCCCACTGCTAACGCTCCTCCGCCCGACACGTTGCGCAACTCGACTCGGCGGCGACACCCCCGTAGGGTGGAATCCGATTGGCTGCGGCCGTTCGGGCTGTGGCATTATTTGCTCGCACGCACGCGGCGTAGCCCGCGCTGTCGTGCGAGGAGGCTTCGCCTAGTCTGGTCTATGGCGCCGCACTGCTAATGCGGTTTGGGGTAACCCCCCATCCCGGGTTCAAATCCCGGAGCCTCCGCCACCTGTGCCCTGGTCTGCCCCAAACGACCAGGGCATTCCGCTGTTCCCGCAGGTCAGCACCCCCACCGGATACGGATTTCACCAGCGGCCGCAGGTCATGTAATGTTGTCCCCGCACCGGCCCCAAGGGGCCAGGCGCTCGTAGCTTAACGGATAGAGCATCTGACTACGGATCAGAAGGTTGCAGGTTCGAATCCTGCCGAGCGCGCAGCAGCTCGAAGGCCCTGCCGAGTGATCGGCAGGGCCTTTCGTGCGGGGTGGTCAGGTGGGCAGGAGTTGGAGCAGGTGGTGTTTGGGGCGGGTGCCGACCAGGGATTTGGTCAGGGTGCCGTTGGCGTACAGGTGCAGGGTGGGGGCGGCCAGGACGTGCTGGGTGGTCGTGGTCACGGGGTTCTCGTCGATGTTGAGTTTGGCCACGGTCAGGCGGTCGGCCTGCTCGCGGGCGATCTCTTCGAGGACCGGGGCCAGTTGCCGGCACGGGCCGCACCATGGGGCCCAGAATTCGAGGAGGACCGGTCGCGCGCTGCGCAGGACCAGCTCGTCGAAGGTGTCGTCGGTGACGGTGACGACGGCGGGGTCGCGGGTCACGGTGGGGTCCTTTGCGTTCGGCGGGCCGCTTCGGGGGAGAACGCGCAGCGCGGCTCGGCGGCCCGCGCCAACTGGTCGGCGATCCGTTCACGTGCCTCGCCGAGGCGTGCGATGCATGCGTCCAGTTCGGCGAGCTTGTGCCGGTAGACGGCGAGCGAGTCCGGGCAGCGGTCGCCCGCCTCGTGCCCGTCGCGCAGGCACTCGACGAACGGCCGGGTCTCCTCCAGCGCGAAGCCGAGGTCGAGCAGGGTGCGGATCTCGCGCACCATCCGCAGGTCCTCCTCGGCGTACTCGCGGTAGCCGTTCGCGGTGCGGCGGGCCGGCAGCAGACCCTGCGCCTCGTAGTAGCGCAGCGACCGTGAGCTGACGCCGGCCCGTTCGGCCAGCTCTCCGATCCGCATGTGCGGCTCCTCCCTGTTCACCCGCGACGTTAGACCTTGACGCCGGTGTCAAGGCCAGCGAGTCGGTGGCGGACCCACACGTTGGGTTCGACGTAGACGGCGTAGC
This sequence comes from Streptomyces johnsoniae, assembly GCF_031845565.1. Lineage (NCBI taxonomy): Bacteria > Bacillati > Actinomycetota > Actinomycetes > Kitasatosporales > Streptomycetaceae > Streptomyces > Streptomyces johnsoniae. The sequence goes on along the minus strand of NZ_JAVREV010000016.1, from coordinate 15,679 downwards.
CCTCGTCCGGCACGCACCGGACCGGGGAGAGGCCGCCGGGGACCCGGGTGGGGCCTGGGGCGGTGAACGGGGCGCCGGTCCACTCGCGCCACTGGGCCAGGGAGCCGGTGACCACCATCGAGGCGGGCGCCACGGAGTCGATCACTCCGCCCGCCCGGACGTGGGTGCGCAGCCACGCGTCGGCGGGGAGGCCGTCGGGGCGGGTACGGCGGGCGTACTCGGCCATCGGCGTGTCCGGCTCGTGGTGCTTGGCGGAGGGGCGGACCGGGGCGACCAGCTCGGTGAAGCCGAGGAACGCGGCATTGCGCCGCAGCGCGTCGAGCAGGCGCCCGGACAGCCCCTGGCCGAGGCAGTCGGTCCGGATGGTGACATCGATGGCACTCACCGTGTCGGGCCGCGCGCCGTGGTCCCGGTCGGTGAACGCCCACCGCAGCACCTCGTCCCAGCCCGTCGCCGGCAACGCGCCGCGGCCGGGCACGCGGAGGGCGAAGGGAACGCTGTGCCCCCGCCCGACGACCTCGCCGCGTTCGTCGAGCGCCGCGAGCGTGAACGCGGGGAACTCCTCGGCGATCCGGCCGAAGTAGGCGTTGCCCGCAGGATCGTTCTTGACGAACTCGGGCCAGGTGTCGGGGAACCAGATGAGGCCCTCAAGATCTGGACGTTCGGCAAGGCTGCTGATCTCCACGCGCACGGTCGCAGCGTAGTATGAACGCTACGGTCCGTGCAGTTCTCGTGGGGGGAGCCTCGGTGGGTGCGTTCGACGAGGAGTGGGCGCAGTTGCAGGCTGCCGCCCGCGAGGAGCAGATCAGTGCCTCGCGTCACGTTTCGGAGGCGGGCGGTGCGAACGACCGGCTGGTGGCCAGTTCCGACGCGCAGCGTGCGGCGGCGGACTACCTGGAGACCGAGCTGCTGCCGGACGCGCGCCGGGAGGGCAACCTGCCGGTGGACGAGCTGAGCCGGGCGTCGGCCCGGATGAGCGGGTGGGCGTGCGCCACGGGCCTCCGGACCGTCTCCGACGGCTGGGCGGGCAAAGTCGCGCTGCTGACCGCGCAGTTGCAGGCCGAGGCGGAGGCGCTGCGCGGCGTCTCCACGGGATTCGCCGGTGGCGAGCTGGAGACGACGTACCAGTTCGGGCAGTTGGGCAGCCTCGCCGACGGCACCTGGTGAGCCGTGCCGACCTACGCCGAAATCATCGAGCAGGACTTCGAGATCCTGGAGACCGCGGCGAGTGAGCTGGACGCGGCCTCGGACGGGTTCGAGGAGGTCGCGGTCAACTACCGCAGCGAGGTGGCCTCGTTGCCCGGCCACGAGGAGCTGTGGGTCGGGGAGAGCGCTGGGGCGGCCAGTTTCCAGTTCTCCGCGACCGAACAGGAGCTGGACGCGGCCAAGGCGGAGGCGCGGGCGCTGGCGGCCGTGATCAGGGACGGCAAGGCGGAGCTGGTGCGGCTGCGCGGCGCGCTGGAGGCGGTCGTCGCCGACATCAGGGCCGAGGGCTTCGAGGTCAACGGCGAGGGGCGGGTCCTGCTGGACCCCGAGTGGGCCAACGACACGGAGTACGAGCGGCTGACGCGCGACCGTGGCATCCGGCAGGGCGAAGTGGACCGGGCCGTGGAGGCGGTGGGGCAGGCGGATGACAGCCTGCACCTGGCGCTCACGCAGTTCATGGAGACGAACGACGGCCGCCGCGCGGGCATCTTCAACGGCGCGGCCGAGGACACGGCCGACGAGGTGCTGGCGGCCCGGGCCCACGAGCTGGGCGGCCGGCTCGCGGCCGGGGAGGAGCTGTCGGCGGACGAACGGGCGGAGCTGGTGCGGCTGCTCGAACTGGAGGCGGACGACCCGGAGTTCGCACGGGAACTGCTGGACGGGCTGGGCGGCGGCGGCTTCGTCGACCTGGCCGCCCAGGTCGGCGGTCAGGTCGTCGGCGGGGAAGGGGATACGCGGCGGGACTTCGTCGCGCTCCAGGACCACATGCGAACGCTGCTCGCCACGGGCACGGCCGTGCCGTCCCTGGAGCCGGGCAGCATGGAGCACGGTCAGTGGGCGCGAACGGAACAGGGCCTGTTCTACACGCAGTTCATGGCGGAGCTGGACGAGGCGGGCCGCGCCGAGCACCGGGTGGAGGGGCTGACCGGGCAGGACGTACGCGGCTACCAGCTGCTGACGAGCCTGATGAGTTCCGGGGAGGCGGACTACTCGCAGCGGCTGCTGCACGACCTCGCCGACAACATCCGTGCGGCCGAGGACCCGTCGATGGGCGGAGACCCGGACTTCTGGCTCCAGGGCTCCGATGAGGCCGGGGTCGATGGGCTGGACGACACGGACCTCGAATGGTTCACGGTCGATCCGATGGACACCATGCTCGGGATCATGGGTGACCAGCCGCCCATCGCCACGTCCTACCTCGATCCGAGCGGCGGCAACGGCCGCCTGGAGTACCTGATCGACGAGCGCGACTGGTCACATATGAACATGTTCGTCACGCCGACGCAGGCCGTCGACGTGCCGACCGGCCAGGACGGCTTCGGCGCGGCCCTCCAGGCCGCGACGACGGGCGTCCCGGCGGGCGAGCGCCCTGTCGAGCTGCGCCTCACGGAGGGGGGCGGCGCGATCACGGAGATGGTGTTCGACAAGTTTTCGGCGAACGAGGCAGCACTGATCGCGGACGGCGGCCAGTTCCAGTCCCTGCGCCCGGAGCTGGCCAGGATGACGGCCGCGTACATGGGCGATTTCCAGGCGCAGTTGAGTGGCCTGGAAATCCTGCCTCAGTCGGAGAAGCCCGTCGAGCTGGGGGAGAGAAGCGACATCGTGAGTTTTCTGGGGCAACTGGGCAGGGATCAAGAGGCGCACGGCATCATCACCGGTGCTCAGCAGGCGTTCACCGCGGTCAGTGTGGATCGCGCGCTGGCCACGGAGCTGCCGGAAGGAATCGGGCAGGAAGAAGCCGTTGTGCAGGCCGTCGCTCCGGGTGCCCAGATGGCGGGCATCATGAGCGAGGCACGAGCCAACGCTGTCTTTGAGCAGGGCATCGCGGGCGACGAGGAGCACAACGCCAGAATGGGACTGATCCAGGACTGGACGGGCGTCGTCCTGGACGAGGTGGTGGGGGTGGCTTCTGAGCGGTACCCGGTCGTGGGACCGGCCATCGAGTGGGGTGTTGGCGAGTTGTCGGACGCCATCTTCTCCACGTTGGAGCGCGACAACAGCGAGCGAGCGGCTGCGGACGCAGGAGCCGGCTACCTGGCCGATTACGAATCGGCGGTGTTCTCCGCGGGTAACGCCGTCGAGGTTGCTGCTGTTGGGCGATACGGTGAGGACAGTGATGCGCCGAGGGTGCTGCGTAATGCTGCGGAAATGGAGATCATGGAGTTCTTCGGTCTTCGAATCGAGTGGGACCATCCAGATTTGGAGAAGTAGTGAGGTGGCGCGTGCGTGCTTTCGTCGGAGTGGGCGTGGCGCTTGCGGTTCTCGCGGTCGTTGGTTGCGGTGGGTCATCCGAGAGGGAATACGGCTTGCCGAGCAGTTTGTGTGGCGTCGATATGGACCAGAGCCTTTATGAGGCGCTCTTTCCACCGGGGGACGATCTGGACGTACTGCATTCGTTCGAGGACTACGAGCAGATGGCAACGCGTCACTGTGAGATTAATGTGGACGATGAGACGGTACTGCGGGTCGACGCAGAAGGCAGGGAAAGCTTCGAGGAGTTCGGCCTTGACTCACTCGGCGTCGACATGGCGGATGCCGAGAGTGTGTCCGGGGAGTTCGAGGCTGTGGTGTGGCCGGGGGTGGCCATGGCGACTGCGGCTTGTGCTGTGCCGGGGCCCGGGGGGCACAACTACATTGACCAGCTGACGCTCGTTCTCGAGGCCGAGCATCCGGGGGATGCGGACGAGTCGCGGCGGGTGTTGGCCGATGTTATTCAGCCGTTGTTTGCCGGGGCGTTGGCGATGACTCCCTGTGCGGAGAACGCCGCGCGTTGAGCGTCGGCGTTCCCCGGGGTGGGGTCAGCGGCAGGGGTCGTGGCCCCAGTTCATCAGGGAGTGGCGCCAGCGGGAGTGCGTCACGTCGCCCTTCGGGCGCTGTTTCAGGTGGCGGTGGATGTAGCCGGTGACCTTCCGCATGTGGGCCAGGTCGTCGTCCGTCAGGTCGGGCTTCTTGGTGTGCATCAGCTGCACGATGCGGCGGCCCGACGCGTGGCCGGTGCTTTCCTGGCTCTTTCCCTTGTGCTGGCCCGCGGCGTGGGATTCCTCCGTCGTCAGCCATTGTTCGAGGCGGTGGGCCGGGAGGTTGACGGCGTGCTGGAATGCGGTGATCGTCTCTTCGCGGTCCTGTGTCGTGGCGTTCACTGTGCGTCGTCCTCCTTTCTGCGGAGCGCTTCCGGTTTATGCACGGCGGTGCCGCCGGATTTTTCGCTCCGCACCTCGTACTGCGGGTGTTCCGGGGAGGCGTTGACCGTTCGGCCTCCGGCCCGTGTGCGTTCGGTGATTTTGCGTGTCACCTTGCCCACGGCCTCGCTCCCGTGGCTGCTCCATGCCACGTGGTCGCCGGGGCGGGGCTCCTTTTCCCTGGTCATGTCTTCGCCCTTTGTCGCGTCGAGGTCGCCTTCTCGGCCGTTCGCGTCCCGGGTTCCCACCGGGCGCGTGCCGATGCTCAGTGGCTGTGACGGGCTCGGCGGTTCAGCTCGGCGACGCGGGGGCTCAGGGATTCGGAGGCGGTCACCGGGGCGAGGTCTTCGGGGCGGGCGGTCCACTCCTGGCCGCCGCCCGGGGGGCGCAGCCAGACCGTGCCGTAGAGGTGGGCCATGACGCGGCCGACTCTGCCGCGCGAGACGTCGCGGGCCATCGTGCCGACTTCCGGGGTGGTGGCTGGCGGGTTGGCTGTCATGGCCGCACTCCGGGGTCCGGAAGGGACGGGACGTCCTTACCCCGTTCCCATGCCCGGCCGGGGGCCGGGCAAATGGCCCGGCCCGATACTCAGAGCGAAATTTGAGGTTGGACTCGGCGCAGAGCGTGTATGAGGGCGACCGCCTCGTCGAGGAGCACGGCCTCCTGGGCCGCGCCGCGGTCGGCGGCGCGGCGGGCCGTGGCGGCCGGGAGGTGGGTTTCCAGGGTGCCGTCGAGCTGAGGGAGCAGCGCGGCGAGGACCGGCCGGGCCTGCGGGAGCGCGCCGACCGCGGCCTGGGCAAGGATGAGGGCCGACATCGCGCAGTCCAGGCCGGGCGGGCCGGTGTCCGCGTTGCACCAGTCGATCACCACGGGGCCGCGCGGGCCGAAAATCACGTTGTCCGGGTGCAGGTCGAGGTGGACGATCCGGCCGGGGAGCGCGTGTAGCCGGTGCAGCAGGCCGGCGAGGGTGGCCCCGGCGCGGGCGCCGACATCGTCGGCGGCGCTCTCGGTGAGGAGGGCTTGCAGCATGGTGGGGCCGGTGAGCCGTTCCATCACGAGATCGGCGGGTCCCGGCGCGTCCTCGAGGTGAACGGCGGGCACCGGGTAGCCGAGGGCGGCGAGGCGCGCCATGAGGGCGGCCTCGTCGGTGGCATCGGTGCCGTCGCGGTAGCGGCGTAGCACGCGGCCCGGGTCGCCGACGAGCGTGTACACGTCGGCGCTCCGGCCGGAGCCGATCCGTTCACCCGTTCGCACGTTCCCCACCCTACGACCCGGGGAAGCGTCAGCCCGCTGAGCGCTTGGCTTCCTGCTTGGCCGCGCGTACCCGGGTCAGGGACTCGGGGCCCGTGATGTCCGCGACGGAACGGTAGGAGCCTTCCTCGCCGTAGGGCCCCGCGGCCTCGCGCCAGCCCTCGGGGGTGACGCCGAGCTGCTTGCCGAGCAGCGCCAGGAAGATCTGCGCCTTCTGCTTGCCGAAGCCGGGCAGCCCGTTCAGCCGTTTCAGCAGCTCGGCGCCCGTCCCGGCGTCGCGCCACAGGGCCTCCGCGTCGCCGTCGTGGTGGTCGGTGAGGTGCTGGCACAGCTGCTGGACGCGCTTGGCCATGGCCGCCGGATAACGGTGCACCGCGGGTTTGGTGGCCAGGACGGCGGCGAAGTCCTCGGGTGGCAGGGCCGCGATCTCGCGGGCGTCGAGGTCGTCGCGGCCGAGGCGGGTGGCGATGGTGCGCGGGCCTGTGAAGGCCCACTCCATCGGCACCTGCTGGTCGAGGAGCATGCCGACGAGCGCGGCCAGCGGGCTGCGGCCGAGCAGCTCGTCGGCGTCCTGGCGCTGGGCGAGCCGGAGGGTGTGGTTCATTCACCCATCATGGCCGCCGAGCCCGAAGGCGGCGGCGAGGGTGCCGTAGGCGGGCAGCGGAATGTCGTGGAGCGGGTCCTCCGTGACGACCTGGAGCGCGAGGTGGTCGGCGCCCGCGGCCAGGTACTCCTGTGCGCGGGCGTGCACGGCGTCCGCGCCGCCGAGGGCGAACACCGCGTCGAGCAGCCGGTCGCTGCCGCCGTCGCGGAAGTCGTCGTCCTCGAAGCCGAGGCGGCGCAGGTTGTTGGTGTAGTTGGGCAGGGCCAGGTAGAACGACAGGTACGCGCGGGCGGTGGCGCGGGCCCGCGGCAGGTCCTCGTCGAGGACGACCTTCAGCTCGGGCGCCAGCACCGCGCCGTCGCCCAGCTCGGCACGGGCCTGCGCGGTGTGGCCGGGGGTGACGAGGTAGGGGTGGGCGCCGCCGGCCCGGTCGGCGGAGAGCTTCAGCATCCGCGGGCCGAGCGCGGCGAGCACGCGGCGGGCGGGCGGAACGGGCCGGTCCGCGGCGTCGAGGGCGTCGAGGTAGTCGGTCATGGCGGAGTACGGCCGCCGGTAACGCGGGGTCGCGGCGCCGTGGCTCACCCCGAGCCCGAGCACGAACCGGCCGCCGTGCGCCTCGTTCACCTCGGCGAACTCGGCGGCGACGGCGGCCGGTTCGTAGTCCCAGATGCTGATGATGCCGGTGGCGACCGTGAGCCGTGTCGTGCTGTCGAGCGCGGGGCGGGCCTGGGCGACACCGGGGCTGCCGCCCAGCCACAGGGTGCCGTAACCCAGGCGTTCAAGCTCCGCGGCGGCCTCGGCGGCTTCGCCGCCGCGTGCCGGATCGGACGAGTTGAGTGCCCCGCTCCAGATGCCGATGCGGCCGAGGTCCGCGGCGAGCGCCGCCCTGGCCGGCCGTTCCACGCTTTCCGAGTTCGTCATGCGCGGCAGAACCCGGCGCGGTGCGTGGTTATTCCTGCACGATCCGCTGTCCTTCGATTCTCACCCGGATGGCCGGAAGCGGTTCGTCCGCGGGCCCGCTGAGCACTTCGCCGGTGGCCGCGTCGAAGACCGAATTGTGGCAGGGGCAGTGCAGCTCGGCACCGGCCGGCTGGACGCCGCAGCCCTGGTGGGTGCAGACCGCGCTGAACGCGGCGACCGTGGCCTCGTCGGCGCGGAACAGCAGGGCGTCGTCGCCGTCCGGGGTCGTGGCGGCCGTCGCCTCGCCCACCGGCACGTCGGCCAGCGCGGCGAGGGCGCCACCCGGGCCTTCGGGGTCCTGCGGCGCGGCGTCGTCGTTGCCGTTGTCGCCGTTCTCGGCGCCGGTGTCGTCGCTGTCGTCGCTGTCGTCGCCGCACGCCGCGAGGGCCAGGGTGCCGGCGGAGGCGGCGGTCGCGGCGAGGAGGGTGCGGCGGCGGGTGTGGGTGTGTGGGGTCGCAGTCATACCCGTGCACACGAAGCCACCCCGCTTCGGGTTCAGTTCACTTTTGAACCTCCGGCGCCCCCGTCTCGTGTGTGGGGTCGAAGACGGAACGCGGGCATGACACAAGGGAGCGAACCATGGTCGGCTGGGGGCTGCGGATACTGGTGGTGCTCGGCCTGCTGGGGTCGGCGTGGGTGCATCTGATCGTGTGGCAGGACTGGGCGCGCTACGACGACGTCGTCGGGCCGCTGTTCCTGGTGAACGTGGGCGCCGGCGCGCTGCTCGCCGTCGCCGTGGCCATCTGGCGCGGGCACTGGCTGCCGGAGCTGGCGGCCGTCGGGTTCGGCGCGGCGACGCTGCTGGCGTACGTGCTGTCGCTGACCGTCGGATTCTTCGGCGTGGAGGAGCAGTTCCGCACCGACGAGGAGGTCTGGGGCGTGGTGACCGAGGCCGCCTGCATCGTGGGCGGCGCCGCCCTGCTCGCGCTCCGCTTCCGCCACCACCCCCGCCTGGGCGGGCGTCGGGGCACGCGTCGGGGCGCGCGGGCATGAACGAAAGCGCGGAGGACCAGCTGATGCGCGCCCTGCACGACGAGCACGCCGCGGCGTTGTGGTCGTTCGCGCTCCACCTCACGGGTGGCGACCGCGCGCGGGCCGAGGACGTCACGCAGGAGACGCTGCTGCGCGCCTGGCGGCACCCCGGCGTGCTGGACCAGTCGGCGCGCTCGGCCCGCGCCTGGCTGTTCACCGTGGCCAGGCGCATCGTGATCGACGGCTGGCGGTCGGCGGCGGCGCGTTCGGAGATCACCACCGACGCGCTGCCCGAGCCGGCCGTGCCCGACGACACCGAACGCGCCGTGCAGGGCTGGCTGGTCGCGGACGCGCTGGACGAACTGTCCGCCCGCCACCGGGAGGTGCTGGTCCTGTGTTATTTCCAGGGCCTGTCGGTGGCCGAGGCGGCCGCGCGGCTCGGGATCGCCGAAGGTACGGTCAAGTCACGGACCCACTACGCCCTTCGCGCGCTGCGCCTGGCGCTTGAGGAGAAGGGCGTGACCCGATGAGCGGGGATTCGTTCCGGACGTTCGACGGGGCCTATGTGCTCGGCGCGCTCGCACCGCAGGAACGGGCCGCGTTCGAGGAGCACATGCGCACCTGCGAGTCCTGCGCCCGTGCGGTGCGGGAGCTGGCCGGGCTGCCCGGGCTGCTCGCGCAGACCGAATCGGCCGCGGGCCGGCCGCCGACTCCCGAACTGCTGCCGGGGCTGCTGGCCCGGGTCGGCGCCGCCCGGCGCAGGCGGCGCCTGCTCACCGGCATCTCGGCCGCGGCGGTGGCGCTCGCGGCGTGCGTGGCCCTGGTGTTCATGCTGCTCGGCGGGGGCGGCGCGGCGGAGGAACCGGAGTCGGCGATGACGCCCGTCGGCGGCTACCCGGTGTCGGCGACGGTCGGCCTCGTGGACGCCGAGGGCGGCATGCGCGTGGAGATGGAGTGCCAGTACGGCGGCGACCGCGGCGGCGACTACCTGCTGGTCGCCGTGGGCCCCGACGGCACCGTGGCGGAACTGGCGAGCTGGCACGCGCTGCCGCGGGACACGGCTTACCTCACGGTGGGCACCCCGCTGCGGCGTGCGGACATCGCTTCGCTGGAAGTCCGCACGCCGAGCGGGCTGACGGTGCTGCGGCTCACGCTCGGTTCCTAGTAGTGCTTCGTCAGGGCGCCGTCCACTTCTGGTTGGCGGCGCCGGTGCAGGTCCACAGTTGCAGGCGGGTGCCGTTCGCCGAGGAATTGCCCGTGGCGTCCAGGCACTTGTCGGCGGCCGGGTTGACGATGTCGTGGGCGGCGTTGGCGACCCACTGCTGGTTGGGCCCGCCGTGGCAGTCCCAGATCTGCGTGGGGGACCCGTCCGCGGTGCCGCCGTCGATGTCGAGGCACTTGCCGAGGGCGCGGATGGTGCCGTCCGTGCCGATGGTCCAGTTCTGCGCGGCCGACCCGTTGCAGTCGTAGAGCTGCACGGGCGTGCCGTTGGCGGTGCCGGCCCCGGCGACGTCGACGCACTTGCCGCCCAGGCCGCGGATCGGGCCGGTGCGGCCGCCGCCGCTGTCGCCGGTGGTGACGCGCACGTAGTCGACGACGAGCTGCTGCGGGAAGACGGTGGAACCGTCGGGGTTGCCCGGCCAGTAGCCGCCGACGGCGAGGTTGAGGATGAGGAAGTACGGCTTGTTGAACACCCAGGGGTCGCCGCCCAGATCGGCGGGCGTCCTGGTCTGGTACACCTGGCCGTCGACCGACCACGTGATGGCGTTCGGCGACCAGTCGACGGCGAACGTGTGGAACCCGTCGGCGAACGCCTGCCCGCCGGGGAGGGTGTACGCGCCGCCGATCGACTCGCCGCCGGAGTAGCCGGGGCCGTGCAGGGTGCCGTGCACGGTGCCCGGCTCGAAGCCGACGTTCTCCATGACGTCGATCTCGCCGCTGGCGGGCCAGCCGATGCTGCCGATGTCGTTGCCCAGCATCCAGAACGCGGGCCACATGCCCTGCCCGCGCGGCAGCTTCATGCGGGCCTCGACGTGGCCGTACTGGGCGGTGAAGCGGCCCGCCGTGTTCATGCGGGCGGAGGTGTACTCGCAGCGGCCGTACCAGCAGGCGTAGTTGCCCGGATTCTCCCGGCGGGCGGTGATCACCAGGTTGCCCTGGCCGTCGAGGGCGGCGTTGGCGTTGCCGGGCGTGTAGTACTGCAACTCATGGTTGTTGACGTTGTCGCCGACTTCCAGCTGCCACCGGTCGCCGTTCACGGCGGAGCCGGCCGGACCGTCGAAATTCTCCTCGAAGACGACGGCGGCGGGTGCGGGCGCAGGTGCGGGTCCGGGCGCAGGTGCGGGTGCGGCCTCGGCCGGTGGGGCGGGGTCGGCCGCGGCGTAGGCGTGCGGGAGCGTCCAGGCCACGGCCAGCACGGACACCGCGGCGATCATGCGTCTGACGCGTTTCACGGGCACCACTCCAAGGTGGGGAGTTGTGGGGCGCCTCCCATGCCCGTGACACAGCTTCGAGCGTGGCGCAGACCAACTCAAGGGCGGATACCGGCCTGATTGGTTCCGGAACGCGGCGGACCGGTTATCGGTCTCCGCGGCACGTTCGCTAGGGTCGGCAGGCATGGCCCACAATCCGCACGCCCCTCAGCCGCCCCAGGGCCCGCAGGGTCCGCAGGACCACGACCCGGCGGGCAGCACGCAGATGTTCCAGGCGTTCGTCAACGACAGCACCACCGCGTCGCGGCAGGTCACACCAGCGGCGCCGCCGTCGGCCGGGCCGCGCGTCGGCCTGATCGCGGGCGTCGTCGTGGCGGTCGTCGTGCTGGCCGCGGTGGCCTGGCTGGCCCTCGGCTGACGGCGCGCGACGCGCCCACGTGGCGCGCCCGCGTGGCACATCGAACTCCCCCGGACCGGCGGCGGGTCCGCCGGCCCGGGTCTCCTCACTCCTCCGCGGTCAGGCCCTCGCGCAGCTGTGCCAGGGTGCGCGTCAGCAGCCGGGAGACGTGCATCTGCGAGATGCCGACCTCCTCGCCGATCTGGGACTGCGTCATGTTCCCGAAGAAGCGCAGCATGATGATGCGGCGCTCGCGGGCGGGCAGCCTGGCCAGCAGCGGCTTCAGCGACTCGCGGTACTCGACCCCCTCAAGGGCGGTGTCCTCGTAGCCGAGCCGGTCGGCCAGCGAGCCCTCGCCGCCGTCCTCCTCGGGCGAGGGTGAGTCCAGAGAGCTGGCGGTGTAGGCGTTGCCCACGGCGAGGCCGTCGACGACCTCGTCCTCCGAGACGCCGAGGCATGCGGCGAGCTCGGGCACGGTCGGGGAGCGGTCGAGCCGCTGGGACAGCTCGTCGCTCGCCTTGGTGAGGGCGAGCCGCAGCTCCTGGAGCCGGCGCGGGACGCGCACCGACCACGAGGTGTCGCGGAAGAACCGCTTGATCTCACCGACCACCGTCGGCATCGCGAACGTCGGGAACTCCACGCCCCGTTCGCAGTCGAACCGGTCGATGGCCTTGATCAGCCCGATGGTGCCGACTTGGACGATGTCCTCCATCGGCTCGTTCCTGCTGCGGAACCGGGCCGCCGCGTAGCGCACCAGCGGAAGGTTGAGCTCGATCAGGGTGTCCCGCACGTATCCGCGCTCGGGGCTGTCCGCGTCGAGCGCTGAGAGCCGCTGGAACAGGGAACGCGACAGCGTGCGGGTGTCGAGGTTGCCGGTCTCCGCGGGAGCTTCCTGCGGCAACGAGGGTACGTGCGGCGCGGGTACATGCGGCGTGCCGGTCGTGGTGAGCACCTTGGAGCTGCCCAGTTCTACGGACATGCCACCCCCTTGAGGTCGTGGACGGGTCGCGGCGGCGCGCTTCCGGATGTGACTTCGGACGAGAGAAGTCGCCTCCTCGTGGATACCGGCTCTGCCGCCACGGCAAACGCGGTTCCCACAGAATGTCACATGTCATCAACGCGACGTAGCTTCATGTCGATAAAACGGCACAGCTGAGGGCTGAGTTCCCGAAGTTGAGTAGCTCGTGAGACTTAGGCGTCGAGCGGATTTGCGGCACGCAGCCGGGTGAAGCTCCGCGAGAGCAGCCGGGAAATGTGCATCTGCGAAACGCCTAGCTCCGCACTGATCTGGGACTGCGTCAGGTTGCGGTAGTACCGCATCAGCAGGATGCGCCGTTCGCGCTCGGGTAGTTGCACCAGCAGATGCCGGACCAGCGCGCGATGCTCGACGCCGACCAGTCCTGGATCTTCATAGCCCAGCCGGTCGATGAGCCCCGGCATCCCGTCGTCCCGCTCGCCCGCGGCCTCCAGCGAGGTCACCCGGTAGGCCCGGCCGGCGTCGAAGCTCGCCAGCACGTCCTCCTCGGGGATGCGCAGCCGTTCCGCGATCTCGGCGGCCGTCGGGGTCCGCCCCAGCGCGACCGTCAACTCCTCGGCGGCCCCGCGGACCTGCGCCCACAGTTCGTGCAGCCGCCGTGGCACGTGCACGCTGCGCACGCTGTCCCGGAAGTAGCGGCGGATCTCGCCGACGATCGTCGGCATGGCGAAGGTGGGGAACTGCACGCCGCGCTCGCTGTCGAACCGGTCGATCGCGTGGATCAGCCCGATCGTGCCGACCTGGACGATGTCCTCCATCGGCTCGTTCCTGCTGCGGAAGCGCAGTGCGACGTAGCGGACCAGCGGCAGATTCGCCTCGACCAGCGCGGCACGAACCCGGGCGCGCTCGGCGCTCCCCGCGGGACAGTCCGCCAGCCGCTCGAACAGGGCCTGTGTGAGCGCCCGCGCTGCCGCACCCCGGCTCTGCGTCGCCGCCACCTCCCGACCACTCCTTCACGGCTATCACCACCGGGCAAAACCATTCATAGCATCACAAGACAGGTCCACTGTGTGCAAGCACCGGTTAACTACGTGTTGATCAGCGGCCGGTCAGCAGGTCGCCGACCGCGTCCGCCGAGCCGGAGAGCGCCTCGAAGAGGAGGTGAACGAACTCGGCGGACCTGGCGGGGGAAGTCATCACGGCGTAGAACGCGGCAACGGTCAGGACGTACAGGGCGATCTTCCTCGCCTGCGCCAGCGTCATGGGATGCCTCCGAGACGAACGACTCCGGGCGGTCGGCCGGACGAGCGGCCATTGAACCAGACAAGGCAACCCAGCCCCCGGCGCCGCTCCCCGAACTGAGACGGAGGCACGGCGAGAGGGCGGGCCCCGTGGGGCCCGCCCTCTCGTCTGTACTGCTCAAGAGCGGTAGCGGAGGGATTTGAACCCTCGGTGGAGTTGCCCCCACACTCGCTTTCGAGGCGAGCTCCTTAGGCCGCTCGGACACGCTACCGGGAGAGAGCCTATCCCACGCCGGGGCCCGGCAGAAAACCGGAAGGGTCAGGGGGAACGGAAGAAGTCCGTCAGCAGCCGGCCGCACTCGTCCGCGAGGACCGAGCCGATCACCTCGGGGCGGTGGTTGAGGCGTCGGTCGCGCAGGACGTCCCACACGGAGCCGGCGGCGCCGGCCTTGGGGTCGGTGGCGCCGTACACCACGCGGTCGACGCGTGCGAGCACGCCGGCGCCCGCGCACATCGTGCACGGCTCCAGCGTGACGACCAGCGTGCAGCCGGTGAGCCGCCAGGCGCCGAGCCGTCCGGCCGCCTCCCGCAGGGCCAGTACCTCGGCGTGCGCGGTCGGATCGCCGGTGGCCTCCCGTTCGTTGTGCCCCGTGCCGAGGACGGGGCCGTCCGGGCCGCCGGGGCCGAGGACCACGGCGCCGACGGGCACGTCTCCCGCCTTCGCCGCGGCGGCGGCCCGCGTCAGCGCTTCGCGCATCGCCGGCCGCCACGGGTCGCGCAGCGGGTCCCGCGCGGTCACGCGGGGGGTCTCTTCGGTCATTCGGTCATGGGGCGGGCGTCACCTGACCGCCTCAAGGACCTCGGCGCAGCCCAGCGCGTCGGCGATCTCGCCGAGCGCGTCGTCGGGGGTGAGCTTCAGAACGGTGCCGGCGTCGATCCCCAGGTCCGCCAGCAGGCCGGAGTCGCCGAGCGGGCCGCGCGGCACCGCGTCGGGGGAACCGGGCTCGTGGTCGTCCTCTTCTTCGGCCTCGGCCACTTCGCCGTCCTGGGAGCCGTCCAGGCCGGCCAGCTGGTCCAGAACGTCGGGGCCCTCCGGCTCGCGGCCCAGCAGCTCATCGGTCAGCAGGATTTCGCCGTAGGCGCTGCGCATCGCCCGTGCGGCGTCGGAGACGAAGATCCTCGGGTCGTCCTCGCCGTCCACACGGACGAGACCGAACCAGGCACCTTCCTGCTCGATGCAGACGAGAACCGTCTCGTCGTCGGGAGTCGCCGCGCGGGCCAACTCGGCCAGCTCGTCGAGACTCTCCACGTCATCGAGCTCTGTATCACTCGCTTCCCAACCATTATCGGTCCGCGCGAGCAGTGCGGTGAAGTACACCGTGACTCTCCCCACTCGGTTCGGCAGTGCCACCTGCATCGTGGCAGAAAAGGGGTGCGCTGTCGGGTAACTCGGCAGTTCACCAACGGAATGTTCGCGCGCGTTGTTCCTCACGCGAACGGACGGGTACGGGCGCGGTCGGCCGGGCTCGGGCGCCGGGGCGGCATATGCCCTCCTCCTGCCATGCACCACTCTCCACGCCGCCGCCGTTCTTTGTCCACCGGCGGTCCACAACGGGAAACCCGCCGGTCAGTCCTGGAGTGCCGGTGGTGTTCGATACTGTCGAACCCATGCGGACCCATGTCGTCGACCACCCGTTGGTGGCGCACAAGCTGACCACGCTGCGCGACGCGCGTACCGACTCCCCGACGTTCCGGCGGCTGGCCGATGAACTCGTCACGCTGCTGGCCTACGAAGCGACCCGTGACGTCCGCACCGAGCTGGTCGACATCGCGACCCCGGTGACGGCGACCACGGGTGTACGTCTCTCCCATCCGCGTCCGCTGGTCGTGCCGATCATACGGGCAGGTCTGGGCATGCTCGACGGCATGGTCAGGCTGCTGCCGACGGCCGAGGTCGGCTTCCTCGGGATGATCCGGGACGAGGCGACGCTGGAGGCGTCCACCTATGCGAACCGGATGCCCGAGGACCTGTCGGGGCGTCAGGTCTACGTGCTCGACCCGATGCTGGCGACCGGCGGCACGCTGGTGGCCGCGGTGGGCGAGCTGATGCGGCGCGGCGCGGACGACGTGACGGTGATCTGCCTGCTGGCGGCGCCCGAGGGCGTGGAGCGGCTGGAGGCGGCGCTGGCCGGGGCGCCGGTGACGGTGGTGACCGGCGCGCTCGACGAGGGTCTGAACGAGCAGGGGTTCATCGTGCCGGGCCTGGGCGACGCCGGCGACCGGATGTACGGCACGGTCGGCTGATCCCGGCCGCCCGCCCCTGCATGACCGCGCCTAGGCCCTGTCCTGCCGATCTTGCCGGGCCCACGACTCCCCCAGACTCCGTCCGGGAGGTGCCCCCAGCTACGGCACTCCCCCAGCCTGGCGGCTGGGAGGTGCCCCCACGCTGCGTTACCGAATC
>NZ_JAVREV010000015.1:0-222448 GCF_031845565.1 Streptomyces johnsoniae | reverse complement strand
CCGTCAGCCCATTGCTCGCACCGTCCTGATTCACCGCAGAACCCCGCACCACCGCCAGCACCCGATGACCGTTCCGCCGCGCATCCGACAACCGCTCCAACAGCAACACCCCCACCCCCTCCGCCCAGCCGGTGCCGTCCGCGCCCGCCCCGAACGCCTTGCACCGGCCGTCCGGGGACAGCCCCCGCTGACGGCTGAACTCCACGAACATCCCCGGCGTCGACATCACCGTCACGCCACCGGCCAGCGCCATCGAGCACTCGCCGTTCCGCAGCGACTGCGCCGCCAGATGCAGCGCCACCAGCGACGAGGAACACGCCGTGTCCACCGTCAACGCCGGGCCCTCAAGCCCGAAGCTGTACGCGATCCGGCCGGATGCGACGCTCGGGGTGATGCCGGTCAGGCGGTGGCCGCCGATGTCGTCGGTCGACTCGTGCAGCCGCGGCCCGTAATCCTGAGCGGTGGCCCCGACGAAAACGCCCACGCCGCTGCCGCGCATCCCGAGCGGATCGAGCCCCGCCCGCTCGAACACCTCCCACGACGCCTCCAGCAACAACCGCTGCTGCGGGTCCATCGCCAACGCCTCACGCGGCGAAATCCCAAACAACTCCGCGTCGAAATCCCCCGCCTCCGACAGAAACCCGCCCCGCCGCGTATACGACGTCCCCACCCGCTCCGGATCGGCATCGAACAACCCCGCGAGGTCCCAGCCCCGATCACCGGGGAAATCACCCACCGCGTCCCCGCCCCCGGCCACCAACCGCCACAAATCCTCCGGCGATTCCACCCCGCCCGGATACCGGCACGCCATTCCCACAATCGCCACCGGCTCATCCGCACCGCCACCGTCACCACCGGTGATGGACGGGGCGGGCCGTTCCTGCCGGGGGCCGTGCGCCAGGTAGTCGGCGAGCGCCGCGGGCGTGGGGTAGTCGAACAGCACGGTGCTGGGCAGCGGGTGCGCGGCGGCGTCCCGGAGCCGGTCGCGCAGCTCGACGGCCATGAAGGAGTCGAAGCCGAGGTCGCGGAACGTGGTGCCCTCCGGCACCGAGTCCGCCGAGGCGTGGCCGAGCACGGCCGCGGCCTCCTGCCGCACCAGGGTCAGGCGGTCGCGCGGCGGCACGGCCGACACGGCCGGCTCAGCCGGCGCGGCTTCGGGCCGGGGCTCGGGGTCCCGCTCCGGCCGGGCCGCGGCGGGCGCGCCGGGGGCCGGTTCGTCCAGCCAGTAGCGTTCCCGCTGGAACGCGTAGGTGGGCAGGGCGACGCGCCGGGCGGCGCGCCCTTCGGCGAACGGGAACGCGGACCAGTCGACGCGGTGGCCGCGCGCGTGCAGCCGGGCGGCCGCGGTGGCGGCCGTCCGCGGCTCGGGCTGGTCGGCGCGGAGCAGGGGCACGAACAGCGCCGCGGGGTCGTCCGGGAGGCAGCCGCGGCCCATGGCGGACAGCACGGCGCCGGGGCCCAGTTCGAGGAACGTGCGCGCGCCCGCGCCGTGGGCGTGCCGCAGGCCGTCGGCGAACCGGACGGGCCGCCTGGCCTGCGCCACCCAGTAGGCCGGGGTGCGGATCTCCTGCGGGTCGGCGGCGCGGCCGGTCACGTTGGACATGACCGGCAGCCGGGGGGCGTGGAGGCCGAGGCCGGCCACGATCTCGGCGAACTCGTCGAGCATGCCGTCGAGGTGGTGGGAGTGGAAGGCGTGGGACGTCGTCAGCTGCTTGACCCGGCGGCCGCGTTCCCGCCACTGCGCGGCGATGTCGGCGACGGCCCCGGCGTCGCCCGAGATGACGACGGCTTCGGGTCCGTTGACGGCGGCGAGGGTCACGCGTTCCTCGTGGCCGGCGAGCGTGGCGCGTATCTCGTCCTCCGACGCCTGCACGGCGACCATGCCGCCGTCGTCGCGCCGCGCCTGCATGAGGCGGCCCCGCGCGGTGACGAGGACGGCCGCGTCGGCCAGCGACAGGACCCCGGCGGCGTGGGCGGCGCCGATCTCGCCGACCGAGTGGCCGACGAGCGCGTCCGGGCGCAGGCCCCAGGTGGTGACCAGGTGGAACAGGCCCGCTTGGAGGGCGAACAGCGCGGGCTGGGCGTAGGCGGTGCGCTGGAGGAGGTCGGGGCGTTCGGCGATGACCCGCTGGACGGGCTCGTCCAGGTGGCGGTCGACCTCGGCGCATGCCGCGTCGTAGGCGGCGCGGAACGCCGGGGACGTCTCGCGCAGTGCCAGGCCCATGCGGGGGCGCTGGCTGCCCTGCCCGGTGAACAGCAGCCCGAGGCCGCCGGGGCCCGCGCCGTCGGCGGTGTCCGTGACCAGGTCAGGGGCCGGCCGGTGCTCGGCGAGCGCCGCGACCGCGGCGGCGGCCTGTTCCCGGTCGGCGGCGACGAACACGGCGCGGTGCGGCAGGTGCGTGCGGGCGGTGGCCAGGGTGTGGGCGATGTCCGCCACGGGCTGCGCGGGGTGTGCGTCGAGGTGGCGGGCCAGGCGGTCCGCCTGCGCCCGGAGCGCCGTCGGGGTGGCCGCGGACAGCAGCCACGGCAGGGCGCGCGGCCGTTCCTCCCCGGTGTCCTCAGCCTCTGCCTCTGCCTCTGCCTCGGTGTCCCACGCGCCCACGACCACATGGCAGTTGGTGCCGCCCATGCCGAAGGAGCTGACGCCGGCCACGGGCGGCCGCCCGGCACCCAGCGGGGCGAGCGGGACGAGCGGGGCGAGCGCGGTCTGCACGCGGAGGCCGAGGTCGTCGAGCGGGATGTCCGGGTTCGGGTGCTCGAAGTTGAGGCTGGGCGGGAGTTCGCGGTGGCGCAGCGCCAGCAGGGCCTTGAGCAGCCCCGCGATACCGGCCGCGCCTTCCAGGTGGCCGATGTTGGTCTTCACCGACCCGACCGGCAGGAACGTTCCCTCCTGCCGCGCGGAGCCGAGGACCGCGCCGAGCGCCGCGGCCTCGACGGGATCGCCCGCGCGGGTGCCGGTGCCGTGCAGTTCGACGAACGCCACGTCGGCCGGGTCCACCCCGGCCCGCCGGTGGGCCAGCGCGATGCAGTCCTCCTGGGCGCGCTGCCGCGGCACGGTGAGCCCCGCACCGCCGCCGTCGTTGTTCACGGCGCTGCCGTGGACGACTCCGTACACGGTGTCGCCGTCGGCCAGGGCCGCGGCCAGCGGCTTGAGGACGACGAGACCGGCGCCTTCGCCGCGGACGTAACCGTTGGCGCGCTCGTCGAAGGTGTGGCACAGCCCGTCGGGCGAGAGGGCGCCGAAGGCACGGACGCCCAGGGCGCTTTCCTCGGCGAGGTTGAGGTGCACGCCGCCCGCGAGGGCGACGGCGGACTCCCCGGCGCGCAGACTCTGGCACGCCTGGTGGACCGCGACCAGGGACGAGGACTGGCCGGTGTCGATGGTCATGCTGGGGCCGCTCAGCCCCAGGGTGTGGGAGAGCCGGTTGGCGACCATGCCGCGCTGGAGGCCGGTCACCGTGTGGTGGGTGATCGCGTCCGTGCCGCGCCGGTGGAGGAGGGCCGCGTAGTCGTCCGCGGTGGCGCCGACGAAGACACCCGTCTCGCCGCCGTCCGCGGCGAGCGCGGCCGGGGTGAGCCCCGCGTCCTCCAGGGCCTCCCAGCCGAGTTCGAGCATCAGCCGCTGCTGCGGGTCGAGCATCGCCGCCTCGCGCGGCGAGACACCGAAGAACGCGGCGTCGAAACGGTCGGGGGCCGCCAGGTAGCCGCCGGGGCCGAGCCCCGGCCGGTCGGCCGGGGCTTCGGTGATGGCGCTGCCGCCCCGGCGCAGTAACCGCCACAGCTCCTGCGGGTCCCGCGCCTGTGGCAGGCGGCAGGCCAGCCCGACGACGGCTATGGCTGTCGAGTCCTGCGCGGACGTCCGCGGGCGCGCGGCAGAGCTACCTGACGTTCCGGTCACGTGTTCCCCCGTCATGGCCACACGTCTGATCTGCTTCGGCCCGGGCTGGTACTCGGGCAGGTCAGTCCGCATCCTAGACGAGGCGGACTGCGCGTCGCTCCAGGATAGTTACGGCCCTGCCACGTTCCGCTCACCTCCCGTTGCGGCGCCGGGGCGCGGCGGCGCGTTCGGCCCCGGCGCTGAACTGCGGAGACTCCTGGGGCACCGGAGGAACGCCGCGGCGAAAGGGGCAGCTTCCGCACGAAACGGAACCGGCGCTTCGGGCGTGGCGCTTCAGTGAGGCTTGAGAGGCCCTGTATCGGGGCCGTACATCGAGCGCCGGCCCCGGGCCCGGGGCCGGGCCCGTCAGGCGGCCGGTTCCAGGGGCCGGTAGCCCACACCCAGCGCGTCGAGCAGCGGCAGATGTGCGGTCAACCGGCGGCGGAACTCGGCGAAGTCCCGGCCGCCCGCGGACCAGCCGACCTCGGCCAGGGCGGCCAACCGGGGAAAGGCGCGCCACTCGACCAGTTCGGGCGTCGGCAGGTACTCGCTCCACAACTGGCCCTGAACGCCCAGCACGCCGTCCGGCGGCGCGTAGCCGTACACCTCGGACATCGGCAGGCCGGCGCGGATGGCCAGCGGCTCCTGCGGAGCGTCGCTCTCCGACCAGTCCAGGTAGGTCCGTTCCTGCGGGGCGGCGATCACGTCGAGCCCCTGGCGGAGGGCCAGCGTGACGCGTTCCGACGTGCGCCAGGCGAAGACGGCCGTGCCCTCGGGCACGCCGTGCTCGATCAACTCGTCCCAGACGGCGGCCCGCCGCCCCAGGCCCGACAGGTGCCGGGCGAGCCGGGCGGACCACCAGCCGAGGAGCTGATCGGGCCCCGGCAGTCCCTCCTCCGCGGCGCGGCGGCGCGCGGCCGGGCTGGCCCGCCACTCGTGCGGGGGCACCTCGTCGCCGCCGATGTGCACGTAGCGGAAGGGGAAGACGTCCGTCAGCTCATCCAGCACGTGCCGGACGAACGCGACGGTCTCGTCGGCGGCGTTGAGCACGTGGGAGGAGATGCCCCACTCCCGCCGCACCGGCAGCCGGCGGGCCGGGTCGTTGCCCAGCTCGGGGTGGGCGGCGATCGCGGCCTGCATGTGCCCGGGGGCGTCGATCTCCGGCATGATCCGCACGCCGCGCCGCTCGGCGTGGGCGACCAGTCCGCGTAGTTCGCGCTGGGTGTAGAAGCCGCCGTGCGGAACCTCGTCGGTGCGGCGGTCCCTGGCGTGACCGACAGGGGAACCGGTCCGGAAGGCGCCGACCTCGGTCAGCCTCGGGTACCGCTCGACCTCGAACCGCCAGCCCTGGTCGTCGGTGAGGTGCAGGTGCAGGGTGTTCAGCTTGTACAGGGCGAGCAGGTCGACATAGCGGTAGAGGAACGGCAGCGGGTGGCACCAGCGGGCCACGTCGAGCAGCGAGCCGCGCCAGGCGTGCCGGGGCCGGTCGGTGATCTCCACGCAGGGCAGCCGGTCGCCGTCGGCGAGCTGCCGCAGGGTCTGCACCGCCCAGCGCAGCCCGGCCGGCGTCGCCGCCTCGCCCCGCACCCCGTCCGGCGTGACCCGCAGGCGGTAGCCCTCCGCGCCAAGGCCCGGGCCGGGGCCGTTATCCCTCGTCAGGGACAGTTCGATCCCCTCGTCCGCCGCGGCGCCGCCCGCGACGCCCAGTACCTCGCGCAGCAGATCGCCGATGTCGTCGGGGGCGCGCACCGCGGTGCCGGGGCCGAAGGTGAAGTGCCCCTCCCCCACGTGCATCGTCTCGGGCCGCGGCACGACGGTCGGCGGCCGGCCCACCGGGCGGCTCACCGGGCGGCGCGGCCGGTGCCGCGGGGGGATATAGGGGCGGTCGGATCGGCGGCCGGGGGCCGGTGCGCGGTGCGGTGCCGGGATACGTCCATGCCGTGCGGGACTCCAGACTCGTCGGCGAAGGGAAGGGGGCCGTGCCCGCCAATGCGACAGAAGGTACATCTCGCTCGACCCGCTGCCAATAGGCCGCGGCGCCCCCGCCCCCTGCGGCCGGTGCCCCCGCGGCGAACGCGGGCGCACCGGCCGCCGCGGTCAGGACCGAGCCGCGGGCAGCCGTGCGCGGACCTCGCGCGCCGCGGCCACCACGTTCGCCAGCGAGGCCCGTACCTCGGGCCAGCCGCGGGTCTTCAGGCCGCAGTCGGGATTGACCCACAGCCGTTCGGCGGGGATGGCCTCAAGTCCCTTGCGGAGCAGGGCCGCCACCTCCGCCGCCCCCGGAACGCGCGGCGCGTGGATGTCGTACACGCCGGGGCCCACCTCGCGCGGGTAGTCGGCGCCCGCGAGCTCGACGGCGACCTGCATGTGCGAACGCGCCGCCTCCAGGCTGATGACGTCGGCGTCCAAGTCGTCGATGGCGTCCAGGACATCACCGAACTCGGCATAGCACATGTGCGTGTGGATCTGGGTGTCAGGGCGCGCCCCGCCGGTGGTGAGGCGGAACGCTTCGGTGGCCCAGGCCAGATACCCGGCGTGGTCGGCGGTGCGCAGCGGCAGGGTCTCGCGCAGCGCCGGTTCGTCGACCTGGATCACCGCGCTGCCGGCCGCCTCCAGATCGTCGACCTCGTCGCGCAGGGCGAGGGCGACCTGCCGGGCGGTGTCGGCGCGCGGCTGGTCGTCGCGGACGAAGGACCAGGCGAGCATCGTGACCGGGCCGGTCAGCATGGCCTTGACCGGCCGGCCCGTCAGCGACTGCGCGTACCGGGTCCAGCGGACCGTCATCGGCCCCGGCCGCGAGACGTCGCCCGCGAGGATCGGCGGGCGGACGTAACGGGTGCCGTAGGACTGGACCCAGCCGGACTGCGTGGCGAGGTAGCCGGTGAGCTGTTCGGCGAAGTACTGCACCATGTCGTTGCGTTCCGGCTCGCCGTGGACCAGGACGTCGATACCGGCCGCCTCCTGGAAGGCGATGACGTCCCGGATCTCGGTGCGCACCCGCTCCTCGTAGGCTTCGGTGCCGATGCGCCCGGCGCGCAGGTCGGCACGCGCCGTGCGCAGTTCGGTGGTCTGGGGGAACGAGCCGATGGTGGTCGTGGGCAGCGGCGGCAGGGCGAGGCGCGTGCGCTGGGCGGCGGCCCGTTCCGGATAGGGCAGGGAACGGCGTGCGTCGGCGCCGGTGACGGCCTCGCCCCGGGCGCGGACCGCCGGGTCGCGGGTGAGGGGTGAGGCGGTGCGGGAGGCCAGGTCCGCGCGGTTGGCGGCGAGTTGGGCGCCGATGGCGACGCTGTCCCCGTTGAGCCCGCGGGCCAGGGTGACGACTTCGGTGACCTTCTGCCGGGCGAAGGACAGCCAGCGGGCGATCTGCGGGTCGAGGTCGCGTTCCGCCGACGTGTCGAGCGGAACGTGCAGCAGGGAGCAGGAGGCGGCGACGTCTACGCCGTCGGCCAGGCCGAGGAGCGTGGCCAGCGTGGCCAGGGAGCGTTCGAGATCGTTGATCCACACGTTGCGGCCGTCGACGACGCCCGCGACCAGGCGCTTGCCCGGCAGCCCGCCGGCGGCGGCCAGATCGCCGAGGTTGGCGGCGGCCCTGCCGGTGAAGTCCAGCGCGAGCCCGTCGACCGGCGTCTTGGCGAGGAGCGGCAGCGCCGGGCCCAGCCGGTCGAAGTAGGAGGCGACCAGGATCTTCGGCCGGTCGCCGAGCGCGCCCAGCTCGCCGTAGGCGCGGGCGGCGGCGGCGAGTTCGGACGGGCTGCGGTCCTGCACGAGCGCGGGCTCGTCCAGCTGCACCCAGCGGGCGCCCGCCGCGCGCAGATCGGCCAGCACCTCCGCGTACACCGGCAGCAGCCGCTCCAGCAGGGCCAGGGGCGGGAAGTCGCCCGCGACGCCGGGGGCGGGCTTGGCCAGCAGCAGGTAGCTGACCGGGCCGAGCAGCACGGGCCGGGCGGTCAGGCCGAGCGCGATGGCCTCCTTCAGCTCGGCGAGCTGCTTGGCGGGGTCCGCGGCGAAGGACGTGTCGGGGCCCAGCTCCGGCACGAGGTAGTGGTAGTTGGTGTCGAACCACTTCGTCATCTCAAGCGGCGCGACGTCCTGCGTGCCGCGGGCCATGGCGAAGTAGCCGTCGAGGGCGCTCGCGGCCACGGCCGCGCGGTGCCGGTCCGGGATGGCGCCGACCATCACCGAGGTGTCCAGGACGTGGTCGTACAGCGAGAAGTGGCCGGTGGGAACCTCGTCGATCCCCGCCTCCGACAGCTGCTCCCAGGTGGCGCGGCGCAGCCGGGCGGCGGTGCCGCGCAGGTCTTCCACGGCGACCCGGCCCTGCCAGTAGCCCTCGGTCGCCTTCTTCAGTTCGCGGTTGCTGCCCTGCCGGGGATAGCCGTACACGGTGGCCCGTGCTGCCGCGGCTGCGGACTTGGTGGTCAAGAAACTCTCCTTCGCGAGCATGTCTCCTGCTGACCGCCGGGACGGACGAGGGCTGCGAAGGGATGGCGAACGGGCGGCGGCCGCACGGTGGTTGCCGCGCCGCGCTCGCCCAGGCCGACCCGCCCTCGAAGGTCACCGCGATCACCGCGCGGAATCGGTCCCGCGCGGGCAGTGGCAGGTCTTCGGACTCGCGGGCACCTCTGCCAGAGGCAGAGACCTAGTGGCCGTCGCTTCCCAGGCCCGGCCGGACCCAGTGCATCAAGACGGCGGTCGTTCCCGCTCACCGCTGCGGGGCAGTCCCGGATTCCCACCGGGTTCCCTCTTGCGACGCGTCTGCCTGGCGGGCAGGGCGAACCAGCTGCGCCGCCAGCCTAACGCGCGCAGCCCCCGGCGCGGGGGCCGCGCCCGCGAATTGAGAAGATCGTCCGAGACCCCGACCGGAGACCGAGGGGAACGCACGACACCATGGACCGCATGATGGCCGCAGAAGCCCCCGTCCTGCTGCACACCGAGGGCCGCGCGGCCCGCCTCACCCTGAACCGGCCCGAGGCCCTCAACGCACTCACCCACCCCATGGTCCAGCACCTGGACCGGGCGCTGACCGCCTGGGCGGAAGACCCCGCGGTCCACACCGTCGTCATCGAAGGCGCGGGCCCACGCGGGCTGTGCGCCGGCGGCGACATCCGCGCCATCCACCGCAACGCGCTGGCCGGCGACAACGGGCCCACGCGGGCGTTCTGGCGCGACGAGTACCGCCTCAACGCACGCATCGCGCGCTACCCCAAGCCGTATGTGGCCCTGATGGACGGAATTGTCATGGGCGGGGGCGTCGGCATCTCCGCGCACGGCAGCGTGCGGGTCGTCACCGAACGCTCGCGCGTCGCGATGCCCGAGACGGGCATCGGCTTCGCACCCGACATCGGCGGCCTGCACCTGCTGGCCCGCGCCCCCGGCCGGCTCGGCACGCACCTGGCCCTGACCGGCGCCCCGGTGGGCGCGGCGGACGCCATCGCCTGCGGGCTCGCCGACCACTACGTGCCCGCCGACCGGCTCGGCGCCCTCCGCGAGGACCTGGCCACGGCCCCCGCCGCGGAGGTCATGACCCGCCACGCACGCCCGGCCCCCGCGGGCGAACTGGCCGCGCACCGCGAGTGGATCGACCACTGCTACGCGGCCGACAGCGTCGAGGAGATCGTGGCCCGCCTGCGCACCTCCCCCACCCCCGCCGCCCGCACCACCGCCGACACCCTCCTGGCCCGCTCCCCCACCGCGCTGAAGGTCACACTCGCCGCCCTGGGCCGCGCCCGCCGCCTCGACTCCCTGGAACGCGTCCTGGAACAGGACTACCGCGTCTCGTGCGCCGCCCTGTCAACCCCCGACCTGGTGGAAGGAATCCGAGCCCAGGTCATCGACAAGGACCGCACCCCCCACTGGTCCCCCGCCACCCTGCAAGAAGTCACCCCCTCAACAATCTCCCGCTTCTTCACCCACCGCGGCCCGGAAGAACTGACCCTGCCCTGAAACCCGCGAAACCCCCGAAAAACAAAGAAGGTCCGAGACCGTACGGTCCCGGACCCAGATCGGATCGACTCACGCGTAGAGACACACTTTGGGCACCAACCTCGCCGACTTCGTCTGATATGCGCCTCCCGCCTCTTCGTCTGCTATGACCGCGGCACCTGACACGGGATGACTGTCGTGCGCGGACGCACTGCTTGTCATTCCTACCAGGACGACGGCGGTGAAGGCCAAGAGGGGAACAATCGAAGAACGCTTCGGGGACAAGAAGGTGCGCCTTTCCGAACGGGATTATCCGCCTCGGGCGGCTTATCCGCCGAGGGCTGGATCAGCGTAGATCATCCAGCCAGCGGATGCCAAATCGTATGTTCGAAGAGGGAACCGGAGGAATATCGGGCCCGACGAGCACACGGGCATTACCCCACGGGCATGGCTCAATCACCGGCAGATTCGCACGGGACCACATTCGCGCGTCACGCCGACGGTGGCACGGACCACGAATATGGTACCCCCCGCAGGGCGGGCCGGTGACCGCGAATACCTTCTGCCCTGCGCGCTTGCCAGGGCCTTCGGCCCGGTCTCAGCTGTCTCGTTGATCGGTGAACTTGTCAGTCACCGACAGTCTGCGGGCCGGCCGCCCGGTCACGCCGGACAAGCCCGCCATCAAGACCTCAGAACGGAAAGTAACTCCCGTGCACGTGCAGCCTCACTTTCCGCACCGATACGCCGCGCCACCTCGAGCGCCGCCGCCGCATGCGAGGCCGCGGCCTCGTCGGCACCGAAGTGGTGCTCGGTGACAGCCATGTCCAGCAGGGCCTGGGCCTCTTCCGGCGCGGCACCGATGGCTCGGGCCACACCCAGGGCCTCCTCGTGGTGCCGCACGGACGCCTCTCTCCGGCCCTGCCTCCGCAGGATTACACCGATTCCATTCAGAACGATGGATTCGGTGCGCCGCTCACTGGCATCGCGCAGCACGGGCAGGGCTTTCTGGTACAGGTCGAGCGAGGAATCGAATTCGCCGAAGTGCTGAAGGAGATCTGCCAGATTTAGCTGGACGGTCGCACGCTCCACAGCACTGCCATGAGTCTCGAAGATCCGGAGCGCACGCTCATAGGAGGAACGAGCCTCACCTGGTTTGTTGCGTTCCCCGAGAATGTCACCCAGGTTATTGTGCGCCAACCCCATCAGCCGGTGATGGCCACTCGCCTCGAAACCCTCCAGAGCGGACTGGAAAAGTTCCTGAGCGGTGTCGAGATCGCCCAGGTGGAGCAGCGTGATGGCGAGATTGTTCTGCGCCCTGGCCGACTGGCCGCGATCGGATACTCGCAGCCGGATATCGAGTGCTTCTCGCTGCAGCACGGCGGCGCCGCGCCGGTCCCCCAGGAAAGTCTGGGGCACGGACAAACGCGTGAGTGCTTCCGCCACGATGTCCGCGTCACCCAGCGAACGAGCCAGATTCAGCGCCCTTTTCCCTGCGGTGACCGCGTCCGGCAGAAGGCCGGCGTGCGTGCGCGCCGCGCACAAGTCAATCAGGGCGCGGGCTTCTTCCGCCCGGTCCTCCGTGGTCTGCCAATAAGCGGCGGCCCGCCGTATCAGCTCCGCGGCCACGGAACCGAGACGTTCCGCGTCGTGGAATCCGGCAAGGACATGCGCAAACAGGGCGGCGCGTCGTGGGGGGCCGGCATCCCACGCGTTTTCGGCAGTTGCGAGCAGGTTCTCCCGTTCCGCTCCCAACCACGTACGCGCCTGCGCTTGGTCGGCCCATTCGGGAATCGTGTGCGCCACTGCGTCGAGAGGCGTTCGCGAGCGGTGGGGGTACAGAGTGCGATCGGCGGCGTCCGCGTACCGGAGATAAAAGTCGATCAGCTGGCTCCTGGCAGCCGCGCGTTCCGTCTCCGGCTCCTCCGAAGAGGCCAGTATCTGCGCGTACTCTCGCAGCAGATCGTGCAGGGAGTAGCGCCCGGGTACGAGTTCCTGAATGAGGTACCGGTCGAGAAGATCTTCGAGGACGTGCTCCGCCCGGTGGCTGCTCATGCCGGTCAGCGCGGCTACCGCCTCCGGTGTGATGTCCGGGCCGACATGGAGGCCGAGGCGCCGGAAGACTCGCTGCTGTTCGCCGGTGAGCAAGCGGTAGGAGAATTCAAATGCTCGCCAGATCTCTCGATCGCCGTCGCGGATCGCACTTATCCGCTGACTGCTGCCCAGAAGCCGTCGGGTCAGGTCGGAAAGACTCCACGTGGGGTGGGAGTTGAGCCGACCGGCCATGATCTCGAGCGCGAGCGGCAGGTAGCCGCTCAGCCGGACGATGTCCGCCACTTCCGCGTCGCCCCGCGTGCGTTCCTCGCCCACCAGTCGCCGGAACAGTGCGATGGCGTCGCGCTCCGGCAGCATGCTCAACGTGATGCGGCGCAGTCCTGGGATGCCGACCAGCCGGCGGCGGCTGGTCACCACGACGACGGACGGGGAATCGCCGGGCAGCAGCGGGCGTACCTGGTCGGGGTCGGCCGCGTCGTCGAGCAGTACCAGCACCCTTCGCTGGGTGAGCATCGCGCGCCACAGCGACGTCGCCGAGTCGAGGTCCCTCGGTATGCGGTCGGTCGGCGTGCCGAGGAAGCGCAGCAGGAAATCGAGCGCCGCCCCCGGGCTCATGGGGGCGGCGGCACCGGCGTGCGCCCGTAAATTTATATATATAAGCCCATCAGGGAATAAATGCCGCATCTCGCGCCCCACGGCGACGGCCAGCGCGGTCTTGCCCACGCCCGACATTCCCTCGATGGCCTCCAGGGCCACCGAGCCTCCCCCTCCCGCCGCGCTCTCCCCCTGCTCCAATGCACCCCTCAGCGTGGCGCGTTCCTGATCTCGGCCGACGAGACCGGCGGCGGGCGGCAGGTTGTCGGGGGGCGGACCGGTGGCAGACCGGAGCTGCTCCCTGACGCCACCGGGCACGAGTTCCCCAATGGGGACGTTGCGCAGGATGCTCTTCTGGAGGCGCCTGAGTCGGTGATCGGGCTCGACGCCGGATTCCTCGCGCAACCGCCGCCAGGTTCTCTGGTAGACCTGAAGAGCTTCCGAAGTCCGCCCGCAGCCGTAAAGGGCGAGCATCAGATGCTCGGCCAGCCGCTGATCCTCGGGGTACTGGCTGGTCAGCGAGACCAGCGAGCCGACGATGTCGGCGAAGTGACCACGCCGGAGGCCGATCTCAGCCCGGATGAGAGCGGCCGCGAGCAAGCGGGGCGTCAGTGAACGGCGCACTTCCTCTGCCCACAGGCCGGATATTCCCGCGAGCGGATCGCCGCGCCACAGAGGCACCGCCTCGTCGAGCGCCTGAAGTGCCCCCTCGTCATCGCCTCCGTCGACGAGATGGCGGGCTCGTGTACTGAGCAGGAGATAACGATAGAGATCAATGCTCTGCGGAACGACATCGAGGAGGTAGCCGTGATCCTGCTGCACCACGGGGGACTTATGTGTTCCGGGATGCTTCGTCGCCTTCCTGAGGCGCGACGTCAGAGAGCGCAGATTGCCACGTGGGGAAACCGGGGGCCGATCTTCCCACAATCGGTTGATCAATGTGTCGGAGGATACGGATTTGCGCACGTCAAGCGCCAAGGAGGCAAGTACGATTCGCTCTTTGATGGAGCCGGGACGGCGCACCTCACCGTCCACGACCATATCCACGCTGCCGAGTATCCGGAACTCCACCAGCCCCCTCCTGCCGGTATCGCTCCCCGATTCAAGTAAGACAGTATAAGAATGGCACACAAGCCGGAGTCGCCACCAGTACTCCGAAGGCCCCCTCACTCTCGATTGACACCCTTGCCCACCTTCGATCACTTGTACGACACTGAAGTTTCAGGATGGCCACGTGAATTGCCGAGGGGGAGCAGTGGCGGAATCTGAGTTGTCAAGGGCACTTACAGTGGCTCTCGACCGGGGGCAGGCCGAGCCGGCCCGTGCGGAGTTGGCCACCATCCTCGGCCAACCCCGCGGTCAATACGACGACATGGCGACACAATGGGCACGGCTCACGAAGACCGGCGCCGGGGCCGCGGACATCGCGTCGCTGGCCGAGACCCTGGCCCGATATGGCGAGCGGGACGCCGCACTGGCCGAAAAGCTGCGTCACTGGGTCGGCAGAACGCTGCGGAACAGGCCCCGCCTTCCCGACCGCGCCGATCACCACAACGTGATGGACGGGTTCGGCCAGAGCTGGGGAATGGCTGTTCAGGCCCGGGACATCCTCGGGGGCATTCATCTGCACGAGCAGGTCACCCGGCCGCCCGTGCCGCGGCAACTGCTGCCCGTTCCCGCCCATTTCACGGGGCGGGAAAACGACCTTGACGCGCTCGACGTCATGCGCAATGAACGAAGGGCCGACCGGCCCCAGGTCATCGTGGTCAGCGGCCCGGCGGGGGTGGGCAAGACCACCCTGGTGTCGCAGTGGCTGTGGCAGCACAAGGAGGAGTTCCCCGATGGCCACCTCTATGCGGACCTGAAGGGCTACTCACCCGCGCCTCCGGTTTCCCCATCCGACATACTCGGCGATCTGCTGCGGGCTTTCGGCCGGAAAGAACTGCCGGAAAAGCTGCCGGAGCTGACCGCACTGTGGCGTTCGGTGACCGCCGAGCTACGGTTCGCCCTCGTCCTGGACAACGTACTCACCGCGGCCGTGGCCCGGCTCATGCTGCCGAGCGCCTCGGGGAGCCTGGTGGTCGTCACCAGCAGGCACCGGCTGACCGGGCTGGTGACCGACGGCGCGTCCTTCCGGCACGTGGGCACGCTCGACGAACGGGCGGCCGTGGAACTGCTGTCACTCAGCGTGGGGCACGAACGGATCGCGCGGGAACAGTCCGCCGCGCGCCAGGTGGTCACGCTCTGTGCTTCGCTGCCGCTGGCCGTGTGCCTGGCCGCGGCCCGCATCACCGCGCGCCCCGAACAGCCGATGGCGCGTTTCGTCGAGGCCCTGACCCGGGGCGCCGGGCCGCTGGGCACGCTGGCCGTGGAAGGTGACCGCACCATGCAGACCGTCCTGGACGAGTCGTACGCGGCCCTGGCACCCGACGCGGCGGACGCCTACCGGCGCCTCGGCCTGCTGCCGATCGCCGTCTTCGACGCGTCCCTGGCCGGCGCCGCCCTGGGCTCCGACGAGCACGAGGCCGACCGACTGCTGCAACTCCTGCTGGACGTCAACCTGCTGGAGGCAGTCGATGGGAGCCGTTACCGCTTTCACGACCTCGTGCGCACCCACGCCGTGCAGTGGGGCCGACAGGAGGCCGACGCCGCACGCGAAGAGACGGTGGGCAGGTTCCTCGACTGGTGCCTGGCCGGCGCCACCGCGGCCGAGGAGACGCTGACGCCGTCCCACAGAACGCTGGGCCCGCGCACGTACCGCCACCCACCCGCGCCGCCGTTCTCCCTGCCGGACGAGGGTACGGCGATGGCATGGCTCGAAATCCACCGCGAGACGCTGGCGGCCGCCCTGCGGTATGCCGCGGACGCCGGGTGGGACGACACGGTGTGGCAGCTCACCGATGCCCTGTGGCCGCTCTTCCAGCGACTGCGCCTTTATGAGTTCTGGGCGGATGCCCACCGGCGCGGACTCGCCGCCGCGCGGCGCGTCGGGAACAGGCCGGCCGAGGCACGCATGCTGACCTCGGGCGGCATCGGCCTGCGCAGCGCCGGGCGTTGGGAGGACGCGGTCGAGTGGTTCCGCCAAGCGCTGGACCTGGCCAGGGAGACGTCCGACCGGCGGGACGAGGCCCAGGCGCTCAACGGCCTGGGCAGTTCGCTGAAAGGTGCCGGACGGCGTGCGGAGGCTGAGCGGTGCTTCACCGAGGCCCTCACCCTGCGCGAGGAGATCGGATACCGCCGTGGGGCCGCGCTCTCGCGGGTGCGCCTGGGCGAACTCGCCCTTGAGGCGGGGGATTTCGCGCGGGCGGTCACCTTTCTGCGGCGGGCCTGTGCCGATCTCGACGCGGAGAACGACACGTATGACGGCACCCGGGCGGGCGCCCTGCTCGGCTTCGCCCTCGTTCAGCAGGGGGACGAACGTGAAGGGCTCGGCCGGCTGCATACCGCTCGGGAGCACTTCGCCGCCACGGGCTCCGGTTTCTGGCACGGGCGGGTTCTCGACATGCTCGGTCAACTGGCGGCGCGCCGGGGTGACGCGGCGGGGGCGCGGGAGTTCTTCGAGCACGCCCTCCCGCTGCTCACCGCCGCGGGCGCGCCCGAGGCCGAACGTGTCGCGGAGCGCCTCAAGGAGCCGGCTCCCGAGACCCCCGAGGCCCCCGAGTTCCCCGGGCCCTCCTGACCTCCGGCTGCACCAAGGCCCGCCGGCGAAGGCGCGCCCAGCAGGCGGGCCCCGCCCCGGAAGGGCTCCGGGGCGGGGCCCGCCGCTCTCAGGCCACCGGGTCAGCGCCCGCCGCCGGGCCGTTCAGCGGCAGCAGCAGCACGCGTAGCGCGCCGCCCGCCACCGGCCGGCCGTTCCGGGTCAGGGCGACGGGGCCGAGCGCGGACCAGGGGCGGCCCAGTACCAACTGGCAGTGCAGCAGGGAGGCCACGGCGCAGCAGTCGCCCGCCGTGAGGGCCGGGCGGTGCGCGCCGTCCGGCACGACCCGCAGACGCGTTCCGTCCCGGGCGCCGACGACGCAGCCGCCGGTGTCCTCCCGCGCGGCGGCGACCAGGCAGCCCGGATACCGGGACAGCGCCCGGCCGACCGCCTCGGCGGCGCTGCCGCCGGGCTGCCCGCGGTCGATGCGCAGCACGTCGGCGGTCTCGTACCACCGGGAGCCGTACCGCGGATCGAGGGCCGCGCTCAGGTGAACGTCGGCCGCTCCCACGCCATGACCGCGGTCCGGGGGCGAGGCGAAGGGCGGGGCCCAGTGCCGCGCCCATAAGTGCAGCCGCTCCGACGAACGGGTCAGCTCCGCCGTCATTCCGGGAAGCGCCCCCGCCCCGGCCGGCGGCGGTCCTTCGCCCGCCGGGGCCACGGCGACGGACAGGCACCGCTTCATGCAGCCACCTCCGCGTCGTCCCCGGTCCCGTGGGTCCAGGTGTCCAGCGGCGGCGGCGCGGGGAGCGGAGGCAGCAGCGGCGGGCAGGCGGGCTCGCCAATCCCCAGCATCCGGTACATCAGCGACCGGATGTTGCGGTGGAAGTGCCCGGGCTCGGACGAGATGCGTTCAGCGATGCGCGCGTACGCGGACCGCCGGTACTCCCTTCTCGCGTAGTCGAGTTGTTCTTCGAGCGGGGACCCGGGCGACAGCACGGGCGCGGTGGCGGCCAGGGCCGCCGCGGGTGAGGCATGGTGCACCTCGGCGTGCGGGAAGCGGGCCAGCAGGATGGGGACCGGGGTGAGGGTCGCGTAGGAGGTCAGCGATCCGTGGTCCCCGATGACCCAGTCGGCCGCGGGCAGGACCGCCCGCCAGTCGACCTCCGGCGGGATGACGGCGATGCCGCGACGCCGGTATGCGGCCAGCCACGACCGGATCTGGTACCAGCCGTGTGCGGCCCAGATATTGGGGTGCGGCAGCACGGCCGTGCGGAACGTGTCCTGCGGCAGTTCGCTGAGCAGCCGGGGCAGGAGCGCGTCGAACGCCTGGAAGGACGCCGAAGCACCCCAGGTGCTCGCCACCACCACCAGCTTGCGGCCGTCGTTCAGGCCCAGTGCGCCGCGATACCGGTCGCGGTGCCCGATGCCGTCCAGGAGCCGGTCGTACGCCGGATCGCCGACCACCGTGGCGACCGGCAGCGCCTCGGGGCAGTCCCGGGCCAGCGTGGTCAGTTCGTCGCGGTGGGCCAGGGCGAGCGCGGCGGTGAGGAGCCGGTCGCCGCGCATGAGGTTGTCCCGGCTGAGCATGCCGGGCGGCCGTTCCCGCGCGGTGCCTCCGGCCCATGACTTCTGGAGCTTGATGTGCCCGGCGCCGTGGGAGAGCAGAACGAGCGGCGCCCGCACCGCGTCGATACCCTCCCAGCCGGCGGCGAGCGCGAGGTCGAACTCGGTCGCGGTCGCCTCCCGCCACGGCAGCACCGGGCTGCCGAGGCGGTGCAGGAACCGCGCCACTCCTTCGCTGAACGCGTGCGGGGCCACGGTGAAGTGAACCTCGATCCGCATGTCGGACTCCAGCAGCGGAAAGATGTCGAGCAGGCGCTGAGCGAAGGTGAGTGTCTGAGCGACAACGAGCACCCTCTTGCAGCCACGAACGGTCAGCCACCGCTCGTGAGCGTGAGGTATCGGCCCGTCGAGGCCGATCACGGATGACATGACGTCCCCCTTACGATCGCCCCGATCCCCCTGATCGGGGCGGTTGCACGGCCGCGCACCCGCCGACGGCATGGTGCCTCTCGGCCGCCAGTACGGCGCATGCCCGCGCGGGTGGACGGAAGCCTTGCAGAAAGGTTGCAGCGCGATGCCGCGCGGCGCAGTGCAGCGCCGCGCGGTGCCGCGCCTCGGCTGCGGCGCGGGGTGAGCCCCCGCGTTCCCGCATGTCACGGGCCCGGTTAAGGTACGCCGGTATGACGCATCGGCGGGATGGTTCGGATGGTGGGGCCTGCATACCGACGTCCGAACCCGATCTCGTGCTGCGGGAGTTGCTGGCCGCGGACGCCGGGGAGTACGTGGGTCTGCTGGCGGCGAACCGGGAGCACGTGGGGCGGTACGCGGACTGGGACGACGAACGGTCGTCCGATCCGGGGTGGATCGGGCAGCAGCTGGCGGAGGTGCCGTCGGACGGCTCCGTGCGGTTCGGCCTGCGACTGGGCGGAAGCCTGGTCGGGCGGGTGGACCTGATCGCGACGGCCGCCTCGCGCTACCGGATCGCGTACTGGCTGGACGAACGGCACACCGGGCGCGGCTTCGCGACGGCCGCGGCGCGCGCGGCCGTCGCGCACGCCGGGGACGTGCGCGGCGCGCGCGACGTGTACGCGGCGGTGACCGGCGCCAACCGGCGCGGCGCGGCGGTGCTGGGGCGGCTCGGCTTCGCCGCGGCCGGGGAGGCGCGGGAATACCGGCTGTTCCAGCGGGCGTTCGGCCCGCCGCCCGGAGCGGTGCCCGTGCCGCGGCCCGCGGCGCGCGTTCTGCTGGTGGACGGCGAGGGGCGGCTGCTGCTGTTCTCCGGGCGCAGGGACGGGACGACCTATTGGTACTCGGCCGGCGGCGGCCTCGAACCCGGCGAGAGCCACGAGCAGGCGGCCCTGCGCGAACTGCGCGAGGAGACCGGGCTGACCGGGGTGCGGCTGAGCGGCGAGGTATGGCGCGGCCGGCCGGTGATCGCGCGGTGGGGCGGCGTCGCGCACGAGCTGCGGCAGCGCTACTTCCTGGCGCGGGTGCCGGTCTGCGAGATCGACACGTCCGGCTTCGACGAGCTGGAACGGGCGCGCGTCACGGGCCACCGCTGGTGGACGCAGCAGGAGCTGGCGGCCACGGCGGACGTGCTGCGCCCGGCCGGGCTGCCCGGGCTGCTGGCCCGGCTGCTCGCCGAAGGGCCGCCCGCGCGGCCGGTGCTGGTGGACGCCTGATCAGGCGGCCCGGTCGAGCTGCTCGGGGGTCACGCGGTGCAGGAGGGGCGCGCCGGCCAGCAGGCGTTCCAGCTCCTCGACCACGGTGAGCCCGAGGCGCCGCAGCTCGTTGCCGTGCGAGCCGGCGATGTGCGGGGTGAGCAGCACGTTGGGCAGGCCGTACAGCGGGGAGTCGGCGGGCAGCGGCTCCGGCTCCGTGACGTCGAGGACGGCGCGCAGCCGCCCGGCGGCCAGCTCCGCGGTCAGCGCCCCGGTGTCGACCAGCGACCCGCGGGAGGTGTTGATCAGGACGGCGCCGTCGCGCATCAGGGCCAGACCGGAACGGTCGATCAGGTGCCTGGTCCCGTCGTTCGCCGGGGCGTGCACGCTGACGATGTCGCTGTCGGCGAGCAGCTCGGCGAGGCCGGAGGACCGCACACCGAGCCGGCCGGCCGCCGCGTCGTCCACGTAGGGGTCGTAGAGGCTGACGTCGAAGTCGAAGGGCCGCAGCAGCTCGATCACGCGGCGGCCGATGCGGGAGGCGCCGATGACGCCGACGCGGCGGCCGAGGTTGCCGATGCCGGGGTGAATCTCGCCAAGCGTGAACCGGCGTTCGGCACGGAGGCGGTCGGCGAGCCCGAGCGTGTCCTTCCCGGCCAGCAGGATCATCGCCAGCGTGTACTCGGCGACGGGCAGGGCGTTGGCCGCGGCGGCCGAGGAGACGACGAGGCCGCGCTGCCACTCCCGCGTCGGGAGCAGGTGGCGGACGGAGCCGCCGGTGTGGAGCACGGCCCGCAGCCGGGGGGCGGCGGCCAGCACCTCGGAGGGCACCTGCGGGCAGCCCCAGCCGGTGATCAACACGTCGAGCGACGGCAGCAGGGGCCCGATCCGCGGGTCGCGGAAGTCGGCCGCGACCAGCCCCGGGTCGATATCGGCCAGGGCCGTCAGCCGGGACAGCACCGCGGGCGGGAAGAGCATCGGCAGGTGCTTGGCGTCCAGGACGAACAGCGCAGAGGGACGTGCGGACATGAGGAAGGTCCCTCCCGGGCGGTAGAAATCGTTCTCTAATCTAGGAGGCGGCGAACCGCGCGGTCAACTTCCCGCAGATGTGCGCGGCCCGCGGCCCGGCGCGGCCACGGGCTCAGTCCGCCTTCGGCCGCGGGCTCAGTCCGCCTTCGGCGGCGGGGCGACGGACTCGCGGACGACGACGTGCGTCCCGAGCAGCACGTGCTGCTCGGGAACGCCCGGGCCATCCCCGCGGCGGTCGAGCGCCAGCCGGACCGCGGTACGGCCCATCTCCTCGTACGGCACGTGCACGGTGGTGAGTTGGGGGCGCAGATCGGTGGCAGGGGGCACGTCGTCGAAGCCGACGAGTGATACGTCCCGCGGCACGGAGAGCCCCGCCTCCGCGAGGGCCCGCAGCGCGCCCGCGGCCACGGCGTCGGTGAGCGCGAACACGCCGGTGAAATCCCGGTCCCGGTGCAGCCGGGCACGCATGCTCAGGTATGCCTCGCCGCGGTCGAAGGGCACCTTCTCCACCAGCGCCGCGTCGAAGGGAACGCCGAAGTCCGACAGCGCCCTGCGGTACCCGGCCAGGCGCTCCGCGCTGGTGGTCAGCTCCGCGTCACCGCCGAAGAACAGCACCCGCCGGTGCCCCGCCGCGAGCAGGCGGCTGGTGATCGCGTGCGCGCCGCCCTCGTTGTCGTACTCGACCACGGTGGCGGGCACGGAATCCCCCGGGGCCGGCCGGCCGCACAGCACCAGCCGTGATCCGGACTGGTGCAGGGAACGGGCGATGGCCGACATCTGCCGCCGGTACGGCTCGTCGTCGCGGACGCTGCCGATGAGGATGACGGCCTCGGCGCCCTGCTGCCGCATGAGGTGCACCGCCTCCAGCTCGCGCGCGGGATCGCCCCCGCTGACACACACCAGGCACAACCGCCCGCGGCGCGACGCCTCCTCCTCGATACCGTGCGCGACCTCGGCGAACGACGGCCCGCGAACGTCCTTCAGCACGAACGCGACGGTCTGCGCGCCGTGGCCGCGCAATGCCCTGGCGTGCGTGTTGGCCACGTAGTCCAGCTCGCGCAGCGCCTTCTCCACGCGCCGCCTGGTGGCCGAGGCGACCGGGTAGTTGCCCGCGATGACCCGGGAGACCGTCGGCACCGAGACACCGGCCCGGTGCGCAACGTCCTTGAGCGTGGCCCGTCCCGTCGCGGCGCCGCCAGGCTGCCCGGTCTGCGTCGTCACACGCGCCAGTTTAACCGCGGGCCCACGCGGGCCCTCCCCCGTGGCGCGGCCCGCGCATCCTTCGGAACGGGGCCGCGCGGGCGGGCGAGTTCCGGGCGCGGCGGGCTGCGGAACGGCCGTTCGTGCCGTGCCTCAGACGCCCCCGCCACCGTTCCCGTTCCCGTTCCCGTTCCCGTTCCCGTTCCCCTCACCGTCCCCCTCGTCCTCCCACAGCACGGTGCGGTGCGCGCCGACGAGTGCCGCGATGCGGGAGAGCGCGGCCTCGGCGGGCTGCGGGCCGGGGCGGCGCCCGTCCCGCAGCCGCAGCGACACCTGACCGGCCGCGGCCTCCCTGGCGCCGATGACCGCCTGGTACGGCACGAGGCTGGCCTGCCGGACGCGGGCGCCGAGGCTGCCGCGCTCCGGGCCTTCGACCTCGGCCCGCAGCCCGCGTTCGGCGCACCGCTGGGCCAGCGCGGCGGCGTGCGGCACTTCCGCGTCGGACACCGGCAGGACGACCAGCTGGGTGGGCGCGAGCCAGGGCGGGAACGCCCCGCCGTGCTGCTCGATCAGGTGGGCGACGGCCCGTTCGACGCTGCCGATGATGCTGCGGTGCACCATGACGGGCCGGTGGCGGCCGCCGTCCGCGCCGGTGTAGTAAAGGTCGAAGCGTTCGGGCTGGTGGAAGTCGATCTGGACGGTCGACAGGGTGGACTCCCGGCCCGCGCCGTCGGTGACCTGGACG
The DNA here is from genome assembly GCF_031845565.1 of Streptomyces johnsoniae. Taxonomy (NCBI): domain Bacteria; kingdom Bacillati; phylum Actinomycetota; class Actinomycetes; order Kitasatosporales; family Streptomycetaceae; genus Streptomyces; species Streptomyces johnsoniae. The sequence continues at coordinate 200,165 of NZ_JAVREV010000015.1, read as the reverse complement.
TCGATCTTGGGCCCGTAGAACGCCGCCTCGCCCTCGACGGCCTCGTAGGGCAGCCCGGACCGTTCCAGGACGTCGGTCAGCAGCGCCGCGGCCCGCCGCCACATGCCGGGGTCGGCGACGTACTTGCCGCCTTCCCCCGGGAGGGAGAGGCGGTAGCGCGCGGCGCGGATGCCCAGCGCCTCGTAGGCGGCGCGGATCAGCTCCAGGGCGGCCCGCGCCTCCTCGGTGACCTGGTCGAGGGTGCAGAAGATGTGCGCGTCGTTCAGCTGGATGGACCGCACGCGGGTCAGCCCGCCGAGCACGCCGGACAGCTCGGAACGGAACATGCCGCCCAGTTCCGCGATGCGCAGCGGGAGTTCGCGGTAGCTGCGGCCGCGGGAACGGAAGATCACGGCGTGGTGTGGGCACAGGCTCGGCCGCAGGACGACCTGTTCCCCGCCCAGGTCGACCGGCGGGAACATGTCGTCGCTGTAGTGCGACCAGTGCCCGGAGATCTCGTACAGTTCGCGCTTGCCGAGCACGGGCGAGTACACGTGCCGGTAGCCGCCGCGGCGCTCGGCGGTGCGGATGTATTCCTCCAGGGTGTGCCGCACGACGGCGCCGTCCGGCAGCCAGTAGGGCAGTCCGGCGCCGATCAGCGGATCGGTGCCGAAGATGCCGAGTTCGCGGCCGAGTCTGCGGTGGTCGTGGCGGTGGCCGGGAACGGCGGGCTGGTCCTGCATGGGGGTCTCCTCGCGGTCATGGGACGGGTGACCGCAGGAAGAAGCCCCGGGGCACTCGCCCCGGGGCTTGAAAACAGAACGTCTGTCAGCGCGCCGGGACACTCTCCGGCGTCGTCGTCTCGAACACAGCGCGCTTCATACCGGCAACCGTAGCAGAGCGCCCCGCGCCGGATCGCACGGATAGACATCGTTTTCCGTCCATCCCCGCCTCCGCCTTGTCCACGTTCACCCGGGCTCGACGCCCGGGTCGGCGAGCTGGCGGTGGGGGGCGAGGAAGTCGAGGACGGCCGGGGAGGCGGTCTCGCGGAACTCCTCGAAGTAGGCGTGCCTGGCGCCGGGAACGAGGTGCGTGGTGGCGTTCGGGATGCGGCCGGCCAGGAGCGGGACGTTGGCCGCGGGGTTGAACCTGTCGTCGGTGCCGTGGATGACGAGGGTCGGAGCGGTGATGCGGGGCAGCGCGTCCCAGGCGTCGTGCTCCGCGCTCGCGGCCAGGTGGCGGCGCCGGGCGTGGGCGGGCATGCCCGGGTCGCCGACGGTCCGGTACGGGCCGCGGTGGGTGGCCAACCACGCAGGCGTGTACATGAGTTCGAGCAGGGTGCGGCCCGCCGCCTTGCGGTCCGGCTGCGACAGCGCCTTCCTGACGTCGTAGCCGCGTTCCACGCCGTGCTCGCCGCCGGGCGAGGTGCAGCCGAGGACGAGCGCGGCGACCCGGTCCTGGTGGTCGGCCGCGAGCCACTGGGCGACCCGGCCGCCCATGGACGTGCCGTAGACGTGGGCGCGCCGCACGCCGAGCGCGTCGAGCACGGCGACGGCGTCGGCCGCGAACTCGCGGGTGCTGTAGGGCAGGTCGGGCTTGTCGCTCGCGCCGGTGCCGCGGTAGTCGAACGTCGTGGTGCGGTAGCCGGCCTCCTCGAAGTCCTCCCGGACGCCGTCCCACCAGTGGTGGCTGTTGGACTGACCGGGCAGCAGCAGAAGCGGCTCGCCGCGACCTCGGGTCTGGTGGTGGAGCGTGACGCCGCCCCTGGTGATGGCTGTGGGCATGGCCCGACCCTACGCAGCCGGAACGCGGGGCGTGCGCCGGCGGGCTTCCGGGGCTTTGTACCGCTCTTGGACAGGGTTTCGCGCAAAAGTGCGGAACTTTCTCTTGACTATGAGGAAAGTCGTTCCTACGTTGTCGGCCATGGCAGGCGCGCCGGAGACGTCCGGCCCGCAGGAATCGACGAACACCCCGGCACGCGACCCTCGATGAGCGCACGCCCGAGCGTCCTCCGGCGCGTGCCCCCGCCCCACGATCCCCGGCCCACGATCCCCGGCCCGCCGTACTCGCCCCGGTCCACGCCCCACCGGCCCCGCGCCCCGTTCCGCGAGCCCGCGGCGGGGCCCGCCGTAGTACCGACCTTCCCCAACAGGAGCCGCCATGTGTTACGGATTTCCGGATGACCAGGCGCTGAGCGCCGCGCGTGCCCAGCGCGGCCCCGGCAGACGCGCCATGCTCAGGGGCGCCTTCGCGGGCGCGGTGGGCGCCGGCGCGCTCGCCGCGGGAGTGGCCACCGCGCCGGGCGCGCACGCCCACACGCACCGGCGCGGGCGCCCGCTCGTGCCCCCGGGGCGCATCAGTCTTCAGATCTACTCGATGCGCGACGACCTGAACGGCGAGCGCGGCTTCGACGAGACCCTGCGCGCGGTGGCCCGCATCGGGTACCCCCGGGTCGAGCAGGCCCTGGGCCTCTTCGGCCGCACCGCGGAGGAACTGCTCGCCTTCTACGAGGACATAGGCGTCCGGGCCACGTCGAGCCACAACGACATCAGCGCCGACGAGCAGGCCCTGGAGACCAAGCTGCGCGACGCCAGGACGCTGGGGCAGTCGTACATGAACGTGCCGTACCTGGACTCCGAGGTCCTGGACGACTGGAAGCGCTTCGCCGAGCAGATGAACCACGAGGCGGCCAGGGCGCGGCGCCACGGCGTGCGTTACGGGTACCACAACCACGCCCACGAGTTCACCCGCGACCTCGGCGGCGGCGTGACGCCCTGGGACGTGCTGACCTCGGAGCTCGACCCGCGTCTGGTGCACCTGGAGATCGACATCCACTGGGCCGTCACCGGCGGCATCGAGAGCGGCGACGGAGTCCGCGACCCGGAGCGCTTCACCATCGACGTCATCAGGTCCGCGCCGCAGCGTGTGCTCCAGTACCACGTCAAGGACCGCGACCCGGACACCGGGGACACCGTCGACGTGGGGACCGGGATGATCGACTTCGAGCGAATCTTCCGGGCCCATCCGGTCAAGGAGTACATCGTGGAGAACGACACCCCGGACGTGACGCCCCAGCAGACCGCCGAGGTCGGCTACGCCTACCTCCGTCACGGGCGCTGCTGAGGTCCGGCCGCCGCGCCGTTCTCGCTTACGAACACCCAGAAGAACCCGACCGGTTCCTGCCCGGCGCTGCCCGCCCCGGCCGGAACGCCACGAAAGGTCGTCATGCGCAACCTGCCCATCCTTGCCACCGCGGCGCTCATGGCCGCGGGGCTGCTGACCGCCCCCGTCCCCGCGGCGGCCCACGAGAACCATCCGCCGGACGAAACCGCCCCCGCCGACGAAGCGTTCCAGAAGGTCACCCTCAACGACACGCCCGGCGAGCCGATCGACCTGGCCGTCCTGCCGGACTCCCGGGTCCTGCACACCACCAGGAACGGCGAGGTCTGGCTCAACGACCCCGACAGCGGCCTCAATACGCTCGCCGCCCGGCTCGACGTGTACGAGCACGACGAGGAGGGCCTCCAGAGCATCGCCGTGGACCCCGGGTTCAACGGCCTCACCAACCGCTGGGTCTACCTGTACTACGCGCCCGTTCTCGACACCCCCGTGGACAACCCGGACACCCCGGACGTCAATGAGGGCGACGCGCCCACCACCGGGGAGCCGGCGGACTTCGAGCCGTTCGAGGGCGTGACCCGGCTGTCCCGTTTCCAGCTGAACGGGGACACCATCGACCTGGACTCCGAGCAGCAGATCCTGGACGTCGACGCGGACCGCGGCGTGTGCTGCCATGTCGGCGGCGACATCGCGTTCGACGGCAGGGGCGACCTGTACCTGGCCACGGGCGACGACACCAACCCGTTCGAGTCGGGCGGCTACACGCCCATCGACGAGCGCGAGGGGCGCAACCCCGCCTTCGACGCGCAGCGCACCGCGGCCAACACCGACGACCTGCGCGGGAAGGTGCTGCGCATCCGGGTGGGCCGGGACGGCTCGTACACCATTCCGCGGGGCAACCTGTTCGCCCCCGGCACCCCGCAGACCCGCCCGGAGATCTACCTCATGGGCCTGCGCAACCCGTTCCGCATCGAGATCGACCGGCAGACCGGCGACCTGTTCGTCGGCGACTACTCGCCGGACGCGGGCGAACCCGACCCGGAGCGCGGTCCTCAGGGGCACGGCAAGTGGTTCGTGGCCAGGGACGCGGGCAACCACGGCTGGCCCTACTGCGTGACGCCCGACCTGCCGTACATGGACTACGACTTCGCCACCGAGACGTCGGGCGAGGCGTTCGACTGCGCCGCGCCGGTCAACGAGTCGCCGCACAACACCGGCCTCACCGAACTGCCGCCGGTCGAACAGCCCGACGTCTGGTACCCGGGCTCACCGTCCGAGGAGTTCCCCGAGCTGGGCGAGGGCGGCGTGGCGCCCATGGCCGGCCCCGCGTACGACTACAACCCGTGGACGGCGATCGGCCGGCACCCGGTCGCCTGGCCGCGTGAGTACGACGGCGTCCCGCTGTTCTACGAGTGGACGCGCCACTACATCAAGGGCTTCCACTTCGACGAGTCGGGCGAGCTGACGGACATGGAGGATGTGGTACCCGGCATCGAGTTCTGGGGCGTCATCGACATGGAGTTCGGCCCCGACGGCGCGCTGTACGTCCTGGAGTACGGCGAGGGCTACTTCGCGGAGAACGACGCGGCGCAGCTGGCCCGCATCGACCACATCGGGTCCGGCGGCAACCATTCGCCGGTGCCGGTGGCGAGCGCCGACGTGACGTCCGGGGACGCGCCGCTGACCGTGTCGTTCTCCAGTGAGGGCACGACGGACGCCGAGGGCGACCGCCTGAGCTACGCCTGGGACTTCGACTCGGACGGGCGGGTCGACTCCCGCGAGCCGAACCCGCAGCACACCTACGAGGAGAACGACCTCTTCCAGGCCAGCCTCCAGGTGACCGACCACGGCGGGCGCCACCGCGGGCGTTCCGCGTCGGCCGAGGTGGAGATCTCGGTCGGCAACGACCGGCCGGTCGTCACCTTCGTGACCCCGCAGGACGGGGACGAGTTCGCCTTCGGCGACGAGGTCGCGTTCGAGGTGGAGGTGACGGACGACCAGCCGGTCGACTGCGCCCAGGTCACCGTGTCGTACATCCTCGGCCACGACACCCACGGCCACCCGCAGTCCTCCGCCACCGGCTGCTCCGGAACGATCCAGACGTCGCACCCGGAGGGCCACGAGGGCGAGGACAATCTCGCCGGCGTGTTCAACGCCTCCTACACCGACCCCGGCTCCGATGTCGGCACCCCGCCGGTCACCGGCAGGGCGGAGGTCGTACTGACGCCCACCCACTGACGACACCCACGCCGCCCGCAGAACGGCCGACAGAACGGCCGACAGAACGGCCGCAGCACAACAGCCCCGCCGGTTATGGCGGGGCTGTTCGCTGTTCACCCGTGTACTTACGGGAGGTACCGTCCTGAGTGCCTGAGTTCAGAACGGAGTTCAGCATGCGACATCCCGCTGACGACCACACCGGCGCACGGATCGCCGACTACAGGAAGCTGCGTCACCTCACCCAAGCGGGCTTGGCGCAGCGCGCGTTCGTCTCCCGGGGCACCATTGCGAAGATCGAGGCAGGGCTGTCGCCCGCCTCCCCCGCCGTCGTCGCGGCCGTCGCCCGCGCGCTCGAAGTCGATGTTGCCGTGCTCAACGGCCAGCCGTACCTCGAAGAGATGCGGCAGGACCAGCTCGACCGCATGATCGCGTCGCTGACTTACGCCCTCGACATGTACGACCTCGGACCCGATCCGGGCATCCGGCCCAGGCCGCTCCAGCAGGTGTCGGCCGATGTCGACGAGCTGTGCAAAGCGGCCTGCGCGACTGAGTACACCAGGACCGGTGACCGGCTGCCGGCGCTGCTGTCCGAGCTGACTACGATCATCAGCGGTCTGCCGGAAGGAGCCGAGCGCCGCCGAGCCGCTGCGCAACTCGCATGGTGCTACTGGGTGGCCTACGAATTCGCCTACCGGCTGGGGTTCCACCACCTCGCCGCCATCGCACTGGAACGCATGGGCTTCATGGGCGAGCAGGCCCAGGACCCGCTGCTCCTCGCGCTACGGCTCCAGCGCCGATCGAGCATGCTGTTGCGCCGTGGCGACAACCCGATGGCGCTCAGCGTCCTCGACCGCGCCCACCAGTTGGTGGCGCAGCACGACGCACCCCGTTCCGTGCCTGCGCTCGCGGTATCCGGGAGTCTCCACCTCGCGGGAGCCATCGCCACGGCGCAGGCGAAGAACGCCGAGGACGTCAAGGAACGGATGGCGGAGGCCCGTGCCGTCGCCGACCGCATCGGCAGGGATGTGCCCCTGGTGTACTGGGCGTCGTTCGGGCTGACCAGTGTCGCCCACTTCGATGTCGCGACCGCGGTCGAGCTGGGGCAGCTCGGCGAGGCGATGAAGTCCGCGCGGAAGGTGCGGTTCCCGGCGGATCACCCGCGGATGCGGGTCGGCCGCTATCACATGGAGCTGGCGCGGGCCTACTCGCGGATGGGCCGGTCGGAGGCGGCGCAGAAGGAGTTGTTCCGGGCGCGCGAGGCGGCGCCACAGCAGGCTCGGTATCACCCGCTGATGCGGGAGACGGTCGGCGTGTTGGTCCGTCGGTCGCGCGCGGTCCCGGGCACCCTCGCATCGCTGGCGGCCTGGGTCGGCTTGTAGACGCGCTACGAGGCAACACCCCCTGTTGTTCCCAGTTACGGGAACACCACGGACTGTTGCACACGCCACGCTGTGACGGTCAGCACATGATCTGTCACAGGAGCGAACATGTCGAGAGCTGCCTCCGAGACCCTGCCCGAGTGGTTGCCGTCCGGTGGTGCGGCGGTGTTGCCGTCCGGCCGGTGGTGGGACGCGGTTCGCGTCACCTCGCTCGCCGGTACCCGTGTGGTGGGCGTACTACGCGAGCGGTCCGGGCCGGTGATCGAGGATCAAGCGCTGCGCACGATGACGTGGCTGGTACCCGTCGGCTCGGCCGACGGGTGGCCGCGGGCCGGTGGAATGCTGGTCATCGGGGCGGGTCTGGCCGCGCTGGTCCCGCCCGCCGAGGGCATCGGCGGCCATGGGCGGACGGCGAATCGCTCCGGTGGCTGATCCCGCCGACCGCCACGTGCCTGACCGACCCCGACGCCCTGCGCGAGGCACTGGAACAGGCCCGGTGACCACGCTGCGCCGCGCGGGCGAATCGCCGATCGCGGCGAACCTGCTCCTCGTCATCGGCTCGCAGGAGTGAGCGTTCGTGCCCGCATCGGCCTGCCACCACCCCGGCGTCCTCGACCGCCGCACGGACGGCGCGTACTGCCCTCACTGCGATGCCCTGGTCTACACCGCCCGCGCCTGGGTCCCCCCTGCGGAGCCGCTGCGCGAGCCGCCCGCGCCACCGCTGACCGACACCGCCCGGACCGAAAGGACCGCACCATGACCCGCAGGCCCCTGGCCCGGGCCGGCCAGGTCATGACCTCCGTGGAAGTCACCGCGCAGACCGTGCGCCGCGGCGACCGACTGGCGATCGGCGGACAGGACTTCACCGTCCGCGACCTCACCACGATGCACCGCGGCACCAAACGACTGGAGTTCACCACCGGCGAGACGTTCACCATGACCAGCGGCACCGTCCGGTGGGCCGCCCGCCCCAGGTGACCGCCCCCGCGTGGCAGGGAGGGGGGCGCGGGCGTGCCGCGCCGGGCCCGGGGTAGGCGGCTGGAAACGGTTGCCGAGCGAGGGCGGTGACGAAAGTGGCGAGAATGGCGCTGTTCCGAGCGGTGCGCCGGCCGGCGTCCGGCGCCCGGACTCCCGTGCTGCAACGGCACACGAAGGGCGCGGTGCTGGCGCGGGGCGTGGTGCTCGCGGTGGCCATGGTCTGCATGGTGGCGTTCGCGGTCGCGCTGGCCCGGGTCACCCTGGTGCCCTCGCCCGGCTCCACGGAACTGGTGCACACCAACCTGCGGCCCGGGCACTCGATCCGTACCTACCTCGACCAGCCCGACTGGCAGGACACGGTCCGGCAGATCGGTGGCAACGTGCTGCTCGGGGTGCCGTTGGGCGTGCTGCTGCCGATGCTCTTCCCGCGCGTCCGCGGCCTCGTGCGGGTGATGGCGTTCACCGCACTGGTGATGATCATGGTGGAGATCGCGCAGGGCTGGATCGTGGCGGGCCGCGCGTTCGACATCGACGACGTCTTCCTCAACGTGACGGGGGCCCTGCTCGGCTACGCGCTCGCGGGCCGCCGGCTCGGCCGGGCCCTGCACCCCCGCCGCCACCACTGGTGGCACCGGTGGACCGGCGGACCCGCCGACGCGGAACGCGGTGCTGACGAGGACCACGGGCCCCGGGCCGCGTGACATGCTGGCCGAGAACGTGACGACAGCGCTTGAGGAGAACGACGTGGCGCCGATGCAGACACCCGATGTACTCGCCCGGGTGGCGGAGCTGCTGCGCGAGGCCCCTGTGGACCAGGACGGCGCGCTGTGGCGCCTCGGCCCCGCCGACCGCCAGCTCGACGCCAACGTGGTGCGTCTCGCCCCGCTCGCCGGCATCGCCGGACACATCGAACGGGACCTGGACGTCCTGCTGTTCGTGATCGAGGGGGCCGGGCACCTGGAGACGGACGCCGGGGACCTCGACCTCGTGCCCGGCACCATCACCTGGCTGCCGCGCGGCAGCCGCCGCGCCCTGTCCGCAGGGCCCGCCGGGCTGGTGCACCTCACGGTCCACCGGCGCCGCCCCGCGCTCGCCGTCCGGGGCACCGCGGCGGAGCAGGAGGGCGGCGAGGCGGCCTGCCTGCTCCACCGGGTCTGCACGGAGTGCGGGCGGCTGGCCGGCGAGCGGGACGCCCGCTACTGCGGCCGGTGCGGCACCCTCCTGCCCGAGGCGGCGTAAAGCGCGGCGTGCGGTCAGCCGCGTTCGAAGGCGAACGTGCGGCCGATCGTCGTGAACCCGAGGCGCTCGTACCAGTCGCGCGGCCAGTCCGCCTCGTCGGCCAGCAGGAACCGCGTGCCGCAGCCGGCGTCCGCGGCCCGGCGCAGCGCCGTGGTCAGCACGGCGCGGCCGTGTCCCTTCCCCAGGTGTTCCTCCGCGGTGAGCACGTCCTCGATCTGCGCGACGCCCGCGGCCGGGTCGAGGTAGAGGTCGGCCCAGGACGCGGGCTCGCCGTCCGGCGCGCGGGAGGCGATGAACTCCACGGTGTCCGCGCCGCGGTGGCGTACGGCGCGGCGCTCGACGAGCTGGCGGATCGCCTCCTCGTCGGCGGCCGGGAGGAATCCGCGCCAGCGTCGGACGAGCGGCGCGCGGAGCGCGTCGAGGCCGACCGCCTCGGCGGCGCCGCCCTCGGGCACCGGCCCGGTGTGCAGCATGACCAGGTGAACGGCCTTCGTGTAGCCGGCCGCGAGCAGGGCGGGGCCGCAGGCCGCTCCGGCCCGCTCGTCGAGCACGGTGATCAGGCGGTGCGGCAGGTGCCCCAGAAGCGCGTCGGCGGTGGCGGGCAGCGTGCCCGGGTCGGCTGCCCCGTCGACGATCAGCTGGTTGTCCGTGTGGGAGTGCCCCAGGGCGTCGTTGAGGACGGCGAAGCCGCCGGGCAGCGCGATCGTGCGCCCCGCCTGGCGGCGGGCGAAATCGGCCAGGAAGGAACGAATCCGCGGTAGGTGAGAGCCTGACATGGGGCCAGCCTAGAAGCCGCGGCGGAACGTACGCCTCCGCAATTCCGCCGGCGCACGCCGCGGGCCGGTCCGAGGGAGCGACCGGCCGCCGCCGGGCCTTTGGTACAGACCTGTTGACCGGGCCGGGAATTGCCCTTACTTTCGCACCGACCGCAGCTCCATTCCCCCACCCCCGGACGGCATTCGAAGCCCCGGGGACCTTGGAGAGGACGGCTATGGCCCTCGCCCACATCCTCCGCCGCTTCCGCGCCCCCGCCCTGACCGCCGGCCTGGTGGCCGGCACCGCGGCACTGCTCCCCGCCGGCCCGGCGGGCGCCGCACCCGCCGCCACCCCGTTCGAGAGCTACGGCGCGCTCGACGTGTGCGGCACCACGCTCTGCGGCGAAGACGGACAGCCGGTACAGCTGCGCGGCATGAGCACCCACGGCACCCAGTGGTACGCGCAGTGCGTCACCGACGGCTCCCTCGACGTGCTGGCCGACGACTGGGGCGCGGACGTGCTGCGCGTCTCCACCTACGTGCAGGAGGAGGGATACGAGACGGACCCCGAGCACTTCACCGAGCTGGCGAGCCGCATCATCGACCAGGCGACGGCGCGCGGGATGTACGTCATCGTCGACTGGCACATGCTCACGCCCGGCGACCCGAACGCCAATACGGAGCTGGCCGAGCAGTTCTTCACGGACATCACGGCGCGGCACGGCGACCAGGACAACCTGCTGTACGAGATCGCCAACGAGCCGAGCGGCGTGAGCTGGCAGGGCATCAAGAGCTATGCCGAGGACATCGTCCCGGTCGTGCGCGCGGGCGATCCGGACGCGGTCGTCATCGTCGGCACCCGCGGCTGGTCCTCGCTCGGCGTCTCGGAGGGCTCGGACGAGTCGGAGATCGTGGCCAACCCGGTGAACGCCGACAACATCATGTACACCTTCCACTTCTACGCCGCTTCGCATCAGGACGGGTACCTGTCGACGCTCTCCCGCGCGGCGGACCAGCTGCCGATCTTCGTCACCGAGTTCGGCACCCAGGAGTACACCGGCGACGGGCCGAACGACTTCGCGTTCGCCCAGCAGTACATCGACCTGATGGCCGAGAAGAACATCAGCTGGACGAACTGGAACTTCTCGGACGACTTCCGCACCGGCGCCGTGTTCGAGCCCGGCACCTGCGACAGCGGTTCCTGGGGCGACCCGGGTTCGCTGAAGGAGGCCGGCACCTGGATCAGGGACCGGATCGCCTGACGCCACGCCGCCGCCCGGCGCACTCCCCGCGCCGCCCCGCGCGCCTTGCCACCGTTCGCGGGGAAGGGATACGCAGACAGGCGGAGCCCGCCAGCCCGGCGGGGTGAACGGGGGTAAGGCCATGACCGGAACGGTCCGATGTCCCGTCGACGCGCTGCGCGCCGAGGAGTTCCCCTATGTCGAGGCGTCCGGCCGGGCCTACCTCGACCACACGGGCGCCGCGCTGCCGCCGGTGTCCCTGGTCCGCGGGCACGCGGAACGCGTCACCGGCGGCGTCTTCGGCAACCCGCACGCGGCGAGCCCCGCCTCCCGCGCCTCCACGGCGCAGGCGGCGGCGGCGCGGGCGGCCGTGCTGTCGTTCTGCGGGGCCTCGGCCGACGACTACACCGTGGTGTTCACGGCGAACGCCACCGCCGCGATCCGCCTGGTCGCCGAGGCGTTCTTCACCGCGGATGCCCCGGGCCCGCTCGCGCTGCTGGCCGACAACCACAACTCGGTGCTCGGCATGCGCCGTTACGCGGCCAGGGCCGGGGTGCCCGTCGGCGTGGTGCCGCTCGCGGACGATCTCACCGCGGGCTGGGACGCCGTCGCCGCCTGCCTCGACGCCTGCGAAACGGCGCGCGGCCCCGGCCTGTTCGCCTATCCCGCACAGTCCAACGCCAGCGGCGTGCGGCATCCGCTGGCGTGGGTGCGGGCGGCGCAGGGCCGCGGCTGGCGCGTGCTGCTCGACGCGGCGGCGCACGCGCCGACCGGCCCGCTCGACCTGTCGGCCGTGCCCGCCGACTTCGTCTGCCTGTCCTGGTACAAGATCACCGGTTATCCCCCGGGCGTGGGCTGCCTGGTGGCGCGGCACGACGCGCTGCGCGAGCTGCGCCGCCCGTGGTTCTCCGGCGGCACGGTGCTCGCCTCCGCCTCCGAGGCCGACTGGCACCTGTCCGCGCCGGCGCCCGAGCGCTTCGAGGACGGCACCCTGCCGTTCCTGCTGCTGCCCGACGTCACCGCCGCCGTCGCCTGGTACGCGGCCGTCGGGCGGGCGGCGTTCGCCCGGCACGCCGCGGCCCTCACCCGGCGGCTGCTGGACGGCCTCGGCGCGCTGCGGCACCCGGGCGGCGCCCCCATGGTGCGGCTGCTCGGCCCCGTCTCCGCGGCGGAACGCGGCCCGACCGTGGCGTTCCATCTGCTGCGCCGGGACGGCTCGCCCCTCGACGAACGCCTCTGCCTGGCCGCCGCGTCCGCCGCGGGCGTGGACGTGCGGTCCGGCTGCTTCTGCAACCCCGGCGTCGCGGAGGTGGCCAACGGCATGACGCGGGAGATCGTTCGCGCGGCGCTGTCCGGCGGGGGCCCGGCCGACCTGGACGGCTACCTGCGCCGGCTGCGGGTGCCCGCGCAGGGCGCCGTCCGTGCCTCGGTCGGCGCCGCCACGCACGCCGCGGACGTGGACCGCCTGCTCGCCGTGTGCGCCGAGGTGGCGGCGCGCCCGGGGCCGGGGTCCGCCGGGCCGCGCACCGGCTGCTGAGCGGGTCCGCCCGGCGGTAATCCCGTTGCCGGGCCCGGCGCGCCCTGCTGGGGTGGGCTCATGGATCATGCCGCGGTGCTCGACCTGTTCGACCGTTCGATGCGGCGCGGGGCGGTGGCCGACGCGCCCGGCGCCCGCGTCGAGCACGCCGGGAATGTGGTGCGGCAGGTTGGCGTGGACGCGGCGGCCGGCGCCTGGGAGGGCGTGCTCTGGTCGGACCTCGACGCGTCCACGGCGGATGCGGACATCGCCGCGCAGACGGCGTATGCCGCCGCGCTCGGCCGGGAGTTCGAGTGGAAGGTCTACTCGCACGACCGGCCGCGGGACCTGTCGGACCGGCTGCGGGCCGTGGGCTTCGTGCCGGAGCCGCCGGAGACGCTGATGGTCGCGGAGACCGCCGCCCTGTCGGCCGCGGACGAGCCGCCCGCGGGTGTTCGCCTGCGGGCCGTAGCGGACGAGGCGGACATCGCCGCGCTCGCGGACGTGCACGACGAGGCGTTCGGCGGGGCGCTGCCGCCCCGGCTGCGGCTGCGGCTGCACGCGCAGCTCGGAGCCGGAGCCGGGGCCGGAGCCAAGGCCGGGGCCGGGGCCGGGGCACCGGCCGCCGGCGGCACGAGGACCGTCGCGGTGCTGGCCCTGGCGGACGGCCGGGCGGTGAGCGCGGCCCGCATGGAGCTGGTGGCCGGCGCGCCGTTCGCCGGTCTTTGGGGCGGCGGCACCGCGCCGGAGTGGCGGGGCCGCGGTATCTACCGCGCCCTGGTGGCGTACCGGGCCTCCCGCGCCGCGGCGCTCGGCCACCGCTACGTGTACGCGGACGCCTCCGATCTCAGCCGCCCGATCCTCGCCCGCCTCGGCTTCTCACCGCTGAGCATCACTACTCCCCACGTGCTCCGGCCGGTCGGAAAAGACTATCCCGAGTGAACGGCTATCCCGTTCATATGTAGAAATGATGCTCGGCTGAACGCCATTGGCGGAATTCACGGTGCGTCTGGTACCCATGCTTCAGGGCATTCCGGATGCGCGAGGCTCCTCGACGACCAACTCCGCATCACACCGCCATTTTTTACCGGTGTTCGACATCCGTGAGCGTGGAGACTTACCCGTGACAGACGCTGTGGCAGATGAAGAAGACGCCGTCGCGATCGTGGGCGTGGCCTGCCGGATGCCCGGGGGTGCCGACGACCTGGCCGGGCTCTGGGACATCCTGGAGCAGGGCCGGGACGTGGTCACCACCGTACCGCCGGACCGCTTCGACACCGGGCGGTTCGTCGACGCCCGCGGACCGCGCCCGGGACGCAGCCTCACCGCGGCGGGCGGATTTCTCGACGACGTAAGTCAGTTCGACGCGGAATTCTTCGGCATTTCCCCCCGCGAGGCGTCGCGGGTCGACCCGCAGCAGCGTCTGCTTCTCGAACTCGCGGTCGAAGCATTGGACGACGCGGGGCAGGACAGGGCCGCGCTGGCCGGCTCGGACACCGCGGTGTTCATCGGCATTTCCGGCCACGACTACGCCGATCTCCAGGCGGCGGACACCGACAGCGTCAACGCCTGGACCATGGCAGGCGGCACGGCGGCCAATGCGGCCAACCGCATTTCCTACACCCTGGACTGGCACGGCGAGAGCGCCGCCGTCGACACCGCCTGCTCCTCGTCCCTCACCGCCCTGCACCTCGCCTGCGGTCACCTGCGGGCCGGGCGTTCGCGCGCGGCGCTCGCCGGCGGGGTCAGCATCCTGCTCAACCCCGCGCCGTTCGTCGGCTTCTCCGCCGCCGCCATGCTCTCCCCCACCGGGCGCTGCCGCTCCTTCGCCGCCGACGCCGACGGCTACGTCCGCTCCGAGGGCGGCGGCGCCGTGCTGCTCAAGCGGCTCGCCGACGCCCTGGCCGACGGTGACCGCGTCCACGGCCTGATCCTGGCCACCGGCGCGAACAGCGACGGGCGCACCGCGGGCCTGTCGGTGCCCAACTCGGCCGCCCAGGAAGCGTTGCTGCGGGAGACCTACGCCCGGGCCGACGTGCCTCCCGACGACCTCGTCTACTTCGAGGCGCACGGCACCGGCACGCCCTCGGGTGACCCGATCGAGTGCGCCGCGATCGGCCACGCGCTGGGCCGGCACCGCACCACGGGGCCGCTGCCGATCGGCTCCGTCAAGAGCAACCTCGGCCACCAGGAGTGCGCTTCGGGGATGGCCGGTCTCCTCAAGGCGCTCCTGGTGCTCCGGCACCGCCGCATTCCGCGGACGCTGCACGCCGAGCCGCTGAACCCGCACATCCCGTTCGACGCCTGGGGCCTCGCCCCCGTGCTCGGCGACCTGCCGGTGCCCGCCACGGCGGCCAGGCCGGTCGTCGGCGTCAACTCCTTCGGCTTCGGCGGTGCGAACGCCCACGCCGTGCTGGCCGCTCCGCCGCCGCCGCGGCCCCGGCCGACACCGGCGGCCCCGCGGCCCGTTCCGCGGCCCGTTCCGCTGACCGTTTCCGGGCGCACGCCCCGCGCCGCGGCCGCCATCGCGGGCCGCATGGCCGACCGTCTCGCGGCGGCCGGGGACGCCGAGTTCCGCGACGCGGCCTGGACGGCCACCAGGCGGCGCGCACACCACGAGCACCGCGCCGTCGTGCTGGCCGACAGCCCCGCCGAGGCGGCGCACGCCCTGCGGGCGCTGGCCGCCGGCGGCCGGGCGCCGGGTGCCGCCACGGCGACGGCCGTGGCCAGGGGCCGGACGGCGTTCGTCTTCTCCGGCAACGGCTCGCAGTGGGCGGGCATGGGCGCCGGGCTCCTCGCCCGCGAAGAAACGTTCGCGGCGGCCGTGGCCGACGTCGACAAGGCGCTGGCCCGCCACCTGGGGTGGTCCGTGGCCACCGCCCTGGCCTCCGGCGTCCACGCGGACCCGGGCCTGGCGGACGCCGCCGTGGCGCAGCCGCTGCTGTTCGCCGTCCAGGCCGGTCTGGTCAGCCTGCTGCGCGCGCACGGCATCACGCCGTCCGCGGTGCTGGGGCACAGCGTCGGCGAGATCGCCGCCGCCTGGGCGGCCGGTGCCCTCGACCTGCCCGCGGCCGCGCTGGTCGTGGCCGCGCGCAGCCGTACGCAGGCCGCCACGGCGGGCGCGGGCCGGATGGCCGCCGTGGGGCTCCCCGAGGCGGCGGCACACAAGGAACTGGCCGCGTTCGGCGGCCGCGTCGAGATCGCCGGCGTCAACAGCCCGCGCGACGTCACCCTCGCCGGGCCCGCGGCGGACCTGGCGGAGCTGGGGCGTCAACTGAACGGCCGGGACGTGTTCTTCCGCATGCTGGACCTCGACTACGCCTACCACAGCCGGTCCATGGACCCGATCGAGGAGCCGCTGCGCGCCGCCCTCGCCCGCCTGCGCCCGGCCCGGCCCGCCCTCCCGTTCGCCTCGGGCGTCACCGGGGCGCTGCTGGACGGCACGGACCTCGACGGCGACTACTGGTGGCGCAACGTGCGCGAGCCGGTGCTGTTCGCCGAGGCCGCCGAGGCGCTGCTCGCCGAGGGCTGCGACGTGCTGGTCGAGATCGGTCCGCACCCCGTCCTGACGCCCTACCTGCGGCGCGTGACCAACCTGCGGGCGGAGCCGGCGGCCATCGTGCCCACGTGCCGCCGCGAGGACGACGGGCCGGACCGGATGCACCGGGCGGTGGCGAGGATTCTGGCCTCGGGCGCCGCGGTGGACTGGTCCGCGGTCTTCCCCGAGCCCGGGCGCGTCGTCGACCTGCCCGCCTACCCCTGGCAGCGGGAACGGCACTGGAACGGCGCCCCCGGCTGGTGGTCGCGTTCCGGCGAAGGCGAAGGCGAAGGCGAGGCGGGCGGCGGCCCCCACCCGCTGCTCGGCCCCCGGCTGCCCGCCGGGGACGCCGTCTGGTCGGGCCCCGTGGAGCCCGCCCGCGTGCCGTGGCTGGCCGACCACCGGGTGGACGGCCTCGTCGTGATGCCGGGCGTGGCCTACCTGGAGATGGCCTTCGCCGCCGCGGGGCAGCTCGCCCCAGGCCCCGTGGAGGTCCAGCACCTGGCGATCAGCCGCGCCATCGTGCTGCCCTGGGACGACGAGGCGGCGGGCGGCCCGCGGGTGCAGGTCTCCGCGGGACCCGACGGACAGGCCCTGCGGATCGCCACCCGCGAGGGCGCCGACGCCGACTGGCGCGAACACGCACGCTGCCGCGCCCGCCGGCTACTGCGCGCCGTGCCGCCGCCCCTGGACGTCGATGCCGTCCTGGCGCGGCTCCGGCCCTGGCCGGGCGCGGCGGAGGCGTACGAGCAGGCCGCGCGCCGCGGCCTCGGCCTCGGGCCCGCGTTCCGCGTCGTCACCGGCCTGTGGGCGCGCGACGGCGAGGCGCTCGCGGCCTTCGCCGGCGAGGTGGACACCACCGGGTACCGGGCCCACCCGGCGCTGCTGGACGGAGTCATGCAGGCGGGCGCCTGCCTCGCGGCCGAACTCACGGGCCAGGACGCCCTGTTCCTGCCCGCCGCCGTCGAGAGCGCCCGCAGCTGGGACGACGTGCCCGCCGCGGGCTGGCTGCACGCCCGCTGCCGGGAGGTCACGGGCACCGAGGTCGGCTGGGACTTCACCGTCACCGACGGAACGGGGCGCGTCGTCATGGAGTTGACGGGCTGCCGGCTGCGGCTGTTCGCCCGCGGCGACAGCACGGCGCAGCGCCTGACGACGGTGCTGCGCGCCGCCCCGCGCGCGGCGGACGGCGCGCCGTGCGCCCTGCCCGCGCCCGGCGCGCTGCTGGAAGCGAGCGCGGCGCGGCGCGCCGCCCTGACCGCGGCCCACCGCGCCCAGCGGCCCGAACGCGCCCGGCGCGCCGCACGTGAGGTGCAGGCGCAGCTGGCGGCCCGCGCGCTGGCCGAGCTGCTGCCGGACGCGGACGAGGTGGGGCTGCCCGCGCTGCTGGCCGCCGGGGTGCTGCCGAAGTACGCGGGCCTGTGCCGGCTGCTCCTCGGCCTCGCCGCGGAACACGGGCTGCTGGCGCCGCCCCCCGGCGGCGGGGAACAGCCGCCGCGGCGCGTCGCCGCGCCGCCGGAGCCCGGCCGTGCGGTGCGGGCCGTGCTGTCCGCCGCGCTGCTCGACCAGCCGGGTTCGCTCGCCCTGTTCTGCCACTGCGGGGAGCACCTCGCCGAGGTGCTGTGCGGCCGGGCCGACCCGGTGGAGGTGCTGTTCGCCGATGCCGACCGGCACCTGGTGGAGCAGTTCTACAGCGACACCCCGGACTGCCGCTTCCACAACAGGACGGCGCGGGAGCTGCTGCGGGCCGCGGTCGAGGCGTGGCCGGCGGACCAGCCGCTGCGCATTCTCGAGGTCGGCGGCGGCACCGGCGGGATGACCGCGGAGCTGCTCCAGGTGCTGCCGCCGGAGCGCACCACCTACGTCTTCACCGACGTCTCCCCCGCCTTCCTGCCGCGGGCCAGGGCCCGTTTCGCCGCGCACGACTTCATCGAGTACCGGACGCTCGACCTGGCGGGGGACCCGGTGGCGCAGGGGCTGCCCGCGGGCGGCTTCGACCTGGTGGTCGCGGCGAACGCGCTGCACGTGACGGCCGATCTGCGGGACTGCCTGCGGAACGTGGCGGGGCTGCTCGCGGACGGCGGCCAGCTGCTCGCGTTCGAGTTCCACGACGCGCGCCTCGGCGCCATCGCCTTCGGACTGCTCGACGGTTTCTGGGCGTTCACCGACACGGAGCTGCGCACCGCGTCGCCGCTGCTGCCCGCGGACCGCTGGGCGACGCTCCTCGCCGAGTGCGGGTTCACGGATGTGTGCCGCGCCGGGGAGCCGGTGGCGGACGGCGCGGAGCCGGCGATGTCCGTGCTGCTCGCCCGCCGGGCGGGCGGGCCCGCCGCGGCGGACTGCGGGCCGCCCGCGGCGGCCGGGGCGGGCCTGGTCGTGGCCGCGGAGCGGCCGGCGGACGCGGCGGCGCGCGCCCTTGCCGCGGAGCTCGGCGCGGCGGCCGGGGCGCCGGTGCCCGTGGTGGACGTGGTGGACGTGGTGGACATGGTGGACATGGTGGACGTGGGCGCGGCGGGCGGGTTGCCGGGCGAAGTGCTCTCCGGTGTGCGGGGCGCGCCGCACGTCATCTTCCTGCTGGCGGACGACCCGGCCGCGGCGGACCCCGCGGGGGCGCTGGACGAGGCGGTGCGGCGCACCGCGTTCCTCGCCGCGCTCGCCGGGCACGAGCCGTTCGTCTCGGCGCCAGGTGCCGCGCTGTCCCTGGTCACGCGGCCGTGCGGGGCGCTGCCCGCGCCCGCGGGCGTCTCGCACGTGCGGGACGCGGCCGTGTGGGCCGCGGCCCGCACCTTCGGGAACGAGCGGCCGGGGGTCGCCGTGCGCCGCATCTCGTTGGACCGCGGGCCCGATCCGGCCGCCGACGCCCGGCGGCTGGCCCGGGAGCTGCTGGCGCCGGACGACGGCGACGAGGTGGTGCTGACCCGCAGGGGCCGCTTCACGCCGCGCATGCTGCCGCTGGGCGCCGCGGCGGACGAGGGCACGGGCGAGGACGCGGACGCGGCGACGGACGCGGCGACCGGCACGGGCGAGGGCGAGGGCGCGGAACGGGCGCCGTTCCGGCTCCAGTTGCGCGAGGCGAGCCTGACGCCGCGGCTGGCCTGGGTGCCCGCGCCGACCGCCACGCCAGGGCCCGGCGAACTGCTGATCGAGGTGCGGGCCGCGGGGCTCAACTACCGCGACGCGCTCCTCGCCACCGGGCTGCTGCCAGCGGGGGCGGAGGACGGTGCGGCCGTGGCGCACCGGCTCGGGCTCGAATGCGCCGGCGTGGTCCGCGCAACGGGCGCCGGTGTGGCGGAGTTCGCGCCGGGCGATCGGGTGTTCGCCCTGGCGCCGGGTTCGCTCGCCTCGCAGGTCGTCACGGACGCGCGTTCCGCCGGGCGCCTGCCCGACGGCATGGACTTCGCGGCGGGCGCGACCCTGCCCGTCGTGTGGTTCACGCTGCACCACGGCCTCGAACGGCTGGCCCGTCCGGTACCGGGCGAAACGGTTTTGGTGCACGGCGGGGCCGGCGGAGTGGGCCTGGCCGCCGTGCACCTGCTGCGGTCGCTCGGGGTCACCGTGATCGCGACCGCGGGCACGCCCGCGAAGCGCAGCCTGCTGCGGCTGCTCGGCGTCGAGCACGTGCTGGACTCGCGGAGCCTGCGCTTCGCCGAGGAGGTGCGGGAGCGCACCGGCGGCCGGGGCGTCGACGTCGTGCTCAACTCGCTGGCCGGCGAGGCTCTTACCCGGGGCCTCGAACTGCTGCGCACCGGCGGGCGGTTCGTCGAGCTGGGCAAGCGCGACATCTATGCGGACAGCCCGTTGCCGATGCGGCTGCTGCGGGACAACATCAGCGTGTTCGTCGTGGACGCCTCCCGGCTGGCGGCGGCCGCGCCCGAGCTGGCCGCCGAGCGCTTCCGCGCCGTGGCGGAAGGGGTCGCGGCGGGCACCTACCCGCCGCTGCCGCACCGGCGGTGGCCGGCCGCGGGCGTCGGGCAGGCGCTGGCCGCGCTCCAGCACTCCAGGCACCTGGGGAAGGTCGTCATCGACCTGACGCGCCCGCCGCGGGTGGCACGTCCCGCCGAGCCGCCCGCCCTGGACCCGGGCGGCACCTATCTGGTGGCGGGCGGCCTCAGCGGGCTCGGCGCCGACACCGCGCGTCGGCTCGCCGGGCGCGGGGCCGGGCACCTGGCGCTGCTGTCGCGCCGCGGCGCGGACACCCCGGGCGCGGCCGAGCTGCTCGCGGCCCTGCACGACCTCGGCGCGCGGACGTCCGTGCACGCGGCGGACGTCACGGACGAGGCGGTGCTGCGCGGGATCGTGGCGGACGCCGCGGCGCGGGGGCGGCCGGTGCGGGGCGTCGTGCACGCCACCATGCACATCGACGACGCGCCGCTCGCGGAGCTGTCGGCGGAGCGCATCCGGGCCGTGCTGGCGCCGAAGTTCCTCGGCGGCGCGCTGCTCGACGGGCTGACCGCCGAACTGCCGCTGGATCTGTTCCTGGCCTACTCCTCGTTCGCCGCGGGCGTCGGGAACCTGGGGCAGGCGGCCTACGCCGCGGGGAACCTGTATCTCGAAGCGCTGGTCCGCCGACGGCGCGCGGCGGGTTCTCCCGGGCTGGCCGTGGCGCTCGGCACGCTGGGCGAGACGGGCTTCGCGGCGCGCGATCCGCTGCTGACGAACCGTCTTGAGCGGATCGGGGTGCACCCGATGACGCCGGCGGAGGCGCACGCCGCGAGCCTGGCCTTCGAGGCGGCGGGCGTCGGCGTGGGCACCGTCGGGCACTTCGACTGGGACCGGCTGCGCGAGGTGATGCCGGGGGTGAACGGTCCGCGCTTCGCGGCCGTCCTCTCCGAGGGCGGCGGCCGGCCGCGCGACGGGGGCCCCGAGGAGCTGGGCAGACGCCTTTCCGGCCTGTCGGATGAGGAGGCCACGGGCGTGGTCGCCGACGTACTCGCGGAGGAGCTGGCCAGAGTGCTGCACACCGAGCCGGACCGCATCGACCGGGCCCGCCGCCTCGACCGGCTGGGCATGGACTCGCTGATGGCCGCGGAGCTGGTGGTCGCGGCGCGGCGGCGCCTGGGCTGCGACCTGCCGGCCCTGGAGATCATGAACGCCTCCGGACTCACCGACCTCGCCCGGCGCACCGTGCCCAGGGTCGGCCGCGCCGCGCGGAAGGAGCATACGGGTGTCCGGGCATGACACCGGAGAGGTGCGGGACTTCGCTTACGAGGGGTTCCGTTACAGCTGCCGGGTGGTGGCGGCGCACCGCCCGCGCCTCGACCCGGTGCTGATCCTGGGCGGGGCGTTCCAGGACAAGGACTCCTGGCGGCAGCACCAGCCGTACTTCGGCGCGATGGCCGACCTGGTCACCGTCGACCTGCCGGGCTGGGGCGACGCGGACGACCTGCCGGCCCGTTACGGCTACGACTTCCTGGCCGCCGCGCTTGAGCACCTGCTCACCGGGCTCGGCCGGCCGCGGGTCAACCTGGTGGGGGCGTCCTACGGATCGCTGGTGGCCTACTGCCTGGCGCAGCGCTGCCAGGACCGGATCGCGCGCATGGTCCTCAGCGGCGCGTTCGACGGCGTTCCCGCGCACACCAGGGCCACGCACGAGCGGACGGTGGAGTTGCTCGCGGCCGGCCGGACCGTGGAGTTCACGGAGGTGATGCTGTCGCTGCTGGCGCCGCGGACGCGGGCCGGGGCCGCGGACGGGCGGAACGAGGCACTGACGCGGCTGCTGCGCGCCCAGTTCGCCGGGATGACGCCGGAGGCGGCCGTCCGGTACGCGGAAAACTCGGCGCGGGTCCTCGCCCATCCGCGGCTGCGGTCCGGGGGGCACGACGTGCCGACGCTGGTGCTCGCCGGTGAGCTGGACCTGTGCACGCCGCCGGAGACGGGCCGGCGGGTGGCGGCGATGATCCCCGGGGCGGCCTTCGTGACGGTGCCGGACGCGGGCCACCTGATGTGGCTTGAGCGGCCCAGGCAGTTCGTCGGGCTGCTCGACGACTTCTTCTCGGGCCGGTCCGTGGGCGAACTGGCCTGCGGCGCACGGTGACCCGGGCGCCCGGGTCAGGCGGCGCGGACGGCGGCCGTGCAGCGGCGGTGCAGGTCCGCCACGACGGCGGGCAGGTCGCGGAACGCCGGGTTGTGGGTCTGGCCGTGGTGGTAACGGTAGGTGATCTGCTGGGCGATGGCCGCGAGCCGGAACCGGCCGAAGGTCTCGTAGAACGGCCAGTGGTCCGCGTGCAGGCCGGTGCGTGCGCAGTAGCGGGCCACGATCTGGGCGCGGGTGTACATGCCGGGCAGGTGGCTCGGCTGGCGGCGGGCGGCGAGGGCGGCGGGGCCGTCGCCGGCCTCGGTCCAGTAGGCGAGGGCGCTGCCGAGGTCCATCAGGGGGTCGCCGATGGTGGCCATCTCCCAGTCGAGGACACCGCGCACGCGCAGGTCGTCGGCGTTCAGGACGAGGTTGTCCAGCCGCCAGTCGTTGTGGATGACGCGGGCCCCGGTGTCGGCCGGCCGGTGGGCGGCGAGCCAGGAGGTGACGGCGGCGAAGTCGGGCGAGCCTGGCGTGCGGGCCCGTTCGTAGCGGCGGGTCCAGCCCTCGACCTGGCGCCGCACGTAGCCTTCGCCGCGGCCGAGTTCCGCCAGGCCGGGAGTCGTGGGGTCGACGCGGTGCAGCTCGACGAGGGTGTCGACGTAGGTCTCCGAGAGGGCTGTGGCGCGGGCGGTGTCCAGGGCGAGTCCCGGGGGCGGGTCGCGGCGCAGGACGACGCCGGGCACGCGGTCCATCACCAGGAAGTCGCAGCCGATGACGGCGGGGTCCCGGCACAGCGCGCGGACGGCGGGCACCAGGGGGAACGCGGGCGCGAGCGCCCGGAGCACGTGGTGTTCGCGAACCATGTCGTGGGCGGACGCGGCCTTGTGTCCTGCGGGCGGGCGGCGCAGGACGAGTTCGGCGCCGGGGTAGCGCAGCAGGTAGGTGAGGTTGGAGGCGCCGCCGGTGAACTGGGAGACCTCGGGGGTGCCGGTCAGGTGCGGAAGCTGCCGTTTGAGCCAGGTGTCGACGCGGGCGACGTCGAAGGCGTCCTCGGCGCGGACGGCGTTCACAACTGCTCCTGCTCCTGCTGCTGCTCCTGCTGCGCGGCGAGTTCGAGGCGGGCGACGAGGGCGAGGTGCACTTCGTCGGGTCCGTCGGCCAGGCGCAGCGCGCGGGCGGTGGCGTAGGCGGCGGCGAGCGGGGTGTCGTCGGAGAGGCCGGCGGCGCCGTGCAGTTGGACGGCCATGTCGACGACGTCACAGGCCATGGCGGGCACGGCCGCCTTGACCTGGGACAGCGGACCGCGGGCCGCGGCGGGCCCCCGGGTGTCGAGCAGCCAGGCGGCGTGCAGCACGTGCAGCCGCGCCTGGTCGATGGCGATGCGGGCGCGGGCGATGCGTTCGCGGTTGCCGCCGAGGTCGGCCAGCGGCCGGCCGAAGGCGGTTCGGGCCGTGGCGCGGCGGCAGGCGAGGTGCAGGGCGCGTTCCGCGAGGCCGATCAGGCGCATGCAGTGGTGGATGCGGCCGGGGCCGAGCCGGGACTGGGCGATGGCGAAGCCGTGGCCCGGGCCGCCGATGACCGCGTCGCGGGGCAGACGCACATCGGTGAAGGTGACCTCGCCGTGGCCGTAGGGCTCGTCGTAGTGGCCGAGCACGGGCAGCATCCGTTCGATGCGGACGCCCGGGGTGCCGGTGGGGACGAGCACCATGGAGTGCCGCCGGTGGCGCTCGGCGGCGGGGTCGGTGAGACCCATGAAGACGAGGAACCGGCAGTCGGGGTGGCCGAGGCCGGTGCTCCACCACTTGCGGCCGTTGAGGACGACCTCGTCGCCCTGGACGACGGCGGTGGCGGCCATGGTGGTGGCGTCGGAGGAGGCGACGCCGGGCTCGGTCATGCAGAACGCGGAACGGATCTCACCGGCGAGCAGCGGCGCGAGCCACCGGTCGCGCTGCTCGCGGGTGCCGTGGTGCAGCAGGACCTCGGCGTTGCCGGTGTCGGGGGCGTTGCAGTTGAAGACCTCGGGCGCGAGCGGCGAGTGGCCCATCTGCTCGGCGAGCGGGGCGTATTCGGCGGTGGTGAGGCCGGGCCCGTGCGCCGGGTCGGAGAGGTAGAGGTTCCACAGCCCGGCGGCGCGGGCGGCGGCCTTCAGCTCGGCGGTCACGGGCGGAACGGTCCACGGTCCCGGCCGTTCGCGTGCGGCGCTCAGGTGCGCCCGGTGTGCGGCCTCGGCGGGCAGGATCTCCGATTCGAGGAAGTGGCGCACGGATTCGAGGTAGCCGCGCGCCCGGGGAGTGTGCGCGAAGTCCACGTCGGCCTCCTCGTGCGGTCGTGTGGTGCGTGCCCGGGGAGGTTAGCGGCGGGCGGGGCGCGGCTCAACAGGGCGTGCCCTCCCGCGGTCTCGCGCGGTCTCGCGCGGTCTGGCGCGCGCGGCGAGGCGGGGCTACGGTCGGCCGGTGGAGACGATGCCTGCGGGACGGCTTGACGTGGCGGCGGGACGGTTCGCCGTCGAGGAGGTTCCGGTGCCGGAGCCGGGACCGGGCGAGGTGCTGATCGAGGTGCGGGCGGCGGGGGTGTGTCTCTCGGACGCGCACCTGATCGACGGCTCGCTGCGGCCGCTGTACCTGGCGGGCGAGAAGGTGACGCTGGGGCACGAGGTGGCGGGCGTGGTGCACGCGGCCGGCCCGCGGCTCGTGGGCGACTGGGCGCCCGGGCGGCGGGTGCTGCTGGCGGCCGGGCAGAGCTGCGGGGTGTGCCCCTCGTGCGTGCGCCGCAGGCCGTGCCCGCGGGTGCTGACTCGCGGTGTGGACTACGACGGCGGGTGGGCGCGGTACGCGCTGGCCCGCGAGGACACGCTGGTGCCGATTCCGGATGGGCTGCCGTTCGAGCAGGCGGCGATCATCCCCGACGCGGTCTCCACGCCCTACGCGGCCGTCGTGGGAACGGCGGGGGTGCGGCCTGCGCAGTCGGTGGGGATCTGGGGCGCGGGCGGCCTGGGGGCGCACGCCGTGCGCCTGGCGCGGCTGGCGGGCGCGGTGCCGGTCATCGCCGTTGACCCGCTGCCCGTGGCCAGGGAACGGGCGCTGGCCTTCGGCGCGGACGCCGCCCTCGACCCGGCGGCGCCCGACTTCACCGCGGCGGTGCTGCGTGCGACGGGCGGCGCGGGTCTCGACGTCGCGCTCGACGTCGCGGGCGTGCCCGCGGTGCGCGAGCAGGCCGCGGCGGTGCTCGGCGCGGCCGGTGTGCTGGTGCTGGTGGGGCTGACGCACGCGCCGTTGACGATCACGCAGGGCACGCGGTTCAGCTATCTGGGCAACCAGGTGCGCGGCCACTACGGTTCAGGACCAGGGCACATCGAGGAGCTGATCCGGCTGGCCACGACGGGCCGCCTGGACCTGGGGCCCTCGGTCAGCGGCCTGGTGCCGCTGACCGAGGCGCCACACGCGGTGGAACGGCTGACGAGCGGCGCGGACCGGCCGGTCCGCCTGGTGCTCGTGCCGTGAGCGGTCAGGCGTTCCTCGTCGGGAAGAACTTCACGCTGCCGGCCCCTTCGCTCTCGAAGCCGGCGCCGGACTGGATGTCCCGCGGCAACTCGTAGGTGCAGGCGCCGTCCGCGTACAGGCGGGCGGTGAACACCGTCGCGTTGAAGCCGCCCACGGCGGGCTCCTCAGGGTCGGCCAGCGGGTAGCACAGGTACGGCTCGGGAAGATCGACAACGTTCTCGTTGCCGCCGAGGGTGTGGTACCTGAACTCCCCGGTCTGTGCCTGGGCGGTGACGGCCGGTCCGGTGACGGCGATGAGGGCGGCGGCGGCCAGGGTGCCCGCGGCGTGTCGAATGCGCATGATGTCCTCTCGGCTTGGCAATGGCCCTGCGTGGCGGCGCCGCTGCGGGGCAGCGCCGTGATCGGGGCCAATGAACACCGCCCGTGCTACCCGGTGCAATCGCCCGCATGCACTGCGTACTTCCTTCGTGTGATCCTCGTCCCACGGGCGAGTGGCCGACGAGGCGGCGGTGTGTGGCAGAATCACCCACAAGGTCACGAGTGACAGCGCTGATGGACCCCGGTCCGCTGTCCGGCAACCCTCCTGCCGTGGTGGGGTGCTCCGGGTGATGACCGGGCCGCGGACAGCAAGGTCCGTGGCAAGCGCGGATCTTGGAGTTTTTCGCCATGACCACTCTGTCCTGCGGCACGCTGCCCGGAAACACGCACGCCCCCACCGGCCCCGCGCTGCCCGTACTGAGCGACGGGGTGCGCGTGCCGCTCGCCGCCGGCGGCGAAGTGGAGTACGCGGCCCTCGACTACGCGGCCAGCGCCCCCGCCCTGCGCTCGGTGTGGGCGGACGTCGCGGAGTTCGCGCCGCTGTACGGCAGCGTGCACCGCGGCGCCGGGTATCTTTCGCAGCGCGCCACGGAGTTGTTCGAACGCAGCCGGGAGACGGTGGCCTCGTTCCTCGGCTGCCGCCCGGACGACCGGGTGGTGTTCACCCGGTCCACCACCGACTCGCTGAACCTGCTGGCCACCGCGCTGCCCGCGGGCACGCACGTCTTCGTCTTCGAGACCGAGCACCACGCGGCGCTGCTGCCGTGGCGCCGCCACCACGTCACGCACCTGCCCGCGCCCCGTTCCCGCGCGGCGGCCGTGCGCGCCGCGGAGGCGGCCCTCGCGGACGCGCCCGCGGGCGCGCCGAAGCTGCTGTGCGTCACCGGGGCGTCCAACGTCACCGGCGAACTGTGGCCGGTGCGCGAACTGGCCGCGGCCGCGCACCGGCATGGCGCCCGCGTCGTGCTCGACGCGGCCCAGCTGGTGCCGCACCGGGCGGTGGACGTGTCGGAGCTGGACGTCGACTGGGTGGCGTTCTCGGGCCACAAGCTGTACGCCCCGTTCGGCTCGGGTGTGCTGGCCGGCCGCGCGGACTGGCTGGACACGGCCGAGCCGTATCTGGCGGGCGGCGGCGCGACGCGCGTGGTGGCGCGCGGCGCGGACGGCCGGCTGACGGCGGAGTGGTCGGCGGGCGAGGCCAGGCACGAGGCGGGTTCGCCGAACGTGATCGGGGCCTACGCCATCGCGGCCGCCTGCCGGGCACTGTCGGCGGCCGGGTACGGGGCGCTGGCCGAGCACGAGGAGCGGCTGCTCGGGGTGCTGCGGGACGGTCTCGCGGCGGTGCCCGCGGTCCGGGAGCTGTCGCTGTTCGGCCAGGACGCGCCGCGGATCGCGGTGGTGTCGTTCACGGTGGCGGGCCGGGACAGCGCGGAGTTCGCGCGGGAGCTGTCGGAGCGCTACGGGATCGGGGTGCGCTCGGGACTGTTCTGCGCGCAGCCGCTGGTGCGCCGGCTGCTGGGCGAGGCGGACGCGGACGGCGACTGCGAAGGGCCCGTGCAGGCGATCCGGGCCAGCTTCGGCGCCGGGACCCCGGCCGAGCACGTGCACCGCCTGATCCGCGCGGTGCGGGAGCTGGCAGGCTGAGGCCGCGGACGACGCGGCCCCGGCCGGGAGCGGCCACGGACCCGTTCACGTCATGACGGGTCGTGTCACGACGTGTGTTCGAGAAAGCGCAGCACCGCAAGGACCCGGCGGTGGCCCGGCTCGGTGGGGGGCAGCCCCAGCTTGAGGAAGATGTGGGCGACGTGCTTCTCGACCGCGCGTTCCGAGACGACGAACGACGCGGCAATGGAATGGTTCGTCCTCCCCTCCGCCATCAGCGCCAGCACCTCGCGCTCGCGCGGCGTCAGCGCGTCGAGCGCGTCGCCACGCCGGACCGCGCCGAAGAGGCGGCCCACGACGTCGGGGTCGAGGGCGGTGCCGCCTGCCGCCACCCGGCGCAGGGAGTCGGTGAACTCGGCGATGTCCATCACCCGCTCCTTCAACAGGTAGCCGACCCCCGCCGCGCCGTCGCCGATCAGTTCGGCGGCGTACCTCGTCTCGACGTACTGGGAGAAGATCAGCGTCCCGGTGCCCGGGTGGTCCCTGCGGATGGCGACGGCCGCCCGCAGTCCCTCGTCCGAGTGGCCGGGCGGCAGCCGGATGTCGATGACGGCGGCATCCGGCCGGTGTTCCGCGACGGCGGCGAGCAACGCCTCCGCGTCCCCGACGGCGGCTGCGACTTCGATGCCCCGCAGGCCCAGGAGCTGGACGAGGCCCTCCCGCAGGATGGCGGAGTCCTCGGCGATGACGATGCGCATGTGCTTCCGTTCGCTGATGCGGTGGTCTTCCGGCCTGCCGGCCCAGGCCCGCTCAGTCCGCCTGCCGACGGGCGGGCAGTTCGACGGTGACAGTGGTCGGCCCACCGGCCGGGCTGGTACAGGCGAGTGTGCCGTCCACCGTACGGACCCGGGCCAGCAGTCCGGTGAGCCCGCTGCCCGCTCCGGGCAGCGCCCCGCCGGCCCCGTCGTCCCACACGGTCAGCACCAGGGTGTCGCCCCGCACCCGGACGTCCACCAGGACGCGGGTGGCGCGGCTGTGCTTGGCCGCGTTGGCGAGCAGTTCGGCGGCGCAGAAGTAGGCGATGGACTCGACGGCGGGGGCCGGCCGGAACGGCAGGGCGGTCGTCAGGTCGGTGGGCAGGGGCCCGTCGGTGACGAGCGTGGCGAGCGCGGTGGCCAGGCCCTGATCAAGAACGGGTGGGTGGATGCCTCTGACCAGGCCCCGTAGATCGGACACGGCCGCCGAGGCGTTGCTCCTGGCCGTCTCGATCACGGCCAGGACCTGTTCCGGGTCCGCGCCGGCCTCGATCAGCTCCTGGATCGTGGCGAGGTGCACCCCGAGTCCAACCAGCCGGGCCTGCGTGCCGTCGTGCAGGTCGCGTTCGATGCGGCGCAGGGTGGCCGCGGCGTCGTCGACCGCCTGGGCGCGGGTCTCCTCCAGCGTCCTGATGCGGCGGTCGCGGTCGTCGGTGACGCCGGGGCCGAGGAGCGCTCGCTGCAGCAGCACGTGTGAAGTGGTGGCGACCCGCAACAGCCATGGCGCCGCCAGCAGCAGCAGGGCCCCTACCGCCATGGGCACCAGCCAGCGGGGCCAGGTGTCGAGTTGTACCCCCGCCACCTCGAGCGCGACGTGGTCGATGCTCCCGTCGGAGCGGCGGACCGTGTGGTTGTTCCAGTGCCGGACCACCGGGTGGGCGAACAGCAGGAGCCCGTACACGTATCCGACCAGCACCGCACACACCGGAAGCAGCGCGGCGAACGGCGCGGTGAGCGCGTATCCCACGGCACGCCAGCCGTCCCGCTGGGTCAGCCGCGCCCTCCGCCACCCCAGGGCGCCCCGCCACGACGGCTCGTTCCCCTCCGGGATGTCGGCCGGACGGTCGATCCGTTGACCGAGGAGTGCCCCGGTCAGGGCCCGCTGGACGTCGCCCAGGGCGAGCGCACCACGGACGGTGAGCGCCATCAGCCACAGGCCGAAGGTCGTCCAGGACAGCACCCCCGCAACGAGAAGTCCGGCGAGCACCAGCACCAGCCCCAGGAGCGCGAGGGGCAGCGCGCACACGGCACACAGCACGGCGGCGAGTGCCCGTGGCGCGAAGGGCGAGGCCAGGCGCGGGCGGCCCGGGCGAAGCCGGTCCCCGGTCCGGTACTGGTTCACTCGCCGCTGGTTCATGAGTCCCCCACTCGGGATCGTCGTCCACGGGCCGCCGGCCGCACACGTTCCGGCGCCGACGAGGGCGTCGGCCTCACAGTTGGTTCACGACGGGCCACGCCAGTGCGCCGCCGATCGCGACGGTCAGCAACGCCCTGACGAGGGTCGGGCCCGGGGCATGGCCCGTGCCCAGCAGCGCGGTGAGGAGCCGGCTCTGGGAGGTGGTCAGCCCCCGGCCTATCCAGGGCATCACGAGCAGGAACGTCACCCCACCGGGAATGGCATGCGTCAGCCAGGCGCCGACGAGCGTCGGCCCGCCCCAGTCCGTCTCCGGGTGGGCGTCCGGCCGCAGCGGATAGCCCAGGTTCATCGGCACCAGCCACCAGCCGTAGACGGTGACCAGCGCGGCGACCAGGTTAAGCGGCAGCGACAGCACCGCGTGCGCCAGCCCTCGCACCCTCCCGGCGCGCTCGGGCGCGGCGACCTCGACGCCGAGCAGCACTCGGGCCAGGCCCCGTTGCACCCGGCCGGCCGGCCCCCCGGCCAGGGCCAACGGCACGCACAGCGCGCCCACGGGCAAGGCGAGCAGCAGGTAGGCGACGCGCTTCCAGGTCTCGGCGAGGAACGGTCGGCGCAGGACGGTCAAAGCGCGGGCGGTGGCGGTGCGGCTCTCGGTCATGCGTCCAGCCTGCGCAGCGCGGGTGGGGAGATCCACCGTGCGACCACGGAGATCCGGGGTTCGGTTTCCCCCACCCGGCCGCCGTGGCGCGGGTGCGCCGGCCCGCCGGAACCGCACTCGAACGGCTGCATCCGCTTCGCGCAGCCGCACCGCCCGCCCGCCCGCCCGCGGTCAGGCGGAGAGGACCGCCGCCAGGCGGGCCAGTGCCCAAGTCAGCTCCTCCCGGGTGATCGTCAGCGGCGGGGCGAGGCGGATCGTCGAGCCGTGGGTGTCCTTCACCAGCACTCCCTCGGCCATCAGCCGCTCGCTGATCTCCCGCCCGGTGCCGATCGCCGGGTCGATGTCGACACCGGCCCACAGGCCGCGGCTGCGGTGGCCGACGACCCCGCGGCCCGCCAGGGCGGCAAGGCCCGCGTCGAGCACCTCGCCCAGCTCCGCGGCCCGCCGCTGGTACTCGCCGGTGCGCAGCAGGTCGAGCACGGCGGAGCCGACGGCCGCGGCCAGGGGATTGCCGCCGAACGTGGAGCCGTGCTGCCCCGGGCCCAGCACGCCGAGCACCTCCCGGCGGGCCACGACGGCCGAGACCGGCACGATCCCGCCGCCCAGGGCCTTGCCGAGCAGCAGCACGTCCGGCAGCACGCGCTCGTGCTCGACGGCCAGGGTGGCGCCGGTGCGGCCCAGGCCCGACTGGATCTCGTCGGCGATGAACAGCGCGTTCGCGCGGCGCGTCAGGTCCCGCACGCCCGCGAGGTAGCCGTCGTCCGGGATCACAACGCCCGCCTCGCCCTGGATGGGCTCGATCAGCACGGCCGCGGTGGTCTCGTCCACCGCCGCCTCCAGGGCCGGCAGGTCGTTGTAGGGAACGACGCGGAAGCCGGGGGCGAACGGGCCGAAGCCCTCCCGGGCGACCTCGTCGGTGGAGAAGCCGACGATCGTCGTGGTGCGGCCGTGAAAATTGTCCGCGGCCACCACGACCGTCGCCCGGTCCCGGGCCACGCCCTTGACCTCGTACGCCCACTTGCGGGCGACCTTGACCGCGCTCTCCACGGCCTCGGCGCCGGTGTTCATGGGCAGCGTCATGTCCAGGCCGGTCAGCTCCGCGAGCCCTTCTGCGAAGCCGGCGAGCCGGTCGTTGTGGAAGGCCCTGGAGGTCAGGGTGAGCTGGTCGAGCTGGCGGTGCGCCGCCTCGATGAGCGCCGGGTGGCGGTGGCCGAAGTTCAGCGCGGAGTACCCGGCGAGCATGTCCAGGTAGCGCCGCCCCTCCACGTCGCTGACCCACACTCCTTCGGCGCGGGCGACGACCACCGGCAGCGGGTGGTAGTTGTGCGCGAGGGCGGTGTCCTCGGCGCGGATCAGCTCCGCCGAGGAACGGGTGGCGGCCTGGGCGGTCGGTGCGGTCATGACCTGATCTCCTGGGTGCAGCACTTGATGCCTCCGCCGGCCTTGCGCAGCTCGGACAGGTCGACGGGGACGGGAACGTATCCGCGGCGGTCCAGCTCGGCGATCAGGCCGGACGCCTCGGGGGCGATGAACACGTGACGGCCGTCGGAGACGGAGTTGAGGCCGAAGGCCATGGCGTCGGCCCCGGTGGCGATGACGGCGTCGGGGAACAGCCGCCGGAGCACCGCGCGGCTGCCCGGGGAGAACGCCTCCGGGTAGTACGCGACGTTCTCCTCGTCCAGCGCGAACAGCGCCGTGTCCAGGTGGTAGAACAGCGGGTCGGTCAGGCGCAGGCCGACCGTCGGCACGCCGAACAGCTCCTGCGCCTCCGCGTGCGCGGCGATGGCCGTGCGGAAGCCGGTGCCGGCCAGGATCATGCCGCCGACGGGCACGAGGTCGCCCTCGCCCTCGCAGACGGCCTGGGGCTCGTGGACGTCGAAGCCGGCGTTCTTGAACCACAGCTCGTAGGCCGCGCTCTCCGGCTGCCGCTGCACGGCGTGGAACCGGGAGCCGAGGACGCGGCCGTCCAGAACGAGCGCCGCGTTCGCCGCGAAGACCATGTCGGGCAGTCCCGGCACCGGCGCGACCGTCTCCACGGTGTGGCCGTGGTCGCGGTAGGCCCGCAGGAGGCCGTGCCACTGGGTGAGGGCCAGAGCGGTGTCCACCGGCGCGTCCTCGCGCATCCAGGGATTGATGGCATACCGCACGTCGAAGAACCGGGGTTCGCAGGTCAGGTAGCGCCTGGGGCGCCGAACGCGCGTGACTGGCATGTCTTCCACGGTAGGAACGCCCCAGGCGGGCGACAAGAAACCACGATTGCGTATACGCGCAGCAGTGTTGCGTCCTTGGGCCGCTCAGCGGCGGTTCGTTTCGTCGGCGGGGGTGGCCGGGCTCGCGCCGGCCTCGGGGCTGCCGGACAGCAGGTGGGAGAGCACGATGTAGCTGATCGTCTTGTCGATGAACGGCTCCGCCCGGATGCGTTCGAGCACCTCCTCGAAGTGCTCGATGTCCTCGGCCCTGATGTGCAGCAGAGCGTCGGCGCCGCCGGTCACCGTCATCGCGGCGGTGATCTCGGGGTAGTCGCGGACCACCTCGGCCAGCCGCCGCGGGGGCGTCGCGCTGTGGCAGTAGACCTCCACGTACGCCTCGGTCCGCCAGCCGAGTGCCGTCGGCGAGACCATCGTGGTGAAGCCGGTGATCACCTCGGCGTCCCGCATGCGGTCCACCCGCCGTTTCACGGCCGGGGCGGACAGCCCGATGGCCGCGCCGATCTCGGCGAAGCTGGTGCGGGCGTTGGCCACGAGGGCGGCGACGATCTTGCGGTCGAGATCGTCCAGCGACGCGGGGTGACTTGTCATGATTGGTAGCCCTTTGTTCGGCCGGTGGGCGGTACGGCTAGTCTGCCTGTCATGGTGAATACCCCGGTCGGCGCCGGTGCGGCGCCCGTGCGACGGGCGGCGGCCCCGGCATGCCGCTGAGCGTGCGGGAGCTGGTGGCGCGCCGCGAGTTCCGGCTGACCGTGGTCGCGGGCGAGGCCGGGCTCGACCGGCCGATCACCTGGGTGCACGCCAGCGAGGTGCCCGATCCGACCCCCTGGCTCGAGGCGGGCTCGCTCGTGCTGACCACCGGCGTCGGCCACGAGGACCCCGCCTCGGTCGCGGCGATGGCCAGGCGGCTGGCGGCCACCGGCGCGGCCGGTATCGGCATCGCCGTCGACCTGGTGTACCGGACCGTGCCGCCCGAGGTGGCGGCGGTCGGCGAGGAGACCGGGCTGCCGGTGCTCGTGGTGCCCTACGCGACGCCGTTCGTGGCGATCTCCCAGGCGGTGGCCAGCCGCGTCGCGGGCGAGGAACGGGCCGCGCTGGAACGTGCCCTGCTGGTGCACCGGCGCCTGACCGAGGCGGCCCTCGCGCATGGCGCGGCGCCCGGCGCGGTCCGCGTGCTGGCCCGGGAGTACGGCGGCTGGGCGGCCGTGGTCGACGCCTCGGGCGCGGTCCTGCACGCCGCCCCTGAGGCCGCGGCGGCCGAGGCGGCCGAGGCCGCCGCGGAGGCGGGCGGCCTGCGGAGCCGGGAGGGGCAGTCGCTCTCGTTCGTCGATGCGCGCGGCCACCTGGTGGGGCACGCGCTGGGCACGGGGGCGGCCCGCGGGATGCTGCTGATCTGGCGGCGCGCCGCGTTCACAGGACCCGAGCACAGCGTCGTCGCCGCGGCTGCCTCGCTCGTGACGTACGAGTTCGAGCAGCGCCGCGCCGCCACGGCCCAGGCCAGGCGGTCCAGCGCGGACGCCGTGCACCAGGCTTTGCGCGAGGGCGCGGACCCGGCCGCGGCGCGGCGGCTGCTGTCGGCCTGGGGCCTGGACCCCGCGGCGGTCACCGTGCTGGTGGCCCGCGCCGCCCGCTGGCCGGGCGACGCGCACGACGTGCTCGCCGACCAGGACCTGCCCGTGCTCGCCGCCGCGGGCACCGACGGCGAGACGGTGCTGCTGACCTCAGAACCCGAACGGGTGCTCGCCCTGCTGGAGGACCGCACCGCCGGGGTGGGCGCCAGCGGCCGGGTCGGCGCGGGCGAGCTGGCCGAGGGCCTGCGCCAGGCCCGGCAGGCCCTGGTCATCGGGCTGCGCGAGGGCCGCCAGGTCACCTCGGTGGGCGATCTGGGGGTGATCGAGCTGCTGCTCGCCTCGGCCGAACGTTCCGTGCCGGACGCCCTGGTGCGGCGGCTCATCGACCCGCTGCGGCGCGCCGAGACCGAGCGCGGCATCCCGCTGGTCGCGACGGTCCGCGCGTTCCTCGACAACAACGGCTCGGTGGCCAGGGCCTCCGCCGAGCTGAGCGTGCACCGGCACACGCTGCACTTCCGGCTCGGCGTGGTGGGCGACGTGCTGGACGCGGACCTGGACTCCTCCTACGTCCGCCTTGAACTGGCCCTCGCGCTCCAGGCTCACGCGCTGCGCGGGGACGCCGCCGCGCCCTGAGCCGCCGGCGCCGGGGCCGGCTCCCCGGCGGCGGGCAGTTCGGGCAGGTCCTCGAAGTCGAGGTCTCCCGTCCCGGGGTCGGGGCGGGTGGCGAGGCTGACGCCGACGAAGGCGACCAGGCAGGCGAGCATGCCGTAGGCGACCGGCTCGTTCGCGTACAGGCCGGACACCACCATGAACAGCACGCAGGCCGCGGTCCCGGCCAGGACCCCGGCGACGGCGCCCGCGGTCGTGGACCGCTTCCAGAACATCGCGCCCACCACGGGCACCAGCAGGGCCGCCGCCAGCACGTCGGCGGCGACGGTGACCGCGCCGACGACGGAGTCCAGCGCGAAGGAGAACGCCAGGGCGACGAGACCGACGGCGAACAGGGCGATCCTGTTGGCCCGCACGCTCGCCAGGCGGGCCCCGCCAAGCGGGCGCAGCACGTCGTTGGTCAGCACGGTGGAGGCGCCGATCAGCAGGCCGCTGGCCGTGGACATCGAGGCGGCGAGC
Organism: Streptomyces johnsoniae; assembly: GCF_031845565.1. NCBI lineage: Bacteria > Bacillati > Actinomycetota > Actinomycetes > Kitasatosporales > Streptomycetaceae > Streptomyces > Streptomyces johnsoniae. Next base: position 165,028 of record NZ_JAVREV010000015.1, on the reverse strand, counting down.
GCGGCGGCGATGACGAGGCCGAACAGGCCGACGGGCAGCACGAGCGAGGCGACGGAGGCGTAGGCGTCGTCCGGGTTGTCGAGGTTCGGCAGCAGGGCGCGGCTGGCCGCGCCGATGAGGGCCCCGGCGAGCCCGTACAGCGCGCAGTAGCCGCCGGAGGCCACGGCGCCCCAGCGGGCCACGCGCTCGGAGCGCGCGGTCAGCAGGCGCTGCCAGTTCCCCTGGTCGATCATGAACCCGAAGAAGAACAGCAGGAAGTAGGCGCCGATGGTGCCGATACCGATGCCGGTGGGCGAGAAGAAGTCGTCCGGCAGCTCCTCGCGCATCGTGCCGAAGCCGCCCGCCTCGTGGACGGCCAGGGGCAGCAGGAGACAGAAGATGCCCACGGTCTTGACGAGAAACTGCACGACGTCCGTGAGCGTGATCGACCACATGCCGCCCGCGACGCTGTAGACCATGATCGTCGCCCAGCCGATGAACGCGGCCGTGGTCGGCGTGACGTCGAAGACCACGGTCAGGACGCTGCCGATGCCGATGATCTGGCCGACGCCGACCATCAGGGTGTAGAAGACGACGATGGCCGAGCTCATGACGCGGGAGGAGCCGCCGAAGCGGCGGCCGAGCGCGTCCGGCACGGTGTAGACGCCGCTGCGGAACAGCTTGCCCGCGAAGAAGAAGCCGATCGCGGCGATGCCGAGGGCCAGGGCCAGCACCAGCGCCATGCCGGAGACGCCGTACTGCCAACCGAGGCTGACCCCGCCGACCGTCGAGGCGGCACCGAGGACGACCGTGCTCATGGCCGAGGTGTACATGAACGGGCCGAGGCGGCGCCCCGCGATCGCGAAGTCCTCTGAGGTGCGGCTGCGGCGCATGCCGTAGTAGCCGGCGAGGATCATGACCGCCAGGTACAGCAGGATGACGAGTTTGTCTGCCATATCAGAATTCCCCGGCTTCCTCGGTGTTCGAGCCGGTCACGCCACCGTGCACCACGAAGTGGGCCACGAGGTAGGCGGCGAGGTTGGCGGTCTGGTCGTGCAGGTCGGTGAGCGGGTTGACCTCGGTCAACACCATCGCATCCACGTGCGGAGCGAGGCGCTGGACGAGCGAGATGGCCTGGAACGACGTCAGCCCGCCGGGCTCGTGCGCGCCCGCGCCCGGGGCGTGCGCCGGATCGATGCAGTCGATGTCGAACGCGAGCAGCACCCGGTCGGCGCCGGAGACGTGCGCGATCACGTCGTCGGCGACCGGGTCGGCGCCGCGCCGGTGGATCTCCGCGGCGGGGATGTTGCGCAGCCCGCGGTCGGCGCGGTAGGCGAGCGAGGAGGGAAAGTTGAAGTGGCGCGACGCCAGCTGCACGCTGGCGGAGACGTCGACGGCCGGCAGTTCCGAGGCGCGGCGCATGCCGGAGCTGTGGCTGTGCGTGCCCTGCTGCTCGCTGCGGTCGAGCAGATCGAGGTGGGCATCGAGGTGGATGACCGCGACGCTGCCCGCGCCCGCCTCGGCAAGACCGCGGGCGGCCGGGAAGAGCAGGGAGTCGTCGCCGCCGAGGAGGACCGGAAGCCGTCCGCCGGCGAGCGTGTCGCGGACGCCGTCGGCGGCGGCGGCGAGGGTCGCCTCCAGGTCGTGGGCCACGGTGTGCACGTCGCCGCCGTCGGTCAGCAGGTCCTCGGGGAACGGGTGCAGCGCCGCGTGGTCGAGGCAGTAGATCTGTCCGTTCTCGCGGCGCTGGAGAATCCAGCTCATCGCCTGCCGGATGCGCGCAGGAGCGTAGCGGCTGCCCGGCCAGCCCAGCGTGGCGGCGCCGTCGAACGGGGCCCCGAGCAGGGTGTAGCGGCGATCGGTTCCGGTGGTGGACATGCGGCTCCTGTGAACGGCGAGTGGGCTGGCGCACATCGTGCGGGCGGCGGGGCGGTCCACCTATCGCCCGGATGTCGAACGCGGGCGGGCGCGGCTGGCCCGGTGGGCCAGCGGGGCGCGCCCGGCCGGGAAAACCGCAGCGTGGCGCCGGTGCCGGCGAATGCTCACCGGCCCGTCGGCCCGTGTTGGCTTCTGGTTACTTCCGCGTTTCCGCGGTGTGGCGCGACCGGACTACTAAACCGGTTCAGCGAATTCAGGTCCATACCATTGACGCGGACATGGCGCGCCTTTACGGTCCTCGCACCGGCCCGCGCGCAGGCCCCCCACCGACACCGTCGTCCGACTGGAGGGTCGCTCATGCGACGACTTCGCCCCCCGTTCCCCCCACGCCCCGCGCGCCGCACCCCGCGGCTGCGCACCGCCCTGGCCGTGACCGCGCTGCTCGTGGCAGTGCCGGTGACGGCCGCGCCCGCCGCGGCGGGCGCCGCGCCCCAGGCCCGCCCGGCGTTCGCCCCCGCGACCCCGGGGGACGTGCTGGCCTTCCTCGACCGCATCGGCGGCAGCGCGACCGTCACCGGCCAGCACAACAAGGAGCCCAACTCCTGGCCCTCGCAGTACACCGCGCAGGTCCACGAGATCACCGGCCGCTACCCCGGCCTGTGGGGCGGCGACTTCCTCTTCGCGCAGGCCGACGTCGAGAACCGGCAGACGTTGACCGACCAGGCCGTGACCGAGTGGGCCAACGGCTCGCTCACGACGCTCACCTGGCACGTCTGCCCCCCGACCCGCGGCTCGTCCTGCGGCTGGGACGCCGGAACCGGCGTCATGGACCGCCTGTCCGACGCCCAGTGGCAGGAGCTGATCACCGAGGGCACCGCGCTGAACCGGGCGTGGCTGGCCCGGCTCGACGAGGCCGTGCCCTACCTGCGGCAGCTGGCGGACGCCGGCGTCCCGGTGCTGTTCCGCCCGCTGCACGAGATGAACGAGGCGTGGGCCTGGTGGGGCGGCAGGCCGGGCCCGGACGGCAGCAGCGCGCTCTACCGCATCACGCACGACCACCTGGCGGGCACCCGGGCGCTGGACAACCTGATCTGGGTGTGGAACGTCAAGGACGTCCAGGGCGGCGCGGGGCAGGTCGCCGACTACTACCCGGGCGACGCCTACGTGGACGTCGTCAGCCTCGACGCCTGGATGAACCACTTCCCGCCCACCGCCTACTACGACGCGCTGCGCGGCCTCGCCGGTGACAAGCCGCTCGCGCTCGCCGAGGTGGGCCGCATCCCCAGTCCCGCCGAGCTGGCGGCGCAGCCGGAGTGGACCTACTTCATGGTGTGGTCCGAACAACTGAGGGACCCCGCGTTCAACACCCCGGAACGCGTCCGTGCGACGTATGACGACGCGCGCAGCCTGAGCCAGGGCCAGTTCGGCCTCGACGGCTGACATCCGTAAGCGCGTCCCGGGCGGCGTCCGCCCGGCGGCATCGGCGGGCGCCGCGGCGGGAACGCTTCCCACGGGCCGCGGCGAGCGCGGGCGGCCGGTGCGCGGGAGGAGGGTCGTTCCCGGTGGCGCCGCACGGCGAGCACGCACCGCGGGCCGCGCCCCGCTGCCGACTTCCCTGGTCGTCCGCGCCTCGACGTGAACGCTCCGGTGCGTGTCCCGGGGCGCGGTTCACCTGAAAGGATGACGCGAACGCCGCCGGACAGTGGCGGCCGGTCTCCACCGGAGGAGTTCTCGTGGTCCGCGATCTGTACGGCGTGCGCGAAGTGCCCGGGCCGCAGGACCCCGTTCCGCTGACGGAGGAGGAGGAACGACGCTGCCGCGCCGCCTTCCTCGTCCACATCGGCGAGCAGGTCGCGCGCCAGGGGTGGGCCACGTTCCCCGCTTACACGCCGGCCGAACGGGCGCGGCTGCTGGCCATCGGCCGCGAGCTGGGCGAACGGTGGGGCCGCACCGTCCGGGTGACGGCGGTGGACATGTGCTCGATGCGTTTCACCCTGACCGACGGCATCGAGCCGGACGACGGGCGCTGAGCGCTCCCGCCCGCGCCTCTCGCCCGCGCCTCCCGCCCGCGCCTGCGACCTGCGGCCGGGGCGGTTCAGGGGCCGCCCGCGCCCAGCGTCTCCGCCGCCACGCGCAAGTCGGCGACCAGCCCGCCGTAGACCGCGTCGCGGTCCTCGCCGGCCCGCAGCACCGCGGACGGGTGGATGGTCGCCACCAGCACGCGTTCGCCGTCCGGTAGTTCCAGCGGCAGCGGAACGCCGCGTTCCTTCGTCACGCGGAAGGACGAACCGCGCAGGGCTTTGCCCGCCGAGGCGCCGAGCGCCACGACGACCTCGGGGCCGACCTCGCGCAGTTCCGCGCGCAGCCACGGCTTGCAGGCCGTCAACTCCCGCAGAGTGGGCGGCTTGTGGATGCGCCGCTTGCCTGAGCCTGCGCGCGTGAACTTGAAATGCTTGACGGCGTTGGTGACGTAGGTCTGGTCCGGGTCGAGCCCGGCCTCCTCGACCGCGCGCGTCAGCAGCCGCCCGGCGGGGCCGACGAACGGCTCCCCGCGCCGGTCCTCCTGATCGCCCGGCTCCTCGCCCACCAGCATCACCCGGGCCCGCGGGGCGCCGGCCCCGAAGACCGTCCGCGTGGCGTCCGCGTGCAGCGGGCAGCCCTCGCAGCCCGCGGCGGCCCGCCGCAGGGCGGGCAGTCCCGCCTCGCCGTCCGGGAGGTAGGGCCCGGCGTCGTAGGCGTCCGGGCCGCTCCGCTCGCGCGGTGGCCGCCGTTCCGTTCCACGGCTCGTTCGCTGCGCCATGCGCGGCGAGTACCCCGCCGCCGCGCGTCCTATCCGGGCATCGGCGCGTCCACGGCGCGGCGGAACGCGGCGGAGTCGGCGACCCAGCCGAAGACCCGCTCGATCAGGACGAGCGTGGACTCGTGGTGCTCCCGCCCCTGCGGCTCGCCGGTGCAGTCGGCCAGCAGCACCGGCCGGTAGTCGAGGAACATCGCGTCCCTGACCGTCGACTCCACGCAGACGCTCGTGGTGCAGCCGGTGACGATCAGCGTGTCGACGCCGAGCCCGCGCAGCGTCGCGTCCAGGCCGGTGCCGTGGAAGCCGCTGAACCGGGTCTTCCCGATGACGAGGTCGCCGTCCCGGGGCGTCAGTTCGGCCAGAATCCGGGTGTTCCAGGTGCCGCGGACCAGGATGCGGCCGGTGCTGCCGTCGGGCGCGGCGGTCTCCTGTCCGACGTGGGTGGCGTGCACCAGCCAGTTCTTCGAGTCCCGCGGGCCCATGTCGGACAGGTCGGGCGCGTAGCCGTGCGTGAGGTAGATGACGCGGATGCCCGCCCGGCGGGCGGCGTCCAGCGCCGCGGCGGTGGGCGCGACGGCGGCCCGCACCACCGAGATGTCCCCTCCCCCGGCGTGCACTCCGCCGCCCTCGGCCCCGAAGTCGTTCTGCATGTCGACCACCACGACCGCCGTCCGCTGCGGGTCCGCTGTGAGCGGCCCCGGCCGAGCCTCGATGATCATGTCTGCCCCTCTCGCCAAACTACACAGCACGTGCACTTCTTGGAAAGTACACAGCATGCGCAGTTGTGTGCAAGGCTGAACGCCATGAGCCGCCCCATCCGCACACCGCGGAACGCCAGGAGCCGACGCACCCGCGCGGCGCTGCTGACGGCAGCGAGGAGCCTGCTGGAGGAGCACGGGCTCGAAGCGCTGACGATGACCGAAGTCGCCGAACGCGTCGGGATCTCCCGGCGCGGCGCATACCTGCACTTCGCGTCCCGCACCGAGCTGATGGCCGCGCTGTTCGACCATGTGGCGGACGAGGAAGGGCTGCATGCCTCGTTGGAACGGGTCTGGGCCGCCCCGGACGCGGAGGCCGCGCTGGCGGAGTGGGCCGCGCACCTCGCGCGCTACCACCCCCGGGTCCTGGCCGTCGACCGGGCCATCAGGCGAGTCGGACGGCGGGACCCCGACGCCGCCCGGCACATGGCGCGCGCCGCCGCTTCCCAACTCGCCCACTGCACGCGGCTCGCCGAGTGGCTGGCCCGGGAGCGGCGGCTCGCGCCGCCGTGGACTCCTGAGACGGCACGGGACATGCTGATGTCGCTGATCTCCACCGACATGGTGGAGACCCTGCTCACCGAACGCCGGTGGGCGGCCGAGACGTTCGGCGAAGGGCTGGCCCTTCTGCTGCACCGGACGTTCGTCCGCAGCCCGCAGCCCGCGGCAGGACAGGGGCTAGTGGAAGCTCACGCTGTAGGAGCCGTCGGACGGCACCTGTCCGGATAACGCCGTCGGGGTGGGTGAGGGAGACGGCTCCGCTGTCACCTCCGCCTGCTGGGACGGCGCCGGTGCGGGACCGCCGCCCTCCTCCTCGCCCGGGGCCGAGAACGCCCCGCCGATGAACGCCGCGACCACCGCCGCGCTCCCGCCGATGAATGCCGCGCCCAGCGCCGTTACCACGCCCGACGAGCGCTTTTCGCCATCCCCCGCCACGTTCCACCCCCTCGCCCTCCCGGCCATGACGACGACGTTACTGCCCCCACGCCCCTCCACACCATGCCTTCGCGCCTTCTGTGGAGAAAATGTGAGGGCACGCCGATCGGGCCGACGCCGGACAGCCGCGGCCCACCGTGCCTACGGTGGGCGCGAGCCATGCCGACGGTCCGCGATCTCTCGAGGAGCAACCACCCGCATGAACGACACCAACGAGTACGACGTCATCGTCATCGGCGCCGGGCCGACCGGCGAGAACGTGGCCGACCGGACCAGCGCCGCCGGCCTGTCCACCGCCATCGTCGAGGCCCACCTGGTCGGCGGCGAATGCTCCTACTGGGCGTGCATCCCCAGCAAGGCACTGCTGCGCCCGTCGGCGGCGCTCGGCGCGGCCCGCGCGGTCGGCGGCGCCAAGGAGGCGGTGCGCGGGCCCCTCGATGTGGCGGCGGTCCTGGCCAGGCGCGACGCCTTCGTGTCCGACTGGCACGACGACGGCCAGGTGTCCTGGCTGGAATCGGCCGGCATCGACCTGATCCGCGGCCACGGGCGGCTGGACGGGCCGCGCCGGGTCACGGTCGAGGCATCCGACGGCAGCGTGCGGCAGTTGACGGCCCGGCACGCCGTCGCCGTGGCGCCCGGCAGCGCGGCGAAGCTCCCCGGCCTGCCAGGCGTCGCGGAGGCCAGGCCGTGGACCAGCCGGGAGGCGACCGCCGCCAAGGCGGCGCCGGGCAGGCTGGCCGTCGTCGGCGGCGGCGTGGTCGGCGCGGAGATGGCGGCCGCCTGGGCGGCGCTCGGGTCCGAGGTCACGCTGCTGATGCGCGGGGAACGGCTGCTCCCGCGGATGGAGCCGTTCGCCGGGGAGTTGGTCGCGGAAGGTCTTGCGGAACGGGGAGTGACGATCCGTCCCGGCACGTCCGTCACGGCCCTCGCCCGGCCCGGCGGGTCTGGCCCGGTGACGGTGTCGCTGGACGACGGCGGGCGGATCGAGGCCGACGAGGTGCTGTTCGCCACCGGGCGCAGGCCGCTGACGGACGATCTGGGCCTCGGGTCCGTCGGCCTGGAGCCCGGCTCGTGGCTGGAGGTGGACGACGCGCTGCGGGTGCGGGGCGTGCCGGACGGCTGGCTGTACTGCGTGGGCGACGCGAACGGACGGGCGCTGCTGACGCACCAGGGCAAGTACCAGGCCCGCGTCGCGGGAGCCGTGATCGCCGCCCGCGCCACGGGCGAGCCGGTCGACGGCACGGCGTGGGGACCGCACGCGGCGACGGCCGACTCGGCCGCCGTGACGCAGGTGGTGTTCACCGAGCCCGAGGTGGCGTCGGTCGGGCTGACCGCGGCCGAGGCGGAGCGCGCGGGGCGCCGCACCCGCGTGGTGGATTACGAACTGGGGAACGTGGCGGGCGCGTCCCTGTTCGCCGACGGCTACCGGGGCCGCGCCCGGATGGTGGTCGACCTGGACCGGGGGCATCTGCTCGGCGTCACCTTCGCCGGGCCGCAGGCGGGCGAACTGCTGCACGCGGCAACGATCGCCGTCGCGGGTGAAGTGCCGGTGGACCGCCTGTGGCACGCGGTCCCGGCGTTCCCCACGGTCAGCGAGGTGTGGCTACGGCTGCTCGAAACGTTCCGGGGCTGATCCCGGCGGCGGCCCGCGCCGCCTCCCAGACGGCGGGCCCGCCCGCGACCGGCCAGGCGCGGGTCCTGCCGCGCTCGCGCGGCACCGCCGCGTCGGGGCCGAGGGCCAGTACCAGGCAGGGCGGGTCGGCGCCCTCGGCCAGGGCGGCGACGGCGCGGTCGTGGCCGTCGAGCAGCAGGTGGCCGTCGAGGCCGCTGACCCACCACAGCAGCACCGGCGCGAGCGTCCCGTCCCGCGCGTGCTTGCGGTACGCCTTGACCCGGCCCTCGTCCTGGCCGCCCAGCGGGCGCAGCGGAACGATGCCGTGCCAGCCGTCGAACCAGTCGAGATGGGCGGCCGGCCAGTCCGTGACGAGGTCGCCGCGCCAGCAGTAGGGCGGCGGCCCGGCCTCGTCGAGCAGCCAGCGGCCCGCGTGCAGCGGCCCGTTCCCCGCCGCGGCCAGCCGGGTGCGGAACACGTGCGCCCAGTCGGGCTTCCGCCGCATCACGGCCGCCCGCACCGGCGGCAGCGGCGAGACGTAGCCGGGGCAACGGAACAGCGACACCCCGTAGTTGTGCGGATCGACGCGGCCGAACAGCAGGGGCCTCGCCCCCTGGCGCACCAGCAGCCTGCCGCCGTCCGCGGTCTCGATCCGCAGACCCGGCCCGCCTGACGCGTCCCATCGGAGCATGCGCCCAGCGTAGGCCGGTACCCTCGGCGGACGACGGGCACGAGACGAGAGGGCGGCACGTGGACGAGGACAGGCGGCGCACGCCGATGACGGACGCGGAGATCGAGGCGGCGAGCGTCGGGGAGCCCTCGCGGGTCGACGGCCGCGTCGGCATCGCCGACTACGACCCGGCGTGGCCGGCGGTGTACGAGCAGGAAGCCGCGCTGGTCGGGCAGCGGCTGAACGGGCTGGTGCGGCGCCTGGAGCACGTCGGGTCGACCTCGGTGCCCGGGCTCCCCGCCAAGCCGGTCATCGACATGCTGCTGCTGGTGCCCGACCCCGCCGACGAGGCCGCCTACGTGCCCCCGCTCACGGCCGTCGGCTACCGGCTGGCCGTGCGGGAGCCGGAGTGGTACGAGCACCGCGTCCTGCGCAAGCAGGACCCGGCGCCCGCCGCCGGGGCGGTCAACCTGCATGTGCTGCCCGAGGGTTGCGCGGAGGCCGGCCGAATGTTGCGCTTCCGCGACCGGCTGCGGGCACACGCGGGAGACCGCGAGCTGTACGCCGCGACCAAACGCCGCCTCGCACAGCGCGAGTGGACGTACATGCAGCACTACGCGGACGCCAAGTCCGAGGTGGTGGAAGCCATTCTCGCGCGCGCCCTGCACGGCGCCGCCTGACGCCGTACGCGGGCGTGCGGCGTCAGGCGGCAGCCTCCAGCACCTCCCGTAGCCGCTGGGCATCGGGGACGCCGCTGACCGCCGCGTACACCGACCGGGCCCGAGTACGGGTGAGGCCCTGCCGGTGTGCGGCGGGCAGCTCGTCGTACGCACGACCCGCGATACGGGCGGCCTCGCCACGTTCACCGTTGTGTGCGAGGCAGGCCGCCCGGTCCAGAGCGATCAGGCTGCGCGTCATCACGCTGGGGCGCCGGGACAGTTGCAGAGCCCGGTCCTGTGACGCGTACGCACGCCGGGTCTCGCCGAGGAGGGTGAGTGCCTGCGAAAGATGGACGTGGTGCTTCTGCTCCGGGTAGCCGAACCACGTATCGGCGGCTTGGTCGCTGGGCAAACGGCTCAGGAGCCCTTCGGCCTCGTCGATTGCGCTCAGCGCCGCCGCTCGGTCACCACGAGCCGCGTGTGCACGGGCCGCCACAACGGTGACCAGTGCGGTGGCCGCGGTGGCCCGTCCGGCGGCCACTGCGCGCGCCTGCTCGGTGATCTGTCCGGCGACCGCCGCGGCCCCGAAGTTGAGCGGCACCATCGCCTCGCGGCCGAGCACCCAGGCGTGCAGGTCGCGGTCCCCGCTCTCCGCTGCGGCACGGCCCGCGGTATGAAACCAGCGGGTGCTTTCCCGGTGCGCCCCCATGTCGTGGAGCACGATCGCGGTCATGCCCGCCATGTGCGCGGCGATTCGGCACAGCCGGGTACGGGCGGCAACCGTGCGCGATGCTGCCAGCAAGGCGGACACTTCCGCTGAGGTGTTCGCGGCCTGGGAGGCGGAGGTGGCGCACGCACGGCGGGTCGAGGCGGCGGCGGAGTCGCTGGAGGTGACCGGGCGGCACACCAGAACCGGCGAGACGGTGTCGCTGCGGTTGGTGATGCTGCACCTGATCCACGAGTACGCGCGGCACAACGGGCACGCCGACCTGCTGCGCGAGGGCATCGACGGAGCGGTGGGCGTCTAATTCGCTTCCGTGGCGCGGGCGGTCGCGGGTAGCGTCCGCGGTGTGAGGTGAATCCCCCGGTGGCCGCGTCGTGCGGCCACGGACGTCGACATGGATCAGGCATCCGTGGCCCGCCGGGCCGCGGACACATCGACGTGGAGTTCTCACCGTGGAGTACGACCTCACCCCCGGCGCCGACGCCGAAACCACCCTGGCCGCGTTCCTTGCGCGTGCCGAGGCCGATCCGACCGTCCTCGGGGTGGTCCTGTCCGGCTCGCGGGCCCATGACGGCATGCCGACCGTGCGCTCCGACTTCGACGTGCACGTCGTCACCGGCGACGAAGGGCCGTCCGCCTTCGACGCGTTGGACGGTTACCGGTCGGACCAGCTGGACCTGGTGGTGCTGAAGCTCGCCGAGTTCCGTAGGCGCGGGCTGCCCGGCGACCCGCAGAGCTGGTCCCGTTACGCGTACGTGCACGCGCGGGTGCTGGCCGACCGCCTCGGCGGGGGCATCGCGGACATCCTCGACCGGAAGCGGACGCTGACGGCGGCGGAGGCGGCGGAGCAGGCGGCCGGCTACCTCGACGCGTACATCAACCAGGTCTACCGGTCCCTGAAGAGTCACCGCGACGGCCGGGGCGCGCTGGCGCACTTCGACGCGGCGGAGAGTGTCCCGTTCGCGCTGGAGGTGCTGTTCGCGCTGCACGGCCGGGTCCGGCCTTACAACAAGTTCCTGGAGTGGGAGCTGTCGCGCCGGCCGCTGGGGCGCGGCTGGGCGGCGGAACGGCTGCTACCGCGGCTGCGCCGCATCCTCGCCGACGGCGATCCGGCCGCGCAGCGCGGCCTGTTCGCGGATGTCGAACGCGCGGCCCGCGCCGGCGGGCACGGCGGGGTCCTGGACTCCTGGGGCATCGACCTGGAGTTCCTGCGGCCCTGAGGTCCTGGCCCAACGTCCTACCCGGCGCCGGTCATGTACTCCTCGCACAGCTGCCGCAGGTAGTCGTCCCAGATCGCGTCGCCGATCTCGCAGTCCTCCGGGCGCAGTTGGGGCCCGGTCGGCTCGGCGGGCGGTTCCGGGGGCGGGGGCGTCTCCGCCGCCGGGGGCGGTGTCCGCGTGGGCTCGGGGCTCTGCGGCGTCGGCTCCGGCGGTGGCAGGGGGGTGGTCAGGTCTTCCCTGGGGGACGGCTCGGTCAGCTCGGACTCCGGCTCCGGGGCGGGCGGGGTGTCCTCCCGGGTGCGGACGGGCCGGGGGCCGTCGCCGTCCGGTGGCGCCGGCTCTTCGGCGCCGCAGGCGGTGGCACCCAGCAGAACGACCAGCGTCGCGGCGCTCAACATCCTTGTCCCAGTGGTCACTTGGCCCCTCCGGCTGCGGTATTGCCGGATACTCTCTCAGACTGCGGATGGCCTCGGGCGGCTGGGAGGACCGGAGGGCCAAGGCTCCGGGGCGTGACCAGGGGCCGCGGGGGTGTCCCGCAGCAGGCGACGCGGCCACGGTGGTCGAGGCGGCCGGGTCCGACGATGCCCAAGCCGGGCGGCGACGCTCGTCGGCGTCGGGAACGCCGCGGTGTTCGCCGCGCGGAGCCCGGACGGGGCGGGTGAACGGGGGAGCGTTCACCCGCCCGTGCGGCCCGGCGGGCGGCCGCGGTCTACTCGGCCTCGGTCCAGGTGAGCGCAACGTCGTCGCCCTCGTCGAGGAGGAACTGGCAGCCGCCGACCGAGGTGGCGGTCCCGTTGACGGTGATCAGGTAGAAGTAGTCGGCGGTCTGGGCGTGCCCGGCTATCTCGGTCACCAGGTAGTCCTCGAACGACGCGTACACTTCCTCGGCGGCGGTCGGGTCGAGGGCGGAGGTGGGCTCGTCGAGAACGAGGACGGCGGGGTGGGCGGTGAGGACGGAGCCGATGGCGACGCGCTGCTGCTGCCCGCCGGAGAGGGTGCGCAGGGGGCGGTGCCGCAGGTCGGCGATGCCGAGCAGGTCGAGGGTCTCCTCGACGCGTTTGCGCATGGTGTCGGGACCGACCGCCAACTGCTCCATTCCGTAGGCGAGTTCTTCCTCGACGGTGTCGGTGACGAAGCCGGCGAGCGGGTCCTGGCCGACCACGCCGACCAAGTGCGCGAACTCCTGCGGGGAACGGCTCTGCGTGCTCTGCCCGGCGACGGTGACGCGGCCGGAGAGCCGACCGCCGGTGAAGCGCGGCACGAGTCCGTTGACCGCGCCGAGCAGCGTGGACTTCCCGGCGCCGGTGCGGCCGGCGACCAGGCACAGTTCGCCCTCGCCGATGTGCAGGCGGACGCCGCTGAGGGCCGGGCGCTGTGCACCGTGGTAGGCGAAGCCCACCTCGCCGAAGACGATCACGCGACGGCCTCCCTCGGCTGCGGGAGCGGCGGCGGGGCGAGGACGGCGGGCAGCAGCCCCGCGAGCACGGCGAGCGCCGGGAGCGCGGGCACCTCGGGCCAGGACAGCGGGGTGAGCGAGGGGTACAGGTCGGCGGGGTCTCCACGCCGCGGTCCGTGACAGTGGGAAGCGGTCTCACGTGCGGCGCGAGTGATCCGACTCACGGCACCCAGGCGGGCGCCGCTCACGGTTGCAGGTCAGTGCCGGATTCTCACCGGCTTCCCTCGGCCGTACGCGTATGCGGTTGTCGATCTGCCTTGCGGCAGACGTGAGTTCAGGTCTCGGTCCCCTCGGCCTGTTCCTGGGCGAACTCCTCGTCCTCGCCCGACCATTCGGCGGCCTCCGTGGGCGCGGGGCCAGGGGCCTGGGTGCCGCCGGGGGATGGCGTGGCCCCTTCGGTTTCCGCGCCCGGCGTCTCCCCCGGCTCCGCGGAGTCCTCGGCGCCGGGCTCGCCGGAGGCGCCGGGACGGGCCGGGCAGGGACCGGGAGGGCTAGAGTCGAAGGCATGGGTGAGGACGCGACGAGCGTGCGGGTCGATGCGTGGATCTGGGCGGTCCGGCTGGCCAAGACCCGGTCCGCGGCAGGCGCGGCGTGCCGGGCCGGGCACGTGCGGGTGAACGGCGAGCGGGTCAAGCCCGCGCACCCGGTGCGGACCGGCGACGAGGTGCGGGTGCGGCAGCCGGACCGGGAGCGGCTCGTCGTGGTGTCGCGGCTGCTGCGCAAGCGGGTCGGCGCGGCCGTCGCCGCCGAGTGCTTCGTGGACAACAGCCCTCCGCCGCCGCCCCGCGAGGTCACGGCGGCGCTGCCGGTGCGCGACCGGGGCACGGGCCGGCCCACCAAACGCGACCGCCGCGAGATGGAGCGGCTGCGGGGGCGGTAGCGCCGCGCGTCCCGGCGGTATCAGTCCGTCACGCGGCTGCCGCTGCGGTAGGCGAGGTCGTGGTACTCGGGGTGCCGCTCCAGCCAGCCGGAGATGAACGGGCAGGGCGCGAGCACCCGGAGCCCGCGGCTCCGCGCGTCGTCGAGCGCCGTTCTGGCCAGGCTGCTGCCGACGCCGCGGCCCTCGTAGCCCTCGGCCACCTCCGTGTGCGGGTACACCGCGAGGTCGCCGGTGCGCAGGTAGTCGGCGAAGCCGGCCCGTTCACCGTCGAGCCACGCCTCGAAGCGGGAGGCGTCCGTATTGTCGCGGACCGTGGCCTTGGTGCTGCTCATGGGCGCTCCTCGCGTGCCTGACGTGCCCCGCGTGGAAGCCGGCCGGCCCGGAGCCGGGTAACGCGGTCCCGGGCCGGCGGCATCGGGCGGTACCCGAGTTTCCGCGCGCGGCGTTTTGACACGTGTCAGGCGCCGCGTTCCTCCAGCATGTCCGCCATCAGGGAGATCTCGGACTCCTGCGCCTCGACCATGCCGGCCGCGAGGCGCGTGATCTCCTCGGTGTCGGCCCGTGCCACGGCGGCCGCGGCCATGTCCACGCCCCCGCGGTGGTGCACGGTCATCAGCTCCAGGTACTGGACCTCGGCGTCGCGGCCCTCGGCCTCGCGCAGCGCGTCCAGTTCCTCGTCGGTGGCCATGCCGGGCATGGGGCCGCCGCCGCCGTGACCGCCGCCCTCGTGCCCCGGCATCCAGACCATGGGGGTGTTCGTGCTCTTGCTCGCCCCCCAGTTCTCCAGCCAGCCGAGCATCATGCCGCGCTGGTTGGCCTGGGTGTTGATGATGTCGTAGGCGAGCAGCCGCACTTCCTCGTCGTCGGTGCGGTCGCGGACGATGAACGACATCTCGACGGCCTGCTGGTGGTGAACGGCCATGTCGCGGGCGAAGCCGACGTCCGCGGAGTCCTCCCCCGGATCGTCCTCGGCGGTGGGCACGAACGCCGACACGGCGATGAGCACCGCGGCGACCAGGCCGGTGAGGCCGCTGGCCGCCACCAGGGCCCGGCGGCCGGTCACTGCGACATTCCGCCCGTGCACGCGGCACCGGGCTCGGGGGTCTGGGGACCCTGCACGTAGGAGTCGAAGAACTCGGCGACCCGCGGGTCGTCGGCGGTGTCCAGCTGCAGCTGCGCGCCCCACGCGGTGAGCGTGATCGGCGACTCCTGGTCCGCCATGGGGCTCATCAGGGAGTAGGAGGTGGACGAGACGCGCTCGCTGAGGGTCTCCAGGTCGGCTTCCGCGGCGGTGTCGTTGTAGGTGACCCACACGGCGCCGTGTTCGAGCGAGTGCACCGCGTTCTCGTTCGGTATCTCGTCCTCGTAGACGTCCGCGTCGCAGTTCATCCACACCTGGGAGTGCTCGCCGCCGGCCGGCGGGTTCATCGGGTAGTCGACCTCGCCCTCGACGTGGTCGCGGGCGAGGTCCGACCAGGTCTCCACACCGGTGATGTCCGCCGGTTCGCCTGGCTGGGCGGTGTTGTCGCCGTCGTCGTCCTCGGAGGAGGAGACGATGAAAATGCCGCCGATGACCAGGGCGACGACGATGGCGACACTCGCGGCGATGGTCAGCAGGCGGTTGCGGCGATCGCGGGCCCGCTCCCTACGGCGGGCCTCCTCGATCTTCTCGCGGCGCCCGACAGCGGCGCTCTTCTTGTTCTTCTTGGCAGCCATGGCAACGTCCTCGGCGAGAGAGGGGAACGGGGGGTGTGGTGCACGGGCGCGCACGACCGGCGCGCGACCCGGTGGGGCGGCGTCACGTTCCCGCCCTGGGTCGTGTCGTTTGGATCTTCGTGGATCAGGCCGCGTCGTTGGATGCGGTGCTCCCCCAGCCTGGCGGCTGGGGGAGGAGTATCGCAGCTCGTATGTGGGGGTACCTCCCGGACGGAGTCTGGGGGACGTACTCGCGCGATGCGACAACTGGGCCCCTCCTGCCCGGTGGCGGGCAAGGAGGGAGAGGTGCCGTAGCCGGCGGCGCGGCCCCGCGAAGATCCGAACGACACGGCCTAGGTGCGCTGGATCTGGAGGCGGTGCAGGTCCACGGACGGCACGGCGTCGTGTACGGGCCCGGCCGGGCCCGGCGCGGCGCAGTCGAGTGCGGCGCGCGGGACCGGGTCGGGGGCGGGCACGTGGAGCGGGACGGGCGGCGGGGGCACCGGGTCGGCCGGCATGCCGGGGCCGCCGTGGCAGCTGCTCCCCGGCTCCTCGTAGTCCATGTCCGGCTCGATGCTCGTGTGGAGCCGCGGCCCCTCTCCGCCGCCGTGGGCCGCGGAGGGCGTGCACAGCCCGATGGCGCACAGCAGGGCGACGACGGCGAGTACACAGGCGGACACGGCGGTACGCCGCGTGGCGCCGGCCGGACCCCTGTGTGTTCGTATCATCGCCCGTCATCGTACTCATGAGCCCCTGCGGACGCAGCGGCGATGCGTGTACGGAACGGCCGCCGTTCCAGGGCGGCTTCCAGTGCGGTCAGCAGTTCGCCGAGCGGGTAGGGCAGTTCGGCTTCCAGGTCGGCGCGTGCGGCCTCCACCGCGGCCCACTCCGCGTCCAGGGCGGGCAGCAGCGCGCGGGCCCGTTCCGTGAGGTGAACGACGCGCTGCCGGGCGTCGCTGCCGACTTCGAGCGTGACGAGCCCGCGGCGGCTCATCTGGGCCACGGTCTGGCTGGCCGCCGAGTGCGTCACGCCGATAGCGGCGGCGAGGTCGCGGATCGAGCGGGGGCCGAGGGCGACGAGGGCGCGCACGACGGGCGTGAAGCGGGGCCGGTAGTCGTCGAGGCCGAGCGCGGGGTAGAGCGTCGCGACGTCGGACTCCAGCTGGTCGAGGAGGTGGCGCAGCCGGGTGCCGAGGCCGGAGACGGCGTAGGGGGAGGCCATGCCCCGTAATATCACAGCGCTGTTGTATGAGTGCTGTGATAACTGGCGGAGCGCGGAGAGAAGCCGGAGAGAAGAGGGAACGATGAGCGCGCTGTATCCGGAGATCGAGCCGTACGCCCACGGGATGCTGGACGTCGGCGAGGGCCACCGCATGTACTGGGAGACCTGCGGCAACCCCGACGGCGTCCCCGCCGTCGTCGTGCACGGCGGGCCAGGCTCCGGCTGCACGCCGGGCGCGCGCCGGTACTTCGACCCGGCGGCCTACCGGCTGGTGCTGTTCGACCAGCGCGGCTGCGGACGCAGCACGCCGCACGCGGCCGACCCGGCGACCGGACTCGGCACCAACACCACCGACCGCCTGCTGGACGATATGGACCTGCTGCGCGATCACCTCGGGATCGACCGGTGGCTGGTGTTCGGCGGCTCCTGGGGGTGCGTGCTCGGGCTGCTCCACGCCCTGCGCCGGCCGGACCGGGTCGCCGCGATGGTGCTCTCCGGCCTGGCCACCGGGCGGCGGGCGGAGACCGACCTGCTCACCCGCGGCCTCGGCCAGTACTTCCCCGCGGCCTGGGAACGCTTCCTGTCCGGCGTGCCCGCCGCCGACCGCGACGGCGACCTGCCGACCGCCTACGCGCGGCTGCTGCGCGCCGGGGACCCGGCCGTTCGGGAGCGGGCCGCGCGGGACTGGTGCGACTGGGAGGAGGCCTTCGACGTGGGCTCGGGCGGCCCCAACCCCCGTTATGCCGCACCCGACTTCAGGATGGCGTTCACCCGCATCGTCACCCACTACTGGAGCCACGGCTCCTGGCTGCCCGAGGGCGAGGTGCTGCGCCGGGCCGGTGAACTGTCCGGCGTGCCCGGCGCGCTCGTGCAGGGGGTGCTCGACCCGGGGAACCTGCTGGGCACGCCCTGGGAGCTGGCGCACGCCTGGCCGGGCAGCGAACTGACGATGGTGGGCGACTCGGGCCACGGCCGCGGTCCCGGGCTGGCCCGCGCGCTCGTTGCGGCCACCGACCGGTTCGCCGCGCAGGCGCACCGGTAGCGTGGGATCGCCGCGGCCCCGCGGGCACGTTGCCCGCGGGCCAGGCGCCGACACGGACGAGCAGCGAATGAGAGGGAGGGGACCGGGATGGTGTTCAAGAAGCTTCTCGGCGCATTGGGAGTGGGCGGTCCTTCGGTGGACACGGTGCTGAACGGCGGGGCCGTCGTGCCCGGCGCCGCACTGGCGGGTCAGGTGCTGGTGGAGGGCGGCACCATGGACACGGAGATCACGCAGGTCACCCTCGACTTCGTGGCGCGGGTGGAGTCCGAGGCCGAGGACGTGGAGACGCAGGGCACGGTGGTCTTCCACCGCGAGGTCGTCGGCGGCGGATTCAAGCTGACCGAGGGTGCCAGGTTCGCCATCCCCTTCTCCGTCGGCGTGCCCTGGGAGACGCCGGTGAACGAGGTGTACGGCCGCCAGATCGGCGTATCCCTGGGCGTGCGGACCGAGCTGGCGGTGGCCGGCGCCCTTGACCAGGGCGACCTGGACCCGCTGCTGGTGCGGCCGATGCCGGTGCAGCAGGCCGTCCTGGACGCGTTCGCGCAGCTCGGCTTCGGCTTCAAGTCGGCCGACCTGGAGCTGGGCCGCATCGGCGGCACCGGGCAGACGCTGCCGTTCTACCAGGAGATCGAGCTGACCCCGCCCGGCCAGTACGCGCACGCCATCCGGGAGATCGAGCTGACGTTCCTCGGCTCGCCGGGCGGCGTGGAGATCGTGCTGGAGGCGGACAAGCGGGGCGGCCTGTTCTCCGGCGGCGGCGACGCGCTCAACCGCCACGTCGTCGGCCACGCCGACGCGGCGGGCGTCAACTGGACCGCGCAGGTGGACGGGTGGGTGCAGCAGCTCGCCCAGCGCCACCGCTGACCCGGCCCGGACCTCCCGGCCGCCCGGCCGCCTGGCCACCCGGCCACCCGGCCGCCTCCTGACCTCCCCCCGGACTCCGGTCCTGGGGGAGGTTCACGTCCCGGGTCGAAACTCCCGGGCCATCACTCCTTTGTGTGCAATTCGCGCGTCCCTTATGACGGCCGAGCGCCGCACGCGCCACTCAGGGGCCCAAGCGCCACAAGGGAAACAACCCGCTTGGCGGGTACGGAATTACCGATCGCAGTATTTCTGGTGTATGAACGCGTACGCACCGACATCCGTTGTCCGGGCCCGGGTTGGTGTTTAGCCTCGTAGGCCATGACATTGCTCAGGAAACTCAACGCCGCGCTCGGTTCCGCGACCGGATTCCAGGTGCGCCGCGTGCCCAGGGGCCACGCCGGGCAGCGCGCCGGCTCGGCCCCCGCCCGCGCGCCGGGGCGTGTCCCCCCGCGCAAGCCGCGGGCCGGGGCCCCGGCCTACCGACGGCCCGCCGCCTCCGGCGCCGACCGGCTGCTGCGCCGCCCGGTGTTCATCATCGCGCCGGTGCGTTCCGGATCGACGCTGCTGCGGATGATGCTCAACGGGCACTCCCAGCTGCACGCCCCGCACGAACTGCACTTCCGCCGGCTCGAAGTGCACTTCGCCACCGGGCTCGCCGAAAAATCCCTCGCCGCGCTCGGACTTGGCCGCGGCGACGCGGAACACCTGCTGTGGGACCGGCTGCTGCACCGCGAGCTGGTGAAGTCGGGGAAAACCTTCCTGGTGGAAAAGACGCCGGGCAACGCGTTCGTCCACGAGCGCATCGCCGCCTGCTGGCCGGACGCCAGATTCGTCTTCCTGCTCCGCCACCCGGCGTCCATCGCCAGGTCGTGGCACGAGGCGGACCCGGTCAGGCGCAGCCCCGAGCACGCGGTCCTCGACTCCCTGCGCTTCATGAACGCCGTGGAGCGGGCCAGGGACCACCTGACCGGGCACACCGTCCGCTACGAGGAGCTGACGGAGGACCCGGCCTCCGCCCTGAAGGGCATCTGCGCCTTCCTCGACGTGCCCTGGGAGCCGCAGCTGCTCGACTACGGCGACCACAATTCGGGCGAACCGGTCAAGGGTCTCGGCGACTGGAAGGAGAAGATCCGCAGCGGCAGCGTGCAGGACGGCCGCCCGCTCCCCGCGCCCGGCGAGGTTCCCGCTCCCCTGCACCCGATCTGCGCCGCCTGGGGCTATCCGGCGGGCGGCGCCACCGCGGGGCGGCGGACGGCATGAGGGCCCACGCGGAACTCGCGCAGGTCTGGCCGCGCGACGGACGATTGCGCCTCGTCGGCGCGCTGCACGGCCACGACCCGGTCGGCAGCGCGGCGGCGCCCTGGACGCTGCTGCTGGTGCTGCGGAACGTGCCGGAGCACGTGCTGCGCTACCCGGCGCCGCTCGACGGGCCGGCGTTCGACGTGGCCCTGCCCGCGGCCGATCTCGCGCCAGAGGGCGTCGCCCTGCCCGCGTGCTGGGACCTGTACTTCTCGCAGGAGCCCGCCTCGGGCGCGCGCGAACGGCTGCGGGTGGGGCGGATGCTGGACGACATCGAGGGCAAGAAGAAGATCATGGTCTTTCCCGGGCAGTCCGTCGCCTTCGGCGACGGCACGGCGCTGGTGAAGCCGTACTACACCATCAAGGACAACCTCTCGGTCGAGGTGACACCGGCACCATGAAGATCCGTTACCTGCTGCTGCACGCGTACGGCATGGGCGGCACCATCCGGACCGTGATCACCCAGGCGAACGCGATGGCCGCGGCGGGCCACGACGTGGAGCTGGTCAGCGTGCTGCGGCGCCGGGACAAGCCGCACTTCGCCGTCGACTCGCGCGTGCGGCTGCGCACCCTGGCCGACCTGCGGCCCGGCGCCCGCGCGCCGCACGCGCGCGGGGTGCTCGGCCGGTACCGGGCCAGACGCACCGCCCGGCTCGCATCCAGGCCCCCGCGGCACATCCCGTTCAGCGAACCGGGCCACAAAGCCATCAACCGGCAGATCGAACTCGCGGTGATCCACTACCTGTCGGAGCTGCGCGACGGCATCGTGGTCACCACCCGCCCCGCGCTGAACATTCTCGCCGCCGAGTACGCGACCGGCGGCGTGATCCGCGTCGCTCAGGAACACGTCAATCTCGGCACGCACAAGGAGGATCTGCGCGCGGCGATCATCCGCTGCTACCCGCGGCTCGACGCCGTCGCCGTGCTGACGTCCAGGGACCGGGAGGACTACCTGCGCATGGCGCCGGGCACGCGGGTGACCCGCATCCCCAACGCGGTGCACTCCCTGCGGCAGAAGCCGTCGACGTGCGCCTCGCACATCGCGCTCGCGGCCGGCAGGCTCCGGCCGCAGAAGGGCTTCGACCTGCTGATCGAGGCGTTCGCGCGGCTGATCGAGGAGTTCCCCGACTGGCAGCTGCGCATCTACGGCACCGGCGACCGGCACGACCAGCTGCGCGCGCTGATCGACGAGCACCACCTCTACAACCACGTCCTCCTGATGGGCCGCACCGACCAGTTGGACGAGGAGATGGCCAAGGCGTCGATGTACGTGCTCAGTTCGCGGTACGAGGGGCTGCCGATGGTGCTGATCGAGGCGATGTCGCACGGTCTGCCCGTGGTGAGCTACGACTGCCCGACGGGCCCGGCGGACGTCATCAGCGACGGCAAGGAGGGCCTGCTGCTGCCGCCGGGCGACGTGCCCGCGCTGGCCGAGGGGATGCGGCGGCTGATGGGCGACGAGGGCCTGCGCGCACGGATGGGCGACGCGGCGCTCGGCACCGTGGAACGGTACTCCCCCGAGGCGATCCGCGGACAGTGGACGGAGCTTTTCGACGACCTGCTCGCCGAACGCCGCGCCCACCGGGGCCTGTAATGGCTTCGCCCGTGCTCGCCCCGTCCGGTACGGTCTCGGGGTCGTTTTCACTGCCGGGAGCCCATGAGGTTCGCGTGTGGCCACCCCGGCGGTTTCCAGGCTGAGAGCAGGTTTTGTCATGGCATGTCGTATCAGTGAACTCGTGCTCGGTTGCCGCGACCCTGAGGTGCTGGCCCGGTTCTGGTGCGAGGTTCTGGACTTCGTCGTGCTCGATCGCGAGGACGACGGCACGCTGGAGATCGGGCCTCGCGAAGGGTTCGGCGGTCCGCAGCCGACGATCATCCTCAGCCGCAGGGACGAGCCGGAGAAGGGGAAGCCCCGGCTGCACATCGACGTCAACGCCACCGACCGCGACCAGGACGCCGAACTGACACGCCTTCTGGCACTCGGTGCGCGCCCGGCCGATATCGGCCAGACAGGGGACGAGCAGTGGCATGTCCTGGCCGACCCGGAAGGCAATGAGTTCTGCCTGCTCAAAGCCCGCCTCGCCCCGCTCTGACGGGGGCGTCCACCGGGACGTCGCGGTGGCGTGTGCCGACGTTGCGCGATGAGTTCCGGCTGCGCGGCCAGTCCGTACTCGCGAGTGCCAATCGGATGGAAGGGAGAAGGACATGGACTCGCGAAACAGCATGAAGGTGGGCATGTACTCCTTCGACTGCCGTGACGCGGCGGCGCTGGCGGGTTTCTGGGCGGGCGTGCTGATGCGATCGGTCGACGAGGGGGCGTCGCCGGCGTTCGCGACGATCGGCTTCGAAGGGGACGGCCCGACCTGGATGTTCCACCAGCCAGCCGGTGAGCTCGCCGTCGGTGACAACCGCCTGATGCTCGATCTGGGCGGGGCGGACGACTGGGCGGAGCAGGCCGACCGGGTGGCGGCGCTGGGCGCGGAGCGTGTCGGTGACTTCGAGCAGGATGGTGTCCGCTGGGTCGTGTTCCGGGACCCGGAAGGCAACACGTTCCGGATCTTCGCTCCGCGCCCGCGGTAGCGGCGGCGATCGGCGGTTCCGGGCGTCGGCCCGGCCGCCGTCCCCGCCACCCTCCCGGCCCTCTGTGCCGCACCGCGGAAGACGGACCGGCAGGGGTGCGTCCTTCGAGGTGCGGGCCGTTCAGGAGACGATGTCCTTGGTGCGGAAGCCGCGGTAGGCGAGGGCGAACAGGACGAGCGCGAAGGCCACCGAGACGGCCGAACCGCGGATCATGCCGCCCCACTCCGGGTCCGGCTGAAGTGCGTCCGCCCAGGCGAACTGCCAGTGGGCAGGCAGAAATTCGCGCCAGGAGCCGAGCGCGGTGATGGCATCGAGGATGCTGCCGACGATGGTGAGGCCGATGGCGCCGCCGACCGCGCCGAGCGGCGCGTCGGTGACCGTCGAGAGCCAGAACGCCGCGGCGGCGGTGATCAGCTGGCTGACGAAGACGTAGCCGACGGCGACGGCGAGGCGGGCCGCGGCGTCCCCGGCGCCCAGTGAGCCGCCGGTGGGCAGCACCAGCGGGCCCCAGCCGTAGGCGACCGAGCCGACGCCGAGGGCGACCAGCGGCAGCACGGCCATCGCGGCGGCGCTGAACAGCAGCGCCACGGCCAGTTTCGCGGTCAGCAGCCGGGCGCGCGGCACGGGCGCGGCCAGCAGGTAGCGCAGCGAGGACCAGTTGGCCTCGGCGGCGATGGTGTCGCCGCAGAACAGGGCGACGGGCACCACCAGCAGGAAGCCGGTGGCCAGGAACAGGCAGGTGGCGGCGAAGTTGGCGCCGGAGACGGTCGCGGTGTCCAGCAGGGTGCTCTCCTGGTCCCCGCCGGGCTCGCCGCCGACGGCGAAGGCGGCGGCCACGACGAACGGCAGCGCCACCAGCAGCGCCGCGACGACCAGGGTGCGGCGGCGGCGCAGCTGCCGCACCGCCTCGACGCGCAGCGGGAGCGTGCGGTGGGGGCGGTAGCCGGGCGCCGCGTCCAGGGCCGTGGTCATCAGGCACCTCCGATGAGGGTGAGGAAGGCGTCTTCGAGGCGGCGGTGCGGGCCCAGGCTGTGCACGGGGATGCCGAGCCTGACCAGTTCGGCCAGCAGCGCGGCGGCCCGTCCGGTGTCGTCCTCCTCGCTCGCCCCGGCGTCGAGCCGGATCAGCAGCCCGCCTTCCGCGCGCCCGGCGGACGTCACGCCCGGCAGGGCGGCGACCTGCTCGATCAGCGCGTCGGTGAGCGGCCGGGGCGTGCCGACGAGGAGGGTGCTGCCGTGGCCGACGATGTCGGCCACGGGCCCGGCCTGCACCAGCCGGCCCTCGGCCATGACCACGAGGTGGGTGCAGGTCTGTTCGACCTCGGCGAGCAGGTGGCTGGAGACGATCACGGTCCTGCCGTCCGCGGCGTAACGGGTCATCACCTCCCGCATGGCGCGGATCTGCGGCGGGTCGAGCCCGTTGGTCGGCTCGTCGAGGATGAGCAGTTCCGGCAGGCCCAGCATGGCCTGGGCGATGGCGAGGCGCTGCCGCATGCCCTGCGAGTAGGTGCGCACCGCGCGGTCGACCGCGCCGCCGAGACCGGCGATCTCCAGGGCCTCGGCCAGGTGCGCGTCGGCGGCGGGCCGGCCGGTGGCGCGCCAGTACAGCTCCAGGTTGGCGCGGCCCGTGAGGTGGGGCAGAAAGCCGGCGCCTTCGACGAAGGCGCCGACACGGGAGAGCACCGGGGCGCCGGGCCGGATGGCGTGGCCGAAGACGCGGATGTCGCCCGCGTCGGGCGTGATCAGGCCCATGAGCATGCGCAGCGTCGTCGTCTTTCCCGCGCCGTTGGGCCCGAGGAGCCCGAGCACCTGGCCGCGGGCGACCCGGAAGGACAGGTCGCGGACGGCGTAGCGGTCGGCGGACCCGGCGTAGCGCTTGGACAGGTCGGTGATCTGCAGCGGAACGTCGGCGAGTTGCGGGTCGGGGGCCGGGGTGCGGGCCGAGGGGCGGCCGGTGAGCAGCAGGGCGGCGGCGATGACGGCGCCCGCGAGGGGCAGGCCCCAGGCCCACCAGGGCAGCGGGGTGCCGCCGGTGGTGACGCCGGGCGCGGTGGGGACGGTCAGTCCTGGGCCGGCGAGGGAGACGGTGTGGGTGGCGGGCTCGGCGGGCGAGGCGTAGCCGAGGTCGGTGGTGGACAGCACCAGACGCATGCGGTGCCCGGCCTCGAAGGGGTAGTCGACGGCGGGCAGCGGCACGTCGACCGTCCGGCCCCGGTCGGTGTTCTCGACGCGGAGGGGTGCGACGAGCTGGGCGGGCAGGGACTGCTGGGAGCCGTCGGGCGAGATGTCGTAGACCTTGGCGAACAGCACGGCGGACGGCGCGTCGGAGCGGATGTGCAGCCGCACGGTGGGCGTTCCCGTGACGCGGACCGTCTCGCTCAGCGGCTCGGATTCGAACTGGGCGAACTGGCCGGGGAAGTCGAGGGAGACACCGAAGCCCAGGGCGGTCGCCTCGCTGAGGGCGCCGAGCCCGGGGATGGCGGAGACCGCGGGCGGCGAGCCGCCGGCCGGGTTGACGAACGTCTGGGGCTCGCCGGCGAGTTCGACCGTTTCCCGGGCGGCGGTCAGGCCGGGGTAGGTCTCCCCGGTGGCGCCGCGCAGCAGCGTGGCGCCGTCGGTGGAGTCGAAGCCGGTGACGCGGGTGGCGCGGAAGGCGGGCCCGGTGTCGGTTCCGGTGTCGCCCTTCAGGTGGCGGTCGAACCAGTCGGTGACGCGGCCCTCGACGCGGTCGGCCTCGGAGATACCGCCGTCGTGCCCGGCCCAGATCCAGTCGACGGCGACGGGGGCACCGTTGTCCTGGACGGCGCGGGCGATGGCGTCGGCGTGGTCGAGGGGGAACAGCGAGTCGTGCTGGCCCTGGACGACGAGGGTGGGCACGTCGATGCGGTCGGCGACGGCGGCGGGGCTGCGTTCGTGCAGGAGCCGCCGGGCCTCGGCATCGGGCTCGCCGGAGACGGCGACCCGCTCGTACAGGTCGCACAGCTCGGCGGTGAACCGGCCGCAGCCCGGATCGGGCAGGGGTTCGGCGGCCTCGTCGAGGTAGCCGGCCTCGGTGGACCCGGTGGTGAACAGGATGCCGGCCCACAGACGTTTGAACACGCCGCCGGGGAACAGCGCTTCGGACAGGTCCCAGTAGGTGATCTGCGGGGCGATGGCGTCCACGCGCGGGTCGTGGCCGGCGGCGAGCAGGGCGATGGAGCCGCCGTAGGAGGCGCCGGCGAGGCCGACGCGGGGGTCGCCCTCGGCGTCGAGCGCGACCTCGGGTCGTTCGGCGAGCCAGTCGATGAGGTGCCAAACGTCGGCGACCTCGGCGTCCGGGTCGTTCAGCCCGATGCGCCCGCCGGAGGCGCCGAATCCGCGGGCGGACCAGGTGAGGACGGCGTAGCCCTCGCGGGCGAGCCGTTCGGCCTGGGGGCGCATGTCGTCCTTGCTGCCGCCGAAGCCGTGGCCGAGGAGCACGGCCGGGCGCCGTTCGTCCGCGGGGCCCGCGGTGAAGTAGGAGGTGTCGATCCGCACGGTGTCCTCGCCACCGGGCGACTCGGGCAGGTCGAACGCGCGGTCGTGGCGGTTGACGGTCCGTTCGCCGCCGTCGGCGAGCACGCTCCAGGTGCCCGCGCCGGCGAGGAGGACCAGGGCGGCGGCACCGGCGATCAGGCGCCCGCGCCCGCGGGGCCGACGGCGCGGCCAGCGGAGTCTCATGTGCCGGGGGGTCCCTTCGAGACGGCCGACGATCTCCCCACGCTACCCAATCGGTCCGGGGCACACGGACACGGTGCCAGGTCGCCGCGGCGGCGGGCGGCCCGGGGGAGAATCGGGGGGTTCGCACCGAGTTGGGGTAATCGTTCGGGAGGCACCATGGGCCAGGGAGTACACGTTCAGGATCTGCCGGGGGTCGGCAAGCGGTACGACATCGATCTGGGCCGCGCGGATCAGCGGATCTCGGTGGTGATGCGGTCGGGAGGGGTGCGGGACCTCTACGTCTTCGCGTCCGACTCCGCCGACCCGACGGCGGTGATCGAGCTGTCGGAGGAGCAGGCGCGCAAGGTGGGCGCCGTGCTCGCGGCCACGTTCTTCGAGGCGTGAGGCGTGGAGCACGCCGATCTGGTCGGGCTCGGCTCGGCCGTGCTGCTCGCGGGCCTGCTGGCGCGCCTGGCCCGCCGCTTCGGACTGCCGTCCGTGCCCTGCTACATGCTGGTGGGCATCGCCTTCGGCCCCGGCACGCCGGGGCCCGTGCTGGTCGATCACCCCGGTGAGCTGTCGCTGCTCGCGGCGCTCGGTCTCGTGCTGCTGCTGTTCCACCTGGGGGTGGAGTTCCCGCTTGACCAGGTGGTGGGCGGCGGCCGGCGGCTGTTCGTGGCGGCGGCCTGCTACATCGGGCTGAACGTGACGTCCGGGCTGCTGCTCGGTCTCGCGCTGGGCTGGGGCGGCTCGGAGGCGCTCGTGCTCGCCGGCGCGCTGGGCATCTCGTCCTCGGCGATCGTCACGAAGCTGCTGATCGAGCTGCACCGGCTGACGAACGCGGAGACGCCGGTGATCCTGGGGATCATCGTGATCGAGGACCTGTTCCTCGCCTTCTACCTGGCGCTGCTCTCGCCGGTGCTCTCGGCGGCGGAGTCGCCCGCTGAGCTGGCGGAGGACGTGGCGGTGAGCTTCGGCTTCCTGGTCCTGCTGTTCGCGGTGGCCAGGTACGGGGCGCGGGCCGTGGCGGCCCTGATCGGCAGCCGGGAGGACGAGCTGCTCGCGGTGCTGACGGTCGGGCTGGTGGTGCTGGTGGCCGGGCTGTCCCAGGAGGTCGGCGTCTCGGATGCGATCGGGGCGCTGATGATCGGCCTGGTGGTGTCGCGGACGGAGATCAGGGAACGGGTCGAGCGGCTGGTGCTGCCGCTGCGGGACGTGTTCGCGGCCGTGTTCTTCGTCACGTTCGGCCTGACGATCGACATCGCGGACATGGGCGCGGTCGCGGTGCCGGTGGCCGTGGCGATCTGCGTGACCCTGCTGGCGAACGTCTCGGCGGGGATCGTGACGGCCCGGCTGTTCGGCTTCAACCAGCGGGCGGCGGCGAACATCGGACTCACGGTGCTCGGCCGGGGCGAGTTCTCGCTGATCCTGGCGACGCTGGCGGTGGGCGCGGGGCTCGACGAGCGGATCGGCCCGTTCATCGCCTTGTACGTACTGCTGCTGGCGGTGCTCAGCCCGCTGCTCGCGACGCACTCCCGGTACCTGGCGCGGATCATGCCGGACCGGGTGCTGCGGCCGGGGTGGCGGTATGTGCGGGAGGAGACGATCAGCACGTCCTGCACGCACCTGGACCAGATCCGGGTAACCAGAACCGACGTGGACGTCTGCGCGGCGTGCGAGGCGCTCGGCGACGACTGGGTGGAGCTGCGGCTGTGCGTCACCTGCGGGCACGTCGGCTGCTGCGACGACTCGCCCCACCGGCACGCGAGCACGCACGCGAGGGAGTCGGGGCACCCGATCATCCAGTCGCTCGAGCCGGGCGAGGACTGGCGCTGGTGCTTCCCCGACGAGACGCTGGTACGGGCGCCGCTGGGCGCACAGCGGTAAGGCTTAAAGCTTTCACCAATTCGTTACGTGTACTAAGCACCTTGTCGTATCGTCGCAAACGGAGAGCCACTACAGGGAGCCCGTTTGACCACGCAGAGCAAGCAACCGCCGACACCCGCCGAGGCCGTACCGCCGCGGACCGCGCCCGGGGAAGCGGCGCCGATGACGCACCCGGAGATCATGAGGGCCCTCTCCGGGCTCCTCCTCGGCATGTTCACCGCGATCCTCTCCTCGACGATCGTCACCAATGCCCTGCCGCAGATCATCGGGGACCTCGGCGGCGGACAGTCCGCCTACACCTGGGTCGTCACCGCGACCCTGCTGGCGATGACCGCCTCGATGCCGCTGTGGGGCAAGCTTGCCGACCTGTTCAGCAAGAAGCTGCTGATCCAGACGGCGCTGATCATCTACGTCGGCGGCTCCGTCGTCGCCGGACTCTCGCAGAGCCCGGCCATGCTGATCGCCGTCCGCGTCGTACAGGGGCTCGGAGTCGGCGGGCTCGTCGGCCTCTCGCAGGTCATCCTGGCCGCCATGATCTCGCCACGCGAACGCGGCCGGTACAGCGGCTACCTCGGCGCCACGTTCGCCGTGGCCACCGTCAGCGGCCCGCTCATCGGCGGCGTCATCACCGACACCCCGTGGCTCGGCTGGCGCTGGTGCTTCTACATAGGCGTCCCGTTCGCCATAGCCTCGCTGCTGGTCCTCCAGCGAACGCTGCGGCTGCCCGTCGTGCGGCGTGAGGTGCGGATCGACTGGGCGGGCGCGGCCCTGGTCAGCGCCGCGGTCTCGCTGCTGCTGATATGGGTGACGCTGGCCGGCGACCGCTACGCCTGGGCGTCCTGGCAGACGGCCGCGATGGTCGGCGGCTCGCTGCTGCTGGGCGCGCTGTTCCTGGTGGTCGAGACCAGGGCGAGCGACCCGATCATTCCGCTGCGCCTCTTCCGCGACAAGACCATCGCCCTCACCTCCGTCGCGTCCCTCTTCGTCGGCATCGCGATGTTCAGCGGCACGGTCTTCTTCAGCCAGTTCTTCCAGCTGGCGCGGAACCAGTCCGCCACCATGTCCGGCGTCATGACGATCCCCATGATCGCCGGGCTCTTCGTCTCCTCCACCGTCTCGGGGCAGTTCATCACGCGCACGGGGCGCTGGAAGTACTGGCTGGTCAGCGGTGGGGTGCTGGTCACGGCGGGCATGGGGCTGCTGAGCACCATGCGCTACGACACCCCGTACTGGCAGGTCGCCTCGTTCATGGCGCTGATGGGCCTCGGCATCGGCATGATGATGCAGAACCTGGTGCTCGCCACGCAGAACCAGGTGGAGCCGAAGGACCTGGGCGCCGCCAGTTCCGTGGTCGCCTTCTTCCGCTCCTTCGGCGGCGCCATCGGCGTCTCCGCGCTCGGCGCCCTGCTCGCCAGCCGCGTCGCCGGCTACACCGAGGACAGCCTGGCCCGGCTCGGCGGGCCCCAGGCCGAGGCCGCCTCGGGCGCCACGGGCAGCGGCGCCATCCCCGACCTGGACCGGCTGCCAGGACCGCTGCGCACCGCGGTCGAGAGTGCCTACGGGCACGGGGTCGCCGACATCTTCCTGTTCGCGGCGCCCTGCGCCCTGATCGCGCTGCTGCTCACCCTCTTCATCAAGGAGACGGCGCTGAAGACCACCACCGGCGGCGGCTCCGCCTGACGCCGCCGACCGGGCCGACCAGGCGCCGGGCCGACCAGGCGCCGGGCCGACCAGGCGCCGGGCCGACCAGGCCGGCCGTTCGGAAAGGCCCGGTCCCGGCGGCCGGGGGGCGCCGCCGGGACCGGAGTCGGAACGTCAGGCGCCCTCGGCCTTCAGCGCGGCGGCCACCTTGACGACGCGGGCGGCCTGCACCCGGGCCGCGGCGAGCGCGTCCTCGTCGACCGGGAGGCTGCCCTGGGCGTCGACGTGAGAGGTGCCGTACGGATTGCCGTCCACAAACTTGACGGGGTCCGTGTAGCCCGGGGCGACGAGGATGCCGCCGAAGTGGTGCACGGAGTTGTACAGCGCCAGCAGCGTGGACTCCTGCCCGCCGTGCCGCGTGGCCGTGGTGACGAAGCCGCTGTAGACCTTGTCGGCCAGCTTGCCCTGGCCCCACAGCCCGCCGAGCTGGTCGAGGAACTGCTTGAGCTGCGAGGAGACGTTGCCGAACCGGGTCGGCGTGCCGAAGATCACGGCGTCCGCCCACTCCACGTCCGCCGGCGTCGCCTCCGGGGTGCCGGCGCTCGCCGCCGCGTGCGCGGCCCACGCCTCGTTGCTCGCGATGGCCTCGGCCGGGGCCAGCTCGGTGACCTTCAGCAGCCGCACCTCGGCGCCGGCCTTCTCCGCGGTCTCGCCGATCTCCTTCGCGAGGGCGGCGCTTGAGCCGGTCGCCGAGTAGTAGATGACGGCGAGCTTGACGGGTGTGCTCATGGATGACCTTTCTCGGGGTCGGTCCGGTTCACCGTTGAACCTTAAACTGAAGCGCGCCCGCTCCTCCACCCGGACACCGAAAAGGCCGCCGAGCTGCGCTGCTGCGCTGCTCCGCGGCCGAGAACCGTTCCAAGGGCCGGGCCAGGGTCGCCCCGCCCGTCAGGCGAACAGGAAGTCCGCCTCTCCGCGCTTTGCTCCGCTGATGAATGTCTTGATCTCGTGCACCGTGTAGATCAGCGCCGGCCCCTCGGGGTCGGTGGACTGCCGCAGGGCCACCCGGCCGTCGGCCAGCTTCAGCGCTTCCACGCAGTTGCCGCCGTTCGGGCCGCTCCACGGCTTGCGCCAGCCCTCGTTCCCAAGCTCACCAGCGGGCATGCCGTTGTATATATGTCCCATCGGGTGAGTCGGTTGACGCTTGTCGTCAGTCATCCGGGTCAGAGCTCCTTGCGAATCGCACCGAGAATCGCCTCGGTGTCGTGAACCGGTGCGGCCTGCGCACCCAAGCGGTCCAGCACCTCGAGGTAGGCCACAGTGTCGGGCCGCTCGTCGAGGTAGACCGCGCCGGTCAAGCTCTCCGCGTAGATGATGTCGGGCAGTTCCGGGATCTCGAATCGGAACAGCTGGAACGGCCCGAACATGCCGGGATGCGGACCGGCACTGAACGGCATGATCTGCAACGTGACGTTCGGCAATGCCGTCGCCTCGATCAGCCGGTCGATCTGCCCGCGCATGACGGAGGGCTCTCCGACACGGCGGCGCAGCACCTGCTCCTCGACCACGGCCCACAGCAGCGGGGCCCGTGACCGGGAGAGCAAATCCTGACGCTCCATGCGCAGCGCGACCCGGCGCTCGACCTCCTTCTGAGGGGCGTTCGGGAAGCCGGTCCGCAGCAGGACGCGTGCGTAGTCCTCGGTCTGCAACAGGCCGGGGACACAGTGCGGTTCGTAGGCACGGATCAGACTGGCCTCGCCCTCCAGGCTCACGTAGAGGCTGAACCAGTCGGGCAGGACGTCGCGGAAGCGGTGCCACCAGCCCGGCTGGTTCGCCTCCTCCACCAACCGCAGGAACGATTCGCCCTCGGCGGGCGGAACGTCGTAGCGCTCCAGCAGTGCCTTGACGTAGAGCGGCTTGAGGCCGACCTCCGCCTTCTCCATGCGCCGTACGGTGGTGGTGTTGACGCTGAGCGCCGCGGCGGCGTCGGCGAACGAGCAACCGGCCCGCTCCCGCAGATCTCTCAGGCGCAGCCCGAGGACGATCTGTCCCACGGTCGGCCCCGACCGTGCCTCTGCCACGTCGCCTCCTACAGCGCCGACTTCGTCTCCACCATGTACGGAAGAAGGTACGGAAGAAGTTTGCCACACCGGGTAGTGGCATCGACAGACATCCCTTCGCTTTCTGCAAATCGCAGAACTCCGCTTGCGCAATGCGCACATGGATGCGCATAGTTAACAGGTGACCCGGCTCACGATGGCTTCGGTACCACGGAAGGCGACCAGGACCGTGTCCCCACTTCACGGCACGACGCCGCTCCCCCGCCCCCGGCCGCTCCCCGCTCCGGTCGGCGCGCACGCGGGCCGGCGCGGCGAGCGTTTCGAACTGCCCGCACTGGCGGCCTCCGTGGCCGCCGCCCGCAGCCGGGTCGCCCTGCGGGCCGGCCACTGGGGGCTGCCGGAAACGGTCTGCGACACGGCGCAGCTGGTCGTCTCCGAGCTGTTCACCAACGCCATTCTGCACACGGACAGTGACGTTGTGCATTGTCGGCTTGAGGCCACCGGCCTGTTGCGGCTGCGCATCGAGGTCGCGGACGAGGGCCCGGGCCTCGACAAGCGCACCCCCGACGCCGCGAGTGCGGACGCGGAGCACGGCCGCGGCCTGCTGCTCCTCGACGCGCTTGCCGCCCGCTGGGGCGTCATCGGGCCGGACCGCGCCACGGGCTGCACGGTGTGGGCCGAGATACGCCCCTGACGATCGCGGCCACGACCACGATCGCGGCCACGATCACGGCCACGGGCCGGACTTCCGGCCCCTTCTGCCGCTTTTGCCGCTTCCGCCCGCGTACCGCGCCATTCCTGGTGCCGGGCACGCATTGCTAGGCTTCCTCGCGTCCTGCCGCCGCCCCGCGCGACGCCCCGAGGGAGTTCCGTGGCCGTCATACCGCCACCCCCGCCCCACCCGCCCCACGTTCCCGGGTCCGGGCCAGGGCCCCGCCCGCCCCGCATACCGCGCTTCGTGCTGCTCGGCGGCGGCCTTGCCGTCGGCATCGGCGGCCTCTTCCTCGTCGGCTCGCTCGCGCTCGGCGGCGAGATAGCCCCCGGCACCACCGTCCGCGGCGTCGACATCGGCGGGCTCTCGCCGGACGACGCGCGCGAACGGCTGACGACGGAGCTGGCCGCGCCCGCCGCCGCGCCCGTCGAGGTGCTGATCGGCGAGGACGACGAGCCCCACGAGCTGAACCCGGCGGTGGCGGGTCTCACGTTCGACCCCGCGGCGACGGTGGACCGCGCGAGTCGGCCGGGCCTGCTCGGCCGACTCTTCGGCACCGAGGGCGGGGAGATCGACCCGGTGGTGCGGCAGGACGAGGAGGCGGGGCGTGCCGCGCTGACCGCGCTGGCCGAGGACTCCGACACCACCGTCTCGGAGGGCGCGGTCGCCTTCGAGGACGGCGCGGTCCGCGTCACGCGGGCACGGGCCGGGTCCTCACTGGACGTGGCGGAGTCGCTCGGCCTGCTGCGGGAGGGTTTCCTGCCGTCCGGCGATGATCCGGACGCCGCCGGTCCGCTGCGGCTTCCGGTGACGGCGGCCCAGCCGGTCACGGACGCGGACGAGGTGGCGCGCGCCGTCGAGGAGTTCGCCGAGCCGGCCATGTCAGGACCTGTCGTGCTGGACGCGGGCGGCGCCAGGATCGAGCTGCCGCCTGAGGTCATCGGCGACCACCTGACCATGAACGCGGACGGCGCCGGCCGCCTCTCCCCCGCGCTGGACGGCGAGGCACTCGCGGACGACGAGCGGCTGGCCGAGCCGTTCGCCCGCGCGGCCGTCGCCCCCACCGACGCGACGCTGCGGCTGACCGGCGGCGAGGTGGTGGCCGAGGGCGGCGCCCCCGGCACCCGGGTCGTGACGGACGGCCTCGGCGACACGGTGCTCCCGCTGCTTCCGGGCCGCGGCGAGGCCGCGCGCACGGGCACGCTGCCGACCGAGCGGGTCGAGCCGGAGCTGAACGCGGACAACTACCGCGAACTCGGCATCGTGGAGGAGATGTCGTCCTTCACCGTCGGCTTCGAGCCGGCGGCTTACCGGACGACGAACATCGGCCGGGCCGCCGAGCTGATCAACGGCTCGCTGGTGCCGGCCGGCGACACCTGGAGCTTCAACGACACGGTCGGCGAACGCACCGAGGAGAACGGCTTCGTCGAGGGCGTCATCATCCTCGACGACCAGTACGAACGCGCGCAGGGCGGCGGCGTCTCGGCGGTGGCCACCACCATGTTCAACGCGGTGTTCTTCGCCGGGGTGGACCCCGTGGAGTACGGCGCGCACTCCTTCTACATCGAGCGCTACCCCGAGGGGCGGGAGGCCACGGTCGCCTGGGGCAGCCTCGACCTGCGCTTCCTGAACGACTCGGGCCACGCGATCTACATCCTGGCGAGCGCCACGGACACCTCGGTGACCATCACCTTCCTCGGCACCAAGCGGTACGACGAGGTCCTGGCGGAGGCCGGGCCGCGGGAGAACGTCACGCAGCCGGAACGCCGGGAGGACGAGGGCGAGGACTGCGTTCCGCAGCCGCCGCTCGAAGGCTTCGACGTGGCGGTGGACCGGGTGTTCGTCGAGGGCGGGCAGGAAGCCGGGCGGGAGACGTTCCGCACCACCTACGTGCCGCGCGACGAGGTCACCTGCCCCACGGCGGACTGACGTCCCCTGGCCGGTCCGCGGCTGCCGCGGGCCGGCCAGGGGGCGGGCTCACACCCTCAGTGCCCGCCGCACGGCGGCCTCCGCCTGCGCGTCGCCGCTGCCGGCGGAGGTGACGCAGCCGGCCTGGAGCACGTAGTGCCGCTCCGCGGCCCGCAGGGCGAAGCCGACGTGCTGCTCCACCAGCAGCACCGACAGGCCGCCGCGCCCGCTCAGCTCCAGAACGGTCCGCTGGATGTCGGCGACGACCGAGGGCTGGATGCCCTCGGTGGGCTCGTCGAGCAGCAGCAGTCCCGGGCGGGTGATCAGGGCGCGGGCGATGGCGAGTTGCTGCCGCTGGCCGCCGGACAGCAGCCCGGCCCTGCGCCCGCCCGCGGCCCGCAGCGCGGGGAACAGGTCGAGGGCCTCGTCGAGCGCCGCCCGGCCGTCCTTAAGGCCGTCGGCGACGAGGCGCAGGTTCTCCATGGCGGCCCAGAGGTGGACGGAGGTGTAGGCGGCCTCCATGGGGTCGGACGTCGGCCGGTCCTCGCCGTACTCGGCCTGGTAGGCGGCGACGAAGCGCTCGTTGGCCGCGCTCCGGGTGGTCTGGTAGTAGTTCCAGGAGGTCAGCTGGCCCGCGAGGGTCTGTGCGCCGATGCCGCGGACCTCTTCCTCGGCGATGGACACGGACAGCACGGGCATGCTCTCCGCGGTGAGGCCGAGCGCCTGGTACTCGCGGAAGAACGAGACGTTGCTGTCGCCGTTGAGGGTGTTGAACACCGCGTCGGCGCCCGCCGCCCGCACCTTGTTGGCGATCGTGGCGAACTCGGTGGAGCCGAGCGGCGCGTAGTCCTCGCCGGCGATCTCGATGCCGTGCTCCTCGGCGTACGCCTTGATGATGCGGTTGGCCGTGCGCGGGAAGACGTAGTCGCTGCCGACGAGGTAGAGCGAATCGACGCCTTCCTCCTCGCGGAGGTAGTCCAGGGCGGGGACGATCTGCTGGTTGGGGGTGGCACCGGTGTAGAAGATGCTGGGCGACTGTTCGAGCCCCTCGTACTGCACGGGATAGAACAGCAGCGAGCCGTTGCGTTCGAAGACGGGCAGTACGGCCTTGCGGCTGGCCGAGGTCCAGCCGCCGAACACGGCGGCGACCCGGTCCTGCCGGATCAGTTTCTCCGCCTTCTCCGCGAACGTGGGCCAGTCCGAGGCGCCGTCCTCGCTGATGGGCTCGATCTGCCTGCCGAGCACGCCGCCGGCCGCGTTGATCTCGTCGATGGCGAGCAGCAGCGCGTCGCGGACGGTGACCTCGCTGATGGCCATGGTGCCGGAGAGGGAGTTGAGCAGGCCGACCTTGATGGTGTCGCCCGACGTGTCGACTTCCGCGACGCTGCCGGCGGGCATGTCCTCTCCCGTTCTGGCCCCGCGGGCCGTCATCACCACGGCGGTCAGCAGGGCCAGTACGGTCGTGAGCAGGCGGGGTCCCCGGGCTTTGGGCATGTCCGTCCCCCTTGTTCCCTCGCGGGACGGGAATGCGGGGGTGGGGAGCCGGGCCGCGCCGCCCGGCATGGGCACGCCACAGCTTCAAAGGGGGCTGTTTCCCCGGGATTTCCTCGCCATTAATACTTCCGTTCGGAAGTATCACGGCCGTTCTGGCGGCCCGCTCCAGCCGTCGAGGTCCGCCGTCACCGCGAAATCGAGCCCGTCCGCCTCGGCGAGGTAGATCCGCTGGCGCGCGTGACGCCCGTTCAGGCGCAGCAGCCCGCGGGCCCCTTCCCACGCGACGTCGCCGACCGCGCCCTCGATCGCCGGCACGGCCCAGGAGCCCGCCCTGGTGATCAGCGCGGCCAGCAGCAGCACGCCCTCGTAGCAGGACTCCCCCAGCGCGCTCGGGGCGGGCGCATCGGGGCCGAACCTGGCCGCGTAACGGCCGTGGAAGTCGAGGGTGTCGGCGGTGGCGAGGGCGCCGAAGAACCCGGCCGTGGCACTGAGTCCGCGGGTCGCGTCGGCGCCACTGGCCAGCAGCATGTTCTCGTCCATCAGCGTGCTCAGGCGCAGGCACTGCCGGTCGAGCCCGGCGGCGGCGAACGCCCGGTTGAAGCGGACGGCGTCGCTGCCCACGAGCAGCATCAGCACCGCCTCCGCGGCCTGCCGTTCGATGCGGGCCAGCGCCGCGGCGAAATCGTCGGTGCCCAGCGGCAGATAGCTCTCGCCGCAGATCCGCCCGCCGCTCTCGCGCGCATAGGCGTGCGCGGCGCGGGCGGTGCGGCGCGGCCAGATGTAGTCGTTGCCGACGACGTACCAGCGGCGGACCCGCCGCTCCGCCGCCAGCAGCCGCATCGCCGGGCGGAGCTGGCCGTCCGGCGTCTCGCTGGTGAGGTAGACGCCCTCGGAGTCCTCCCCGCCCTCGTAGAGCGCCGTATACACGTAGGGCACGTGCCGGGCGATGCGTGGGGCGACCGCCTGCCGGACCGAGGAGATGTGCCAGCCGGTGACGCCGTGCACGATGCCGGCCGCGACCAGGTGCTCCACCTCGGCCGCCACCTGCCGCGGCGGCGCCCCGCCGTCCACGGTCACCAGCCGCAGCTCGCGCCCGAGCACGCCGCCGGCCGCGTTCACCTCGTCGGCGGCCAGCCGCGCACACAGCTCGCAGGCCGGCCCGAAGATCCCGGCCGGCCCCTGCCGGGGTACGACCAGGGCGACGCCGAGCACCTCGGGGTCGGGGCTCAGCGGCGCGGGTCGGTCCGTGCGCGTCACCGG
Source organism: Streptomyces johnsoniae (assembly GCF_031845565.1). NCBI lineage: Bacteria > Bacillati > Actinomycetota > Actinomycetes > Kitasatosporales > Streptomycetaceae > Streptomyces > Streptomyces johnsoniae. Next base: position 128,118 of record NZ_JAVREV010000015.1, on the reverse strand, counting down.
CCCATGATGGCGGCTTGCGGGGGCGCACGCACTCCTGGACCGCACCACGAGACGCGCGGGCCGCGCCCCGCGCACCGGCCGTACGATGGCCCCATGCCCGTTGATCTCGTGGACCTGCTGACCCGGGCCGAGCGGCTGGCCGTTCGGCGGCTGCGGGGGGTGCTGGACGAGGCGGGGTGCTCCGTCGAGGCGTGGCGGGTGATGTCGCTGCTCGCCGACGGCGAGGGGCACGGGATGACGGCGATAGCCGACTGCGTGCTGCTTCCGCCGCCCACCCTGACCCGGCTCGTCGACCAGCTGGTCGACGACGGCATGGTGCACCGGCGCGTCGACCCGCTCGACCGCCGCCGCATCCTCGCCCACCTGACGCCGCGCGGCGCGGAGCGGTGGCGGCACCTGGACGAACGGGTGCGCGGCACCTGGGAGTTGCTGCCGGGCAGCGGTGACGACGAGCTGCTCGCGGTGCTGCTGCGCCGGCTCGCGGCGGGCCTGGAGGAGCCCGCGGCTCCCACCCCGGTGGACTTCACCGCTTGAACGCACCGCTTCCCTTTTCATAGGGTGCCGGGTGTTTTGCCCTCCGGAGCGGCTACGGTATGAATCTGCTCACTCACGCTGGGCTTTTTCGTCGCTGAGTGGTGAGTTTTTTTCGCATGCATCACGGAAATCGGGGTAGCCGCCCGCGCAGCACAGGGCGGCCCCCAGCGGGCCGCCCATCCGCTACATGTTGAAGGGAAGGATTGATACGCGTGCCAGGCGACAAGGGAGGCCCGACCACGGCGGGCGGCAGCAGACGGACGTTCTTCGGCGGACCGCAGACGGACCCGGTGGTGTTCGGGGTCGCGGCAGTGGTGACGCTGGCGTTCGTCGTCTGGGGCGCCGCGTCGTCGCAGTCACTCGCGGACGCCTCCGGCGACATACTGGAGAGCGTCATTCACCACGCGGGCTGGGGCTTCGTGCTCGTCGCCTCCGGATTCGTCGTCTTCGCCCTGTGGCTCGCGGTCAGCAGGTACGGCCGGATCACGCTGGGCAAAGAGGGCGAGAAGCCGGAGTTCAGGACGGTCTCCTGGATCGCCATGATGTTCAGCGCCGGCATGGGCATCGGCCTGATGTTCTTCGGCGTGAACGAGCCGCTGACCCACTTCGTCAGCCCGCCGCCGGGGACGTCCCCGGCCAACGAGGGCGACTCCATGGCCACGGCCATGGCGACCTCCCTCTTCCACTGGACGCTGCACCCCTGGGCGATCTACGCGGTGGTGGGCATGGCCATCGCCTACAGCACCTTCCGGCGCAAGCGCCGGCAGACGATCAGCGCGGTGTTCACGCCGCTCATCGGTGAGCGGCACGCCAACGGCGGAGTCGGCCGCGCCATCGACATCCTGGCGATCATCGCGACCCTCTTCGGCTCCGCCGCGTCCCTGGGACTCGGCGCGCTCCAGATCGGCAGCGGCATAGAGCATCTGGACTGGATGTCCGACGTCGGCAACGGGATGCTCGTTCTGATCATCGCCGCGCTGACCATGGCCTTCGTGCTGTCGGCCGTCTCCGGTATCGCCAAGGGCATCCAGTGGCTGTCCAACATCAACATGGTGCTGGCCGCGCTGCTCGCCCTGTTCCTCCTCCTCGTCGGCCCCACCGTGCTGATCCTGGACCTGATCCCGACCTCGGTCGGCACCTTCTTCTCCGACCTGCCCGACATGGCCGCGCGCACCGAGGCCAGCGGCGGCGAGGGCATCGCGGGCTGGCTGTCCAGCTGGACGGTCTTCTACTGGGCGTGGTGGATCTCCTGGACGCCGTTCGTCGGCATGTTCATCGCCCGCATCAGCCGGGGCAGGACCATCCGGCAGTTCGTCGGCGGCGTGATCCTCGTGCCCAGCGCGGTCAGCCTGGTCTGGTTCGCCATCTTCGGCGGCACCGGCATGCGGGAGGAACAGAACGGCGCGAACATCTCCGCCGAGGCGACGCCCGAGGCGCAGCTGTTCACGACGCTCAGCGAGTTCCCGATCGCGAGCATCACCGCGATTCTGGTGATGATCCTCGTCGGCATCTTCTTCGTCTCCGGCGCCGACGCCGCCTCCATCGTCATGGGCACGCTGTCCCAGCGCGGTGCCCTGGAGCCGAGCCGCGTCCTCGTCATCTTCTGGGGCGTGCTCACCGGTGCCGTCGCCGCCATCATGCTGCTGATCAGCGAGGAGGGGAGCACGGCACTCGACGGCCTGCAAAACCTGACGATCCTGGCCGCCGTGCCGTTCACCCTGGTGATGATCGGGCTCTGCGCCGCGCTGATGCGCGACCTGCGCCGCGACCCGCTCATCCTGCGCGGCGAGCGCGGCGAGGAGGCCGTGGAGATGGCCGTCATCGCCGGGCACGAGCAGTACAACGGCGACTTCGAGCTGCGCATCGGCCCCGGCTCCAACGGGACCGAGGACGGAGTCGACATAAAGGTCGGGCCGGGCAGGCCGCCCGAATCGACCGGGAAGTAGCTCAGGCGGGGCGGGTCGCGCGCACCGAGAACATCAGCGGAACGCGCGGCTCGCCCGCCGGGTACCGGTACTCGCGGGCGCCTGCCCGCTGAAGGACCGGGAAGCGCGGCCACATCGTGTGGTCGTGCTCGTGCAGGAAGTCGATCCGCAGGCCCGCCCCGGCCAGCGCGGTCACGATGTCACCGAGCGGGTGGTGCCACTGCACCTGCACCGTCCGCGACAGCGGCGGACCGTCGGTGTAGGTGTGCTCGAAGTCGAACGTCTCGCCCGCCCGGTCGAAGTAGTCCCGCTCGACGGCCTTGCCGTCCTCGCCGAGCAGCTCCGTGAACGGGTGGAACTCCACCAGGTACAGCACGCCGCCCTCGGCGAGGAGCGAGGCGACGACCCGGGCCCAGCGCGGCAGGTCGGGCAGCCACACCAGAGCGCCGATGCCGGTGTAGACGACATCGAACCGCTCTCCGCCCAGCGCCGCCTCCGCCTCGTACACGTCGGACACGACGAACCTGGCGCGGTCGGCGAGGCCGGTGTCGGCCGCCAGGGCCGAGGCGGTGCGCACCGCCTCGGCCGAGAAGTCGAGGCCGGTGACGCGGGCCCCGCGGCGCGCCCAGGAGAGCGTGTCCTGGCCCATGTGGCACTGGAGGTGCAGCAGGCTTCGCCCGGCCACCTCGCCCAACTCGTCAGGCTCGAACGGCCGCAAGTGGTCCTCGCCGGCCCGGAAGGCCGGCAGGTCGTAGAACTCGCTCGCGGCGTGCACCGCCACCCGGTCGTCCCAGTTCTCGCGGTTGTGGCGCAGCCAGTCCTCGATCATGGGGCGACCGTACGAACGGCGGGTACGCGCCGCAAGCGGATTTCCGCCCGCGTCAGGCGGAATGGCCGCCGTCGATGACGAGTTCGGCGCCCGTCACGTACGCCGCCTCGTCGCTCGCCAGGTAGGCGACCATGGCCGCCACCTCCTCGGCGCCGCCGAACCTGCCGAGGGCGGTCGCCGCCCGCTGCGGCTCGGCGAACGGGCCGTCCGCCGGGTTCATGTCGGTGTCGACCGGCCCCGGGCTCACGACGTTGACCGTGATGCCGCGGTCGCCGACCTCGCGCGCCAGCACCTTGGTCAGCCCGGTCAGCGCGGCCTTGCTCATGCCGTACAGCGTGCCGCCGGGGCCGCCCGCGTACCGGGTCAGCGCGCTGCCGACGGACACGATCCGGCCGCCGCGCGCCAGGCGCGCCGCCGCGGCCCGGGAGGCCAGGAAGACGGCCCGCACGTTGACCGCGAGCACCCGGTCCAGGTCGGCCGTCGTCAGGTCGCCGACCGGGGCGAGCACGCCGAGGCCCGCGTTGTTGACCAGCACGTCGAGCCGCCCGAACGCGTCCGCGGCCCGCCCGACGGCGCCGGTGACGGCCGCCGCGTCGGCGACGTCGGCGCGCAGCGCCACACCGCGGACCCCGGCCGCCTCGATCTTCGCCACCACCTCGTGGGCGGCCTCCTCGTTCCTGACGTAGGTGATGGCGACGTCGGCGCCCTCGCGCGCCAGCCGCAGGGCGACGGCGGCGCCGATCCCTCTGCTGCCGCCGGTGACCAGCGCCGCCTTGCCGCCGAGTCCGCTCTGCACGGTCATGTCGGTTGCTCCTCCTGCTCGGTGGTGCGAACGCCCTCAGTGAAGGCGAGCGGCACCTGGCCGCGCTGGCGGGAAACGGACGGCGCACTGCCCCCGCGCGCTTGTCAGGCGCCGGGGTGCGGGGCGTACGGGCGGGCGTACGCCCGGCGGCGGCGCGCCCGTTGAACGAGGAGCAGCGCGAGCACGGCGGCCAGGGCCGTGCCGCCGGTGGTCACGATCCAGGCCGGGACGCCGCCCCAGGTGAGCAGCCGGTCCTCGTAGATCACGGGCCGGTACTCGGTGTCCTCGGCCGTGCGGCGCAGCACGTGGTCGCCGTCGATCAGCTCGGGCCGCGGGAACTCCTGGTCAAGCACGGTCAGGAACGCCGGGCCCGCCGCGAGGTCGCGCAGCGGGCCCGCCGGCTGTTCGGCCACGGTCAGCGGCGCGGCGAAGGCGATGGCGGGCTCCTCGCCGCCGATGGTGTCCTGCGGCTCCATCCGGCCCTCGGCCAGGACGTACAGCCGCAGGGACTGTTCCGTCGTCGCCGCGCGGGAGAGCCGCATCGGGTAGACGAGTTCGTCGGAGGCGAACGTGAGGCTGATGGGGTCCAGGGTGCCGCCGAGCACGGCGGGCGTCTCCCCGCCCGCCTCCTCGGGGGCCAGCCGGATGGCGACGTACTCCCACTGCTGCTCGACGTACGGGGCCAGTTCGTCCGCGAGCCGGTCCGGCAGGTCGAAGCCGTTCTCACCGAGCCAGGCGTCCAGCGCCGCCGGGTCGGTCGCGGCCAGGCGTGCGACGTCGAACGGGCCGAGCCGGTCGCGGCCGATGACGTCCACGCCCGCGCCGCGGTCCTGCGGCGCGCCGCCCCCGGCGCCGTTCCGCATGTCGTCCGAGCCGAGCGGCCAGTCGCCCTCGCGCGGCCAGAAGTAGTGGCGGGTCTCGCGCACCGGCCGGATAGCGGCGCGCAGGTCGTCGAACAGTTCCCGGTCGCCGAGTTCGACCTCGGCGCGGCTCGGCACCGGCATGATCCACGCCGCCTCGCTCGCCTCGCCGCCCACCGTCAGGCTCATCACGATCCGCTGCGTCGTGCCGTCCCAGCTCACCGCCGATGTCTCCTGTTCGACGGTGACCGGCGTGTCCGGGTCGGTCACCATGCCGCCGCAGCCGCACGCGTACGCGGGCCAGGCGACCGCCGCCAACTGGGCCAGGAGCAGGAGCAGAACGGTCGTGGCCGCATTTCTTCCAGTGCTCATCATCTGCATGGACGGGCTCGCGGTACACACCGGTTCCTTTCGGACAGGCACGTTTGGCGCCTGTTTCCCAAGGAACCCGGCACGAGCCATGGCAGAGAAGAACACGCAAGCAGAGAGACGCGATGACGACGGCCCTCGTCCGGTGCTCGACGTCATGCGCACGGCGGGCGCCGAGTTCGCCGAGCTGACCGGTCTGCGCCCGGAAGCGGTGACCAGGCTGGAACGTTCGGGCGACGGCTGGGTGCTCGACGCCGAGGTCCTCGAACTGTCCCGGGTCCCGGACACGATGAGTCTGATGGCGACCTACGAGGTCGCGGTCGGCCCGGACGGCGAGGTCACCGGCTACCGGCGCGTGCGGCGCTACGAACGAGGGCGCTCCGACCAGCGGTAGCGGTCGGAGCGACGACGAGGCCGGCAAGGCCGGGCAGGAGGCCCACAGCATGACCACAGCAGTCGCGACAACACAGCCGACGGCGAACCGAGCCGGCGGGGGCGGCGGCTCCGGCACCCTCTACGACGTGCTGGAACTCATCCTCGACCGCGGGCTGGTGATCGACGCGTTCGTCCGGGTCTCGCTGGTCGGGATCGAGATTCTGAAGGTGGACGTCCGGGTCGTGGTGGCGAGCGTCGACACCTACCTGCGCTTCGCCGAGGCGTGCAACCGGCTCGACCTGGAGGCGGGGCCGAAGAAGGACCCGGGCGTGCCCGAACTGGTCGGGTCCGTGACCGAATCGGGGGCGCGCGGCAAGACCAAGGGCGCCCTGGCGGGCGCCGCCGAGACCATCTCCGACGCGTTCCGGCAGGGCAAGGACGGCGAGAGCGAGGGCGAGGAGGCCGAGAAGGAGCCGCGCCGCACCCGCCGTTCGAGCACGTCGTCCCGGCGGGAGAAGGACGCGGAATGACCACCTACGTGTACGGCATCGCGCGGGCCGGTACGCCGCGCCTCCTCCCCGACGGGCTGGCCGGCGTCGGCGACCCGCCGCGCCCGGTGCGCGTGCTGCGCTCCGCGGGCATGACCGCCATCGTCAGCGACTGCCCGCCGGGGCTGCGCCCCAAGCGGCGCGATCTGTTCGCCCACCAGCGGGTGCTGACGGTGGCCGCGGCGGGCGGCGCGGTGCTGCCGCTGCGGTTCGGCAGCGTGTCGCCCGACGATACGGCGGTCCGTTCGGCCCTGGCCGACCACGCCGAGCTGTACCGCGAGCAGCTGGACCACGTGGCGGACCGCGTCGAGTACAACGTCAAGGCCATGCACCACGAGAACGTCGTGCTGCGGCGCGTCCTCGACGAGAGCCCCGAGATCCGGCGGCTGAACGAGACCACCAGGACCGGCGGCGACGCCACCTACCAGGACAGGCTGCGGCTCGGCCGGCTGGTGGCCGAGGCGGTGCGGGACCGGGAGGCCGAGGACGCGCGCACCGTCGAGGAGGCACTCGCCCCGCACGCGGGCGCGAGCCTGCCGGGCCCCGAGGGCACGGGCCGGGTGGTCAACGTCTCCTACCTGGTGGGGCGCGACGAGGCCGCCGGTTTCCTCGCGGCCGTCGAGGAGTTGCGAGAGGCGAGCCCGCAGCTCGACCTGCGGGTCAGCGGGCCGCTCCCCCCGTACAGCTTCGTGCGGACCGAACCGGCCGAGGTCGCCTGATGGCCTTCGGGCTGCTGCGGGAGCTGCTGATGCTGCCCCTCGCTCCGGCCCGCGGCGCGGGCTGGGTGCTGGGGCAGGTCGTGGCGGAGGCGGAACGCACGTTCTACGACCCGGCGGTGGTGCAGCGGGAGCTGGCGGCCCTGGAGGAGGAACTGATCAACGGCACGATCGACGAGGCGGAGTTCGAGCGGCGGGAGGACGAACTGCTCGACCGCCTCCACCCCACTCACGATTGGATGACACGTTGACGAACAGAATGGCACTTGGCCTTGCCGTGACCACGGGTTACGTGCTCGGCCGGACGAAGAAGGCCAAGCTGGCACTGGCGCTCGGCGGAGTCGCGGTGGCCAGGAAAGTCGACTTGACGAACCCCAGACTGCTCCGGGCGGGCGACCAGCTGCGCGGGACCGCGCGTTCGCTCGTCGCCGGCCCGCTGGACAACCTGGCCGACGGTCTGCACGGCAGGACCGAGGCGGTGCAGGAGCAGCTGAACGGCGCGGCCTCGCAGGCCGCCGACACCGGTGGCAAGGCCGCGGACACCGCGAAGAAGACCGGCCGGGCGGCGGGCGGCTCCGCGAGCGGCTCGGCGAGCGGCTCGGCGGGAAAGGCCAAGTCCGCCGCGTCGGCCGCGCCGGCGAAGCGGGCCGCCAAGCAGCCCGCCAAGAGCGCGCAGGCCAAACGGTCGGGCGGAGGCGAGAAGGATGACTGACACGGCGAAACCCAGTCCGGGAGACCGCGTGAAGCAGGAGGCCGCGGCCTTCGCGACGGCCCAGGCCGAGCGGCTGCTCGTCAGGACCAGCCGCGGCCTCGGCCGGGCGACGGCCAAGCTGACCGACATAGCAGAGGGCAGGAGCACAGGACCCGTGAAACTCGCGATGGCGACGGGCAAGAAGACCGCCGAGGGCAAGGGCCCGGTGCGCGCGGCCGTCGAGGCGGGCGCCACCGGACTGAAGGACAAGGTCGTCTCCACGGTGCCCAAACCGCACCTGCCGCACCTGGGCGGCAAGGACGGCGGCAAGGACGGCGGCAAGAGCGGCAGCAGCGGCAAGTTCCTGACGGTCGTGGAGGACATCGACGTCGGCGTTCCGGTGCGCGAGGCGTACGGCCAGTGGACGCAGTTCCAGGAGTTCTCCGGCTTCGCCAAGGGCGTGCAGAGCGTCGACCAGGTCGACGACACGACCACGAACTGGCGGGCCAAGGTGGCTTTCGCGAAGCGGAGCTGGCAGGCCCACATCACCGAGCAGGTGCCGGACGAACGGATCGCCTGGACCTCGGAGGGCGGCAAGGGGACCACGAAGGGCGTCGTCACCTTCCACCGGCTCGGCGAGACGCTGACGCGCGTGCTGCTGGTCATCGAGTACTACCCCAAGGGCCTGATGGAGCGGACCGGCGCGCTGTGGCGGGCCCAGGGCCGCCGTGCCCGGCTGGACCTGAAGAACTTCCGCAGGTTTTTGATGCTGCGCGGCGAGGCCACCGGCGACTGGCGCGGCGAGATCGACCACGGCGAAGTGGCCGTCGGCCACGACGAGGCCGCCGCCGAGGAGCGCGAGGAGCGCGAGGAGCGCGACGCACAGGCGGAGGAGGAGAACGACAAGGACGCGCGGTCATGACCTCCCCCGCGATGCGCGGCCCGTACGGCGGCACGCCCTCGCTCTCCGAGACCGGCGGCGGCAGCGCCAACCTGGCGGACATCCTCGAACGGGTGCTGGACAAGGGCGTGGTGATCGCCGGGGACATCCGGGTCAACCTGCTCGACATCGAGCTGCTCACCATCAAGATCCGGCTGCTGGTGGCCTCCGTCGACAAGGCGAAGGAAATGGGCATCGACTGGTGGGAGCACGACCCGTCCCTGTCCTCCGGCGCGCGCTCGCGGGAGCCCGACCGCGAGATCGAACGGCTGCGCGACCGCGTCGCGGCCCTGGAGACGCGGCAGGAGGAGACGCCATGACGGACACGGGAACGGACACCGGAACGGCGGACACCGGAACGGGGACGCTCGCCGACGGGGTACGGCGCTACTGGTACGTGTACGCGGTCACCCCGGCCGCGGGCCCGCCGCCGCCGGAAGGGCTGCGCGGCGTGGACGGCGCCCCGCTGTGCGCGGTGCCGCACGACGACCTCACGGCGGTGGTGGGGGCGGTACCCGCGGCGGACTTCGCCGAGGAGCCACTGCGGCGGCATCTGGAGGACCTGGCCTGGCTCGAGGCGACGGCCCGCGGCCACCAGCACGTGATCGACGCGCTGACGGCGGACCCTGGCTGCGTGCTGCCGCTGCGCCTCGCCACGGTCTGCCGGGACACCGCGGGGGTGCGGCGGCTGCTGGCGGCCAACCAGGAGCGCTTCCTCGAAGCGATCAGCCGGCTGACGGGCCGCGCCGAATGGGGCGTCAAGGTGTTCGCCGACGCGCCGGAGCGCACCGAGACGGCGCCCGCCACCGGCCGCGACTACCTGCGGCAGCGCGCCCGGCGCCGTACCACGGACGACGAGGCGTGGCGGCGCGCGGAGGAGACCGCGCGGGCGGTGCACCTGGACCTCGACGCCGTCGCCGAGCAGTCCCGCCTGCACCGCCCGCAGGACCCGCGGCTGTCCGGCGAGTCCGGCCGCAACCTGCTGAACGGCGCCTACCTCGTACCGCGGGAGCGCGAACAGGAGTTCTGCGCCCTGGTCGGGCGGCTGGCCGGGCAGCTGAGCGGCCCGCGGCTCAGCCTGACCGGGCCCTGGGCGCCGTACTCGTTCGCACAGGTGAACGACCTGGCTCCGGCCCCGGCCCCGGAGCCGACCCAGGAGAACGCGACGTGAACGACGCACTGGCGACGCGCGAGATCGCGCTGGTCGACCTGCTCGACCGGCTGCTCGCGGGCGGTGTGGTGCTCACGGGCAACCTGACGCTGCGGATCGCCGACGTGGACCTGGTGCGCATCGACCTGCGGGCGCTGGTCAGCTCCGTCGCACCGGCCGCAGGGCAGGCGGTCCTGGGGGCCACGGACGGCACGGAAGAGGACAAATGAACGCACGAGAAGCGCGGATCGAGATGGACCGCGACACCGTGGAACGTGACCTGATGCGGCTGGTGCTCACCGTCATCGAACTGCTGCGCCAGCTGATGGAGCGCCAGGCGCTGCGCCGGGTCGAGCACGGCGACCTCGACGAGCGGCAGGAGGAGCGGATCGGGCTGACGCTGATGCTCCTGTCGGAGCGGATGGATCAGCTGTGCGCCCAGTACGACCTCGCACCGGAGGACCTCAACCTCGACCTGGGCCCCCTCGGCCCGCTGCTGCCGCGCTGAGCCCGTCGCGTCACAGGGCGCGGGCGGCGGCCCGCCCCGCGGTGCGGCCGGAGAAGAGGCAGCCGCCGAGGAACGTGCCTTCGAGCGAACGGTAGCCGTGCATGCCGCCGCCCCCGAACCCGGCGGCCTCCCCCGCCGCGTACAGGCCCGGCAGCGGCTCGCCCTCCGGGGTGAGGACGCGCGCGGACAGGTCGGTCTGGAGCCCGCCGAGCGTCTTGCGGGTCAGCACGTGCAGCCGGACGGCGATCAGCGGCCCGGCCGCCGGGTCGAGCATCCGGTGCGGCGCGGCGACGCGGATCAGCCGGTCGCCGAGGTAACCGCGAGCGCCCCGCAGCGCGGTGATCTGGAGGTCCTTGGTGAACCGGTTGCCCAGCTCCCGGTCGCGGGCCTCGACGAGGCGGCGCAGCGCGCCCGCCTCGATCAGATCCTCGCCGGTCAGCGCGTTCATCCCGCGCACGAGGGCGTCGAGGTCGCGTTCCACGACGAAGTCGGGTCCGTGTTCCATGAACGCCCGCACCGGCGCGGGTGCGCCCGCGCGGGCCCGGCCGAGGACGTCGCGGACGCTGCGGCCGGTCAGGTCCGGGTTCTGCTCCGAGCCGGAGAGCGCGAACTCCTTCTCGATGATCTTCTGGGTGAGCACGAACCAGGTGTACTCGTGGCCGGAGCGCGTGATGTGCTCCAGCGTGCCGAGGGTGTCGAAGCCGGGGAACAGCGGCACGGGCAGGCGGCGGCCCGTGGCGTCGAGCCACAGGGACGACGGGCCCGGCAGGATGCGGATGCCGTGCGCCGACCAGATCGGGTTCCAGTTGGTGATGCCCTCCGTGTAGTGCCACATCCGGTCCCCGTTGACCAGGCGCCCGCCGGCCCGTTCCGCGACGCCGAGCAGCAGGCCGTCGACGTGCGCGGGCACGCCGCTGAGCAGGTGCGCGGGCGGGGTCCCGAGCCGCCGCGGCCAGTGCGCGCGGACCAGGTCGTGATTGCCGCCGATGCCGCCCGAGGTGACCACGACCGCCTGGGCCCGCAGTTCGAACGCGCCGCTGACCTGGCGGTTGCTCGCGGTGCCGCGGCGGGCCGCGCTCGGGGCGAGCACGTCGCCGGTGACGGTGTCGAGCGCGCCCGCGCTGCGGGCGAGGCCGGTCACGCGGTGCCGGAAGCGCAGGTCGACCAGGCCGCGTTCGGCGGCGGCGCGTACCCGGCGCTCGAACGGCTCGACGACGCCGGGGCCCGTTCCCCAGGTGATGTGGAAGCGCGGCACCGAGTTGCCGTGCCCCGCCGCGTCGTGGCCGCCGCGCTCGGCCCACCCGACGACCGGGAAGAAGCGCAGCCCCTGGCCGCGCAGCCAGGAGCGCTTCTCCCCCGCCGCGAAGTCCACGTACGCCTCGGCCCACCGGCGCGCCCAGTCGTCCTCGGGACGGTCGAAGCCCGCGGTGCCCAGCCAGTCCTGCCAGGCCAGGTCGCGGCTGTCCCGGATGCGCAGCCGCCGCTGCTCGGGCGAGCCGACGAGGAAGAGGCCGCCGAAGGACCAGTGGGCCTGCCCGCCGAGTGAGGCTTCCGGCTCCTGCTCCAGCAGGATGACCCGGCGCCCGGCATCGGCCAGTTCGGCGGCGGCGGCCAGGCCGGCGAGGCCGGCTCCGATCACGATGACGTCGGCGTCGTACGCCATGGGTCTGGCCTCCCTGGACGCGGATGGGTGGTGAAGATCCTCGGCCGCGCCGGGGCGCACGTCAACGGGCGCGGCGCAGCGGCAGGAACCGCAGCGGGGTGCCGGGCACGGCCTGCGCGGCGGCGGCGAGGTCCCGTTCCGGCACGACGCCGATCACCGGATAGCCGCCGGTGGTGGGGTGGTCGGCGAGGAAGACGACGGGGCGGCCGTCGGGCGGGACCTGCACGGCCCCGAGTACCAGTCCCTCGCTGGGCAGCTCCGCCTGCCGGGTGCGGCTCAGCGGCGGGCCCTCGGTGCGCAGCCCGATCCGGTTGCTCGCGGACGCCACCCGGTAGCGGCCGGCCGCCAGGGCGGTCAGGGCGGCCGGCGCGAACCAGTCGTCGCGCGGCCCGGGCCTCAGGCGCAGCACCAGCTCCTCCGGCGGGCCCGGCTGCGGCACCGCGTCGGCGGGCGGCGGCGGGGCCACCGGGGCGCCGATGGGCAGGGTCGCGCCCTCGGCCAGCGGCGCGGGTCCCAGCCCGGAGAGCAGGTCGGCGGAACGGCTGCCCAGCACCCGTTCCGCGGCGACGCCGCCCCCCAGGGCCAGGTAGCTGCGCACGCCGCGGGCCGCCCGGCCGATGTCGAGGACGGCGCCCGCGGGCACGCGGAAGGCGGCGCCCCAGGGCGCCGGGCGGCCGTCCACGGTGACGCCGCAGGGGGCGCCGGTGACGGCCGCGGTCACGGCGCCGTGCGGGCGCACCGCGCATCCGGTGAGCGTCGTCTCCAGGGTCGCGGCGTGCGGCGGGTTGCCGACGAGACGGTTGGCCAGCAGGTGCGCGGGCAGGTCGAGGGCACCGGCGCGCGGCACGCCGAGGTGGGCGTGTCCCGGGCGGCCGAGGTCCTGCACGGTGGTCAGCGCACCGGGCCGCGGGACGGCGAACGCGCGATCGGTCACGAGGCGGGCTCCGGGACGAAACGGACCAGGACTCCGGGGACGAGCAGCGCCGCCGGTTCGCGGCCGGGGTCCCACAGCACGGCGTCCGTGGTGCCGATGAGCTGCCACCCGCCGGGCGAGGCGCGTGGGTAGACGCCCGTGTAGGGACCGGCCAGCGCCACGGAGCCGGGCGGCACGGCGGTCCGCGGCGTGCCGCGGCGCGGGGTGGCGTACCGCTCGGGCAGACCGGTGAGGTAGCCGAACCCGGGCGCGAATCCGCAGAACGCGACGCGGTAGGCGGCGCCGGCGTGGATGGCCGCCACCTCTTGCGGGCGGACGCCCCAGGCGGCGGCCACCTCATCGAGGTCGGGCCCGTCGTAGCGCACGGACAGGGTGAGGGCCGCCTCCGCGGCGGGCGGCGCCGGGGGGATCTCCCAGCGGGTCAGCCGCCGGGCGAGCGCGCCCGGCTCCTCGACGCCGTCGAGGAGCACGGTGCGCGCGGCCGGCACGATCTCCCCGATCCGCGGCAGGGTGCCGGCCGCGCGGCGGCGCAGCAGTTCGGCGTGCAGGGCCAGGGCCGCCTCACCGGTGGGCAGTTCGACGAGGAGCGCGTGGTCACCGACGGGCAGCACTCTCATGCGAAGGGCTCCAGACGCACACCGGCGGCGCGCAGTCCGTCGCGCACGCGGACGGCCAGGTCGCGCGCGCCCGCGGTGTCGCCGTGCACGCACAGGGAACGGGCGCGCACGCGGACCGTGCTGCCGTCGCGCGCGGTGACGCGGCCGTCCCTGGCGATGCCGACGGAACGCCGCACGACCTGCCCGGGGTCGCTGACGACCGCGCCCTCCTCGCGGCGCGGGACGAGGGTGCCGCCCGCGGTGTAGGCGCGGTCGGCGAACGCCTCGGCGACGGCGGGCAGTCCGGCCCGCCTGGCCGCCTCGTGGAGCCGGGAGCCGGGCAGGCCGAGGAGCGGCAGGCCGAGCCCGGTGAGGGCGACGCCCTCGGCCACGGCCGCGGCCTGCTCCTCGTCGCGCACCGTCCGGTTGTACAGCGCGCCGTGGGGTTTGACGTAGCGCACGCGGGTGCCCGCGGCGCGGGCGAACACCTCAAGGGCGCCGATCTGGTAGGCGGTCTCCGCGGCCAGTTCGCCGGGCGGCACGTCCATCGCGCGACGGCCGAAGCCGGCGAGGTCGCGGTAGGCGACGTGGGCGCCGACGGCCACGCCGTGCTCGGCCGCCAGCGCGCAGACGCGCCGCATGGTGGGGGCGTCGCCCGCGTGATACCCGCAGGCGACGTTCGCGCTGGTGACCACGGCGAGCAGCGCCGCGTCGTCGGTGAGGTGCCAGCGGCCGAAACCCTCGCCGAGATCGGCGTTGAGGTCGATGGCCCCGGTGTCGTTGCCGCTCATGCCACTCGGTACTCCTTGTCCCGTGCGTCGGTAATGAACATATAGCCGGGCGCGTGCGTGATGGCGAACGGGATGCGCGCCCGCATCAGGGCGGCCTGGGGGGTGACGCCGCAGGCCCAGAAGACCGGTACGTCGCCGGGCTCCAGGGTGACCGCCTCGCCGAAGTCGGGGCGGTCCAGGTGGCCGATGCCGAGCCGGGCGGCGTCGCCGACGTGCACGGGGCCGCCGTGGGCGGCGGGCAGGGCCGCGCTGGCCCGCCACGCCCCGGCGACCAGCCGCGCCGGGACGGGCCGCATCGACACCACGAGCGGGCCGTTGAGGCGTCCGCCGGGGCGGCAGGCCCGGTTGGTCACGTACATGGGCACGTTGCGGCCCTGTTCGACGTGGCGCAGCGGGATGCCCGCGTCGGCGAGGGCGTTCTCGAAGGTGAAGCTGCACCCGATGAGGAACGTCACCAGGTCGTCGCGCCAGTGCGCGGTGACGTCGGCGGGCTCCCCGGCGAGTGCGCCGTCCCGCCAGATCCGGTAGCGGGGCAGGTCGGTGCGCAGGTCGGCGTCCGGGGCCAGCGGGGTGCGCCACGCCCCGGGCGCGGTGACGTCGAGTACCGGACAGGGCTGGGGGTTGCTGCGGCAGAACTGGGCCAGGTCGGGCGCCCAGTCGGCGGGCACGGCGACCAGGTTGGCCTGGATGTGGCCGGGCGCCCAGCCGGCGGTGGGCCGGGCGGCGCCGCCGCGGAAGTGGGCGCGGGCGGCGGCCGGGCTCATGCGGGGCGGCGAGTCGGGGAGGGTCACGGCGGGCTCCTAGTGCTAGCGGTGCCGGGTGGTTGCCTGTGCTGCTTTCGGTGCGGTTGTCTGTGCTGCTTTCGGCCGGGCGCGGGTCAGGCGAGCTCCCTGCCCTTGGTCTCGGGCAGGCCGAGGAGGGCGATCAGGGCGAGCCCGTAGCCCGCGGCGCCGAAGATCAGGGCGCCGCCGACGCCCATGCTGTCGGCCATGAAGCCGACGAGGGTGGGGAAGAAGGCGCCGATGGCGCGGCCGGTGTTGTAGGTGAAGCCCTGTCCCGTGCCGCGGACGTCGGCCGGGTACAGCTCGGCCAGGAAGGACCCGAAGGAGCTGAAGATGGCCGACATGCAGAACCCGAGGGGGAAGCCGAGGACCATCACCAGGGTGTTCGCCCCCTCGGGGAGGTTGGTGTAGACGATGATCGCGGCGGCGGAGAGCACCGCGAACAGGGCGACGTTGTTCTTGCGCCCGAGGCGGTCGGTGACCCAGCCACCGGTGAGGTAGCCGGTGAACGCGCCGGTGATGAGGAAGGCGAGGTAGCCGCCGGTGCCGACGACGGTGAGTCCGCGTTCGTCGTCGAGGTAGGTGGGCACCCAGGTGGCCAGCGTGTAGTAACCGCCCTGTACCCCGGTCGACATCAGGACGGCGAAGAGGGTGGGCCTGCGCAGTCCTGGCCCGAAGATGGCGCGGAACGAGCCGCGGCGCGGGCTGCGCAGGCGGCGGGCCGCGGCCTCGGGCGCGTCCTGGACGCTGCGCCGGACGTAGACGAGGAGGACCGCGGGCAGTGCGCCGGTGAAGAACATGACGCGCCAGGCGGTGCCGTCCTCGAAGATCTGGAACACGACGGTGTAGACGAGGACGGCCAGGCCCCAGCCGACGGCCCATGAGCTCTGGATGAACGCGAGGGTGCGCCCGCGGTGCTTCGCGGAGGCGTACTCCGCGACGAGGATGGCGCCGACCGCCCACTCCCCGCCGAAGCCGAGGCCCTGGAGCGCGCGGAACGCGAGCAGTGTCTCGTAGGTGGGGGCGAGTCCGCACAGGACGGTGAAGAAGGCGTAGGTGGCGACCGTGATGAGCAGCGCCTTGACGCGGCCGATGCGGTCGGCGAGGACGCCCGCGACGGCGCCGCCGACGGCGGAGGACACGAGCGTGACGGTGGTGAGCAGGCCGGTCTGCCCGGAGTCGAGCAGGAAGTACGCCTCGATGGCGACCATGCTCAGCGGCAGTGTGAAGAAGTCGTAGGAGTCGAGGCCGTATCCGCCGAAGGCGCCGGCGAAGGCCCGGCGGCCGCGCGGTCCCAGCTCGCGGAACCAGCCGAGGGCGCCGCTGTCGTCGCGCTGTTCGCCGGAAGGGGTGGGGGCAACGGATGGTGCGGGCGTGCGCATGTGCACCTCGCGGATGAGGAGAAACCAGCAGGAAGTTGACTGATTTGCCCGGCAGTTGAGGCTGCCTTGACCAACAAGGTAGAGGATCGTTCAACAATCCTGCAATACCCATGTTGTCTCATCCTTGTTTCTGCGATTAACTACCCTGGGCACCGGGGTGGGGTGAGCGGAGAGAGGGAGCACGTGACGGACACCGGGGAAGCGCTCGCCGGACTCGCTGAGGACCGCGCCCTGTTGGACCGGAAGAGCACGGCGGAAGGGGTCGCGCACATCCTGCGCGGCCGCATCGCCAAGGGCGATCTCGCGCCGGGCACCCAGCTTTCGGAGAAGGAGATCGGCGAGGCGCTCGGCGTCTCGCGCAACACCCTGCGGGAGGCGTTCCGGCTGCTCACGCACGAGCGCCTGCTGGTCCACGAGCTGAACCGCGGCGTCTTCGTGCGCATCCTGACCGTCGAGGACCTGGTCGACATCTACCGCGTGCGCCGCCTCGTGGAGTGCGCGGCGCT
Source organism: Streptomyces johnsoniae (assembly GCF_031845565.1). NCBI lineage: Bacteria > Bacillati > Actinomycetota > Actinomycetes > Kitasatosporales > Streptomycetaceae > Streptomyces > Streptomyces johnsoniae. The sequence goes on along the minus strand of NZ_JAVREV010000015.1, from coordinate 111,217 downwards.
GCGCGGCCTCGGCGCGCCGCCCCACCCGCTGGGCGGGCTCGAAGCCGCGGTCGCCGCCGGTGAGAAGGCCGCGCGCGCCGAGCAGTGGCGCGACCTGGGCACGGCGAACATCCACTTCCACCAGGAGGTGGTGGCGCTGGCCGGCAGCCCGCGCACGGACGAGGTGATGCGCGGCATCCTGGCCGAACTGCGCCTGGTCTTCCACGTGATGGAGGACCCGCGCCGGTTCCACGAGCCGTACCTGCCGCGCAACCGGGAGATCCTCGCCACGCTCGCGGCGGGCGACACGACCGGGGCGGAGGCCATGCTCGCCTCCTACCTCGACGACTCACGACGCCAGCTGTCCGAGGCGTACGGGCGCAGGCTCGCCTGATCCACGGCTGATCCACGGCCCGGATCGAGTCGCGGCCCGGGCCGGGACGGGGTCGCGGCCGGGGCCGGGACGGGGTCGCGGCCGGGGCCGGGACGGGGTCGCGGTCGGGGACCGGCCCGGGTCAGCCGAGGGCCGCGAGCAGTCCGCGTTCCCGCTCGGCGCCGAGTCCCGCGCGGCGGGGGCGGTCCAGGCCCTGGGCGCGTTCCCACCGCAGGGTGTCGGCCAGCAGGTCGGCGCGCGGCCGGTGCCGGAGCCCCGCGGCGCGTGCCGCCGCCCCCGCCCTGGCCGACCAGCCCTCCCAGCCGGGCCTGGCCAGCCACATCGGCAGCGACTCCTCGCCCATGTACTCGGCCACGCCGTTCGCCAGCAGCCACGCCGAATCGGCGGGCACCACCGGGCCGGTGTGCCCGCCGACGCTACGGGACAGGCCGATCCACTCCCCCAGCGGAACGACAGGACCGACCGCGTCGAACGTGCCGGTCAGCCCGCGCTCAGCGGCATCGAGCAGCCAGGCCGTCAGATCCCGCACGTCGACCGTCTGGGTCGGCATGGTCGGCGCGTCGGGAACGAGGAGCGGCCCCAGCGGATCGCGCGCCGCGCGGGCCACCCAGTAGCCGGAACGCCCGCTGTGGTCGCCAGGACCGCCGATGAGACCGGCGCGGGCGAGGAGGAGACGGCCGCCCACGGCCGCCGTCGCCGCCTGCTCGCAGGCGGCCTTCGCGGCGCCGTAGGACCCGCGGTCGGCCTCGCGCCCGCCGGCCGGAGCCAGCAGCGGCGCGGACTCGTCCGCGCCGGGCACGGCGTGCGAGGCATAGGCACTGATCGAGGAGACGTAGCTCCAGTGCCCGGCCCTGCCGCCCAGCGCGACCAGCGCGTCGCGGACGAAGCCCGGCTGCCAGGACACCTCCACCACCGCGTCCCACTCCCGGCCCCGCAGCGCCGCGTACGCCCCGGCTTCGCGCCGGTCGGCCGCCACCAGCCGTGCGCCGTCCGCGACTTCGCCGCTCTCGCCGCGCGCGAGGCAGGTCACGCGGTGGCCGCGTGCCACGGCCTGCCGCGACACTTCCCGACCCACCCACGCCGTTCCCCCGAGCACCAGAATGTCCATAGGGACACCCAAGCACCCCGCATACCGGGCGCCCAGTCGGATGAGCCGACAGCAGAGTGCCGCGCGTCGGCGCGCGCAAGCCCGCACCGCGGCCACCGCCTACGCTCATCACATGATCCGAAAGGCCCTGGAAACGGTGCGGCTGTGGTTCTCGCCGCAGCGCCTGCGGGCGGAGGGCGTCACGCCCGACTACCGCTTCTCGCTGGCGAACGAACGCACGTTCCTCGCCTGGCTGCGCACCGCGCTCGCGCTGCTGGCCGGGGGCATCGCCGTGGATCAGTTCCTCACCGACCTGCGCTGGGCGGTGCGCACCACGATCGCGCTGGTCCTTCTGGCCGGCGGCGCGCTGTGCGCCATCCGCGCGGTCAACCACTGGGTGCGCTCCGAACGGGCCATGCGCCGCGGCGAGGACCTCCCCGCCAGCCGCTTCCCCGCGCTGCTGGCCACCGGCACCGTACTGACGGCCCTCCTGGTGATCGGCGCGGTGCTGCTCGGCCGGGCAGGCGCATGACCCGCGACCCCGGCGCCCAGCCGGAGCGCACCCGCCTGGCATGGCGGCGCACGACCCTGTCGTTCGCGCTGGTGGTGGCCCTGGCCGGGCGCGGCGTCGCGACCGCGGAGGGCGCCCGCGGTGCGGGCGCCCTCCTGGTGGCGGCGACCGCACTGCTGTGGGTCGCCTTCCTGGCCCTGGCCCACCACCGCATCAGGACTCTCACCGCGCACAGGCAGCCTCCCCCGGTTGGCGCCACCGTGCCGGCCGCGACCGCGGTGGTGGCCGCCACGGCCCTGTGCGCGGCCGCACTGCTGGCCGACCCCTGGTGAGACCGCCGTCAGGTCTTCGGCTGGGTGAAGCGGATCTGGTTGCCGAAGGGATCGCGGAGGCCGCAGTCCGTTCCGTAGGGGCGCTCGGTGGGCTCCTCGGTGAACTCGACGCCCCGCCCCCGCAGCGTCTCGTACGTCTTGCGGCAGTCGTCCGTGCTGAGGATCAGGGCCCCCATCGCCCCCTTGGTCACCAGCTCCCTGACCTGCTGCGCCGTCTCCTCCGACAGCGCAGGAGCACCCGGCTTCTCCAGCAGGACCTGGCGCTCCGGGCGCCCGGGAACGCAGACGGTCAGCCAGCGCATGAAGCCCAGGTCGACGTCGGCGCCGACTTCGAGGCCGAGCGTGCCGACATAGAAGTCGAGGGCCTGGTCCTGGTCGAGGACATATATCTGCGAGTGCGTAATGGCGTTGAACATGAGCCTCACGCTACCGAGCGGGCCGGCCGGAAACTTATCCGAAACTGCTCAGCCGAAACGGCTCAGCCGTTGGACGGCAGCCGGCCGGCGCTCGGCCGTGTCCACGCCATCGTGAAGCACGTCGGCACGCCCGCGGTGGCGGCCGCCGCCTTGCGGTAGGCCCTCGGTGAACTGCCGACGATGGCGCGGAACGTGCGGCTGAAGGTGCCGGGGCTGCCGAAACCGACGTCGAAGCAGATGTCCGTCACGCTGCGGTCGGTATCCCGCAGCAGGGACATCGCACGTTCGACACGGCGGCGTTGCAGGTAGCGGTGCGGCGTCTCGCCGAACGTCTCCCGGAACGTGCGGGAGAAGTGCGCCTGGGACACGTGGGCGATCCGGGCCAGGGCCGGCACGTCGAGCGGCTGCGCGTAGGCGCGGTCCATCGCGTCCCTGGCCCGGAGCATGCGGCGGTTGGTGTCCTCTGCGGCGCGGCTCACAAGGCCCATCACACCACGGTTCCGCCCCCCGCCGGCCGGCGGATCAGGCGGCGGACCGTTCGCCGGACATGCGGCGGCGCGGCGCGGGCTGCCGGATCGCGCCGCCCCGAAGACGTGCTGTACGCACCCGCGACCTGCCCCTGCCCCTGCCGGTCCAGCTACGGCACCCACCCCACCCGGCAGGCGGCGGCACCACGCACCTTTGGGTAAGTACGCACTTAATTGTGGGTACTTGTGCCACCCGGTCGCCTCGGTGAGGGTGAGGAACGACAGCGATCAGCGCACCCGAGGGGATACCCACATGAGTAACAACACGCAGGTCAGCGTGCTCGGCCTCGGCGAAATGGGCCGGGCCCTGGCCGCCGCCCTGCTCGCCGCCGGACAGCCGACCACGGTGTGGAACCGCACCGCCGCCAAGGGGGACGAGCTGGTGGCGCGCGGCGCGTCGCGCGCCGACTCGGTCGAGGCGGCGGTGACCGCCGGTCCCGTGGTCATCGTGTGCCTGCTGGACCACGGCTCCGTGCTGGAGACCCTGGAGCCGGTGGCCGGACAGCTGGCGGGCCGCACGGTCGTCAATCTCACCACCGGCACGCCCGCGCAGGCCGAGGAGCTGTCGGCCTGGGTCACCGGGCACGGTGCGGACTTCCTGGCCGGCGGCATCATGGCCATTCCGACGACCGTCGCCACCCCGGACGCGTTCTTCCTCTACAGCGGTCAGCAGCGGGTCTTCGACGCGCACCGGGACGTGCTGGAGGTGCTGGGCGAGGCGAGGTACCTCGGCGCGGACACCGGTCTCGCCTCGCTCTACGACCTTGCACTGCTGAGCGGGATGAACCTGATGTTCGAGGGCTTCCATCACGCGGTCGCGATGGCCACCTCGCGGACGGAGGGCACCGCGGCCGACTTCACCGGGCTGCTCGTGCGCTGGCTGGTGAACATGGCGCGCGTGCTGCCCGCCTTCGCCGCGGAGGTGGACGCGGAACGGGAGTCGGGCGCCGAGCCGCGGCTCGTCCAGACACTCGACTTGCAGATCGCCGCGATGGCGAACATCGTGGATGCCTCCAGGGCGGCGGGGGTCGATCCCGCCCACCTGGAGCTGTCCCTGGCGGGGCTGAGGGACCTGCTCGGCCAGGGCCACGTGGTGGCAGGTGCCCCGACCGCGGTGCGGCGCCTCAGGCTCGCCGGACCGATGGCCGGTTCCCACGTGGCGCGGACCGGGTCGCCGAGTGGGACGCACGGGAACGGAGGCGGGGGGCGCGGATGACGAGCGGCGGCATGGCGTGGTCGGTGCAGGAGTGCCGGGAGTGCGGGCATCCGCGCGCGGACCACGACCGGCTGGTCCGCGTCGACGGCCGGTGCCGGGGAACGACCGTCGGCCGGGCCGGTGGCACCGCGCCCCGGCCCTGCGACTGCCGCGAGTTCTGGCCCAAGCCCGCGGACGTGGGCGGTCCTGAGACGTGGCCGTGTGCCTCGTGCGGCCATCGGCGGCACCTGCCGGCCCCGTGCCGCGGAACGGCGCCGAACGGCCACGGCCTGCCGCGGGAGTGCGCCTGCGGGTACCGGCCGAAGGAGCCCTGGCTCGACCAGGTCGTCTGACCCGGGTCCGGGGTTCCGGCGGTCCGCCCGGCCCCGTTCCCCTCTTGCTACCGGCGAGTATCCTGGCGGGATGACGGAGCCGCGTATCTTCACCTCGCCGGACGCGCTGCGTGCCGCGGTGGGCGAGCAGTTGGGTGTCAGTGACTGGCTGACGGTGGACCAGCAGCGGATCGATCTCTTCGCCGAGGCGACGGGCGACCATCAGTGGATTCACACCGATCCGGAGCGGGCGGCGCACGGCCCGTTCGGGTCGACGATCGGCCACGGGTACCTGACGCTGTCGCTGCTGCCGGCCCTGCTACCGGATCTGATCCGGGTGGAGGGCGTCCGCATGGCCCTCAACTACGGGGTCAACAAGGTGCGTTTCCCCTCCCCCCTGCCCGCCGGCTCCCGTATCCGCGCCACCGGCAGCCTGGCCTCGGTGACGGACGTCCCCGACGGTATCCAGACCGCGCTCGCGGTGACCGTGGAGCGCGAGGGGGGCACCAAACCGGTCTGCGCCGCGGAAACGGTCACCCGGTACTTCTTCTGAGCGGTCGGCTCGCCGGGCCGGCGCGCGGAGGCGCCCGGGGCGTGCGACGGCGGCGTGGAGGACGGGGTCGTTCATGGCTCCACCGTCAACCACCGGGCACAACCCCCACGCGCGCGTGACCGCAACGGCGCGCACGCGAACTCGATCGTGTGATGGTGACGCAGGGCTCAACGGCCCTGTGCCACCGTGCGCCCTCCCGACGCGGGCGCCGCCGTGAGAACACAGGACCATGACGAACCGGCGCGGCCCGAACTACGAATTGCGGGCGCTGCTCACCGAGGCCGGCTGGACCCAGGAGGCGCTGGCCCGCGCCGTGAACGCCCTGGGTGCCGAGATCGGCGCGATCCTCCGGTACGACCGCACGGCCGTGGCGCACTGGCTGTCCGGAACGCAGCCACGGCACCCCGTTCCGCAGCTGACCGCGGAGGCGCTGACCCGGCGCATCGGCAGACCGGTCACGCCCGAGGCGGCCGGATTTCCCGGCTGCGCCCGGGACACCACCCCGGCCGACCCGGTCGCCGGGCTCACGGCGCTGTGCCGCACGGACACCGATGCCACCCGGCGCACGCTGCTGCACCAACGCCCCTACCGGGTGGCCGACGCGGTGGTGACGGGCGCCCCGGCGCACGCCGTGCCAGGCCGCCCGCTCGGGGGGCGCACGGAGGTCACGGCGGCGCTGCACGACGCGATCGGGTTCTTCGCGGCGTCCATCGACACGCACGGCGGGCGGCACGCCCGCAGCGCGCTGTCCGCGTATCTTGCCGACGACGTGATGCCCCTGCTCACCTCGGCGCAGCCGCAGCGGCTGCGCCGCGAGGTCCTGGTCCTGGCCGCCCGCCTCGCGTTCCTGCTGGCCCGCATGTACGAGGACGGGCTGCTGCACGGCGTTGCGCAGCGCTACTACACCTGTGCGCACCGGCTGGCCGACGAGTCGGGCGACCGCACGACCTGGAGTGTGGTGGTGCGCGCGATGAGCGCCCAGGCGCAGCGCCTGGGACACCTGCCCTCGGCGCTCCAGCTGGCCGATGCCGCGCACCGGGGGGCGCGCACGGCGCCCCCGGCGCAGCAGGCGTACGTGCAGGCGCAGCTCGCGGTGGTGCTCGGGCGGACCGGTGACCGCCGGGGGGCGCTCGCGGCGATGGGCCGCGCCGAGCGGGCGGCCGAGCGCGCCGGGAGCGCGTCCGCGCCGTTCGACTGCTACCCGGCGGCCGCGCTGCACTTCCAGACCTCGGCCGTACTGGAGTCGCTCGGCGACCTGCACGGTGCGCTGGCGGCGCTGCGCCGGGCGGCGGGCGAGCGGGCCGCGTCCGATGTGCGCGGCCGGGCGCTGAGCCAGGCCAGATTCGGCCAGTTGCTGCTGCGTACCGGGCATCTGGACGAGGCGTGCGCGGCCTGGGAGAGCTTCCTCACGGCGCGCGAGCGGCTGCGTTCCGGTGACGCGGAACGGGCGATGCGCGACATGCGGCAGGCGCTTCAGCCCTACCGCAACCGCAGGCCCGCGGCGGAGCTTCTGGCACGCACCGTGCACGGACGTTGACGCCGCCGCCCACAATTCCTACGGTCGAACAAAGGAATGGTTCGGCGACGGGAGCGTGGGCGATGGGCACGGAGACACGGGACATGGGCGAAGCGGCCGGCTCCGCCGGCGGGTTCGGCAATCAGCACAGCAGCGAGGCGGTCGCGGGCGCGCTCCCGCTCGGACGGAACTCGCCGCAGCGCGCCCCGCTCGGCCTGTACGCCGAGCAGCTGAGCGGGACGGCGTTCACCGAGCCGCGCGCCACGAACCGCAGGTCGTGGCTCTACCGCATCAGGCCCTCGGCCGCGCACCCGCCGTTCCTGCGCATCGGGAACGGCGAGCTGCGCGGCGCGCCGTTCGCCGAACGGGAGCCCGATCCGAACCGGATGCGCTGGGACCCGCTGCCCGAGCCGCCGGCGGGCACGGACTTCGTGGCCGGCCTGTGGACCCTGGGCGGCAACGGTGACGCGCGCGGGCGCACGGGCATGGCCGTGCACCTGTACCGCGCCAACGCCCCGATGACCGACCGGGTGTTCGGCAATGCGGACGGCGAGCTGCTGATCGTTCCCGAGCGCGGCACGCTGCTGGTGCACACGGAGTTCGGGCCACTGCGCGCGGGCCCCGGGCACATGGTGCTGATCCCGCGCGGGGTGCGCTTCCGCGTCGAGCTGCCGGACGGCGCCGCACGCGGGTACGTGTGCGAGAACTACGGGGAGCCGTTCGAGCTGCCCGAGTTGGGCCCGATCGGCGCCAACGGCCTCGCCGCCGCCCGCGACTTCCTCGTTCCCGCCGCGGCGTACGAGGAGGCGGCCGGTCCGGTGGAGGTGATCAACAAGTTCGGCGGGAGCCTGTGGGCCGCCCGTTACGACCACTCTCCGCTCGACGTGGTCGCCTGGCACGGCAACCACGTGCCGTACCTGTACGATCTGCGCCGCTTCAACGTGATCGGGTCGGTCAGCTTCGACCACCCGGACCCGTCGATCTTCACGGTACTGACCGCCCCGGGGGCCGACTTCGTCGTCTTCGCCCCGCGCTGGCTGGTCGGCGAGGACACCTTCCGGCCGCCGTACTTCCACCGCAACGTGATGAGCGAGTACATGGGCCTGATCGAGGGGGCGTACGACGCCAAGGCCGAGGGGTTCGTGCCGGGCGGCGGCTCGCTGCACAACATGATGTCGGCACACGGCCCGGACAGGGAAACGTTTCAGCGGGCCGGTGCGGCCGAGTTGAAACCGCAGAAGATCGACGACGGGCTGGCGATCATGTTCGAGACGCGCTGGCCGCTGACGCTCACCGAGCAGGCATGGAGTACGCCGTCCAGGCAGCGCGCGTACGACGAGGTGTGGGAGGGTCTGAACTCCCACTTCCCCTCCTGACCCGGGGACGGCCCCGAGGAAACGACCCGACGAGCCGAAAGCGACCGCCGTGACCGTCTTCGCCCCCGACTCGCTTGAGCTGAACCGGAAGCTGCCGCTGTGGTACCAGGTGTCGCAGTCGCTGCGCGCGTCCATCCTGGGCCGCCCCTCCGAGGCGCCGTTGCGGCTGCCGACCGAGGAGCAGCTGGCCGCCCACTACGGGGTGAGCGTGCTGACGATGCGGCAGGCGCTCAAGGAGCTGGAGCTGGAGGGGCTGATCACCCGCCAACGGCGCCGCGGCACGTTCATCCGGCCGACCGCGGGCGGGGGCACGCCGGTGCGGCTCCTCGGCTCGGTGGACACCATCGTGGCGCAGCAGTCGGGAGAGGTCACCACCCTGCTCGACCACGGCCCCGTGCCCGTCCCTGCCGAGCTGGCCGAGTACTTCCCCGGCGTCGCCGAGGTGGTCCGCTTCCGTCGCCTGCGGCGGGACCGGGCCACCGGCGAGGCGGCGAACTGTGCGGAGAACCTGGTGCGTCCCGAGGTCGCGGACCGGATCGACCCGGCCGCGCTCGAACGCTGGCCGATGACCAAAGTGCTGCGGGACATAGCCGGAGTGACGGTCAGCCGGATCGCCAACACCGTGCAGGCGCGGCTGGCCGATCCGCCCGTGGCGCAGTTGCTCGGCGTGCCGTTGCTGAGCCCGATCCTGCACATCACGGGGGTCGAGTACGACGGACAGGGGCAGGCCGTGGACGTCGCGCGGATTCACTACCGGGGGGACCGGTTCTCCTTTGCCGTGTCCATGGACGCCTCCCCCGACGAGTGACCGCCGGGCCGCCGGGCCGGGCCCGGCGGCCGGGTCAGCCGCGACCGCCGAACAGCGTGCGGCGCAGCCTCCGCAGCGGTGCGACGAGGAGCACGCGGGGACCGCGGCGCGCGCGGGCCAGGGCCTTCTCGTCGCGCTGGGTCAGCTCGCGCATCAGCGTCGTGGCCTCCTCGGCCTCGCGCTGCGGCACCGCGGGGCCGGAGAGCACGCTCAAGTGACGGTCGAGACGAGCGCTGTTGGCGCTGCTCCCGCAGTTGATGGCAGGCACTCGTGGCGGCCCGCTCCGCGCTGTTATCTGCTTCATGACTCTCCCACCCGTACAACGGCACCCGGTCCGGGCAGGGTAACCCTAACGCCCCACGGGGACGCATGGGTATCCCGGTCCCATGATTCACCTTTCCCAGCAACGGGGTTGACGAACACCCGGAGACAGGAGTTCACCCACCGAAACCCCAGTGCGTGCGCGGCACGGCGGTCTGATCATGAACGGAGCGACCGCACCGGCCGCGGCCACCCCACCAAGGAGTGACCGCGACCGCTCCCCCCCCCGTCGGAGAGGGTGTGACATATGCCACGGCAGGACACCCACGGGCCGGTGCGGGCCCGGGCCGGATGCGTCCGCCGCTCAGTAGAAGTCGGCGGCGAACATGCCCGGCTCGTAGGAGCCGCCCGGCTCGTGCACGATCACGGTGAGCCGGTTGGCCGCGTTGATCAGGGCCACCGCGGAGACCAGCGCGGCGATCTGGTCATCGTCGTAATGCTCGCGCACCTGGGCCCAGGTCGCGTCGGACACACCGAGGTGGGCGTCGGCGAGCCGGGTACCCTCTTCGGCGAACGCCAGCGCCGCCCGTTCGGCCTCGGTGAACACGGTGGACTCGCGCCAGGCGGCGACCAGGTGGAGCCGGACCGCGGTTTCACCGGAGGCCGCGGCCTCCTTGGTGTGCAGGTCGACGCACCAGCCGCAGCCGTTGATCTGGCTGGCGCGCAGCGACACCAATTCCAGGGTGGACTTCGGCAGCGATGACTGGTGGATCACCAGGCCCGCGTTGGCGAGCCGCTTGGCGAACTTGGTGGCGACCTCGTTGGCGCGCATGTCGAATCGGGCTTCCATACTTTCGTCCTCTCTCGTGGTGTCGCACGGAACGAACACGAGATGCCGGCGGGCCGCTCCTTGTGACGGGACGGTGGCGTGACGTGCGCCACCTCTCAAGGGCGTCACAAAGCTGCGGGGACCGGCGTCTTGTGCGCGTGACACCGTCCGGAGCGAACAGGCAGGGGCAGCCGGTGCAGAGCGAGCGCGGCGAACGTACGGAGGACACGGCCCGGCGGCCCGCCGAGGGCGGCACGGACCCCGCCACGGAGGCGTTCGTCGCCCACCGCAATCTGCTGTTCACCGTCGCCTACGAGTTGCTCGGCTCGGCCGCCGACGCGGAGGACGTCCTCCAGGAGACCTGGCTGCGCTGGGCGGGCGTCGACCTCGGCACGGTGCGGGACCAACGCGCCTACCTGGTGCGGATCACCAGCCGCCAGTCCCTCACCCGGCTGCGCACGCTCGGCCGGCGCAAGGAGTCCTACGTCGGTCCCTGGCTGCCCGAGCCGCTGCTCACCACCCCCGACGTGGCCGAGGACGTCGAGCTCGCCGACAGTGTCTCGATGGCCATGCTGCTGGTGCTGGAGACGCTCGCCCCGACCGAACGCGCGGTGTTCGTGCTGCGCGACGTCTTCGACCTCGCCTACGACGAGATCGCCGAAGCCGTCGACAAGACGCCCGCCGCGGTCCGCCAGATCGCCCACCGGGCACGGGCACACGTCGCCGCGCGCCGGCCGCGCGGCACCGTCTCCCCGGCCCAGAGCCGGAACGCGCTCGCCGCCTTTCAACGGGCCGTCGAAACGGGCGATCTGCAGAGCCTGCTCGACATCCTCGCGCCCGACGTCGTCCTCCTGGGGGACGGCGGCGGAGTCAAACAGGCCGTCCTGCGGCCCATCGTGGGGGCCGACAAGGTGGCCCGCCTGCTGGCGGCCGGGCTGGGCAGGATCACCGCGGAGTCGCTGCGGCCGGCCCAGGTCAACGCCTACCCGGCGCTGATCATCCGGCTCGGCGGGGAGCTGGACACCGTCGTGGCGGTGCGCGTCGACGACGGACTCATCACCGGGCTCTACGCCGTGCGCAATCCGGAGAAGCTGTCGCACATGCAGCGGGAGACCGCCCTGCGCCGCTGAGCCGGCCGGTCAGGGGCGGGCGCGGAACAGGGCCGTCCAGAGGAACGGTTCGCCGAACCGGCCGGACGTGGGCGGCTCGTCACACATGCGGCGCAGTTCGACCTCGGCCAGGTCGGCGAAGATCCGCCGCAGCGACTCGGGCGTGTAGGCGAGGCCGCCGTGCAGACCGGACGTGCGGTAGAAGTCGGCGTCGGAGAGCTCCGAGCCCATCGCACCGGCCGCGAAGCAGGTGAGGGCGAACCGGCCGCCGGGCGCGAGCAATCGGTCCAGGAGGGCGAGGTAGCTGATGCGGCGGTGCGGCGGCAGGTGGTGGAAGCAGCCGGAGTCGTAGATCAGGTCGTAGGGGCCGGTGAGCCCGGCGCCGGCCGGGCCGAAGGCGTCGCCGCACACGAAGCGGACCGCGGAGCCCGCGGCACGGGCGCGGTCCTCGGCCCAGGCGACGGCGACGGGTGAGAGGTCGACGGCGTCCACGTCGAAGCCCCGCGCGGCGAGGTGGCGGGCGTTGCGGCCGGGCCCGCAGCCCAGGTCGAGAGCGCGGCCGGGAGTGATCAGGCCGTGGTCGAGCCAGGAGACGAGGCTTTCGTCCGGCTTGTCCGCGAAGAACGGGACCGGCCTGGCGCGGTCCGCGTAGAAGTCGTCCCACCAGCCGCCCGCGTCGGCCGTCCAGCGGTCGGCACCCGGCGCGAACAGCGTGTCCATGAGCCCCAGCACATCGTCCACGGTGCGTATGTTCCGGTCCATCACATCCCCTTCCCGACTCACTTCGATCGTAGGCCCGTTTCCGGCGAATCCCCAGCTCAGAGCGGGTGAACGGCGGCCGTGTGCGGTCGTGCGGCGGCCCCGCGCGGCGCCGCGGACCTACCCCGGCCCCGCCGGGCCCAGCGGGGCCCGGGCGCCCCCGCGGCGGGCCACCTCGGGACGTTCCGCCGCGCGCCCGGCCCACTTTCCGCACGAGTTCACGCACGGGCCGCGGGAACGCACCCTTCACCGACCACCGACGGAGCCGTCCGGTACCGGTCCGCCGGCTCGTCGCGGGCGGCGCGGGCGGCGCGGGCGGCGCGGGCGGCGCGGCCCTGGACGATGGCCGACGTCGCGTCGAGGAAACATCGGTCAACGAATCGCGCAGCAAGTGATCCGAAGGCATCGGAAACGATCGGCACGGTGAGTAACCGCAGGCCGAAATCGTCACCTTCCGTTATCGCTGCACCCGTTGAACCGCCGCGGGCCGGGATGAGTCGCCCTCCGCACCGCACCGCGCCCGGGTCGGGCGGCAAACGAAACACACCCGGGGCCGCGGCGGGGCTCAATCCGGCTGACCGCCGCAGGACTCGCGGACCTCAAGGGTCGGCCACAGCTGCACGCGGTGCACCGGGCGGCCGCCGGCCTCCGTGGCACGGGCCAGGGCCAGTTCGGCGGCCAGTTTGCCCAGCCGGTGCTTCTGCGGGCGGACGGCGGTCAGCGGCGGATCGGACGTGGCGGCGACCTCGTCGTCGTACGAGACCACGGCCAGCTCGCCGGGCACCGCGATGCCCAGATCCCTGGCGCGTTCCACCATGCCGATGGCCTCCCGGTCGGAGTGCACGAGCAGCGCCGTCATCCCTTGCTCCCGGCAGCGCCACAGCACTTCGTCGTACGCGGTCGCCCAGCCGGGGGTGCCGTAGCTGACGACCTCGAACAGCCAGGCGTCGGGCCGGGGCATGCCCAGCTCGGTCATGGTCTCCGCCCACCCCTGCCGCAGCGCCCGGCTGGTGGGGCTGCTCCCGGAGAGGATCAGCGCGATGTTGCGGTGCCCCAGGGTCACCAGGTGCCGGACGCCGAGCCCGGCACCGATCGCGTGCGCCGTGGTGGCGGCGTCCAGGGCCAGGGTCGGCAGTTCGGGCGGGGGCTGGCGCTCCACCAGCACCACGGGCACCGGCAGGGCGGCCAGCCAGCGCAGCAGGTCGAGGCCGTAGGTGCCGGTGACGACCGGGGCGACGAGCAGGGTGCGGACCCCGCGTTCCAGCAGGGCGGTGATCTGCCGCCGGTCCTCGCCCGGCTCGTAGCTGGAGACGCGCATCACCAGCCGGCCCTCCGCCGCGTTCACCGCCGTCTGGGCGCCCTGGATGACGTGCGGCCAGTAGTACTCCACGGACGGCACGACCATGCCGAGCAGCACGCCGGCGGCCGTGGGGCCGAAGGGGGTGCGCTGCTGTTCCGGCTCGCGGCCGCGGCGGTGGCGCAGCGTGACGCCGCCGTGCACCCGTTGCAGCAGACCCCGGTCGGCCAGGGCGGTGACGTCGCGCCGCACGGTCACCGCCGAGACGCCGAGGCGCTCGACCAGCTCGCTCAGCCGGACCGTGCCCTGCTGGCGCACGGCGGCAAGGATGCGCTCCTGGCGCTCCGAGGGAAGGAACACCGGTCGCCCTCACTTTCGCATTTGATCGATTTTGATCGTTATGGTTCCGGGTGATTGACCGTGAACTATCCCACAGGTTGGAGTGGCCCGACAGATTGTTCGGGAAGGAAGAGAGGCTATGGCGCAACACACCGGCTGGTCGCGCCGCGCGCTGCTGCGCGCGTCGGCCGGCACCGCCGCGTTCGCCGCCGGTGGCGTCGGTCTCGCCGGCTGTACGTCCTCGACAACCGCCTCCGGGGCGACCCGGGTCACCCTGTGGTCCTGGATGACCGGGATGGATCAATACGTGGCGGCGTTCAACGCGGCACAGAACGACGTCCACGTCGACCTCAGCGTGATCGCCGCCGGTCTCTCCGGCGGCTACGCGCAGCAGACCAACGCCATCAAGGCCCACAACGCGCCCGACATCCTGCATGTCGAGTACCAGGGCCTCATCCAGATCCTGGCCACCGGCGGCCTGCGGGACCTCACCGAGGACATGGCCGACCTCGCGGACGGATACTCGCCGGCCGCCTGGCGGTCCGTGCGCCCGGACGGGCGCACCTGGGCCGTCCCCATGGACCTGGCCCCCATGGCGCTCTACTACCGCAAGGACCTCTTCGACCAGCACGGCATCCCGGTCCCCCGCGACTGGCGCGAGTTCACCGACGCCGCCGAGCTGGTGCGCGAGGCCGACTCCGACGCCCGGCTGACGACGTTCCCGCTGAACGACGGCTCCTTCTTCGCCGGCATGTGCTGGGGCGCCGGGGACCCGTGGTGGCGCATCGAGGGCGACACCTGGCTGGTGAACGTGGCCGGCGAGGGCACCCTGCGCACCGCCGAGTTCTGGCAGGAGCTGATGGACGCCGACCTGGTGCGGAACGGCGGCACCGGCACCCAGGACTGGATCGCCGGCATGCACGAGGGCCGGCTGTGGGGATACCTGGGAGCCGCCTGGGGCGTGGGCACGCTGAAGAAGTCCATCCCCGACGACACCGGCCGCTGGGCCGTGACCGCCATGCCGGTCTGGGACACGAACCGGCCCGCCAACGGCGTGCAGGGCGGCACGGCCTTCGGGATCTCCGTGGAGAGCGAGGTGGCCGAGGCGGCGATGACGTTCCTGCGCTGGCTCAGCACCGACCCCGAAGTGCCGCGCATCGGCGCGGCGTTCACCTCGCCGTTCCCCGCCTACCTGCCCAACCGGGACGTCGCCCGCGAGGTCGTCCCCGACGACTACTTCATCGGCGCCCCCGTGTACGACGTGCTGGACGAGGCGGACGCCCGCGTTCCCGAATGGACCTGGGGCCCCAACGCGCTCGGCCTGTTCTCCTCGGTCGCCGACTCCTTCGGCGGCGTGTCCACCGGCGGCACCACCATCCCCGCCGCCGTGCGCGAAGTGCAGGAGGCGGCCGTGTCCACCATGCGCGACCGCGGCCTGTCGGTCAGGGAAGGGGGTGCGGCGTGACCGTCGTGACCCCCGACCCGGCCGGCGGGAAGACGCGGCAGGACACCGCGGCCGGGCCGCGCCGCCGCTCCCGGCTGGCGCCGCTGGTGCTGGCCGCGCCGTTCGCGCTGCTGCTGCTGTGCACCGTTCTGGTGCCCATCGGCTACGCCCTCTACCTGAGCCTGTTCACCGAACGCCTCTCCGGGCTCGGCTTCGACGGCCCGCACGACGTCTTCGTCTGGCTGGAGAACTACGCCGACGTGCTCGGCGACGCCGCGTTCCGCGAGAGCGTGGGCAACGTCGCCCTCTACGCCGTCATCCACGTGCCCCTGATGCTCGGCGGCGCGCTGGTGCTCGCCCTCCTGCTGGACGGCGCGACCGTGCGGCTGCGGCAGGTGTGGTCACTGGCGGTGTTCCTGCCCTACGCCGTGCCCGGCGTGATCGCCGGACTCATCTGGGCCTACCTCTACAGCCCCAACATCGGCCCGCTCAACGACGTGCTGCCCTGGGACCCGCTGGGCAGCAACGGCGTGCTGCCGTCCATCGTCAACATGGCGACCTGGCAGTGGATGGGCTACAACATGATCATCTTCTACACCGCGCTGCGCACCGTGCCGCGCGACGTGCTGGAGGCATCCACCGTCGACGGCGCGGGGCCGATACGCACCGCGCTCGCCATCAAGGTCCCGATGATCCGGCCGACCATGTTCGTCGCGCTGGTCTTCACCGTCATCGGCTCCCTCCAGCTGTTCACCGAGCCACTGGTACTGCGCTCGTTCACCACCTCGGTGACCAGCACCTGGACGCCCAGCCTGTACGTCTACGAGGCCGCGTTCATCAGCAACGACTACGGCCGGGCCGCCGCCGCCTCGCTGCTGCTCGCACTCGCCTCGGCCCTGCTCTCGGCGCTGGTGATGCGCCTGTCCGCCCGGAGGTCACGATGAACGCGCCGCGGGGGACATCCCGTTGGATGTCCAAGAGTGTGGTGCACACCCTGCTGCTGATCGCGGCGCTCTACAGCGTGCTCCCGCTGATCTGGCTGTTCACCTCCGCCACCAAGAACGTCGGGGACTTCTCCACCACCGGCGCGTTCGAGCTGGGCGACTGGAACCTGTGGAGCAATCTCGGCGACCTGTTCGCCGAGGAGGACGGCGTCTTCCTCGACTGGGTGCGCAACTCCCTGCTCTACGCCGGGCTCGGCGCCGTCCTCGGCGCGCTGATCTGCGCCGCCTGCGGCTACGCCATCGCCAAGCTCGACTTCCCCGGGCGGCGTGCCCTGTTCGCCGTCACCCTCGCCGGCGTGCTCGTGCCCACCACCGCACTCGCGCTGCCGCTCTACCTGCTCGCCTCGGAACTGCGCATCGTCGACACCTTCTGGGCCGTCTTCATTCCCCTGCTGACCAACCCCTTCGGCGTCTACCTGGCCCGCGCCTACGCCGAGGCCGCCGTGCCCGACGAGGTGCTCGAAGCGTCCCGCGTCGACGGCGCGGGCGAACTGCGCACCTTCTTCACCATCGCGCTGCCCATGATGCGGCCCGGCGTGGTGACCGTTCTGCTGTTCCAGTTCGTCGGCATCTGGAACAACTTCTTCCTGCCTCTGGTCATGCTGACCGATCCCGAGCTGTTCCCCATGACGCTCGGCCTCTTCCAGTGGAGTTCCCGCGTGAGCCAATTCCCCCAGTACAGCCCTCTGGTCATCACCGGCTCGCTGCTCGCCGTGGTGCCCCTGGTGATCGCCTTCATCGTGCTCCAGCGGCAGTGGCGCTCCGGCCTTGCCACCGGGAGCGTCAAGTGAGCCACCAGGCCGGGCCCCAGACCATGCTCGTCATGGGGCACGACACCTTCACCGCCCAGTTCGCCGAAGCCGAACTGGCCCGGCTGCGCTACCTCGCCGCCCTCGGCGACCCCCTGGTCACCGACGAACTGCACTCCCCAGGAACGCTCGGCCGGCTGGCCGAGACCGAAGTGCTCATCACCTCCTGGGGCTGCCCCTACCTCACCGAGGACATCCTGAACGCCGCCCCGCGCCTGCGCGCCGTCCTGCACGCCGCGGGCTCGGTGCGCTCGCACGTGAGCCGGGCCGTCTTCGACCGCGGCCTGCTCGTCACCACCGCCGCCGAGGCCAACGCCGAGCCCGTCGCCCACTACACCCTGGCCGCCGTGCTCTGGGCCTTCAAAAAGGTGCCGTTCCTCGGCGCCGACGCCCGCACGTTCCGCACCGACTGGAGCTACCGCGACCGCCGCGGCGAACTGTCCGGACGCGACCGCACCGTCGTCCTCGTCGGCCACTCGCGGATCGGCGCGCGGGTCTGCGCCCTGCTCACCCGCCTCGGCCTGGCCCGCGTCCTGATCGTCGACCCCGTCGCCGACCCCGCCGCCATCCGCGCGGCCGGCGCCCAGCCCGCCACCCTCGCCGAGGCCCTGCCCCAGGCCGACGTCCTCAGCCTGCACGCCCCGGCCCTGCCGCAGACCCGCGGGCTGATCGGCGCCGCGGAACTCGCCGCGCTGCCCCGGCACGCGGTGCTGATCAACACCGCGCGCGGCAGCCTGGTGGACACCGAGGCGCTCACCCGGGCCTGCGCCGACGGCGGTCTGCACGCCATCCTCGACGTCACGGAACCGGAGCCGCTGCCCGCCGACTCCCCGCTGTACGACCTGCCGAACGTGCTGGTCACCCCGCACGTCGCCGGCTCGCTCGGATCGGAGACCCGAAGGATGGCCCAGGCCGCACTCGACGAACTGGAGCGCTACCGCGCCGGCCGCCCCCCGGTGGACCCGGTGTCCTCGCACGACATGGCGGTGCGCGCATGAACCCGGACCGAACGCTCTCGCCCCACACCGGCTGGACCCGCGCCCACTGGGCCGCCGCCGCCGACCGGCTGCTGGCCGCCGTCGACCGGCACCGGTCCCCGCTCGGCGCGCGCGTCGACCTGCCGGGGCCGCCCAGCACCTTCGGCCCCGCCTCCGACGGCCTCGAAGGCTTCGCCCGCACCCTGCTGCTGGCCGGCTTCCGCGTCGCGGGCGAACGGGGCGCCGACCCCACCGGGCTGCTGGAACGCTACGCCGACGGCCTTGCCGCAGGCACCGACCCGGCCTCGCCCGAGGCGTGGCCCCGGCCGGACGAGCTGGGGCAGGCCAAGGTGGAGGCCGCCTCCATCGCGCTCATCCTGCAACTCACCCGCCCCTGGCTGTGGGACCGGCTCGACGACCGGGTGCGACAGAACACCGTCGACTGGCTGGCCACCGTCATCGGCCAGCCCTACCCGCCGATCAACTGGGTCTGGTTCCGGATCGTCGTCGAGTCCTTCCTGCGCGAGGCCGGCGGCCCCTGGTCCGCCACCGACATCGAGGAGGACCTCGCCGTCCACGCGTCCCTGCGGCGCCAGGGCGGCTGGCTCTCGGACGGCGCCGACCAGCGCGCGTTCGACCACTACACGGGCTGGGCACTGCACCTCTACCCGCTGCTGTGGAGCCAGGCGTTCGACGTCACCGGCACCCTCTGCCCGCCCGGACTCCGCCAGACGTGGGCCGACGACCTCACGCACTACCTCCACGACGCGGTCCACCTCCTCGGCGCCGACGGCTCCCCCCTGCTCCAGGGCCGCAGCCTCATCTACCGCTTCGCCGCCGCGGCCCCGCTGTGGACCGCCGCCTACACGGGCACCGGCGACCTGCCGCCCGGCCTGCTGCGCCGCGCCGCCAGCGGCATCGTGCGGCACTTCGCCGACCACGGCGCGCCGGACGCCGACGGGCTCCTCACCCTCGGCTGGCACCACCCCTGGCCCGCCATGAAGCAGACGTACTCGGGCCCCGGCTCGCCCTACTGGGCCGCCAAGGGCATGCTGGGCCTGGCCCTCCCCGCCGACCACCCCGTGTGGACCGAGCCGGAGGCGCCCCTTCCGGTGGAACGCGGCGACTTCGGCCGGGTCGTCGAGGCACCGGGCTGGCTGGTCTCCGGGCGGGACGGGCTGGTCAGCGTCGTCAACCACGGCACCGACCACGCGAGTCCCGGCGCCACCGTCACCGACGCCCCGCTGTACGCGCGGCTCGGCTACTCCACCGCCACGCTCCCGCCGCTGACCGGACCCACGGTGGACGCGCCGCTGGACAACGCCGTGGTGCTCCTCGACGCCGAGGGCCGCGCCACACACCGCACCGGCTTCACCGCCCACTACGCCCGCCAGGCACCCGGCGGGGTGCTGCTCGCCGCCTCCGGCGGGCACACGTACTGGGTGGACCCGGCACCCGACACCGGGGCCGACCACGGCTCGGGGCGCACCGGCCGGATCACGCCGGGCCCCGGCATCACCGTCGCCTCGGCCGTGCGCGACGGCGTCGAGGTCCGGCTGGTGCGCGTCGCGACCGCCGGACTCCCGGCCGGACCGCACACGCTGCGTCTGGGCGGCTGGCCGGTCGCCGCGGCCGACCGGCCGGCGGCGGGCCCCGGGGCCACCGCGCGCACCGCCGCCCTGCGTTCCGCGGTCCTGCCGCTGCGCGGCTTCCCCGGGGCAGGGGTGCACGCGGAACGCGACTCGGGGCCGCTCGGCACCTGGACGGCCGTGCCCTGGGTCGCCACGGACGGCACCCTGCCGGCGGACGGCCTCCTCGCGGCCCTGGTCATCCTCGACCGCGGCGGGGAACCCCTCGGCGACGCACCGGAGTTGACCACCCATCCGGAAGGAGCCACGATCCACTGGCCGGACGGCCACAGAACGCGGGTGCCGATCTGACGTTGCCGTTCGCTCCTGACCGTTCCTGACCACTCCTGCCGCTCCCCGGCCTTTCCGCGCGGGAGGGATTGACTGTCCGACGCCCCGCCGCATACTGAACGACATCGGCCGCTCATGTTTGCGTAAACATGTCGGCTGCCGTGCTCACCGCTCTTTCGAACGACCCCTTCACGAGCCGCGTCAGAAAGGTAGGGCACCCATGCACTCCCCCACCGCGAGCGCGCCAGGAGGCCGGGCCGTGCGCCTCGCCCGGCTGCTGGTCACCGCTCTCTGCCTGAGCCTCGCCGCCGTCGTCCTCGCGGCGCCGACGGCCAGGGCGGCACCGGTCACCGTGCTGAACGGGACCCAGTTCACCGATCCGAACGGTGACCCGGTGCACGCCCATGGCGGCGGTGTCATCGAAGTGGACGGCTACTACTACTGGTTCGGGGAGAACCGGCAGGAGGACAGCAACGCCTTCCGCTACGTCTCCGTCTACCGCTCCGCCGACCTGAAGACCTGGGAGTTCCGCAACCACGTCCTCACCCAGGCCTCCGACCCCGAACTCCAGCAGGCCAACATCGAACGCCCCAAGGTCATGTACAACGAATCCACCGGGCAGTTCGTCATGTGGATGCACAAGGAGAACGGCCAGGACTACAGCGAGGCCCGCGCCGCCGTCGCCGTGTCCGACACCGTCGACGGCGACTACGCCTGGCAGGGCAGCTTCCGCCCGCTGGGCCACATGTCCCGTGACATCACCGTCTTCGTCGACGACGACGGCACCGGTTACATGGCCTCGGCCGCCCGCGAGAACTACGACCTCCACCTCTACCGCCTCACCGACGACTACACCGACGTCGAAAGCCTGGTCGCCAACCCCTGGCCCGGCGGCCACCGCGAAGCCCCGGCCCTCTTCAAGCGCGACGGCATCTACTTCATGCTCACCTCAGGCGCCACCGGCTGGAACCCCAACCAGCAGCAGTACGCCACCTCCACCAGCCTCACCTCCGGCTGGAGCAGCATGCGGAACATCGGCGACTCCACCACCTACGGCTCCCAGACCGCCTGGGTCCTGCCCGTCCAGGGCACCAGCGCCACCACCTACATGTACATGGGAGACCGCTGGGGGAACTCGTTCGGCGGCCGGGTGAACGACTCACGTTACGTCTGGCTCCCGCTGTCGTTCCCGACGAACCGCACGATGAGCATGAGCTGGTCCCCCGAGTTGGCCATCGACGCCGACGCCGGAACGGTCCGCGGGACCGGCGGGCCCTACCAGACGCTGACCGCGCGGCACTCGGGAAAGTGCCTCGACATCCCGAGCCGGTCCCAGACCGTGGGCCAGCAGCTCGCGCAGTACCCGTGCAACGGCGGGGGCAACCAGCACTTCTGGCCGCGCGACGCGGGCAACGGCCACGTACAGCTCGTCACCCGGCACAGCTCCCTGTGCCTGGCGGTCGCGGACGGCTCCGCCACCGCGGGCGCCGCCGTGGTCCAGACGACGTGCGGCGGCGGGCCCGAACAGCAGTGGCGGGTGACCGACACCGGCGACGGGTACGTCCGGCTCGCCGCCCGCCACAGCGGCATGTGCCTCGACGTCTCGGACGAGTCGACGGCGGACGGCGCGCGCCTGATCCAGTACAGCTGCTCGGACGCGCAGCACCAGCAGTTCAGGCGGGCGACCGTCTGATCCGCCTGCGGAGGGGTCCCGGCCCGCGCGCGGCGCGGGCCGGGACCCTCACCCGGCGCGCCAGCTCTCCGTGTCGAATCCGTACAGGTGCGTCGCACCCTCCCCGCCACCGCTGGTGCGGAACGGCTCGCCGCCCTCGTCGATGACGAGCGTGCCGCGCTCCTCGCCGCTGCTCCACTCCAGCTCGACCGACCAGGAGCAGTCGCAGCCACCGGCCGCCGCCTCCACCCGGAGCACCAGGGGCTCGTCCGCGGTGACGGCGAACGGCAGGGCGGGGGCCGGGAGTTCGGTCATGGTGTCGCCGTCGAAGCCGGCGACCGGCCGGGCGACGGGGCGTTCCGCGTCGAGGTCGACCGCAAACGTGGCCGGCGTCAATGCGCCCCCGCAGCCCAGCGACATGTCGAAAACCGGCCATTCCAGCGGCGCCCTGCGCTCGACGACCCGGATGTGCACGGCCTCGACGACGACCGTGCCGGGCAGCGCCGTGCGGACCGTCGACTCGACGATGGTGGAGTCGCCGTGCACCGCACCGAGCCGGTCGGCCCACGGCTCCGCGTCCTGCGCGACCGGCGGCGGCGGAACCTCGGCGGCAGGCCGGTCGATCAGGTAGCGGTGACCGCAGCCGCCCGCCCACACGTGGGAGCGTGCGGTCCAGGTCAGGGGCGCCTCGGCGGAACTCGCCACGGGCGGCCGGTCGGTGGGAGAGCCGCCGGAGCTCGCGGCGTTCAGCGCGGTGACGATGACGACGAGCAGCGCGGCGAGCCCGGCGGCCAGCGGCCAGCGCCGCCGCCCGCGCCCGGCGGGCACCGGCGCCCCCCGTTCCTCCTGCTCCGGCTCCGGCACCTGCTCCTGCTCCTGCTCCTGCTCCTGCTCGGTCGCCTGTTCCGGCTCCGGTGCCCGTTCCCGCTCCGCCGGCTCCCGCACATCCGACGCCGCACTGCACTCCGGCTCCCGCTCCTTCCGCGTTCCCGCGGAGCGCGACGCGGAGCGTGCCGCGGGGCGCAGGGCGTCCGCGCGCAGCCACAGGCGGTGGAGGTCGACCAGCTCCTCTTGGGTGGCCCCGCACCGCCGGGCCAGCCGCTCCACCGGGGCGTACTCGGCGGGGACGACCGCACCCGAGCAGTAACGGTGCAGTGTCGACGTGCTGATGTGCAGGTGCCGGGCGAGCGCGCCGAAGCTCTGCCCGGAACGTTCCTTCAGCTCGCGCAGCCGCTCCGCGAAGCGCTCGGCCGCGACGTTCCCCGTCATCTCTCCCCCATCTCCCCGTCCCCGGCCGCCGTTCCAGGGAAGGCCCATCGTCCCACGTCAGAGCGCCCGGGAACGTCCCCGCGTCCCTGATCGGCACGGAACTGTTGCCGGGCGCGGCGCGCGGCCCGCAGGCTGCTCGCGGCAGACATCCGCACGTTCCTTCTGGGGGGACACGTGAATCTTCTTTCCTCCGGCCGCCGTTACGCGGCGGCCGGTTCGCTCGCCGCGGCCTGCGTCCTGGCCGTGACCGTTCCGGCCGGCGCGCAGCCGGCCGCCGCCGAGGTACCGCCCGAGGCGTTCCTCACCGGCGACGAACTGCCCGCGCACGACACCGGCTGGTACTCCTCGGGTGCCGTGGCCGGGCTGCCGGAGTGGCCGGTCTTCTGCTTCGAGGACCAGCTGCCCGCCGAGGACGCCTGGCACCAGCCGTACTGGACCGAACTCGACACCAGCGCCCTTCAGGTCGTCGTCGATGCCGGCGACGAGGCCGGGGCCGAGGCGCTGGTCGCCGCGCTGTCGACGGCGGCGGCCGACTGTGCGGCCGACTGGCTGCGCGAGAATCCGGGTGCCGCCGCGGCCTGGGACGACTACGGCCCGGTCGAGGCCGCCGACGGCGGCCACGTGTACGGCGTGCACACCGCCCCGCAGGAAGCCGGGCTCGGTGTGCGGCTGTTCGGCGTGGGCCGGGACGGCACGCGGGTCACGCTCGTCGACTGGGGCCAGATGGGCACCCTGGAGGACGCGCCCGTCGAGGAGTTCGGCACGACGCTGAGCACGGCCCTGGACAAGCTGGGGGCCTGACGCCGCAGATGTCACCCGGTGCCTGCCGTTCGGGGGCGGACAGGCACCGGGTGACTATTTCTGCACACGTTTACATCACCTGTTTCAAGCGTTTCACCAGGGACTCTCTCGTCAAAGTGACGGTTACGCGCACCAATTCGGCGAGAACTCAAGATCTTTACATGTAAGCGATTGCATTCCCTCCTCGGTCGGCAGTACGTTCGGCACACTGCCGTGATCGGAGGGTTATGGCCGCCAGCATCATTGATGTCGCCCGGCGCGCGGAGGTGTCCACCGCGACCGTCTCGCGGGCCCTGCGCGGGCTGCCGAACGTGTCGGAGGCGACCCGCGAGCGCGTGCTGCGCGCCGCGGAGGAGCTGTCGTACTCGGTCTCCCCGCACGCCTCCTCCCTCGCCTCCGGCCGGACCGGAACGGTGGGGGTCGTCCTGCCGTTCGTCAACCGGTGGTTCTACAGCCAGGTGGTGGCCGGCATCGACACGGTGCTGCGCGCCAACGACCTGGACATACTGCTGTACAACCTCGGCGACGAGCGGGTGCACGAGCGCTTCTTCGCCCGCATGCCGCTCCGCCGCCGCGTCGACGCGTTGATCGTGCTCAACCTGCCGCTCTCCGCGAGCGAGTCGGAGACGCTGGTGTCGCTGGAAGTGCCCATAGCCGTGCTCGGCACCCGCATACCCGGCTGCTGGCACGTCGCCATCGACAATGCGGAGGGGGCGAGCACGGCGGTCCGCCACCTGATCAACCTCGGGCACCGCAGGATCGGTATGATCACCGGCGCCCTCGGGGACCCCAGGGGCTTCACCACGCCGATCGTCCGTCAGCATGCCTACCGCACCGTACTGGCGCAGGCGGGGATTCCCTACGACCCGGATCTCGAAGCCCCGGGTCACCTCGGCATCGAAGAAGGCGCGTCGGCGATGGCACAGCTGCTCAGCCTGCCCGATCCGCCCACCGCCGTCTTCGCCGAGTCCGACCAGATGGCGTTCGGCGCGCTGCGCACGCTGAGCCGGATGGGCCTGCGCGCCCCGGACGACGTCTCGGTCATCGGCTTCGACGACCACGAGACCGCGGAGCTGCTCGACCTCACCACCATTGCACAACCCGTATCCCACCAGGGCGAGTTGCTTGCTCGTCAGATTCTGGACGCGCTGTCCGGAGCGAGCGAGGAGCCGACCCGGGTGGTGGTGCCCACGAGGCTGGTCGTCCGTGGGACCACCGGCGCATGCTCACGCAGCGCGCCTCTCTCATGATCACCACTCACCCCGGCCGGGACCTGAACCGGACCAGCACAGCCGCACTACTGCGCGGTGAGCCGCTCAATCCGCGCATTTTCCAGGGTCAACTCGCAAGAGGAATGGAAGATACGTGCCCCGCACCCGCATTCATCAGAACACGGCCGCACCCTGGTGGCGCACCGCCGTCGTGTATCAGGTCTACATCCGCAGCTTCGCCGACGGCAACGGCGACGGCATCGGCGACATCGCCGGACTGCGGGCCCGGCTGCCCTACCTCAGGGAGCTGGGCGTCGACGCCGTGTGGATCAATCCGTGGTATCCGTCGCCGATGGCGGACGGCGGCTACGACGTGGCCGACTACCGCGGCATCGACCCGGTCTTCGGCACGCTGGCCGAGGGCGAGGAGATGATCGCCGAGGCGCACGCCCTCGGCATCCGCGTCGTCCTGGACATCGTGCCCAACCACACCTCCGACCGGCACCGCTGGTTCACGGAGGCGGTCGACGCGCCTCCCGGCTCACCGGAACGGGACCGGTACGTCTTCAGGGACGGCCGCGGACCCGGTGGCTGTGAGCCGCCGAACGACTGGCGCAGCCGCTTCGGCGGCCGGGCCTGGACCCGGGTCACCGAGCCGGACGGCTCGCCCGGGCAGTGGTACCTCCACCTGTTCGCCTCCGAGCAGCCCGATCTCAACTGGTCCAGCCGCGAAGTGCGGGCCGAGTTCGAGTCGATCCTGCGCTTCTGGTTCGACCGGGGCGTGGACGGGTTCCGTATCGATGTGGCCCACGGTCTGGCCAAGGACCCCGCCCTGCCCGACCTCGGCCTGCCGGAGGGGGTGCTGTTCGACGAGGACCGGCAGCTCGACAAGCACCCGCACTGGGACCTCGACAGCGTGCACGAGATCTACCAGACGTGGCGGAAGATCGCCGACTCCTATGCGGGCGACCGGCTGTTCATCGCCGAGGCCCATGTGAACGACGACCGGCTGCCGTTGTACGTCAGGCAGGACGAGTTGCACACCGCGTTCAACTTCTCGTTCCTGAAGTCCGCCTGGGACGCCGAGGAGCTACGCGCGGTGATCGATCGCTGCGTCACCACGCTCGGCGCGGTGGGCGCGCCCTCGACCTGGGTGCTTTCCAACCACGACGTGCCGCGGCACGTCACCCGGTACGGCCGCGCCGCGACGTGCACGCACGAGCACGACGTGGACCCGGGGCCGAGTGATCTCGGGCTCGGGCTGCGGCGGGCGCGGGCGGCGGCGCTGCTGATGCTGGCGCTGCCCGGCAGCGCCTACCTGTACCAGGGCGAGGAGCTGGGCCTCTGGGAGGTCGAGGACCTGCCGGAGGGGGTGCTGGCCGACCCCACGTGGGAGCGGTCGGGCCACACGGTGCGCGGCCGGGACGGCTGCCGGGTGCCGCTGCCCTGGTCGGGGTCCGACAGCCCGTTCGGCTTCGGGCCCAAGGGCAGCAAGCCGTGGCTGCCGCAGCCGGCCGGCTGGGAGTCGCTGACCGCGCAGACGCAGTCCGGGATTCCGGCGTCGATGCTGGAGCTGTACCGTTCGGCGCTGCGGCTGCGTCAGGACCAGCCCGGGTTCAAGGGCGAGTCGCTGCGCTGGCTGGACGCGCCCAAGGGCGTGCTGGCGTTCGAACGGTCGCCGGTGCTGCGCTGCGTCGTCAACTTCTCGGGCGAACCGTTCCCCCTCCCGAAGAACTGGGGCGTGCTGCTGACCAGCGACCGGATCACGAACGGGACCCTGCCGCCCGACACCACGGTGTGGCTGTGGGGCGGCGGCGCGTCGCGCGCCTGACCGCCGGCTATCCGGTCGGGGGGCGCGCGTCCCCGGTCGGGTAGGCGGCGCGGATCGCGTCCTGGACCACGGCCTCGGCCGCGGCGCGGTCCAGGCCGAGCCGGGCGACGCGCTGCGCGTAGGTCTGGGCCGCCGCCGCTGCCTCCCGCGCGGCGGCGTCCCGGGCCGCGGCGACGAACGTGCCGTTGCGGCCCCTGGTCTCCACCACGCCGTCGCTCTCCAGCGCGCGGTAGGCCTTGGCCACGGTGTTCGCGGCGAGCCCCAGCTCGTCCGCGAGCCCGCGGACGGTCGGCAGCCGGTAGCCGACGGGCAGTTGCCCGCGCCGTACCTGCTCGGCGATCTGCGCGCGGAGCTGCTCGTAGGGCGCGCCGGGCGCCCGGGAATCGATGGTGACCTTCACGGAGGCGATTGTGCCGCAGCCGCGATCCGGCGGCATCACGCCCCGTGCTCGCGCAGGCGGTCGCTGACCTCGCCCAGGGCCTCGGCGAGGACGGTCAGCTGGTGGCGGTCGAGGCCGTCTATCAGCACCTCGCGCACCCGCGCCACGTGGCCGGGCGCGGCCGCGCGCAGGGCGGCGACGCCCGCGTCGGTGAGCCGGGCCGTGACGCCCCTGATGTCGCCGGGGACCTCACCGCGTACGACGAGCCCGCGCTCCTCAAGGCGGCCGATCTGGTAGGTGAGGCCGCTCTTCGACGTGATGAGGGATTCGGCCAACTCTGTCATCCGCAGCCCGGCACCGCCGGCG
The DNA here is from genome assembly GCF_031845565.1 of Streptomyces johnsoniae. Lineage (NCBI taxonomy): Bacteria > Bacillati > Actinomycetota > Actinomycetes > Kitasatosporales > Streptomycetaceae > Streptomyces > Streptomyces johnsoniae. The sequence goes on along the minus strand of NZ_JAVREV010000015.1, from coordinate 83,915 downwards.
GCGGCGAGCTTGACCAGAATCTCGTACTGCGGGTGGGAGAGGCCGGCCTCCTCCTTCAGCTGCTGCTCAACGCTGCGGAACACGCGGTGGCTGGCTTCGAGGAACGCTGTCCAGGCCGCCATTTCCTGCTCGTCGAGCCACCGGGTTTTCGCCATACGGCCATCATAGGGAGGTTGTTCGGATCTGAAGTGCCGAGTACTGTCGGCCCGGTAGTTGTTTTAATTTGAACCAGCCCCCCGTATCGACAGCGCCCCCGCAGGAGGCCGCCCGTGACGTCCCCCACCACGACCGGTACCGCGCCCATCGCTCCGCCCGCCGCAGCCCCCGCCCCGCTCCTCGGGCAGGCACCCGCCGGGCTCGACCTCGGCCTGCTTCTCCTCCGCCTCGCCGTCGGCCTCACCATGGCCGCGCACGGCAGCCAGAAGCTGTTCGGCTGGTTCGACGGCGCGGGACTGGACGCCACCGGAGCGGGCTTCACATCCATGGGTTATCCGTCCGGCGAGACCATGGCCCTGGTGGCCGGTCTGTCGGAGACCTTCGGCGGACTCGGGCTCGCCCTCGGTCTGTTCACGCCACTGGCCGCGGCGGCGGTGCTCGGCACCATGATCAACGCCGTCTTCGCCGTGCACTGGGAAAGTGGATTCTTCCTGCCCGCCGGCTACGAGTACGCCATGATCATGGGCTTCGGTGCCGCATCGCTCGCGCTCACCGGACCGGGGCGCCTCGCCGTCGACCCGCTGCTGCCCGTTCCCGCGCTGCGCACCCACCGCACGACCTACGGCGCCGCCGCGCTCGGCCTCGCCGTGGTGACGGCGGTCATCGTCCTGCTGCTGCGCGACTGACATCCCCGCGTCCCACGAGGAAAGCCGATGAAGGACACCGCCGCGCGCATGCCCGTGCTGTACCTGAGCCACGGGGCGCCGCCCCTGGCCGACGACGCGCTGTGGCCCGGACAGCTCGCCGCCTGGGCGGCGCTGCTGCCCCGGCCGCGGGCGGTCCTGATGGTGTCCGCGCACTGGGAGAGCGCCCCGCTCACGCTGGGCGCGACCACCACGGTCCCCCTGACCTACGACTTCTGGGGCTTTCCCGAGCGCTACTTCCGCGTGACCTACCCGGCGCCGGGCGCGCCGTGGCTCGCCGAGCGCGTGCGCGGGCTGCTCGCCGGGCCCGGCGTTCCGGTGCACGACGCCCCCGGCCGCGGCCTGGACCACGGCGCGTACGTGCCGCTGGCCGAGATGTACCCGGACGCCCGCATCCCGGTGCTCCAGCTGTCCATGCCGACCCTGGAGCCGGAGCGGCTGCTCCGGCTCGGCCGCCGTCTCGCGCCGCTGCGCGACGAGGGCGTGCTGATCGTCGGCAGCGGCTTCTTCACCCACAACCTCTCGGAGCTGACCTGGGGTTCGGGGCCGCGGGAGGCGCCCGGCTGGTCGCGGGAGTTCGACGCCTGGGGCGCGGAGGCCCTGGCGGGCGGGGACGTCGACGGGCTGCTCGACTTCGCCGTGCGGGCACCCGCCGGGCGGCGGGCGCATCCGCGCACCGAGCACTTCGCGCCGCTGTTCCTCGCGCTCGGCGCGGGCGAGGCCGACCTGTCCCGGCAGCGGACGGTGATCGACGGCTTCTGGGCCGGCCTCGCCAAGCGGTCCGTTCAGCTGGGCTGACCGAACGTCTGGAACGCGGTCCTGCGCGGGACGCGGAAGACGTCGCGGCCCGCCACCGCGTTCAGGATCAGCGCGCCGCGGTAGGCGCCGATCCCCAGGTCTGGGGCCGCCGCACCGTGCGTGTGCAGCTCCGCGTTCTGCACGAAGAGACCCGCACTCACCTCCGGAACGGTGCGCACCCGGTGACCGGCCGTCACGTCGTAACGGCCCTTGTCGTCCCAGGAGATCAGCTTCTCCACCGGCGCGATGCAGTCGGGGCGGCGCCCGGCGTAGCCGGTGGCCGCGACCACGGCGCCGGTGGTGCGCTCGGCCCGGCTGCCGGTGTCCGCATGTGCGGTGGTGAGCCGCACGGTGCCGTCCGCCACCCGGGCGTCCAGCAGGGCGGTGGCAGGCAGCAGGGTCACCGGCGGGCGGTCGCCGTCGAGCAGGTGGTCGTACAGCTCGTCGTGGATGAGGTCGATCGTCTCGGTGTCGATGCCCTTGTACAGCTGCCACTGGGAGGTGATCAGCCGGTCGCGCACGGCCGGTTCGAGGCCGTTGAAGTACCGCATGTAGGCGGGCGTGGTGTATTCGAGGACCAGCTTGGAGTAGTCCAGCGGGGCGAAGCCCCAGGACCGGGTGAGCCAGGTGACCGCCCAGCCCGCCTCGCGCTGGCGCCGCAGCAGGTCGAGGAAGACCTCGGCGCCGGACTGCCCGGAGCCGACGACCGTGACGTCGCGCACCCCGGCTGCGGTCAGCCCGTCGACGCGGTTCAGGTGCTCGCCGGAGTGGAAGACCCGGTCCCCCGCCACCTCCGCCGCCTTCGCGAGGGCGGGCGGCAGCGCCGGCTCGGTGCCGACGCCGAGCACGAGGTTGCGCGCGGCGTGGACGGCGGTGCGGCCGGTGCCGGTGTCGCGCACCGTCAGCTCCCACAGATCGCGCGCGGCGTCCCAGCGCACCTCGTCGACCGAGGCGCCGAACCGGCAGCCGGGCAGCCGGGCCGCGGCCCAGGCGCAGTAGTCGGCGTACTCGCGCCGCGGCACGTGGAAACGTTCCGCGATGTAGAACGGGTACATCCGGTCGTGCTCGACCAGGTAGTTGAGGAACGACCAGGGGCTGGTGGGCCGGATCAGCGAGACGAGGTCGGCGAGGAAGCCGACCTGGAGCGACGCCCAGTCGAACATCAGGCCCGGGTGCCAGTCGTAGGCGGGCCGCCGGTCGAAGGCGGCGAACGAGAGGCCGTCGACCTCGTCGGCGAGGGCGGAGAGCGAGAGGTTGAACGGCCCGATGCCGACCGCCGCCAGATCGAGCACCTCGGGCTCGGCAGCGTCGCCGCTCACGCCGCCTCCTCCACGGCGGAGCCGGCGGCGACGACCGCGGCGATGAGTTCGTCGATGTCGTTCTTGGTGGCCTGCGGGTTGAGCAGGGTCAGTTTCAACCGGACCCCGCCCGCCGCGTCGGTGCGGCCGATGAGCGCGGTGCCGCGGGCGAGGAGGCGGCGGCGGAGGGCGCCGTTGACGGCGTCGGCGTCGGCGCCCCGGGCGCGGGGCAGGTAGCGGAAGACGACGGTGGTGAGGGTGGGCGCCGCGGTGAGTTCGAGCCGGGGGTGGGAGGTCACCGTGCCCGCCGCGTGCAGGGCCAGGTCGTGGCAGGCGTCCAGCATGGCGCCGATCCCCTCCTGACCCAGCGCCAGGAAGGTGGCCGCGACCTTCAGCGCGTCGGCCCGCCTGGTGGTCGCCAGCGAGTGGCCCAGCAGCCCGTCGTAGCCCGCCGCGCCGTCGTCGTCCGGGTTGAGGTAGGCGACGCGCAACCCGGTGGTGGCCGCGAAGTCGCGGCCGTCCCTGGCCAGCAGAACGCTGGCCGCGGCGGGCTGCCAGGCCGTTTTGTGCAGGTCGATGGTGACCGTGTCGGCCGCCTCGATACCGTCGAGCAGGGGGCGCATCCGGTCGGAGAACAGCGCGCCGCCGCCGTAGGCCGCGTCCACGTGCAACCGCACGCCGTGGCGGGCGGCCAGGGCGGCGATCTCGGGCAGCGGGTCCACCGAGCCGTAGTCGGTGGTGCCCGCGGTGGCGACGACGGCGATCGGCACCTCGTTCTCGCGGCGCCCGGCGAGCGCGCGGGCCAGCTCGTCGGTGCGCATGCGGTGGGCGCCGTCGGCGGGAATCAGCCGCACGGCGTCCTCGCCGAGGCCAAGCACGGCGCAGGCGCGGGCGACGGAGAAGTGCGCCAGCTCCGAGCAGTAGACCACCGGTTCCGCGGCCAGGCCGGTGAGCCCGGCGCTCCTGACGTCGCGGCGCGCGCCGAGCGCGGCATCGCGGGCGATCAGCAGGGCCTGGAGGTTGGAGGCGGTGCCGCCCGGGGTGAGGACACCGTCCCCCTCCGGCCCGTAGCCGGCGAGCGCGGCGAGCGCACGGACGACGCGGCGTTCGATCTCGACCGCGTAGGGGCCGCTGTCCCAGGTGTCGACCGAGGCGTTGAAGACGGACGCGAGCACATCCGCGGCGGCGGCCACCGACAGGGCGGGCGGCTGGAGATGCGCGGCGGCGTGCGGGTCGGCGAGGTCGACGGTGTGGGCGGCGTAGGAACGGGCGAGGGCGAGGACGGCCTCCCGGCCACCGCCGGTGCGGGGCAGCGGGCCTTCCGGCAGCTGGGCGTCCAGCAGACGCGCCAGCTCCTGCGGGGTGAGAGCGGGCAGCGGCCCTGTGCGGCGGCGCAGGGCTCCGGCGGCCTCCCTGGTCAGCTCGGTGACGAGTCGCCCGACGTCGGCGAGGCCGGCCGGGTCGGCGGCCAGCAGATCGGGCTCCAGGAGCGTGGGGGGCGCGGGCACGGGTGGGGCATGGCCGGGCATGCTCATGGGTTCTCGGGGTGTCCCTTGTCTTGGCGGCGTGTTGCGGCGGCGTGCTGCGGCGGCGAGCGGCTGCTTTCGGGGGCTGGGGCGTACGCCGGGGCAGGCTCGGCGGACGGAAGCCCCGGGTGCTCCCGCGGTCTCCGCCCACCGGATCAATTTAGGTTAGGCATACCTAAGTTTGTCAACCGGGCCTGCCCGGACGCCCCCGCTTCCGGGGTCACAACCACCCGGAGCAGAACGGAGGTTGACCGCCGCTTCGGCATCGACGCCGCCGTGGGTGCACTGGGGCTCGCGGACGGTGGCGCACCACTCGGTACGACGAACTCCCCACCGGAAGTGGATGCCTCGGTGCCTCAGCCCTCGTCGAGCACCGTCCGGATCACGTGCCTGGCGTTGTGCGCCATCGCCGCGTTCGTCCCCCGGTAGTAGGGCAGCGCGATCAGCGCCTGCGACAGTGTCCGCCCCCGGCCGCGCGTCCAGGTCGCGTCGTCCACACCCAGCGCCTCGCGGAAGACCTCCCTCGCATCGGCCGGCAGCAGGTTCCACGCCGGAAACAGATCGCACGCCGGATCACCCACCCCCAGGCATCCGAAGTCGATCACCGAGGTCAGCCTGCCACCGTTCACCAGCAAGTTGCCCGGCATGAGATCGGCGTGCAGCCACACCGGCGGGCCATTCCAGCCAGGGGCCTCCAGCGCCTCCGCCCACACAGCGGCGGCGGCGTCACAGTCGACGCCTTCCTGCGGCAGCCCGCGCAGTTCCTCGATCGCGGTCCGGGTCGCCGCGTCGAGCGAGGCGACCGGCCCGCCACGGTGGGCTTGCGGCGCCCCGGGCAGGGTGATGCTCCGCATCGCCGCCACGAACGCGGCCAGATCCCCGGCCAGCGCGACGGGGTCGCTCAGCGCCCCCGCCACCGGGTTCTCCCCCGCGAGCCACTTGTACACCGACCACGGCCACGGATACCCCTCGGCGGGCCGCCCGCCGCCGAGCACCTCGGGAACGGACGTGGGCAGGCGGGGCGCGAGGCGCGGCAGCCATGTTCGTTCCAGCGATACGTCGCCTGCCCCGCCGGCCGTCAGGGGAAGCCGTACGACCATGTCGTCCCCCAGCCGGAACATGGCGTTGACCGTGCCGCCCGAAGGAAGCCGCGCCACCGCCAACCCCGCCCACCGCGGGAACTGCCCGGCGATCAGCCGCCGTACCAGGTCGTCGTCGATGGCTTGTCCTGTGCTCCCTGTGCTCCCTGTGCTCATGGCACGCCATCCGACCGCCGGACGCCGACGAGCGTCAAACGCCTTTCCGGTCGGCGGGCACCACATCCCATCCCATGGCCGAGAGCCGGCCGACGGCAGCCCCGATGGCGGGGCCCGCGCCGTCCTCGTCGATCCAGGGCAACCAGTTGAGCGACAAGTCGAGAGACAGGTTCCCTGCTTCGTTGACGATCCGCACCCCGAACGGAGCGCTGCCGGAATACCAGTCGAGCGGGCCGGCCACCCACAGTTCGCCCGCGGACTTCTCGACGGGAAAGCGGATCACCCCGTTACCGCAGGACACCGGCAGCTCGCTGCCGTCGCTGCCGTCGCCTTCGAGAAGAGCGCGCGTCGCCTCGGGCAGGCGCACCCGGACTGCTTCGACGATCAGTTCGATCCAGCCGGTCCTGGTGTCGGACCCCGAGCACTCCTGCTGGGCGAGGATGGTGCGGAACCAGTCCAGGATGACGGCACGGTCCAGCCGCTCGCGCCGGGCCACCAGGAGCCTGTTCCAGATATTTGGAATTCGGACCCATTCCGGCGGCGCGGCGACCCGTAGCTGGTGAAAGCGCGCGGTCGGCTCCGGCTCCCTGAGCGGGTAGCCGAATTCGGCGTCACAGCAGGCGAGTTCGACGTTCACCGCGAGCGGTTCGAAAAGACCGTCCCCGAGAGCGAAAAGCGCGTCGACGGCCAGCACGGCGAAGTCCAGCTGATCGTCGGACCCGTCCGGGGCGACGAGCTCGGCATACACATGCGGGCGGGCCTCGAACCTGATGCTCACCTCGGTCACGCCGCCGCCCTCACGTCTCGGCCGCCTCGGTCGGACGAGCCGGGACCACGCTAAGGCAGCCTTCTAGGCTGCTCCACATGCCCGACGACATGACGCACGCGAAGCGCGACGACCGGCCCGAGGAATCCCGGCGGGAGGGCCTGCGCCGGACTTTCGACGAGGACGCTGAGCTGTACGACCGGGCCAGGCCCGGATACCCGCCGGGCCTGTACGACGACCTCGCGGAACTCGCGGGCGCCCGCCCCGGCGGCCACGTGCTGGAGGTGGGCTGCGGCACCGGACAGTTGACCGTGCCTCTCGCCCGGCTCGGCTGCCGGATCACGGCCGTCGAGGCGGGCCCGCACATGGCCGCCGTCGCCCGCCGCAATCTTGCCGGGGCCGCGGCGGTGGAGGTGGTGACGGCGGACTTCGAGAGCTGGCCGCTGCCGGAGGAACCGTTCGACGTGGTCGTCGCGGCGACCGCGTTCCACTGGATCGACCCGGCCGTGCGGATGGCGAAGGCCGCCGAGGCACTGCGCCCGGGCGGGACGCTCGCCGTGGTGCGAACGCAGCATGTGAGGGGCGGCACCGAGGAGTTCTTCGTCGAGGTCCAGCGCTGCTACGAGCGCTTCGATCCGGACACCCCACCCGGGCTGCGGCTTCCCCCGGCCGCCGACATCGACGGCTCGGACCATGCGCACGAGGTCGCACTGAGCGGCCGGTTCGGCCCCACGGTCTTCCGCCGCCACGAACAAGACCTCACGTACACGACGTCGGACTACCTGGATCTGCTGCGCACCTACTCCGGCCACCGGGCCCTTCCGGAAGCCGCCAGGACCGGACTGCTGGAATGCATCGCAAACCTGATCGACAAACGGCACGGCGGCCGGGTGACCAAGCGTTACCTCATCGAACTGGCAGTGTCACCCACCTCCGGTGGTCGGCGTGCAGGCGCCGCTCGGCAGGGCGGCACGAGCTGGGCGTGATCAGAAGGTGATGACGAGGCGAACAGCATGCTTGTCGATGACCAGCCCTCCGGGGAGTTTCTCGTCTTCGGTGTCCGCGGGGTGGGCGGTGATGATGGGTTGGCCGGCGCGGTCCTGGTCCCAGGCCCGGGTCTGTGCGCATAGCCTTTCCGCGAGTTGTCGCCCGGCGGGGCCGTGGCCGATTGCGCCGAGTTCGGAGCGGCGTTCGGTCCCCTCGGCGGTTTCAAGGCGGCGCACGGTCAAGTACGCCAACGAGCCGTCTTGGGCCAGTGCGGGGCTGCGGACGGGGATGACGGGAGTGCACAGGCCGGTTTGAACGGCGGTGGTGTCGGCGGCGATGCGGCAGGTGCCGGGTTCGGTTCCGGTGAGGCGAAGCCACACGCCGTCGAACGAGTCGTACGGGCCGACCGTCACTCCAGACCAGGCCTTCGCCTTCGGCTGGCTGAGGACGTCGTGCAGGGCGACCGGGTCGATGGGCTGGTCGGCGTCCCAGTACAGGGTGACGTGGCGGCCTGAGGCGATGGTGCCGTCGCGTTCGCCGTCCTGACCGACCATGGGCACGAAACCACAGAGTTCGACATCGTCGGAACGCAGGTGGCCGGCTTCACGGACGAAAGCGACGGAGCGAGTCTGGCCGCGCCAGCGCAGCGGCACCACCAGCCGGCCGCCGACGGCAAGTTGGTTCCACCAAGCGGGTGGGAGGTCCCAAGCGCCGACGGTGACAATCAGACGGTCATAAGGAGCATTCTCGGCGTCTCCCAGGGCGCCGTCGCGGGTGGCTACGTGGACGCGGCCGTAGCCGGTGGCTTCCAGCGCCTTGGTGGCCTGGTCGGTTACTTCCGGATCGATGTCGACGGTGGCGACGTGACCGTCTTCGCCGGTGAGGTGGGCGAGCAGGGCGGCGTTGTAGCCGGTGCCGGCGCCGATCTCCAGAATGCGCCGCCCGGGGTGGACGTCGAGTTGCTGAAGCATCATGGCGACGACGGACGGCACGGACGCACAGGAGAGGGCGGTCCCGTCCTCGGCGCGCTTGGTGATGACGGCCTGGTCCGCGTAGGCGTCCTCAAGATCGGCGGCCGGCACGAACCGGTGGCGGGGTACGTCGCGCATGGCCTGCTCGACCCGGTCGGAGGCGAGAGAGCCTTCGGCGGTGAGCTGGTCGACCATGGCTGACCGCAGGGCCTCAGGCGAGGTGTGGGTAGTGGCGTTCATCGATGTTCGGGAAAATCCTTCCGTGAGGTGCCCGCCGGACCAAGCGGAGAGCAGATGCTAATGAGTTGAGCGCGGGGGCGAAGTGCGACAGGCCGTCATCCGGCCAGCAACAGGCAGGTGTCCCAGGCCACTGTCTCGCTGGCGGTGGAGCAGGTCAGCTCGATGCCCGCGGTGCCCTCCAGTAGCCCGTGGCCGTCGGGTATGCGGTGGTGCAGGTGGCCGTCCAGCCGTTGCCGCAGCGCGGTCAGACGGGTGGCAATCTCTTGGTCGTGTGCGTCGGCGGCGGTCCGGCGGGCGGCCTGGAGGAGTCCGGCCCAGCCGTGGCATACGGAAGTGTCGCTGAGCTGGGCGAGTTGACGTTCGTCGGCGAGGCAAGCGGCCAGGGCCTGTTCGGCTTGTTGCTTCCGGTCGGTGTCGCTGAGGGCGAGAGCGGCAAGTTGCTGGGCTCTGGCCAGGCCCGGGGTGCCGTAACACCACGAGGGTCGCCCAGGACCGCGCTGGCGGACGGTGCCTTCGCGGTGTTCGGTACGGGATACGATCTCCGGCCACCAGGGCGCGCCCTCGGTGCCTTGGCGGCAGGAGTCCAGCCAGGTGGTGATCTGTTCGATGGCCTCGATGTGTCCGGGAACGATGATGCCGTGCCTGAGGGTGGTGGCCAGCAGGGCGAGTGGGCCGGTGACGCCGTGGGCCATGCCGAGGTTGCCGTGTCCGCCGTCGGGGCAGGGGCGGCCGTTGGTGTTGTCGGTGGTCCACCAGCCCGGCAGTACCTCGCTGCCGATCGTCAACGGCGCGGCCAATCGCACCAGGTAGGACAGCACCTCGGCCAGCAGATCGCCACCGCGGTGTCGGTGATGAAGGTGGACGCCGATACCGGTCAGGCCGCTGATCAGGTCGAACTCACGCATTCGGGGCAGCTCACCGCGGTCGATGCGCCGATGTGCGGCATCCAGGCAGGCCCGGGTAAGGCGCATGATGTGCCCGTCGAGGGTGGCCAGTGCATCGTGGTAGGCGGGCTGGGCGGCGGTGTGGAGCGTGAACGCGATGGCGGGGGCGCCGTGGAAGAGGCCGCAGACATCAGGGTGGGCGAGCACCGGTTCGCGGGTCATGGCCGCGGCCCAGGTATGTGCCGTGGCCCAGGTGCGGCGACCGGTGCCGGCCGCGATCATGTGGGCGAGGGCAATTCCGGCGGCGCCAGTGGACAGGGACTGGCCCCAGCCGGGGGGCGGGCTACTCGGCGGGGTCAGCGGGATCACCGGGCTTCGCCTCCCTTCTGGTGGTGCCAGGCGAGTGCTGCTTGCCTGGCCAGGCGGCGGCAGACGGCCTCGCCGTCGCGGTCGATGCCGCGGGCCCGGTTGTGGTGCATGTGCAGCAGCGACTCCAGGACCGCGTCGGTGTTCATGCCGTCCGGCAGCACTGCGGCGTATGCGGCGAGGGCTTTGGCTCGTGCCTGCCAGGCTGCGGCGATCTGGCCGGAAAAGCTGTCCGGGGTGAGGTGTTGGGCAAGGCGTACGGCCTCGCCAGCCGTCACGCGGTCAGCTGTCTGCCTGACGGCGGGAACGGGGTGGCTGGACAGCCACCGCATCGCCTGCTCGGCGCCGAGAAACCCGCGGACGGTGTCCACCATGCCCCAGACGGTCAGAGCGATAGGGGAGACGGCGGAGGCGGTGAGGTGGCGGAGCTGTGCGGCGACGGCCTCCGAGTCTGCGGTGAAGACGGTCTCGGCTGCCTCCATGGCCGTGCCGGTGCCGTAGCGGCCGGTCTCGGGGTGGTAAGTACCGAAGGCCAAGGGGCCGACGAGCCGCTCGCCCCGTAGCTGGTCGGCCCACCGCGCGACCGCCTGCGTGCAGACCGTGGCCTCGTCATCGCTTGGGATGCGGACGCGCAAGCGGATGTGGTCGGTCTCACGCGCACTGCGGTAGCGCACGAACCAGTACGAGGTCTCCTCGCCGAGTTCGGCGAGGAGACCGGGCAGATGGTCGGCGATGATCTCGTCCATCCGTTCGGGGTGGGTGGAGATCCTCGCATTCAGCCAGCGGGAGGCCGCCGAAGCGGGAGCCTGCCCGTGGCCGTGATTGGTCACCACGGGCAGCGAGCCGACGAGCGGGTTCGGCGCGAGCGGGCCCGCCGCGACCAGCGGCAGGGCGACCTCGTGGGCGTGTCCACCAATCCAACCCAACTCGTCGGCGCTGTCGGCGGATTCAGCCAGGATGGCTGTGCCGTACCGTCCCAGGTGGGCGTGGACGAGGGCGGCATGCAGCGGCACGTCGAGGTCGAGGCGGAGGCTGCGGTCCTCCTCCCGCAGCTCGACCGCGGCCGGGCACTGCCAGCGGTCCCGCCACTCTGTCAGGGCACAGTGCCAGCCGGTGGGATCGGCAGCCGCCTGGGGCAGGTCGCGGGCGGTCAGCCGCCACCGGGCCGGGGACAGGATGGTGCGGCGGTAGCGCACGCGGGGCAGGATGGGCAGCCGGGCGTGCGGGCCCCAGTCGAACTCGGTCCAGGCGGCCAGGCCGGCGCGGGAGATCTGGGTGAGGAACCGGGCCAGCGGCACCAGTTGTTTCTCGATCGCCAGTGCGTGGAAGATCTGCGGCTCGACCACCCGGCGCCTGGAGATGCTGACCAGGTGGAGCCGTTCGCGGGTGGCGGTCAGTGCCAGGTCTTCCAGCTCGATCACCTCCACCCCCGCCTCCGGAGCGCGGTGTTCGCCGAGCGGGATCACGTGGCGCAGGAAGAGGGGTGTGCGGCAGATGTTCTGCGCGTGGGGGTAAATGGGTGGGGTGGATAGTTGCGCGGCCAGGGCCCCATCGGTCACGGTTGGTAATGCCCCGTACACATGCGCAAGGGCCGGTCCAGTGATGTCGGCGAACCGCGCCGTGAAGGTTCCGGCCGAGCGGCCGGGGGCGACGGAGAGCGTGAATTCGCCGCGGCCGATGGCCTGTGGGCTGACCGCGTGAATGCGGGCGGAGACCTCCACATGCGGTGGGATGTACCGCTCATCGAGGAGGTCGGCGGCGAGCGAGTGGATCAGCTCGTCGGTGAGGGTGATCTCACGGCTTCCGTCGGCCATGGCCTGCCAGGCCAGCGTGGCCAGTCGCTCGTCCCGCGCAGTGAGCACCGAACGGGGCTGGGGGTAGACACTGCCGGGATAGCCTGCCGGATAGCCCAGCCCCGCGTCCGGGTGGAGGACTTCCCCCAGCGGTACCAGGGTGCCAGTGCCGTAGCGTTCGCAGAAGGCGGTGTACCACTCGCGCCAGGCGGCCGGTCCGGTCGGCTCGCGCGTCAGCCGCAGCAGCACGGACGCGGCCCGCTCCGCCTCATGCGCGACGCTGCGGGGGATCTGCGCCTCACAACCAAGGCGAAGGTTGATCACCAGCGGGGTCCGTCCGGCCGTCGGGACCCGGCGCATCCGGCCGGTGAGCGCCGCACGGAGCCGGGCTTGCTCGCCGGGAGTGGATACGTGGTTGTGGCGGTGCACCTCACGGTGGACGGCCTGAAGCTCCTCCAGCCACCCGGCGGCCCCAGCCACGGTGTCGGCGCCGGCCTCACGCAGGCGTGTGATCAGGTACTCCAGCGGATCGGCCACGGTGAGCGGAGCCCGCAAGCTGGTGATCAAGAACCCCTGGCGGATCAACTCAGTGAGCATCCTGCGCACCACGCCAGGCCCGGCAGCGGGGAACCGATCGGCCAGCTTCCCGGCCAGGGAGCGGAAGGGCACGGGGGAGGCTGCCGCCTCCTTGGCCACGGTGACCGCAGCCGTGTTGCGGATGGCCACCCGGCCGGGACCATGGGGCACTTGGAGGTACCGGCCGCGGGGCTGGGCCAAGTTGGTGAAGACAACGGGGAGACGGTTCAGCAACTCATCGTTCGCCTCCAGGCGGCTGGTGATGTCGGCCAGCCACTGCGCGTCCGCACCGGCGGTGCCGCGGTGGCTGCCAGCGAAAGACGTCCAGGCCGTGTCGCCCACGGTCACCGGCGCTACGCCCGCGAACAGGCCGAACGGAGTCGGGCGGCCGGTCGCCCGCAGCAGGTAGCGGGCGGTGGACAGTGTGACGCGGCGGAGTTGCCTGGCCGACAGCTCGCCGCCGGCGCGGGCGGTGTCAATGCGGTGGGCGAGGGTGGGGCTGGCCAAGCGGACGGCCTCCGCGGTTTGCGGATCGGACCACACACGCTCCAGCCAGGCCCGCACGGCGCCGGGGTCACTCGGCTCGGGCCAGATATCCGGGTCGGATGTCAGCGGGACGGAGGCGGCCCGTAGAACGGCCGCACGCGTGTGCCGGTACAACGGTGTGCCGGTCGATGTGCGCATCGGTTCCCTACCTTCCGGCCGGGAGGAGAAACGGGGTGGGGCTGGAGGAACATCCGCTCCTCCAGCCCTCCTGGGCAGGACCGGTATCCGGCTTTGGATTAGGTGCTGGTACAGGCCGACGCGCAGGTGCCCTTGCAGCCGTCGTTGGTGTCGCAGGCCGTGGGCATCAGGTCCTGGTGCACATCGGCGATGACGTGCACCTCAAGGGCGAAGACGTCGTCGACGCTTTCGCCTGCGGATGCCCCTGCGGCCTCCTCCAAGGTTGTTGCGGTGGTCATCGGACCTCCTCGATCTTTTTCCGGACACCCCCGCCCGTTGGACGGGGGGTGGTGCAGACCTGCCCGGCCCGGCCAGAGGGAACCCGGGTCCTGGCAAGTCGCCTGTGGGTAAGCCCGTGGTGCGTCTTCGGCAGCCCTTTCCGGTGGGCATCAGCCTGAACTCATGCCCTCAACGTGTCACTTCCGGATGCCCTATGGAGCCGACCGGGCGGGCCGCTCCTCACACTGGAGGGGCGGACGTCCACTCGTCACGGATGGCCGAGTGCACGATGGAGTCGCGCCAAGCACCCCGGACATGGACGTGGTGCCGGATGCGGCCCTCCTCGACGAGCCCGGCCCGGTCAAGGACGGTTTGCGAGGCTCCGTTCTCCGGAGACCTCGCCGCCCAGATGCGGTGCAGCCGCAAGTCCTCGAAGCCGAGGGTGAGAAGAGCCCGGACCAACTCCGTTCCGTAGCCCGCGCCCCAGACTTCGGGATGCAGGGCGAACCCGATCGTCGCCGCCTGCTGCCCCTGGCCGTCCAGCGCCAGGCGGGCATACCCGACGAGTCGTCCGGCCTCCCGCTCACAGACGGCCAAGGCGTACTCCTCACGCGGTGCGGCGAGCGCGGAAACCATCGAACGAGCCACGATGTGGCCGACCTGTTCACGGCTGCGGGGCTCGAACGAAAGGTGCTCCGTCGCGGCAGGACTGCCGTAGATCGCATGAACGGCGGTCACATCGTCCAAGGTCAGCTCTCGGAGGAGGAGACGTTCGCTGTTACGGCTCACCGGGTGCACCCGGGAACTTTACCCCGGGAGGTCATCGAGAAAGTGTGCGTGCGGGGGCAGCGGCGAACGCCTCGATCTCGACCCGCAGTTCCCGGGCCGGAAGTGCGTTCCTGCTCGGGGTCTCGGCCAAGGCCCGGTGAACGCGCTGAGCACTGATGACGATTCCGGCAGTGCGCTGGCCCGTAGGGAGATCGAGAACGGGTCGAATCGCCTCGGCAGCCCCGTCCAACTGGTCACCGGAGATGCGAGCGAGGGCCAGGTTGGTCCGGGCCCCGGCTTCGTCGCCATAGGCCCAATCAGCCCGGTCGGCACTCTCGTAGGCTGCCACGGCTGCGACGGCCCGCTGCTCCGCGGTGGGTGTTGCCCCTGGGAGCAACACCTCCGCCTCAGCGGTGTAGTACAGCTCTCGAACGTAAGGGAAGGTCACCAGCCCACCGATCGCGTCAAGATCATCGAGCTGCACCCGGTCACGCGCGTCCTCCCCCTTGCGGATCGCCGCCGACATGCCGTCGGCATCGCCGAGGACTGCCGCGGCGCGGGCTTGCAGGCCAGCCAGCCAGACACGGACTGTGCCGGTATCCTGCGGCGTAGCGGCCTCGCCGCTACGGGCATAGTGGGCGGCGTCTTCCGGACGCCCGGCCCAGTAGGCGACGAGGCTTTGCAGGCCACGAATCCATCCGCGCGCGGCGGCATGATCGGCCTGGTCGGCGCAGATGTAGGCGGCACGTGCTTGCCGCATGGCGCTCACGGGATCGCCCAGATCGTGGCTGGCCTTGGCCAGTATGCCGGACGCGAGCGCTGCCAGAAGGTGAAGATCGCGGGCTTGGCCGGGCTTGGTCCACCCGCTCTCCAAGATGCGGAAGATGGTGTCCTGAACGTCCACGAGGTCGTCGAGGATCGTGCCGAGTGCCACGCGCGGGTAGGCCACGGCAAGCCTGTGGACTTCTTCTCGCATATGGGCCATTGTTTCTGGTCCCACCTGCTGCGACTCGGCCGTCATCGCCCATTTCATTGCTCTCTGCGCTGCCATTGCCGCGCTCCTTTTCAAGTCGTGTTGGTCCGAGTCGTCGTCCTCGGCGGCGGAACCCAGGTCGCCGCGAGCCGGGGCAGCAGGGGTGGCGACAGGCGCAAGGAGTTCGTCAGCGGAAAAACCGAACAAGCGCTCAAGTACCCGCCGGGCATCCGGCTGCGGCGTTACCGTGCCGGCGCACCACCGTTCGTAAGAGCTCTCGGAGACAGAAAGTGCTCCGAGGCCCGGGGTGCCGTCCGTCTCGGCCAGCTCACGCGCGGCCTTTTCGAGATGACTCCGGAAAGTTGAATACGACCAGTTGCGCTGTCGGAGCAAGACGCGGAGAAGAGTACTCATGTCGTCCCCCATCTGAGACGTGGCGACCTGTAACGACAGTAAGTCCGGAGGCACATTCCGGGAACCAGGCCTGGAACAGCTGGGGGAGCGATGCGGGGCAGACGGCGGGGGAGCATCACACAAGGCTCAAGGTATGAGGGGCAGATGAGGGTGCCTATGCGACGGGCAGACAGACACGCTCTCTGTACGTGACGAAGTGGTCACATCGCCGAGAGGAGCCGACCATGGCAAGATCCGAAGTATTGCCCGACTGGATTCCGCACGAGGGTGTGGAGTCGTTGCCGTGTGGCCGGTGGTGGGACGGGGTGCGGTTGCCGACGTTCGTCGGGATGCGGGTCGTCAACCGGCTTCGCAAGCACTCCGGCCCCATCGTGCAGGACCAGGTCGCGGAAGACGTGACCTGGCTCGTGCCACCCGGTGCCGCCGACGGCTGGGAGGAACGGGCCCCCGGAGTGGACGTGCTTCGGGCACCACGAGTGGTGGCGATCCCGCCGGCCGCCTGGTGCGATGGCCCCTGGAGCGGCGCACCCGCCACCCGGTGGCTGATCCGGCCCACAACCACCTGCCTGACCGACCCGCCACTGCTCCTCGACGCCCTGGGGCACATCCTCCCCGCCCGAGGAGGCAGCCGTGCCTGACGCACCGCTGCCCGTCCTGCTGATGGGCCTCGACCTCGAACGGGACTTGACGCCACGGCAGTGGTCCGGGACCGCCTGCGTACTGTGCCGGACCTGGCTCGGCCACCACCCCGCCGAACGCTCCCGCGTCCTCGCCACCGTGAACAGCCACCCGCTGCGCGCCTGCACACCGAACTGCGAGGCGCGATCGTGAACGCCGGAGTACTGGTATCCGTCGAAGTGGACGCCGCAACCATCGCCCGCGGCGACCAACTCATGATCGGCGGCCACACCTTCACCGTCACCGACATGACCGCCATGCGCGGCGGCGCCAAACGCCTCCTCTTCAGCTCCGGCGAATCATTCGTCATCAACCGCACCACCACCCTATGGGCCGCCCGCCGCACCAACCCCCGCCTCCCCCGCAGACACCACCACAGCCCCTGACCAGCTCAAAAACCACATGCCAGGGCGGCCCGCGCCCTGCCAGGCTGGCAGCCATGACCGCTTACGAACTGTTACTCATCGGCGGTGGTGCAGGCGTCGGGAAGACGACTGTCGGGTGGGAGGTATCCGCGGCACTGCAGACGAAGGGAACGGCGCACTGTCTGATCGAGGGGGACTACATGGACCAGATCCATCCGGCCCCCGCCGGTGACCCCCACCGCGCAGCGATCACGGAACGGAACATCGCGGCAGTATGGTCCAATTACGCCGCTCTGGGTCAGCACCGCCTCGTCTACACCAACACGGTGAGCATCCTTGATGAGCCCATGATCAGACAGGCGATGGGCGGCGGCGTGATCACGTCCACCTGTGTCCTGCTCACGGCCGAGGAGGCCACCGTGAGGAAGCGGCTCGCCCAACGGGAAATCGGTTCCCAGCTTGCCGTTCACATCAAGCGGAGCCTGTGGATGGCACAGCATCTCAGTGAGAAGGCTCCTGCGGACACCGTCCGCATCCCGACGGACGGACGGTCGGTCCAAGACATCGCCCGCCAAGTAATTCAGGCAGCCGCCTGGTAGGGAGGCATCGATCTGGAAGCCTGCTGAGCCAGGGCGGCTGCTGGGAAGATCGCGTCTTATGACTTCCGTTCCATGGAGTACCCACGCCGTCGAGCTCCGGTCCGACAGCGTGATCAAGAGGTTCCGGCGTGAGTGTCGTGGAAAGTGCGAGCGGGAGTGGCGGGCGCTGACGTTGCTCGCCGCGTATGCACCGGGATTGGCTCCGGTCCCTCAAAGGGCGGACCTTGCGGCGGAGGAGCCGGTGGTGGTGATGTCACGCGTGCCTGGTGAGCCGATGCGAGGAGAGCCGCTCGACGATCAGCGGCTCAAGGCTTTGGCCGCGGCAGCGAGCGAGCTCTATGGGGCTGTGCCTGCGGAAGTTTTGGCTGAGATCCCCGTCCGGCCTGGTCAGCAGCATCAACTGGTCGCCCAGATCCGCGCCTGGGCGCCGCAGGCTCGCCCGCGAGTCAGCGATGAGGTGGGCGAGGCCATGGACCGCGGCCTTGATTGGCTGGCCCGTTCAGGCATGGAACGAGCCAGCCAATCAGACGTCCCGATGGTTTTCGGCCCGGGGGACGGCAACCTCGCCAACTATCTGTGGGACGGCACTCGCGTGCGGATCGTGGACTTCGAGGATTCTGGTCTCAGCGACCGGCCCTTCGAACTGGCGGAGATCACGGAGCATGTGGCCAGCTGGGTCGGCCCACCCCTCGACGTGGAGGCCTTCCTCGATCTGTTCGACCTGGCCGCCGCCGAACGTGTGCGGTTGACGGAGTGCCGCAGGCTGCTGGCGCTCGTCTGGTTGTTCCTCCTGTCCTTTGACGACCCTCAGCATCCCCGCAACCGGCCGGGAACGGCCGAGCGGCAAGCCGCCCGGCTGTCCGCACTTCTTACCAATGCCAGGCACTGATAGCCTTCCGAGCCGAGACTGATTCATGGCCGTCGCCTTCAGCACCTGGAGGTCCGGCATGCCGAGGTCGACCGGCTGCGGTCGACCATCGGTGGGGGTGCCTGAACATTGCGCGTGCGGAAGATAGCGCAGCGGCCCCGCCGGTGTGAGGGGGCAAGCCATTCGTCGTTCCACGGCACGAACCGCCCGGAGTACCGTTTCGAGTGTCGAGGTCGAATACAGCACAGGCGAGGTCAGTAGCGCGATCGCACCGCCACGCCCCGAGAGGGCCACGGAATCGGAACGCGCATCCAAGAGCTGCGCGCCATCCGCGGCTTCTCCCTGACCGAACTTGGCCGACGAGCCCATATCTCCGCATCACAGCTCTCCCGAATCGAGAGCGGGACACGCTCGGTCAGCCCGATCGTAGAAGCCAGCGTCGCACGCGCGCTCGGCGTGACCGTATCCGTGCTCCACGGACAGCCTACATTCACATGCTCCAGGCCGAGCAGTTGGATGCACTGCTCACCTTGATCAGCATCGCGCTCGATGCATGGGACATCCCTCCGGACGATGCCCCACCACGGGCCCTGGATGAGCTGGCGGCCGACGTCTGTCGCATCGTGCGGCTGCAAGAGGCAGCGCTACATGCCTCGTGCCCTACCGAATCAGAACCCGAACAACAGCCGCTATTTCGACACCGAGTTCAAGCTGCTCAACTACATCGCCAACCAGCTGGGCCTACCGTCGTCCACGCACACCGGCCGGATGGACTTGCACTCCAAGCTTGAGGTGTGCGGGTCACGCAGCTCAGTGATCGACCAGTTCCGGAGCGATTTCCCGAATATCGAGATCAACGTGTCCTGGGGGTGACTATCATGGTGGCTGATTTCTCTCCTGCTCACCAAGCCGTGGAGATGGAGGACCTCGACGCACTCGGCAAACTGCTGGACGTCGGCGCCGATGTCCACGAGGAACACGACGGCCTGTCTCTGCTGCACCATGCGCTGGACATCGCTTTCAACAGCGACGCCGAGTGCGGTGAAAAGCAGATCGACACCGTCGCCTTTCTTCTTTCCCGGGGAGCTGACCCCACCCGACGCTCCGGTGGCGGTACCGGAGTCTCGGCCGAGCACATGGCGTTCCTAGCCGACAACGCCCGCATCTTTGGAATGTTCGCGGCATGGAAACGGGAACACGGCCTCTGAAACCACATTCCCGCTCAGCGGGCCCGCCCCTCAGCCATCCGGGGCGGGCCCGTCCTGTCCATGCTCATCCCCCGATCACCACGCCCCATCCTCGTTGACAGACCCGGTCCGTTATGGGCTGGCGGCGCTGGTGGCCTGCGGGACTCGGACGGTGATCGGAGCAGTCTTCGGGACGGCCACCACCGGCGAGTTGGAGTACGCCCGTCGGCTGGCGGGTGACCTACGCACCGGGAGGCTGCTGCTGTCGAACTCGCGCTCTGAGTTCGGGAATCGTTGAGCCTGCGGAAACCTTCAGACCGCTGACCTGCTGGGGCCTCGACTTCGGCGACAGGGCGGCCCACCGCTGAGAATCGCTGTTGACCCGTGACCAACCGTCCTGACGGGCACGCATCGGGCATGGTGCCGCGCTGGCCGGACGTGCGGAGGATCGGGGCCTTCACCTTGGCGGCCTCGACCCGCGCGGGCCCGCGTTGACGGCAGGGAGGCGTTGCACTGCGGACGGTGACACGATTCTGCGAGCAGTCAGATCAGGTCTCCTCGACGCCGATGACCTCGATCGTGCATCGCGGCTTTTGGATGCCCCGCTTGATTCTGGCGTCCGTGGTGATGAAGGGGACGCCGAGAGTCTCGGCGAGGGCGACGTAGGTGGCGTCGTAGGCGGACAGGTTGGCGTGCAGGACCCGGACGCGTGGCAACAGGGGCATTGCCTCATGACGGTCGATGCGCAGGGCGCTGTACGTCTTGATGTGCTCGTCGAGCACAGCCTTCTGCAGCTTGGGAAGGCCGCTTCTGGTGCCTCGTGCCATGCCGAGGAGTGCGGATGCGACTTCGGTGTCCAGGAGGTGGGGAGCGTGCAGGGTGTCTTCCTGGGCGACGCGGGCACGGACCTGCTGGCCGACGACCCCGCTGTCGGTGAGAAACATGGTGATGGCTGAGCAGTCAATGACGATCAACGTGCGGCTCGTCCTTCGTCGATGAGCGCGAGCACATCATCGTTGTCGACCTCACTGACCGCGTACTGCTCGGCACGCTGCGCGATCTCGGCAAGAGTGGGCCGAGTTGCTTCCCGGGTGACGAGGGCAAGGAGGTAGGTCTGGAGGGACTGACCGGCTTCAGCGGCGCGGATCTTCAGGCGGGAGGCGATGTCGTCAGGCACTTCCCTGATGGTGAACGCAGTCATGACTGCATTCTAGCGTCAATGCAGTCATTATGCAGTCAGAGGAAAGTGGTGAGTGCCCACGACGGGTGGGCGGGCCCGGTTCAGGACATCGTTCCCCGCCGGGGCGGTCGTTCTGGAAGCCCGCTGAGCCATCAATCCGCGATGTCGACATGTCGCGGACACTTCCGCCGGGGCCAGGATCGGACGTTCGATACGCACGCACGCTTCAGCTCGCGGTCGTTCAGGCCACGTCCAGGTGGCCCGCGGGGGTGGCTGCCTTGGGGCCGAAGAGTCTGCGGGCGCGGTCCGCCGCCGCCTCCGCGCGGTGGCGGCGTTCCTCGGTCGGGTCCAGGGAGAGCTGACGGGTGGTGTGTGCCGCGTCCGCAAGCTCCTCCGCGCGCAGGGCGACCGCGCGCACCCGGGCGCGCTGGAGGCCGAGCGCGTCGTGCAGTGCGTAGGCCGCGCCGGTCAGGTCCTGGGTGTGCGCGGTCGGTTCCGCGAGGGTTCGGCTGCGGGTGGTGGTGCTCCGGTCCGCGTAGTGGACGGTCAGGGTGAGGGCGCGGGCGGCCTGCCCGGCACCGCGCAGCCGGTAGCCCAATTCGTCGGCGAGGGTGAGCAGGGCGCGCCGCCGCAGCCCCGCGTCCAGTTCGTCGTGGCCGAAACGGTGCTCCGCCGACGCCGAACGGGCCGGGGCGGACGGGGTGACGGGCGTGGGGTCGGTGCCCTGCGCGAGGGCGCGGACGCGGCGGGCGCGGGCGGCGCCCAGGATGCGCTGGAGGGTGGCGGGCGGCGCGGCGGCGATCCGGCCCACGGTGTCAAGGCCGTAGGAGGCGAGGGTGCGGGCGGTGGCGGCGCCGACGCCGTGGAGGGCGGTGGCGGGCCGGTCCGCCAGGAAACCGGCCACGGCGTCCGCCGCGTCGGGCAGTTCGGCCACGCCGGGGGCGCCGTGCGCGTCGGCCGCCATGCGGGCCAGCAGCGGGTTGGCGGCGACGCCGATGACGCAGTCCGTGCCGTGCAGCGCCAGCGCCCGCACCCGGACAAGGCCGGCGAGCCCTGCGGCGTCGCGCCCGAAGTACCGCAGGGCGCCCCCGACATCGGCGAACGCCGCGTCGGGCGGCAGGGCCTGTACCACGGGCGTGATGCCGTGGAGCAGCCGCAGCAGTGCCGGATGTCCTTCGGCGGAGGCGGCGGAGCGGCCGAGGAACCGCACGTAGAGCACCCGGGTCATCCGGCGCTCCCCGGGCTCGCGTGCCACAGCTTGCGCGGGTACTTGGCGGAGTCCCCGGCGGGCCGCAGGTCGGCCCAGGGGTGCAGGGAGTAGCCGGTGGACAGCTCGATGCGGCGGTCCTCCGTAACGTCGTCGCCTTCGCCGGAGACAGCCGCCGCGCCGTCGTCGCCGCCCGCGGCGAGCCGCGCGGCGACCGCGTCGAGGCCGCCGGTGCGGCGGAGTTCGGCCAGCTCGTCGAGGTCCCAGGCGGTCCGGCCGACGACGCTCAGCGTCCGCGGACCGCGCCGCTGGACCGTTCCGCGCACCAGCAGCAGCCAGGAGTGGAAGACCGTGCGGGCGGACGCGGGGTGGCTGTCCTCGAAGAAGGCCAGGTCGACCAGGCCCGTGGTGTCGTCGAGGGTGACGAAGATGATGCGCTTGCCGGACCTGATGGCCGGCGTCTGGGTGGCGGCCTTGGCCCCGGCGACCAGCACCGTTTCCCCGTGCGCGGCCTCGCGCAGGCGGCGGGCGGACAGGACGCCCAGCTCCTTGAGGAAGGCGTGGTGGCCGCTCAGGAGGTGCCGCGTGGTCTCCATGCCGAGCACGCCGAGTTCGGCGCCGAGCCGTTCGTCCTCGTCGAGGTCGGGCAGCCCGGCGGGGGGCGCCTCCTCGCCGTCGTCGAGCGGCAGTTGGGGGCCGCCCGGCCGGCCGGCCGCGCGCCGCTGCGCGTGCTGTTCCGCGAGGTGCAGCAGCAGGTCGCGGCGATTGCCGCCGAAGGCGTCCAGGGCGCCGACGCGGGCCAGCCGTTCGGCGACGGGGCGGGAGGGGGCGGCGCGGCCGAGCAGGTCGGTGAGGGAGGTGTACGGCTGCCCGGCGGCGATCCGTTCCGCCTCCTCCTCGGTGATGCCCTGCACCTCGCCGAG
Organism: Streptomyces johnsoniae; assembly: GCF_031845565.1. NCBI lineage: Bacteria > Bacillati > Actinomycetota > Actinomycetes > Kitasatosporales > Streptomycetaceae > Streptomyces > Streptomyces johnsoniae. The sequence goes on along the minus strand of NZ_JAVREV010000015.1, from coordinate 61,490 downwards.
GGCGAGCCTGACCCCCAGCACCCCTGATTCAGACTCCAGTTCGATTCTATAGGCCGCATCGGACCGGTTGACGTCGAGCGGCAGCACCGGCACCCCGCGCCGCCGCGCGTCGGCGAGCAGCAGCCGCTTGGGGTACATGCCCGGATCGTGCGTGAGCAGCCCGGCGTAGAAGGCGGCCGGGTGGTGCGCCTTGAGCCAGGCGGACTGGTAGGTCGGAACGGCGAAGGCGACGGCGTGCGCCTTGCAGAAGCCGAAGCTGCCGAACGACTCCAGGATCTCCCAGGTGCGGGCGACGGCCTCGGGCGGATAGCCGCGCCCGCCCGCCTCGGCGGCGAACCAGTCGCGCACCCGCCCCCGGCGTTCCGGATCGGACAGCGCCCGCCGCGCCTCGTCGGCCAGCGCCCGGTCGCAGCCGGTCAGCGTGGCCATGATGCCGATGACCTGCTCGTGGAAGATCACCACACCGTGCGTCTCGCGCAGCACCGGCTCCAGGTCGCGGTGGGGGTAGCGCGGCGCCCGCCGCCCGCGCCTGGCGTCGATGAACGGCCGCACCATATCGGCCCCGACGGGCCCGGGCCTGAACAGCGATATGTCGACAACGAGGTCGTGGAACGTCTCCGGCTGAAGCCGCCCGACGAGATCGCGCTGTCCCGGCGACTCGATCTGGAAGCAGCCCAGCGTCTCGGTCGAACGGATCAGCGCGTAGGTCTCCTGATCCCCCTGCGGAACCCGTTCCAGATCGATCCGCTCCCCCGTGACCCGTTCCGTCTCGCCCACCGCGTGCGCCATGGCGGACTGCATCCGCACCCCCAGCACGTCGAGCTTGAGCAGGCCGAGATCCTCCACGTCGTCCTTGTCGAACTGCGACATGGCGAACCCCTCACCGCTCGTGGGCACCACGGGCGTGCGCAGGCGCAGCGAGGCGTCGGACAGCAGCACGCCGCAGGGATGCATGGCCACCCCGCGCGGCAGCCCGTCCAGCGCCTCCACCAGCTCCCACATCCGCGGCCCGTAGCGGTCGGCGTCGACGTCGCGCAGCTCGGGCAGCTCGGCCAGCGCGGCACGCGCGTCCCTGGCGCGGATGTGCGGGAACGCCTTGGCCAGCCGGCCGACCTCGGCCGGGTCGAGGCCGAGCGCGAGGCCGACGTCCCGGACGGCATGCCGCACCCGGTAGGTCTCGGGCATGGCGACGGTGGCGACCCGCTCCTCCCCGAAGCGCTCGAAGATGGCCCGGTACGCCTCCAGCCGGCGGGCCGACTCCACGTCGATGTCGATGTCGGGCAGCGCGCCGCGGCGTGGGGAGAGGAACCGTTCCATCAGCAGGCCGTGCTCGACGGGGTCGGCGTGCGCGATGCCAAGTAGGTGGTTGACCAGCGCCCCGGCCCCGGAACCGCGGGCGGCGACCCGGATGCCCAGGCCCTTGAGGTCCTCGACGACCTGGGCGACGGTGAGGAAGTAGGAGGCGTAGCCGAGGCGTTCGATGATGGCCAGCTCCTCGTCCAGGCGCCGCCAGCGCGCCGCGTCCCGCTCGTGGCGGCGCACGACCATCCCCGCGGCGCAGCGCGAACGCAGCGCGCGGTCCGCGGTGCGCCCGGCCGCGCCCACGAGCCCGGGCTCGGGGAAGTGCACGCCGCCGAGGCCGAGGTCGCGGCCCGGGTCGACCCGGCAGTCCGCCGCCGTCTCCTCGGTGAGGGCGAGCAGCCGGTGCGCGGCGGACCGCCCGTAGCCGGCCGCCTCCGCGGCGCGGACCGCCGCGGCGGCCATCTCCTCCGGCCCCTTCAGCCAGCGCTCCCCGCCGTCCAGTGAGCCGCGCGGATCGATGGGAACGAGCCGCCGCGCCGCGTCCAGCACATCGGCGACCGCGCCCTGGCCCGGGTCGGCGTAGCGGACCGCGTTGGTGAGCACCGGGCGCACGCCCTGTTCCGCGGCGAGGCCGAGGGCTCGGCCCGCGGCGGCGGCCGGGCCCGCGGCGTCGGCCTCGATGCGCAGCGCGCCGCCGAACCGTTCACGCCAGGGGGCGAGCAGCCGGGCGGCCAGGTCGGGGCGGCCGGCGGCCAGCGCGCGGCCGGGCTCGGAGGCCGGTCCGAGCAGGACGGTCAGCCCGTCCCCGTACGCCTCGGACCACGGCAGCACGGGCCGTTCGCCGCCGACCGCACCGCCGGCCGCACCGGCGTGCGCGCCGGCGTGCGCGGCGGTGACCAGCCGGCACAGCTGCGCCCAGCCGGCCGCGCCGTCCCTGGCGAGGAAGATCACCCGTGGCGCCGATTCATCGGCGAAGGCGCCACCGCGCACCGGGGTCCTCGGGCGCCGCCGCGCGGCCTCGGCCGGGCGCTGCGGGGAGACGGCGAGCTCGACCCCGTACACCGGGCGCACCCCGGCACGCGCGCACGCCTTGGTGAACCGCACGGCGCCGGCGAGGGTGTCGCGGTCGGTCAGCGCCACGGCGTCCATGCCCCGCTCGGCGGCCCGCTCGGCGAGCCGCTCGGGGTGCGAGGCGCCGTAGCGCGCGGAGAATCCGGACGCCACGTGCAGGTGTGCGAAGCCCGGCATCCGCACCTCCTGTCACACCCGGCCCCCCTGTTTCGCCGCTGTCCGTCTCCACCATAAACCAGCCATCGAACGCATGTGCGAATCTGACGAACGACCAGGTCACACCCCCGCCGACCGGGGCCGACGTGGCCGAAACCATCCCCGTTACGCCGCCGCCACCGCCGCCCGCACGGCCCGCTCCACGCCCGCGCGCAGCCGCGCAGCCGTCTCCCGTGGCCGTCACCCGGACAGGCTAGGCTGTCGGCGTGACGCCTCCTTCCGCCCCTTTCGACCTCGTCATCTTCGACTGCGACGGCGTGCTGGTGGACAGCGAGCCGCTCGCCCTGCGGGTCTGCGTCGAGTTGGGCGAGGAGCTCGGCTGGCCGCTCACCGAGGGCGAGATCATCGACCGCTTCCTCGGCCGCTCCGAGCGCGCGGTCCGCGCGCAGATCGCCGAGCGCCTCGGCGAGGAGCAGGCGGCCGTGTGGGGCGAGCGGTACCGCGAGCGGCTGGACGCGGCGATCGACGCCGAGCTGACCGAGGTGGAGGGCATCGGCGAGGCACTGGACGGCATCACCATCCCGCACTGCATAGCGTCGAGCGGCCTGCATACCAAGATGCGCCGCACCCTCACCCGCACCGGCCTGTATCCGCGGTTCGAGGGGCGGATCTTCAGCGCATCCGAGGTGGCCCACGGCAAGCCGGCGCCCGACCTCTTCCTGCACGCGGCGGCGCGGATGGGGGCCGAGCCCGAGCGCTGCGCGGTGGTGGAGGACAGCCAGTACGGCGTGCGCGCCGCGCGCGCCGCCGGCATGCGCTCGTTCGGCTACGCGGGCGGGCTGACCCCGGCCGAGTGGCTGGCGGGCCAGGGCACGGTGGTGTTCGACGACATGCGCAAGCTGCCCGCCCTGCTGGCCGCCTAGACCACCTAGGCGGCCTAGGCGGCTAGGCCCCGCAGGTCAGGCGGGTGCCGTGGGGCGCAGCCCGCCGCGGACGATCGCGATCATGCGTTCCCTCGCGGCCGGTTCCGGGCCTGACCGCTCCCGGGCGACGCAGCCGCTGAGCAGGGCCTTGACGTCGGCCACCTCCACGTCGCCGCGCACCGCGCCGGCCCGCTGGGCCCGGGCCAGCAGCTCCCGCCAGACGCCGGTGACGTCGTAGCCGCCGCGGGCCGCGGCGGCCTCCATGTCGAAGCCGACCCCGGCGAGCCCTTCGGCCAGCCCGCGGTCGGCCGCGCCCTGCTCGGCCATGAGCCGGAAGAACGCGAAGAAGCCCTCCGCCGGATCACCGTGTTCGAGCAGGGCCCGGCCGTCCCCGACGATCTGCCCGACGCGCTCGCGGACGATCGCCTCGTACAGCGCCTCCTTGGTGGGGAAGTGCCGGCTGACCGTTCCCGTGCCGACGCCCGCGCGGCGGGCGATCTCGTGGACGGGCACGGACATGCCCTCCGCGGCGAACGTGTCGATGGCCACGGCGAGCACCCGGGCGCGGTTGCGCCGGGCGTCGGCGCGCAGGGGACGTTCCTCCGGCACCTTGGTCCGCCTTCCTGCTCTCCCCGACTGCTCGCCCTCCCGATTCTAGGTCTCGGCTCCGCGGGGCGGCCCGGCTCCCGGACGGCGTCCGGACCGCGCCGCCTGGACAAGCGGGATGGGCGTCCCGTATTTTTAAACGGGACGGCCGTCCCGCTTCTGTGGGCGGCTCCCCCGCACATCCCGTGAAAGGACCCCCGATGCACACGGTTGCCCTCGGCCCCACCGGCCTGGAGGTGTCCGCCATCGGCCTCGGCTGCATGAGCATGAGCGAATTCTTCGGCCCGGCCGACCGGCAGGAGGCCCTCGCCACCCTGCGGCTGGCCGTCGACCAGGGAGTGACGTTCCTGGACACCTCCGACATGTACGGCGTCGGCTCCGCGAACGAACTCCTGCTGGGCGACTTCCTGCGCACCTCGGCGGCCCGCGCGGACGTGGTGGTCGCGACCAAGTTCGGCGCCGTGCGCGACCCGCACGACGGGCGGCTGCTCGGCCTGCGCGCCGACCCCGCCTACGTGGCCGCCGCCTGCGACGCGAGCCTGCGGCGGCTCGGCACCGACCACATCGACCTCTACTACCTCCACCACCCGGACCCCAAGGTCCCCGTCGAGGACACCGTCGGCGCCATGGCCGCCCTGGTCGCCGCGGGCAAGGTGCGCCACCTCGGCCTGTCCAACGTCACCGCCGCGCAGCTGCGCGCCGGCCACCTGGTCCATCCCGTGGCGGCCGTGCAGAGCGAGTGGTCGCTGTTCGGCCGGGACGCGGAACGGGACCTCGTACCGGCCTGCGCTTCGCTCGGCATCGGCTTCGTTCCCTACTCGCCGCTCGGCCGCGGCTTCCTCACCGGCCAGTACTCCTCGGCCGCCCACCTCACCGAGGACGACTTCCGCCGCACGATCCCCCGCTTCAACGGCGAGAACGCGGCCCACAACGCCCGCCTGCTCGCGCCGCTGCTGCGGATCGCGCAGGCCCGTTCCGCCACTCCGGCGCAAATCGCCCTGGCCTGGCTGCTCGCCAGGCCGGCGCACCACGGCGGGCTGCCGGTGGTGCCGATCCCCGGCACGAAGCGCCGCGCCCGGCTCCTGGAGAACGCGGGCGCCGCCCACATCCGCCTGACCGCGGCCGAGAACGCGGCCCTCGACCCGCTGGCCGAGCGCGTCAGGGGCGCCGGATCACCCGAGCCGACCCCGGAACAGCTCCGGATGCTCCACCCCGACCGGGCCTGAGCCCAGGGCCGGCCGGCACGGGCCGCGCGCCCGGCCGCCCCCGTGCGCCCGCCCGGCCAGGGCTCAGTGCGGGCCCGCGGCGTCGAACTCCGTGCCGCAGGGGCCCGCACCCTCGCTCTCCGCCAGCGGCACCCGGTCGCCGTTCATCGACAGCGGCCGGTACCAGTGGCCTATCCGCTCGGCGGACCGGCCCACGTAGTGGCAGATGAACGAGCGCCGGAACCGGTCGGCCGTGCGGTTGGGCTGCGAGCCGTGCACCAGGCTGCCGTTGAAGAACAGCACGTCGCCCGGCGACATGTCGACCGGCACCGTCTTCAGGCCGGGCGGCGGCGGCACGTACTCGCGGACGAACGAAAGCTCCGGATCGGCCTCCTCCGGGCAGAAGAGGTCCATCCGGTGCGTTCCGGGCACGACTTCGAGGCCGCCGTTGTCCCGGTCGATCTCGTCGCAGGCGATCCACGCCGCCACGCACGTGCCCGGCTCCACCCGCAGGTAGAAATTGTCCTGGTGCAGCGCCTGGCCGCGGGCCCCCGGCGGCTTGAAGTAGAACATGCTCTGGGCCGCGAGCGCCTCCTCCCCCAGCAGGTTCTCCAGGATGCCGCGCAGCCGCGGCTCCAGCAGGTACCGCAGCGCCAGCTCGTTGATGCGGTGGGGGTGCATCACGCGCGGGAAGCTGTGCAGCGGGTCCGCCGGTCCTTCGTCCTGTCGGCTCCGCGGCTCGAAGTGGCCGGGAATCGGCCCGCCCGCGTGCAGCGCCATGAACTCCGCGCGCACATCCTCGATCTCCGCCGCCCCGAACAGGCCGCGCACCACCAGGAAGCCCTCGTCCTGGAATTGCCCGACGTAGTCGTCCACGGCCGTGGTGACTGTCATCCGCCCGCTCCTTCCGTGCGCCTTCCGCGAGCCTTCTTCCCCTGCGACGCTAGGCCCGACCGCACCGCGCTGAGGATGCCCGTGAACGCTGCCGACCTGCCAGAAACCCCTGCCCCGCCGCCCGGCCTGGTCACCGCCGGGTACTTCGACGAACGTCCCGGTTACGCCGTCAGCAGGCCGAGCGGCACCGAGAGCTGGCTGTTCACCTGGACCGCGGTCGGCCGCGGGCTGCTGCGCCAGGGCGCCGCGCGGGCCGAGGCGGGACCCGGCGACCTGGTCGTGCTCGGCCCCGGCGTTCCGCACCACTACGCGACCGCGGCGGGCGCGGAGCGCTGGGCGTTCTGGTGGGTGCACTGCCGGGCCAGGGCGGCCTGGGCCGCGTGGCTGCGCCCGCACGCCGCGGGCGCCCGGCTGTACGCGGTCGTGCCCGTGCCCGCCGCCGTCCGCCCCCGCATCGCCGCGGCCTTCCGCCGCCTGCACGCCGACGCCAGGTGGTCGGGCGAGGGCGCGCCGCCGGAGCCGGACCCGCGGCCGGTGCCGAACCGGGTCGCCGTGGCGCACGGGGCCGCCGCCACGGAGCTGGCCCTCGGCAGCCTTGAGGAGATCGTCCTGCTGGCCACCGCCGCGCCCCCGGCCACAGCAGCCACAGCGGCCACAGCGACCGGGGCGACCGGGGCGGGCACCGATCCGCGCGTGCGGCGGGTGGCGGCGCTGATCGCCGCCGACCCGGCCGCCCCGCACACGGTCGAGTCACTGGCGGCGCGGGTCGCGCTGTCCCCGTCCCGGCTGGGGCACCTGTTCGCGGAAACGCTCGGCGACACCCCGATGCGGGTGCTGCGCGACGCCAGGCTGCGGCACGCCGCGCGGCTGCTGGAGGTGACGGATCTGCCGGTGGCGCGGGTGGCCGCCGCCTCGGGGTTCGCCAGCCCGTTCCACTTCAGCCGGGTCTTCCGCGCCCGCTACGGCGTGCCGCCCGGCGCCTACCGGGAGCGGCACAGGTAGCCGGCGCCGCGTTCCAGCAGGCGGCGCAGTGCCAGGGCGTCGTCCGCGACGGCGGTGACCAGCGCGCCCGGTCCGGCAAGCGGCGTCAGCACGGCCGTGCCGCCGAGCGAGCGGGCCTCGGCCGGCGCGTCGGCGAGACGCGGGTCGACCACGAGCAGCTGGCCCACCGCCCGGTGGCCACCGAGTACCGCGCCGCCGTCCCAGCCCGGCGTTCCGGGGCCGAACGCGAGCTGCTGGTCGAACAGCGGCCGCCCGTCGCGGCGCACCGTCAGCCGGGCGCGCAGCCGGCCCGGCTCCTCCCCCGCCCGGCCGAGTACCTGCTCCTCGCGCAGCACCAGGCGCGCTCCGGCGGCCAGGTCGACGCGGGTGGTGGTGTGCAGTTCGCTGCCGCGGGCCGAGATCACGGGCTCGGGCAGCCAGCGCAGCTCTCCGCCCTCGCCGACGGCGAGGGCGGTGTCGTAGGTGGCGGGCTCCGACGGCGCGCGGCCCGGCAGGGCGAGCGTGGCCGCGGCCGAGCCGACGCGCAGCGCCGCCCCGGCCGCGACCTCGGCGGTCAGGCGCAGCCGGTCGCCGCCGAGCGGGGCGCTCATCGCGCCGACGACCGCCACCTGGGCCCACGGCCCGGCCGCGCGGGTGCGGCGCAGGGCCAGGGGCGCTTCGCTGCGCAGCACGGGCAGCGCGCCGCCCGGGGCGGCGGCGATCCTGGCGTGTGCGACGACGCCGGCCCGGCCGGGTGCGTTCACGCGCCGGCCCCGGCCGGGTGCGCCGCGGTCCAGGCGGCGAGCCGGCCGCGCACCCAGTCGGCGACAGGGCCGATGCCGCCGGGGGCGGTGAGCGAGGTGAACGCGACCGGCAGTTCGCCGCGCTGAGCCCGCGCGTCGCGCGCCATGGCGGCCAGGTCGGAGCCGACGTGGGGGGCCAGGTCGGTCTTGTTGACCACCAGCAGGTCGGCCGTGGTGACCCCGGGGCCGCCCTTGCGGGGGATGTCGTCGCCCGCGGCGACGTCGATGACGAAGACCTGGGCGTCGACGAGGCCCGTGGAGAAGGTGGCGGTGAGGTTGTCGCCGCCGGATTCGACGAGGATCAGGTCGAGCGGCCCGGTGCGGTCCTCCAGTTCCTCGACGGCCTCCAGGTTGGCGGAGATGTCGTCCCTGATCGCGGTGTGCGGGCAGGCGCCGGTTTCGACGGCGGTGATGCGTTCGGCGGGCAGCACGGCGTTCCGCAGCAGGAAGTCGGCGTCCTCGCGGGTGTAGATGTCGTTGGTCACGACGGCGATGGCGAGGCCGTCGCGCAGTTCGCGGCACAGGGCGGCGACCGTGGCGGTCTTGCCGGAGCCGACGGGCCCGCCGAGGCCGATGCGCAGGGCGCGGCGCGTGCCGTCGGGGCGGAGGGTGCAGGTGTGGCGGGTGGGGTACGTCTCGTGGTGGTCCAGGTGCATGGCGGGGCTCCGTTCAGGAGGCGAAGAGGCGCACGGGCCAGGTGGCGTGTGCTTCCGCGGTGATGTCGAGCAGCGGCGCCGAGGCGGCGGGCAGGGCGTCGGTGCCGTGCCGGGGAACGGCCGCGGCCGCGGCGGTGGCGCGGTCCGCGACGCGGTCGAGGTCGGGGGCCAGCCGGGCGAGCACGGCGGTGGCGTCGAACGGGTCGAGCCCGAGCAGCCGCACGGCCGCGGAGGCCGGCCCATTGACGGCCTCGTGGGCGGCGGCCAGGGCGGCGTCCCGCGGGGCGAGGCCCGCGGCGCGGGCCGCGAGGCCGAGCACGACGGGCTGGTGGAGCCCGCCCGGGTGCTCGGCCGCCACGGCGTCCAGGTGCGGTGCGGGCCAGGTGGCGCGGGCGGCGCGCAGCAGCTGCCGGCCGAGCCTGCGCGCGGTGGCGCGCAGCGCGGGCGAGGGCGTGCGGGCGTCGGCCGCCTCGTCCAGGTCGCGCGGATCGCAGCCGCCGCAGGCCGCGGCGGCGAGGGCGGCGGCGGTGAGCCCCGCGGTGTGCAGGCGGCCCGAGCAGAACGCGGCCAGCGTGGCGGGGCCCGTGACCCGGCCGGCGCGGACGGCCGCCTCCATGCCGCCTGAGTGGGCGTGGCCCCCGGCGGGGAAGCGGCCGTCCGCGATCAGGAGCAGTGCCGCTGCGGACATCGAACGGGCCCGTCAGAAGAGGAAGTAGCGCTGGGCGAGGGGCAGTTCGGTGGCCGGCTCGGGGGTGACCGGCTCGCCGTCGACGGTGACGGTGAAGCTGTCGGGGTCGACGGTGACGTGGGGGCGCGCGTCGTTCAGCCGCATGTCGGCCTTGGTGGTGCCGCGGGTGCCCGCGATGGCGACCGGCCGCTTGGCCAGGCCGAGGCCGTCGAACGGCCCGCCGTCGAGGGCGAGGTGGGTGACGAAGTTGACGGAGCCCGCGGCCGCCGCCCGGCCGAGCGCGCCGAACATGGGCCGCGGCAGCACCGGCTGCGGCGTGGGGATGGAGGCGTTCGAGTCCCCCATCTGCGCCCAGGCGATCTGGCCGCCCTTGATGACAAGCAGCGGTTTGACGCCGAAGAACGCGGGCTCCCAGAGCACCAGGTCGGCCAGTTTGCCCGGCTCCACGGAGCCGATCTCGTCGCCGAGCCCCTGGGCGACCGCCGGGTTGATCGTGTACTTGGCGACATAGCGACGGGCCCGGTGGTTGTCGGCCGGGCCGTCGCCCGGCAGTGCGCCGCGCCGCCGTTTCATCACGTGGGCGGTCTGCCAGGTCCGCATGATCACCTCGCCGACGCGGCCCATGGCCTGGGAGTCCGAGGAGATGATGGAGATGGCGCCCAGGTCGTGCAGGACGTCCTCCGCGGCGATGGTGGAGGGCCTGATGCGGGACTCCGCGAAGGCCAGGTCCTCGGCGACGGCCGGGTTGAGGTGGTGGCAGACCATCAGCATGTCGAGGTGTTCCTCGACGGTGTTCAGGGTGTGCGGCCGGGTCGGGTTGGTGGAGCTGGGCAGCACGTTCGGCTCGGAGACGACCGTGATGATGTCGGGCGCGTGCCCGCCGCCCGCGCCCTCGGTGTGGTAGGCGTGGATGGACCGGCCGGCGATGGCGGCGAGGGTGTCGGCGACGAAACCGGCCTCGTTGAGGGTGTCGGTGTGGATGGCGAGCTGGGCGCCGGTCTCCTCGCACACCCCGAGGCAGGCGTCGATGACGGCGGGCGTGGCGCCCCAGTCCTCGTGGATCTTGAAGCCGACGGCGCCGCCGCGCAGTTGGCTGAGCATGGCCTCGCGGGAGACGGTGCTGCCCTTGCCGAGCAGCCCGACGTTGACCGGGGTGTCGTCCAGGGCCTGGAGCATCCGGGCCAGGTGCCAGGGCCCGGGCGTCACCGTGGTGGCCTTGCTGCCCTCGGCCGGTCCCGTGCCGCCGCCGACGAGGGTGGTGACGCCGGAGGCCAGGGCCTCGTCGGCGAGGCGCGGCGAGATGAAGTGGACGTGCGCGTCGACGCCGCCCGCGGTCAGAATCCGGCCGTTCCCCGCGATGATCTCCGTTTCCGGGCCGATCACCAGGCCCGGGTGGACCCCGTCCATCGTGTCCGGATTCCCGGCCTTGCCGAGCGCAACGATCCGGCCATCCCTGATCCCGAGATCGGCCTTGACGATGCCGGTGTGGTCCAGTACGACGGCGCCGGTGATCACGGTGTCCGGGGTGCCCTCGGCGCGGGTGGCGCGGGACTGGCCCATCGACTCGCGGATGACCTTGCCGCCGCCGAAGACGGCCTCGTCCCCGGCGCGGCCGGGGCCGCCCGCCAGGTCATCCTCGACCTCGATCAGCAGGTCCGTGTCCGCCAGCCGCACCCGGTCGCCCGTGGTCGGCCCGTACAGGTCCGCGTAGCGGGCCCGTGTCAGCTCAGTCACGGGCCCCGCCCTCCCCGAGTGCCCCGCCGGCCCCGCCGCGCAGTCCCGGGACGATCCGGCGGCCGGCCAGCGGCACCAGGGCCACCTCCGCGGGGATGCCCGGCTCGAAGCGCACGGCGGTGCCGGCCGGGATCGCCAGGCGCAGGCCGCGGGCCGCGGCCCGGTCGAAGTCGAGTCCTGGATTGGCCTCGGCGAAGTGGTAGTGGGAGCCGACCTGGACGGGCCGGTCCGCAAGGTTACGCACGGTGAGCCGGGTGACGGGGGCGCCCTCGTTCAGCGGTACCGGCGTCTCGGCGAACAGGATCTCTCCGGGAATCACGACTGCCCTTCTCGGGTATCGGCCGCGGAGCCGCGGCTGCTCGGGGCTCTGGCCCCGGAATGTCAGGCGATGGGCTCGTGGACGGTCACCAGCTTGGTGCCGTCGGGGAAGGTGGCCTCGACCTGGACGTCGTGGATCATCTCCGGAACGCCTTCCATCACCTCCGCCCGGCCGAGGACCCGGCGGCCGGAATCCATCAGCTCGGCGACGGTGCGCCCGTCGCGCGCGCCCTCCAGGACGTGCGCGGTGATCAGCGCGACGGCCTCCGGATGGTTGAGCCGCAGGCCCCTGGCGCGGCGGCGGTCGGCCACGTCGGCGGCCACATGGATGAGCAGACGTTCCTGCTCGTGCGGGGTCAGTTGCATGCTTGCCCACCTCACGTCGTCCGGTCGGAAACCGCCAGAACTGGAGGCTAGTTCGACCTCGTTACGGCGGCGTTACTTTCATTCAGAAGTATCAACGTGACGGGGCTCACCGAGTGTGACCGACGTCAAAGAATTCGCCGTCGTCCGGCCATCCGGTGCAGGGTAGGAGCAGGTCTGGAGACCCGCAACGGACACGAGGAGCGTCATGAGAATCGGGATCATCGGTGCCACCGGCCAGGTGGGCGGCGTCATGCGGCAGATACTGGCCGAACGGAAGTTCCCGGTGGACGAGCTTCGGCTGTTCGCCTCGGCCAGGTCCGCCGGCAGCACGCTCCCCTGGCAGGACGGCGCGATCACGGTCGAGGACGCGGCGGCCGCCGATTTCTCCGGTCTTGACATCGCCCTGTTCTCCGCGGGCAAGGCCACCTCGAAGGAGCTGGCGGAGCAGGTCGCGTCGGCCGGCGCGGTGGTCATCGACAATTCCTCCGCCTGGCGCATGCACCCCGAGGTCCCGCTCGTCGTCTCCGAGGTCAACCCGCACGCCGTCGCCCAGCGCCCCAAGGGAATCATCGCCAATCCGAACTGCACCACGATGGCCGCCATGCCGGTGCTGCGCCCCCTGCACACGGAGGCGGAGCTGACCGCCCTGGTCGTGGCCACCTACCAGGCGGTATCGGGCAGCGGGCTCTCCGGCGTCGCGGAGCTGGACCGGCAGACGCGCGGCGCCGTCGCCCAGGACGCCGCCCGGCTCACGTTCGACGGGCTCGCGGTGGACTTCCCCACGCCCGAGCAGTACATGCGGCCCATCGCGTTCAACGTGCTGCCGATGGCCGGCTCGATCGTGGACGACGGCCTCGACGAGACCGACGAGGAGCAGAAGCTGCGCAACGAGAGCCGCAAGATCCTGGAGATCCCCGGCCTCAAGGTGTCGGGGACCTGCGTCCGCGTCCCCGTCTTCACCGGCCACTCCCTCCAGATCAACGCCCGCTTCGCGCGTCCCCTCCCGCCCGACCAGGCGCGCGAGCTGCTGGCCGGCGCGGCGGGCGTGGAACTGTCGGACATCCCCACCCCGCAGCAGGCCGCCGGGCGCGACGCCAGCTACGTGGGCCGCATCCGCCGCGACGAGACGGCCGACAACGCCCTGTCGCTCTTCGTCTCCGGCGACAATCTGCGCAAGGGGGCGGCGCTCAACGCGGTCCAGATCGCGGAGCTGGTCGCCGCCGAGCGCTGAGCGCCGAGGTCCCGAGGACCCCGCACACGCGGTTCCCCGCCCGCCCGGCCCCTTGCGGGGCGGGCGAGCGGGGAACTTTGTGCGTGCGAACGGTGGTGTGCCGTCGGCCCGTTACGGCAGGGTCGCGCCCACCGCGTCGAGCGCGTCCGTCACCGGGTAGAAGAACGTCTGACCGCCCGAGGAGCAGTTGCCGCTGCCGCCCGAGGTGATGCCGAGGGCGTCGGAGCCGGAGAACAGCGCGCCGCCGCTGTCGCCGGGCTCGGCGCAGACGGTCGTCTCGATGGTGCCGTTGACCGTGCCCTGCGGGTAGCTCACGGAGACGTCCACGGCGGTGACTTCGCCGCCGTGCAGGCCCGTCGTGCTGCCACTGCGCTCCACCGACTGACCGACGGTCGCCTCGGCGGCGCCGGTGATCTCCTGGGAGGAGCCGTCGTACCGGTTGACGGCGCTCGGGTTGTCGATGTCCGCGCTGTACTCGACGAGCGCGTAGTCGCCGCCAGGGAACTCGCCCGCGGTCATGGTGCCGATCTCGCCACCGCCGGAGGAGTCGGACCAGCTGCTGCCGACCGATCCGCAGTGCCCGGCGGTCAGGAAGCCCGGCTGGCCGCCCACCGACACGTTGAACCCGAGCGAGCAGCGCGCGCCCGAGCTGTAGATGGCGTCGCCGCCCGCGATGAACGGCTGGTACTCGCCGGCCCGCTGCTCCAGCGTGGCCAGGCCGTCGAGGGCCTCCACCGAGTCACGGACCGAGGCCAGTTCCTCGCCCGTCACCGTGCTGTCCACGGTGACGCGCACGGTGTTGCTGACGGGGTCGATCGACCAGGCGGTGCCCGGTACGGCGAAGTCCTCGACCGAGGCCCTGACTTCGGTCAGCGTGGCGAGGCTGTTCTCGACCACGCGGGCTTCGGCCCCTGCTTCCCGCACCGTGTCCGCGGCGGCCTCGTCCACGACGTTGACCACGAGGGTCTCGGCGTCGGAGTCGTAGAAGGTGCCGCCGGCGGCCTCGTCGCTGAGCAGACCGGCCAGGGAGCCGGCCAGTTCACCGGCCTCGGCCGAGGAGAGGACGTCGGGAACGGCGTCGGTTGCGGGAGAGGTGGCGTTCGCCTGAGTGACGGCGAACGAACCGGCGAGGAGCGCCGCGAGCCCGGTGGCTGCGACGGCCATGCGCCGGTGTGAGGTACGTCGGTGTGTCACGCTCTTCCTCCTGTGGGGGTTGGAGCCCTTTGGCTCCGGAGAGAGCACGGACTTGGCCAGTCCTGCGAGGTCGGTCACGTCCATGCCAAGCGGTGTTGGCGAGTATTCCCACCATGGCTGAGTCATACAAGCACGAGATCTTGCCCCGGACATACGATCACACTGCGCGGTGTAATACGCGTAAACCCTCCAGAACACACGGCGTTTTCATGCCTAGGCCACCCAGAGGAGGCACCCCGTGCCGCCCAAGTGTCACCGGGTGTGAGGGGAGCATCCTTGCCCCGTGAGGTCTATACCTGTCTGAAAATCGTTGTTACGGGCCGTTCTTCGTGCCGGCTGTCCGTTTTTCGGCCTCGCGGCACGCGACTTGGGCCACTCCGCTCGCGCCCACCACACAAAAACCGCCCCCGCCCGGGGCGCGGGCGGGGGCGGTCGGTGCGTACTACCGGCGCGGGGGCGCTAGATGACCCTCACGCCATAGGCGTTGAGGGCTTCCACGATCGGCTGGTAGAAGGTCGTGCCGCCGAAGGAGCAGTTGCCGCTGCCCCCCGAGGTCAGGCCTAGCACGGTGTTGCCGGAGAAGAACGGGCCGCCGCTGTCCCCGCCTTCGGCACAGGCGTTGGTCCGCGTCAGCCCGGAGACGACGTCGCCGCCGCCGTAGTCGACCGTGTAGTTGAGCCCGGTCACCGTGCCGCTGCGCAGGCCCGTGGTGCTGCCGCTGCGCTGCACCGACTGACCGTTGGAGGCGTTGGCCGCGGCGGTGATGTCACGCGTGGAGCCGTTGTACAGGTTCACCGTGCCCGGGTGCGGCACAGAGCTGTCGTAGCGCACGATCCCGTAGTCGTTGCCCGGGAAGCTGGAGCCCGCCGTCGGGCCGATGTAGGTGCTGAGTGAGGAGTTCGTGTACCAGTCGGGGAAGCCCTCGGTGCAGTGCCCCGCGGTGATGAAGTAGTACGTGCTCCCGGACTGGACGTTGACTCCGGCCGAGCAGCGCCAGCCGGCGTCGGCGTAGATGGCGTCGCCGCCCGCGATGTAGCGCTCGAGCGTGCCCGGCATGTGCTCCACCGTGATGGCGTCGGCGAGCGAGCCCGCGTCCTTCAGGATGCTGTCGACCTCGGCGTCCGTGACGGTCTCGTCGACGCTGAGCAGAACCCTGTTCGTCTCCTCGTCGACCGTCCACGCCTTGCCGCCGTCGACGTCCGAGGTCAGCACCGCATCGCTGGCCGCGGCCAGCTGCGAGGCCGAGAACGTCTCCACGGGCTCCGCCTGGGCGGAGCCCGGCATCACGAATGCCGCCATGGCGAGCAGGCCCGTCGTGGCGGCGGTCAGCCCCAGCCGTCGGGTCCCGCGTCTGTGGGGGTTGGTGCGCTTCAAACTCACTTGGCTTCCTCCAGTTAAGGAATCAGGGGCCGCTGGGTGAGCGGCCCGTGAGGCCTGGTCAGGAGCCCGCTGTACGGCATGCCCCTGACAAGCGCTGCATTGAGTCTTCTCGCCGTCAGCCCTGTTGCCAAGAACGCCTTTCGGTCAGAGCGGACACGCCCCGTGTCACCCGGTTGGCGGGGCGTGCACAACTTACTCTCCGTCAGCGCCCCGACACCGCAATCCCGCTGATGAGACGGCACATCGTATGCACCAGAACCGTTACGAAAGCGGCCCGAAGCGGCTATCCGCTTGGCGCATTGTCCGCATCATGGTCAACCATAGGAGGGCCGCGGACGGGTAGGGGACCGCGTAGCAGAGAGGAGGCGACCATGGGATCGGTGCGCAAGGCGAGTGCCTGGCTTGGCCTCGTCGACGACAGCGAGATGCGTTACTACGACGATGAGTACGCCGAAGGGCCCGAGCCGGGGGAGAAGGCTCCGTCGTGGACGACGGACCCCAGGCTCCGGGTGGCGGCCGAGGCCGCCGAGGAGCAGGGCGGCAGGATCGCCACCGTCACCCCCGGCAGCTTCCGGGACGCCCGCCGCATCGGCGAGCTGTTCCGGGACGGCATCCCGGTCGTCGTCAACCTCACGGTGCTCGAATCCGCCGACGCCAAGCGCGTCGTCGACTTCGCCGCGGGGCTGACGTTCGGGCTGCGCGGCGACATCGAGCGCGTCGCCACCCGCGTCTTCCTGCTGACCCCGGCCGACTACGAGGTCGTCAGCGGCGACAGCCGCCACGCCTCAGAAGGCGGATTCTTCAACCAGAGCTGACCCGGCTCCGCCGTCACGGCGGAGCCGGACCGCCGGGTCACGGCGGCCCAGAGCCGGTCAGCCAGACGGCGCCGTAGAGCGCCGCCCCGGTCGCGGCCGTGACCAGCACGACCGCGACCACTCGGGCGCGCGCCCCGGCCAGCGCCACCGCGGCGGGCAGCAGCAGGGGGAACGCGGGGAGCAGCAGGCGGGGCTTGCTGCCGAAGTAGCCCGCCGCGCACAGCGCCAGCACCACCATCACCCCGCCGTACACCAGCAGCGGAAGCGGCAGCCCCATCCGCACGCACCGCACGCACACCCACAGCAGCAGCGCCACCCCCGCGCACAGCCCGAGGCCCGCCACGGGGTTGCCGCCGGCCAGCCGGTCCCCGATGAACCGGGCGAACGCCCACCCGCCGTCGAACCCGTTGCCCCAGTCCCCCTGCACCCGTAGGTAGCCGAGCGGCTCGCCGGTACGCGCGCCCACCCACAGCACGTAGCCCGCCCAGCCCAGCGGCGCGAGCAGCACGCCGGCCAGCATGCGCCGGTGCGCCGCCCACGGCCACGGCCCGGCGGCCCCGCCCGCCGTGCGTTCCGCCGTGCGTTCCGCCGCGGGCTCCGCAGCGCGCCGCTCCGCCCGTTCGGCGAGCAGCACCGCCAGCGCGGCCGCGGCCACCGCGGCGGCCACCGCGAGGCCGGCCGGCCGGCAGAGCCCCGTGGCGGCCGACAGCAGCCCGGCCGTCAGCCACCGACCGGTGAGCACGGCGTACAACGACCAGGCGGCGAGCGCCGTGAACAGCGCCTCGGTGTAGGCCATCGACTGAACGATCCCGACCGGCACCGCCGCCCACAGCACGGCGAGCAGCACCCCCGCCCGGCGGCCGTACAGCCGCTCGCCGATGGCGAAAAGCGCCCAGGCCGCGGCGAGCGAGGCGACGGCACTCACCAGCAGGCCAGCCTCCCCCGCGGAGAGCGGTGAGACGGCGGAGATCAGACGTTCGAGCCAGGGAAGCAGCGGAAAGAAGGCCAGGTCGGAGTGCACCCCGCCGTCGTCCGCGACGACCGTGCGGCCGTAGCCCTCGTCCGCGATGCTCGCGTACCAGACGGAGTCCCAGCGCCCGGACAGCAGGCGCACCACGCCCTTGTCCTCGGCCGGGTCCCACAGCGCCAGCACCATGACGCACAGCAACCGGACGGCGGCGAAGCCGAGCAGCGCGGGCGCCACCGCGCGCAGCCGCCGCAGCGTACGGGCGGCGCGGCCGGCGCGGCCGTCGGGGCCGGCCTCTCCGGACAGGGCACCGGCGCTGGCGAGATCCGTCACGGTCCGATTATCTGTGATGCCCGCCGCGGCCCTCGACCCGGCCCGAACGGCCCGGCCCGCGTCCGCGGGCCGCGGCCCGCGGACGCGGTCAGCCGAACGCGTCCAGGCCGGTGAGGGCCTTGCCCAGGATCAGCTGGTGCATCTCGCTGGTGCCCTCGTAGGTGAGGACCGACTCCAGGTTCGCCATGTGGCGCATCACCGGGTACGCGTAGGAGATGCCGTTCGCGCCGAGGATCGTCCGCGCCGTCCGGCAGATCGCCAGCGCCTCGCGAACGTTGTTCAGCTTGCCGAAACTGACCTGTTCCGGCCGCAGCCGCCCGGCGTCGAGGCGGCGGCCGAGGTGCGAGGCGAGCAGCAGCCCCTTGTGCAGTTCGACGGCCATGTCGGCGAGCTTGGCCTGGGTGAGCTGGAAGCCGCCGATCGGCCGGCCGAACTGCTCACGGGTGCGCGCGTAGTCGAGTGCGGTCTCCAGACAGGTGCGTGCGGCCCCCAGGGCACCCCACACGATGCCGTAACGGGCGTGGCTCAGACAGCCGAGCGGTGCGCGCAGCCCGCGCCCCTCCGGCAGCGCGGCCGCGGCGGGCAGCCGTACCCCGTCGAGCACCAGCTCGCTGGTGACCGAGGCACGCAGCGAACCCTTGTGCCGGATGTCGGACGCCGAGAAGCCCGGGGTATCGGCGGGGACCACGAAGCCGCGGATGCCGTCCTCCGTCCGGGCCCAGACGACGGCGACCGAAGCCACCGAGCCGTTGGTGATCCACGTCTTCCTGCCGGTCAGCACCCAGTCGCCGCCGTCCCGTTCGGCACGGGTCCGCATCCCGGCCGGGTCCGAGCCGTGGTCGGGCTCGGTCAGCGCGAAGCAGCCGATCGCCTCCCCCGCGGCCATCGACGGCAGCCAGCCCTCGCGCTGCTCCGCCGAACCGAACCGGTGGATCGCGTACATCGCGAGCGAGCCCTGCACCGAGACCAGCGAGCGCACCGCGGAGTCGACGGCCTCAAGCTCCAGGCAGACCAGACCGTATTGCACGGCCGACGCCCCGGCGCAGCCGTGGCCGTCCAGCGTCATGCCCAGGGCGCCGAGCGAGCCCAGCTCCTTGGTCAGACCGCGGACGTCGGGCAGCTCGCCCCGCTCGTGCCACTCGGCGATGTGCGGCAGCACCCGGTCGCGGGCCCACGCGCGCACGGTCGCCCGCAGCGCGCGGTCCGTGTCGTCGAGCAAGTCGTCGATGCCGAGCGGGTCCGCGGGGTCGAACGGGGGCAGGATTCCGGCAGCCATGGCGCCGACGTTACGGGCGGGTAACCCCGCTCGGCAAGAGCGTCGGGGCCTTCTCGTCCCGCGCGGTGTGGCCGGTCAGCTCGCGCGGCAGGCGCAGCGCCGCGAACGCGCCCGCGACCAGCAGCAGCGCGCTGGCCAGCAGCGTCATGTGCATCCCGTGCACGAACGCGTCACGCGCCGCGTCACGCAGCGCCTCCCCGGGGTCCCCGCCGATCCTGGCCGCCACGGTGAGCGCCTCGCCCAGCGAGTGCCCGGCCGACTCGGTGTCCGCCGCGCCGACGCCGTCCACCCGGCGCACCGCGGGCGCGTACATGGCGTTCATGACACTGCCGAGCAGGGCGATACCGAGGCCGCCCCCGAACTGGTAAGCGGTCTCCCCGATGGCCGCCGCTCCCCCGGCCTGCCCCGCCGGAACGTCGCTGAGCATCGACTCGTACGACCCGAACAGCGTGGTCTCAAGGCCGAAGCCGAGCAGCACGAAGCCGACGGACATGACCAGCGGGCGGTCGTGGTCGTCCAGGCAGGTGAGCGTCAGCACGGCCACCGCCGTCAGCGCGAAGCCCAGCGCGACCATGCGGCGCGGGCCGAGACACTGGAGCATGCGGGAGCCGGCCAGCCCGGCGGCGATCGCGGCCAGGCTCAGCGGCAGCAGCCGCAGCCCGGTCTGCAACGGGGAAAGACCCAGGACGAGTTGCAGGTACTGGGCGGCGACCAGGGCCAGGCCCACCAGGGAAAGCACCGTGAGCACGATGCAGCCCACCGAGGTGCCGAACGCCGGCCGGGAGAACGCGGACAGGTCGATCAGCGGCTCCCGGCGCCGCCGCTGCCTGCGCACGAACGCGGCCAGGAGCCCGCAGCCGAGCCCCGCCGCGGCCGCGGTGCCCGGGGTGAACAGGTCGCCGCCGCCGGCCCGTTTGACCGCGAGGATCACGGCGAAGAGACCGGCCGCGGCCAGCAGCGCGCCGCCCACGTCCCACGGCCCCCGCCGGTCGCCGGTGGACTCCGGCAGCACCAGCGCGCCGACCGGCAGGCACACGGCCATCAGCGGAATGTTGATCAGGAAGACCGATCCCCACCAGAAGTGTTCCAGGAGTACGCCCCCGACCAGCGGGCCTATCGCGGCGCCCACGGCCGCGACCGCGCTCCAGATGCCGATGGCCAGCGCCCGTTCGCGCCGGTCGGGGAAGACCTGCCGCAGGATCGAGAGCGTGGCGGGCATGATCATCGCGCCGCCGACGCCGAGCAGCCCGCGGGCCAGGATCAGCACCGCGGGGGTGGCGGCCCAGGCGGCGAGCGCGGAGGCGAGGGCGAAGCAGGCGTAGCCGATCAGCAGTACCCGGCGCCGCCCGACGCGGTCGCCGAGGGTGCCGAAGAGAATGAGCAGCGCCGCGCAGGCCAGGGGATAGACGTCGACGATCCACAGCAGTTCCACGCCGCTCGGCCGCAGGTCCTCGCTCACGGCGGGCACGGCGACGTGCAGCACGGTGGCGTCGACGGCGACGAGGAGCAGGCTGGCACAGAGGACGACGAGAACCGTCCAGCGGCTGCGGTCCTGAGCGGGGATTCCGGGTGGGGTCGCCCCGGACATCAACGCACCTCCCTGTCTTGCGCCGTCCCCTCGCCACCGCGGGGGAAACCCGGCGGTGCGCGCGCGCCGGGCACGGTGAAGAGGGCAGATGGTCAGACAGACTACGACAGCCCGGTCCTCCCGACCCACCGCTCCCCCGCCCGCCCCCGGGCACCGCGGCGGGTAACGCGCCGTGCACGTTGTTCACCTGGACATTGCCGCGGAATGCGACGGCGGAAGCCCGTTCCGCACCACCGTCACGGCAAATCCGGGCCTCCCGGAATTTCGTAAAGCCGGGAAATAGGATGGCGGAAAATGTCAGCCCTACATCACATCGCCATTACGAAGGCGGGCCGCAGCAGGAAGCCCGCTATCACGGGCTGTAATCTGGCGAGTGTGCGTACCGACCGATTCCTAGCCCGCCTCGAACAGGAGCCGCAGCCGCCGAACGTGCCGGCTCCTGTTATGAGCCGTACCCGCTTGATGCTCCTGTGGGCCACCCTGGGGTTCTACGCGGTGACAGTGGCGGCGGTGTGGGCGACCACCTGGCTGGTCGACCTGGACTGGCAGGTGATGCTGTTCCGGCCGTACAAGCAGTGGCCCGGCATGCACGCGTTTCTGGACTATTTCGTCGTCCTGGGCCAGCGCGGCCCCACGGCCGTGCTGATCGCCGCGTGGCTCGGCTGGCGCTGCTGGCGGCAGCGGACGCTGCGCCCGCTGCTGGTGATGGCCAGCGCCCTGCTCCTGCTCAACCTGTCGGTCGGCGCCGCGAAGCTGGGGATGGGCCGCGAGGGCCCGCACTACGCCAACGTCATCGGTTCGAACGAGATGTGGCTGACCGGCGATATATTTCCCTCCGGACACACCGCCAACGCCGTCGTGACCTGGGGCATCCTCGCCTACCTGGCCACCACCCCCCGGGCCAGGCGGACGCTGTCGGTCATCGCCGCGGTCTTCGCGCTCGGCGTGGGGGCCACCACCGTCTACCTCGGCACCCACTGGGTGAGCGACGTGCTCCTCGGCTGGGCGGCCGGACTGCTCGTGCTGCTGGCCCTGCCCTGGTGCGAGCCGCTGATCGCGACGGTCGAGCGTTACGTGTTCTTGCTGCGGGACCGGCTCTACGGGGTGCCGGGGCAGCCGCGCGGCGCCGTGCCCGCGTTCGATGTGCCGCAGCACCTGCCCGCCACGGCCGGCCGCACGTCCGAGGAGCCGCGCTCGCGCACGGAGCCCGCGGTGACCGCCGGGAGCAGGGCCGGCACCGCACCCCGCGGGGTGAACGGGGGGCGGCTGCGGCAGCCGGGCCGCACGCACCCGAGCTGCCCCGAGCACCCGGCGCGGCCGGTCAGCAGCCACTGAGGCGGCGCGGGGGCCGCCGTCAGCCGTGCCAGCAGCGGACGACGCGGCCGTCGCGCACCGCGAGGTTGAGCCGGCCGGGCATGTGCTCCATGGTGATGATCGCGTCCGGCGCGAGGCGCCGGACGCGGGGCCACCCGCGGCCGTGGGCCCGCCGCTCCGCCGCGTCGGCGTCCAGGCCGACGTACTCCTCGGGGCTGTCGTCGGGGGTCCTCGGCGGACGCGGAATCGGTGCCATGCCGCCACCGTACGGCCTCGTCCGACCACCCGGAAGTCCCGCCAGGATCAGGGGACTGTCACGCTTGTGTCACAGCGGACCCCCCGCCCACCCGTTCGGCGTAACGTGCACGTTCTGTAATTAATGGACCGCCCTTAATGGTGTCACCGCCCTTCGTATGTAATTCCGAGAGGCCGGTGAGGCGAATGCGGCAGGCCCGTTGTGAACGCCTCGTATTCACCTTTCCTGTGAACACGGTGAACGGATGGTTTATAGCAGCTCACCACCGACGGGAGGTCGCTCACCCGTGCGGGGTTCGCGACGGCGGACGACTCGCCGTTCGATTCCGGCCCACCCGGCGTGACCCCGCGCGGCTCCCGCCGTTGTGCACGGGGCACCCCGCCGCGGAGCGCGGGGAAGACCCCCAACCGAGGAGCCGACAGTGTCCCCCTTGCTCGACGTCAGCGACGACGTACGCGCCGAGATCGGCGACGAAGAAGCCGATCGCCTGCTCGCCGGCGAGAACGCCCCGGGCAGCTACGACTGCACCTCATGCCGCACCCCGGGCAACCCCGGACAGGAGCGCACCAGCACGGTCCTGTTCGTCGGCGGGGAGACGGCGGTGCTCGCGTTCGCCCACGCCTCCTGCATCCCCTCCCAAGTGGTCTCCGTCTCCGAGGAGCAGCTCCAGGGCGCCGTGCGGTCCATCACCGGCCAGACCGCCGTGCCCGCACCCGCCGCACCGGTGTCCCCGGCGTCGCCGGCCGCGGCGGCCGGTAACGCCGGCGAGACCGGTCAGGCCGTCCTCGGCGTGACCTGCGGGCAGATCCTGCTCGGCAACGACCTGCACCCGGCGATCGTCGTCGAACCCACGGGCCCGATCGCCCGCCCCGGCTCCACGGGACCGGGCGACGACTTCCTGCCGCTGCTGATCGAGGCGGGCTTCCTGCCCGTCACGAACGTCGCCACCGAGCCGTCGCTGCTGCCCGGCTGGTCGGTGCTCATCGCCATGGGCCAGCTGCACGCCGTCCTCCAGGGCAATCCGGCCGGCGGACAGCCGAGCGCCTGGTGGCAGGCGCACCAGCCGCTCACCCTGACCGACGGCTGGCGGGCCAGCGCCAACCAGCGGCACACCGTGCTCGTGTACGCCGCGCCCGCCGGCTCCATCGGGCAGCAGCCGCGGGAGGACCTGCTCCGCGACGCCCTGGAGAAGGCCGCCGCCGGCGGCACCCTGGTCGCCGCCGCCATGCCCCTCGCGGGCACCTGAGTGGCGCGCGGGCGGCGGACGATCGGGGGGCAGGACCGCATCCGGTGCGGCGCCCGCTCGTTGGAACGATGTGCACGCTTACGAATCCTCCAGGCCCCAGCCCAGCCACCGGCACATCCCCGGCATGCGTTCGTCCTACGAGCGGCCGGCGCCCTCGGCGACGCCCATCTACGACGCCCTGTGCGCCGAGTACCGCAGGCTGTTCCGGGCGCTGCCCGGGGACCGCACGGGCGAGGAGGACCTGCGCTTCGTGGCGTTCTCGACCAGCTACGGCGTGGGCGCGGGCAGTTGGCGCTGGCGTGAGCCCGGATACGCCGGGTACGGCGGCATCGGCACCCCCCAGGCGGCGCGGCTGAGCCCGGCCGCGCTGCCCCCCGGCGGACGGCGCGGCGGCGACCCGCACGAGGCTGCCAGGAGCCGCTGAGGCGGCTCCTGGCAGCGCCCGGGGGGCGTCACTTCCGCCGGCCGCGCTTCTCCCGCACGCGGACCGAGACCTGGATCGGCGAGCCCTCGAAGCCGAACTCCTCGCGCAGCCGCCGCTCGATGAAGCGGCGGTAGTTCGCTTCGAGGAACCCGGAGGCGAAGAGCACGAAGCGCGGGGGCCGCGTGCCCGCCTGGGTGCCGAACAGAATCCGCGGCTGCTTCCCGCCGCGCACCGGATGCGGGTGGGAGGCCACGAGCTGGCCGAGGAACCCGTTCAGCTTCCCGGTCGGCACCCGGCTCTCCCAGCTCTCCAGCGCCGTCTCCACGGCCGGCACCAGCTTCTCGACGTGCCGGCCGGTGCGCGCCGAGATGTTGACCCGCGGCGCCCACTGCACCTGGACCAGCTCCTGCTCGATCTCCCGCTCCAGGTAGAACCGGCGCTCCTCGTCCATGACGTCCCACTTGTTGTAGGCGATCACCAGGGCCCGGCCGGCCTCCACGGCCATGGTGATGATGCGGGTGTCCTGCACGCTGATCGGCTCGTTGACGTCGATCAGGACCACCGCGGCCTCCGCCTTCTCCAGGGCGGCGGCGGTGCGCAGCGAGGCGTAGTAGTCCGCACCGTCCTGGAGGTGGACCCGCCGCCTGATGCCCGCCGTGTCGACGAATCGCCAGGTCTTCCCGCCCAGCTCGATCAGCTCGTCCACCGGGTCCCTCGTAGTCCCGGCCACGGGGTCGACGACCACCCGCTCCTCGCGCGCCACCTTGTTCAGCAGGGACGACTTGCCGACATTCGGCCGCCCGATCAGCGCGATGCGGCGCGGGCCGCCCGCCGTGTCGCCGAACGTCTCGGCGGGCGCGTCCGGCATGACCGCGAGCACCGCGTCGAGCATGTCGCCCGTGCCGCGGCCGTGCAGGGCGGAGACGGGGTGCGGCTCGCCGAGGCCGAGTGACCACAGGTAGGTGGCGTCGGACTCCATCGAGAAGCCGTCGACCTTGTTGGCACACAGCACGACGGGCTTGCCCGCCCTGCGCAGCAGCTTGACCACGGCCTCGTCGGTGTCGGTCGCGCCCACCGTGGCGTCCACGACGAGGACGACGGCGTCGGCGGTTTCGATGGCGAACTCGGCCTGGGCGGCGACGGACGCCTGGATGCCCAGCACGTCCTGCTCCCAGCCGCCGGTGTCGACCACCTTGAAGCGCCGCCCGGCCCACTCGGCCTCGTAGGTGACGCGGTCCCTGGTGACGCCGGGCCGGTCCTCGACGACGGCCTCCCGGCGGCCGAGAATCCGGTTGACCAAGGTCGACTTGCCGACGTTCGGCCGCCCGACGACGGCGAGCACCGGCAGCGGTCCTGCCGCCGCCGCGGCGAGGTCGCCCTCGATGTCCTCGGCGTCGAAGCCCTGCTCCCTGGCGAGCTCCATGAACTCCGCGTACTCGGCGTCGCCGAGCGCGCCGTGCGCGTCCGCGCTGCCCGGGTGGTTCTGGTCGTTCATGGAGTCCTGTACCTCGTCCGTGTCCGTTGATTGAGTGCGTGGAGGACGCACGGCCGACCCTAACGGGCCGTGCGCCGCCTGGCGTCGCGCAGATGGGCGGCCAGGCTCTCCTGGAGGCGGGCCGTCGCCTCGTCGAGCGCCGCCCGGGTGCGCCGCCCGCCACCGACGGTGACCGGCTCGCCGAACACCACGTCGATGCGGGAGCGCGCGGCCGGGAGCGCCGGTATGACCCGGCCCCGCCGCTCGCCGCTGCCGAGCACGACGACGGGCACGACCGGCGCCTGCGCGCGCAGCGCGAAGTAGGCCAGGCCCGAGCGCAGCGCGGCGAAGTCCCCGACGCCGCGGGTCCCTTCCGGGAAGATGCCGAGCACCCCGCCCGCGTCGAGCACCGCGAGCGCGGAGGTGACGGCGGCGCGGTCCGCGCCCGACCTGTCGACCCCGATCTGACCGATGCCGCGCAGGAACGTGCCCAGCGGCCCGATGAACGCCTCCTGCTTGACGAGGAAGTGCACCGGGCGCGGCGCGGTGCCCATCAGCACCGGGCCGTCGACATTGTGCGCGTGGTTGACGGCGAGGATGACGGGGCCGGCGGCGGGCACCCGCCAGGCGCCGAGCACGCGGGGCCGCCAGACGGTGTGGATCACGCCGACCGACAGGCGGCGTCCGGCCGCCGCGCCGCGGGCGGCGGGCGGGGTCACCGTGCCCGCCGCTTCCACTCTTCGACCAGGGTGACCACACACTCGACGACCTGCCCGAGCGTCAGCTCGCTGGTGTCCACCTCCACCGCGTCGTCCGCCTTGGCCAGCGGCGACGCCTTGCGGCCCGAGTCGACCGCGTCCCGCTTGACGAGCGCCTCCCGGGTGGCGGCCACATCGGCCGCGTCCTTCCCCTTCAGCTCCGCGCTGCGCCGCGCGGCCCGCACCTCGGGTGAGGCGGTCAGGAAGACCTTGACGTCGGCGGCGGGCAGCACCGTGGTGCCGATGTCCCGGCCCTCGACGACGATGCCGCCGGGGGCCTCGGCCGCGATGGTCCGCTGCAGCTCGGTGATCCGGACCCGCACCTCGGGTACGGCACTCACCGCGCTGACCGCCGCGGTGACCTCGGAGGTGCGGATCGGCGCCGAGACGTCCGCGCCGTCCACCGTGATGGTGGGCCCCTGGGGGTCGGTGCCGGAGACGATCAGGGGCTTGTCGCAGGCGCCGGCGACGGCCACGGGGTCCTTGACGTCGATGCCGTTGGCCAGCATCCACCACGTCATGGCCCGGTACTGGGCGCCGGTGTCGAGGAAGCCGAGGGACAGGCGCGTGGCGACGGCCTTGGAGGTGCTGGACTTTCCCGTGCCGGAGGGGCCATCGATGGCGACGATGACGGAGGATTCAGCCACGGCGGTGCGCACCTTTCTCAAAGACGGGTCCCGTGCGCCTCATGCTCGGCGCGGGAGAGGCATGGAGGGCCCGGCGCCCCCCGGCAAGGGCCGACGCCCCGCTCAAGAAAAGGGCCCTCACCAGAAGAAGCGTACCGGCACCCGGGTGGCGGCCCTACTGCCGGATCGACCAGCCCCGCTCGCGCAGCGACGCGATCAGGACGGGTGCGGACACCGGCTCGACCATCAGCTGAACGAGACCGGCCTGCTGCCCGGTGGCGTGCTCGATGCGCACATCCTCGATATTGACCCCGGCCCGCCCGGCGTCGGCGAAGATGCGGGCCAGCTCGCCCGGCTGGTCCGTGATGAGCACCGCCACCGTCTCATACGCGGCCGGCGCGGCCCCGTGCTTGCCCGGCACCCGCTCCCGGCCCGCGTTCCCCCGCCGCAGCACGGCCTCGATGCCCGCGGCGCCGCCCTCGCGCTTGGCCTCGTCCGCTGCCTCCAGGGCGCGCAGCGAGCGGATGGTCTCCTCCAGGTCAGCGGCCAGCTCGGCGAGGACGTCGGCGACGGGCCCCGGGTTGGCCGCGAGGATGTCCAGCCACATGCGGGGCTCCGAGGCCGCCAGCCTGGTCACGTCCCGGACCCCCTGCCCGCACAGCCGGACCGCGGACTCGTCCGCGGTGCCGAGCCGCGCGGCCAGCAGGCTGGACAGCAGCTGCGGAGCGTGCGAGACCAGCGCGACGGCCCGGTCGTGCGCGTCCGCGTCCATGACGACGGGCACCGCGCGGCACAGCGCGACCAGCTCGAGTACGAGGTTCAGCACCTCGGTCTCGGTGTCAGGCGTGGGCGTGAGCACCCACGGCCTGCCCTCGAAGAGGTCGGCGGTCGCGGCCAGCGGCCCGGAGCGCTCCCGGCCCGCCATGGGGTGCGAGCCGAGGTAGGAGGCCGTGTCGCCGCCGAGACCGGCCAACTCGCGGCGCGGGCCGCCCTTGACGCTGCCGACGTCCGCGTAGGCGCGGGCCGCGCCGCGGCGCTGGAGACCGGCCACGGTGGGGGCGATCAGGGCGGGCGGCACGGCGATCACCGCGAGGTCGACCCGGCCCTCGGGCTGCTCCTCGGTGCCGGCGCCGAGGGCGGCGGCCGTTCGGGACCGGTCCGGGTCGGTGTCGGCCAGGTGCACCCGCACGCCCCGGCCGGAGAGGGCGAGGGCGAGGGAGGTACCGATCAGGCCGGTGCCGATGACGAGGGCGGTGCGCATCGTTCCAGCGTAGTGCCGCGGGCGGCGGCGCAGGGCCGCCCGTTACAGGCCCACCTCGCGCATCAGCCGGCCCACCTCGGTGTTGGTCATCCTCCGCAGCCAGCCCGACTTCTGGTCGCCCAGCACGATCGGCCCGAACCTGGTCCTGACCAGCTTGTCCACCGGGAAGCCCGCCTCGGCGAGCATACGGCGCACAATGTGCTTGCGGCCCTCGTGCAGCGAGACCTCGACCAGGTAGTTGCGCCCGGTGTTCTGCACGACCCGGAAGCTGTCGGCGCGGGCGTAGCCGTCCTCCAGCTCCACGCCCGCCTTCAGCCGCTTGCCGAGGTCGCGTGGGATCGGCCCCTGGATGGCGGCGAGGTAGCCCTTGGTCACGCCGTACTTCGGGTGCGTGAGGCGGTGGGCCAGCTCGCCGTGGTTCGTCAGCAGGATCAGGCCCTCGGTGTCGGTGTCGAGCCGGCCCACGTGGAACAGCCGCGTCTCGCGGTTCTGCACGTAGTCGCCCAGGCACTGCCTGCCGTCGGGGTCCTCCATCGAGGACACGACGCCGACCGGCTTGTTCAGCGCGAAGAACAGGTGCGACTGGGTGGCGACGGTCAGACCGTCCACCCTGATCTCGTCCTTGTCCGCGTCCACCCGCCGCCCCTGGGAGGTGACAATCTTGCCGTTCACCTCGACCCTGGCCTGGTCGATCAGCTCCTCGCACGCCCGCCGGGAGCCGAGCCCGGCGCGGGCCAGCACCTTCTGGAGGCGCTCGCCCTCCTGGTCGCCGAACGTCTTGGGGAGGCGCGGCCCCGCCGGCTTGTCGTGGCGCGCGCGGTTGCGCTCCTCGATCTGCGCGTCGTACTCGCGGGAACGCGCCGGAGCGGCCCGCTTCTTGCGCGGCGCCGGGCCGCCGCCGCTGCCGTACCTGCGCTCCTCCGGGCGGGGCCGGCCCGAGCTCTGCTGCCGGTCGTCGCGGCTGTTGCCCGCGCCCCGGTAGTTCCGGTTGCTGTTCCTGCCGCTGCTTCGCATCAATGATCCGTTGGGGAGTCGCCGGTGTCGTCTTCTTCGTCCACGTCGAACGACGGCACTCCCTCCTGGCTCTCGCCCTCGACCTGCTCCGCCTCGGGGAGGAAGGGCGCCAGCTCGGGTAGCTCGTCAAGGCCGCGCAGGCCCATCCGCTCCAGGAAGTAGTGCGTCGTCACATACAGGATCGCACCTGTTTCGGGTTCGGTGCCCGCCTCGGCCACCAGCCCGCGCTGGAGCAGGGTGCGCATGACACCGTCACAGTTCACGCCGCGGACGGCGGAGACCCGGGAACGGGTGACCGGCTGCCGGTAGGCGACGACCGCCAGCGTCTCCAGGGCGGCCTGCGTGAGCCGGGCGTGCTGGCCGTCCAGGACGAAGCCCTCGACGGCCGCCCCGTACTCGGGCCTGGTGTAGTAGCGCCAGCCACCCGCGATCAGCCGCAGCTCGAAGCCGCGGCCCTCGCGCGTGTACTCGTCGGCCAGCTCGCGCAGCGCGGCCGCCACCGCGCGCCGCGGCCGGTCGAGCACCTTCGCCAGGTGCTCCTCGGTGGCCGGCTCGTCGACGACCATGAGGACCGCTTCCAGCGAGGGCTTCAGCGGCGGCTGCGCGGGCGGTGCCGCGGTGGTGGTGTCCTCGCTCATGAAAGCTGCGCCTTTCCTTCCTCCCGGGCCCCGTCCGCCGTCTCCCGCGGCACGGCCTGGTCGAACTCGTCGGTGACCAGCGGACGCCCCGGCTCGGCCCCCTGCCAGCTGATGATCAACGGGCCGAGCGCCTCGTCCTGGTCGAGCGTCACGGCACGCTCCCGGTACAGCTCTAGCAGGGCGAGGAAGCGGGCCACGACGGTGAGCGTGTCCTGGGCGTCGCGGGTCAGCTCGGCGAAGTCGGCCCGGCCCAGCTCCCTCAGCCGCGCGACGAGGACCTCGGCCTGTTCGCGCACGCTGACCAGCGGGGCGTGGATGTGGTCGACGTACACCTGCGGCTTCGGCTTGGGCTGCATGGCCTTCACCGCGAGGCGGGCGAACCCCTCGGGGCCGATGCGGATGACGACGTCGGGCAGCAGCTCGGCGTGGTGCGGTTCGAGGCCGACGGTGCGCGGATGGCGGCTGGCCTCAGCGGCCAGGCGGTCGTTGAAGATATCCGCGACCCGCTTGTAGGCGCGGTACTGGAGCAGCCGCGCGAAGAGGAGGTCGCGGGCCTCCAGCAGCGCCAGGTCGGCCTCGTCCTCGACCTCGGCGGTGGGCAGCAGCCTGGCGGCCTTCAGGTCCAGCAGGGTGGCCGCGACCACCAGGAACTCGGTGGTCTGGTCGAGGTCCCAGTCCGGGCCCATGGCACGGATGTGGGCCATGAATTCATCGGTGACGCGGGAGAGGGCGACCTCGGTGACGTCCAGCTTGTGCCGGGAGATGAGCTGGAGCAGCAGGTCGAACGGCCCCTCGAAGTTTTCGAGAACGACCTTGAACCGCCCGTCGTCCGCGTCCTGGGCACCGTCCGCGGACTCCTCCGGGTCTGCGGCGGCTTCCTCGGCCGCTGGCTCGGCCGCGGCCTCGGAGGGCTCCTCGGCCGTGGCGGGCGGCGGCGGCTCGGCGCCCGCCGCCGGAGTCCCGGCGCCGGCATCGGCCGGCTCCTCGGGAGTTTCACCGGCGGGCGCGGGAGCGGCTTCGGGAAGCTGCGTTCCCGGGCCGCGGCCGAGCAGGCGCCGGTGGCGTGCCGGGGTGGTCACCCGGGGGTCAACGGCCACGCAGGCGGCGCACGAGGATGCTCGCGTCGCCGCGGGATTCCAGATCGGCCAGGACGACGGCGACGGCCTCGCGCACGATGCGGCCGCGGTCCACGGCGAGACCGTGCTCGCCGCGCAGCACCAGCCTGGCGTGCTCCAGGTCCATCAGCTCCTCGGCGGAGACGTAGACCGTGATCTTCTCGTCGTGGCGCTCACGCCCGCTGGGGCGGCGAGGGCTGCGCCCGCGGCGCCGTTCGTTCGCCGGTGCGGCGCCCGTGCTGTTCGCCCGGGCGCTCTTGCCCGCGCCGGACGGCGTCTGACGGCCGGCGGGCTCGCGCTTGGGCTGCCCGGGCACGGCCGCCTCGCGGCCCGCGCCCGGCGTGCGGCCCGCGGTCTTCGGCTCCTGCTGCCGCGTGCCCTCGCCCTCCTCACCGCCGGGCGCCTGCTCCCCCGGGGAGGGGGAGGGCACCCGCGGCGCGGAAGGGCTCTCGGCGGTGCCGCCGGCGTTCTCGGGAGGGGACGAGGGCTGCACCGCGGCCCCTCCGGTACTACGGAACAGTTCGTCGGCCGCCGGGAGACTCACTCGGCGTGGCACCGGGCGAGCACCTCCCTGGCCAGCTGGCGATACGCCGCCGCCCCCACCGAGTTGGAGGCATACGTGGTGATCGGCTCCCCGGCGACCGTGGTCTCGGGGAAGCGGACGGTGCGCCCGATGACGGTGTGGTAGACGTTGTCGTCGAACGCCTCCACGACCCGGGCGAGTACCTCCCGGCTGTGCACCGTGCGGGAGTCGTACATCGTCGCCAGGATGCCGTCGAGGCGCAGCTCCGGGTTCAGCCGCTCCTGCACCTTCTCGATCGTCTCGGTGAGCAGTGCCACCCCGCGCAGGGCGAAGAACTCGCACTCGAGCGGAACGATCACCTTGTGCGCCGCGGTAAGCGCGTTCACCGTGAGGAGGCCGAGCGAGGGCTGGCAGTCGATGATGACGAAGTCATAGTCGCCGAGCAGCGGTTGCAGCGCCCGCTGGAGGGTGGACTCGCGGGCCACCTCGCTGACGAGCTGCACCTCGGCCGCCGAGAGGTCGATGTTGCTCGGCAGCAGGTCCATGCCGGCGACCGCCGTCTTCAGCAGCACCTCGTCCGGCGCCATCCCCCGCTCCATGAGCAGGTTGTAGACGGTGAGGTCGAGCTCCATCGGGTTGACCCCGAGGCCGACGGACAGCGCGCCCTGCGGGTCGAAGTCGACCAGCAGCACACGGCGGCCGTACTCCGCCAGCGCGGCCCCCAGATTGATGGCCGAGGTCGTCTTGCCGACCCCGCCCTTCTGGTTGCACATGGCGATGATCTTGGCCGGACCGCGCTCGGTGAGCGGCCCGGGAATGGGGAAGTACGGCAGCGGACGGCCGGTCGGTCCGATGCGCTCCCGGCGCTGCCGGGCCGCATCGGGGGCGATGGTGGCCGCGTACTCGGGATCGGGCTCGTACTCCGCGTCCGGGTCGTAGAACTGCCCGTCCGGAAGCTCTTCGTAGTCGGGGAAACGGCCGGCCTCGCCGCCCGTTCGGTCTCCTGCCATGGCATTGGCGTCATGGCTGTCCGTGCTCTGATGCGCTGTCATGCTCGGCTGGCTCTGGTGGGTTGCGTAGGAATGGACAGCGACGGAGCTCCTGTGGCCCGCCGGCTCCGAGGCGCCCTGATGCCGCTCCGGGACCCCTGGTTGTCCCCCCCGGGGAGTAATTGTCGACTCATTCACAAGTCGTCTTACCTCCTTGGGGACCAGGAAACTTCTAGACAGGGTCAGCGTTGCACCATGCCGACGTTTGGCGACTCTATGGCGTGTCGGTGGTTCGCAGCAACACAATCCGCCGGACCGGCACGGATGTGTCGGGCCTCGAACATTCGGTTGTCAAGGCCACAAGACGCGTCAGTGGGACGATTCAACGGCGCACGAATCGGTTAAAGCACTACGTTCGCGACGAGTTGGCCGCCGCGCGACGGCGCGCGCGACGCCCGCTCCGCGCCGACGCGCCGGGTTCGCGCCCGGCGTGGTGTGACATTCCCGATGTTGACGCCGGGAGTTGACCGCGCCCGCGTATCAGCCGAGCACCGCGTGCAGCTCCGCGTGCGGCAGGTCGTGCGCCTGCGCCACCGGGCCGCAGACGACGTGGCCGTCGTGCACATTGACCCCCGCGGCGAGCGCCGGGTCACGGCGAACGGCCTGCTGCCAGCCCTGGTTGGCCAGCTCCACGATATACGGCAGCGTCGCGCTGGTGAGCGCGTGGGTGGACGTGCTCGGCACCGCGCCCGGCATATTGGCGACGCAGTAGAGGAGCGATTCATGGACCGCGAACGTGGGGTCCGCGTGCGTCGTCGGGCGCGAGTCGGCGAAACAGCCGCCCTGGTCGATCGCGATGTCGACAAGAACACTGCCCGGCTTCATGCGCGCCACCGTCTCATTGGTCACCAGCTTGGGCGCCCTGGCCCCCGGCACGAGTACCGCGCCGACGACCAGGTCGGCGGCGAGCACCGCCCGTTCGACCTCGAAGGCGTTGGCGGCCACGGTCCGTACCTGGGTGCCGAAGATCCGGTCGGCCTCGCGGAGCTTGGCGATGTCCTTGTCCAGGACGGTGACCTGGAAGCCCATGCCGACCGCGATCTGCGTGGCGTTCCACCCCGAGACCCCGGCGCCGATGACGACGGCCGAGGCCGCCGGGGTGCCGGGCACGCCGCCGGGCAGCACACCGCGCCCGCCGGCGGAACGCATCAGGTGGTAGGCGCCCACCTGCGGCGCGATCCGCCCGGCCACCTCCGACATCGGGGCCAGCAGCGGGAGCTGGCGGCCCGGCCCCTCGACCGTCTCGTAGGCGATGGCCGTGGTGCCGGAGCGCAGCAGCGCGTCGGTGCACGCGCGGGAGGCGGCCAGATGGAGGTAGGTGAACAGCACCTGGTCCTTGCGCAGCCGGTGGTACTCCTCGGCCACTGGCTCCTTGACCTTCAGGACCAGGTCCGCCCTGGCCCACACCTCGTCGGCGTCCGCGACCAGCTCGGCCCCGGCCGCGGCGTACTCGTCGTCGGGAATGGCGGAGCCGAGGCCGGCGCCCCGCTCCACGTAAACCTGGTGTCCGCCGGTGACGAGCTCATGCACTCCGGCCGGGGTGGTGGCCACGCGGAACTCGTTGTTTTTGACCTCACGGGGGATGCCGACCTTCACGTCGATCACGGTCCTTGCGTCACGGAGGGTTACGGCAGCCATTCTAATGAAGGATTGACCGATGTACAGCCTTGCTTTCAGTCAATTTTCGGCGACTCTAGCTCTGTTTCATTACTGTTTCCCTCTGTAGTCACAGAGGATTCCACCGGGCGGGTCCGGGCCAGGAGCGCCTGGGCCGCGGAACGGTGGGCAGCGGCGGCCGCGGAGTGGCCGAGCCGGTCGGCGCTGTCGGCGAGGCGCAGGCGCAGCGCGGCCTGGAGGCGGCGGTCGCCCGACCGTTCCGCCAGCCGCAGCGCCTCCTCCCCCGTGCGGCCCGCCTCCTGAAGCCTGCCCGCGTACTCCTGCACCCGCGCCGTCTCCGCGACAGCCCGCGCGTGGGCACGCGCGTCCCCCGTCCTGCGGTGCGCCGCGGCGGCTGCGCGCCAGGCGCGCAGCGCCTCGGGCCAGTTGCCGGTGTAGGTCCACGCGGCGGCGATGCGGCCGTGCAGCCGCGCCTGCGCGAGCAGGTCGCCGCGGGACTGGGCGAGCGCGACGGCCCTGCTGTACCAGTCGGCGGCCCGCTGCCAGTCGCCGAGCTCCGCGTAGGTGCCCGCGATGGACTCCAGAGTGCGGCCGACGGCCAGCGGGTCGGCCTGGTCCCGTTCGCTCCTGGCCGCCTCCAGGGCGGCCCGGTACCGCTGAAGGGCCTCGGCCAGGCGGCCCGTGCGAGCGTCGATGTCGCCGAGGTTGAGCAGCGCGGCGGCACGTTCCCTCGGCAGGTTCTGGCGCTCGGCGACGCCGAGCACCAGCTCGTGCAGCCGGTACAGCTCCGGGGCCGCCGCCTCCGCGCCGCGGTGGGCGATCAGGGCGCGGCTGAGGGCGCTCACCAGGCGGCGGGCGAGCGTGTCGAGCTGCCCGTCCGCCACGACCAGGCGGGCGGCGGCCAGCAGCGCCGGCTGCCGGGAGGCCAGCCAGCCGGCCGCCTCGGCGCGTCCGGCGAACCGGAGGGAACCGGGCAGGCCCGCCAGCCACGCGCGGGCCGGCGTGCCCTGCGGCTCGGTGACCGCGTGGCAGGCGCGCAGCAGCCGGACGGTCCGCTCCAGCATGCGGGCACGCGCGAGCAGGATCTCCGCGGGCCGGTCCCCGGCGTGCAGCAGCGCCCGCAACAGCGCGTCCAGGCAGCCGGGCACCAGGTACTGGGCGCCGCCGCCCGCGCCCTCGCGGGCGGGCACAGGCCGCAGCAGCCCCGCGGCGGCGAAGCCGGCCAGGGCGGTGCGGGCGGTCGGCACGGGGCAGCCGGCCAGGGCGGCGGCGGTGTGCGCGTCGACCAGGCCCGCCGGGGCCAGCGCGAGCAGCCGCAGCATCCGGGCCGCGGGCGCGGGCAGCGCGGCGTGCGCGAGGCGGAACGCGCGGCGCAGCGGCTCGTCCGCGGCGTCGGGCGGCGGGTACGGGGGCGGGGCCGGGAAACCGGGCGGGGCGGACGAGGGGGGCGGAGCGGCGTCCTCGTCCGCCTCCTGCTCGGCGGCCTCGCCGGAGGCGGCCGCGGCATCTCCCGCCTCGGCCATGCGCCGCACGGCGTCGGCGACGGTGGCCTCCGGGTGCGCGGCCAGCCAGCCGGCCACGAGAACGAGGGCGGCGGGCTGGTGGCCGCACGCCTCGGCCAGGGTGTCGGCCGCGCCGGGGTCCACGGTGATGCGGACATCGCCCGCGCCCCGCTCCAGCAGCGACACGGCGGTGATCCGGTCCAGGGCACCGATGGTGCAGGGGCGGACGTCGGGCACCTTGGGAAGCGGCCCGCGCGAGACGGCCACCACCAGGCAGTCGCGGTGGTCGGGCACCAGCTCGGCGAGTTGCTCGGCGCTGTAGACGTCGTCGAGCAGCAGCACGACGCGGCGCCCGTCGAGCGCCTCGCGCAGGATGTCGGCCAGCTCGTCCTCTTCGGCCCCGGGCGGGGCGTCGGCGCCCAGCTCCGTCAGCAGGTCGCGCACGACGCGTTCGACGGGCACCGGGCTGCCGCCCGGCTCGGTCAGCCGGGCGCGCAGCAGCCCGTCCGGGTAGTCGGCGCCGCCGCTGATCCCGGCGGCGAACTCCTCGGCCAGCGCCGTTCTCCCGCTGCCGGGACGGCCGGCGATCAGCAGGACCCGGCCGCGGGCCACGGGGCGGCCGGCGAGGGTGTGGAGGCCGGCCTTCTCCACGTCGGAGTGCAGCGCGGCCAGCTCGCTTCTGCGGCCGAGGAATCCGGGAGAGCCGGCCCCGCCGGTGACTGTCTGTTCGGTCACATCCGTCACGGGCCGAGCGTATGCCACGCCGCGGCAGGGGGCCGGTCAGGACACGTCAGGCCGGGAACGGGCGGGCAGGCCAGGGCGCGTTGGCGGGGCGCAGCGACTCGACGCCGTCGCCGGCGCGGGCGGCCTGGAGCGCCAGCACGCCCACGGCCAGGCAGGTGTTGTGCAGCCGGCCGGCGAGCACGCCGCGGACCAGATCCGCCACCGGCACCCGGTCGTGCCGCATGTCGGCCTCCTCGCCGAACACCTCGAACCGTTCGCCCTCGGCCTCCGACAGCTCCCTGGCCAGGAAGACGCGCACGGCCTCGTCGCTGCCACCCGGTGTGGTGTAGACGTCGGCGAGCACGCGCCAGTCCTCGGCCTTCACGTGCGCCTCCTCGTACAGCTCCCGCTGCGCGGCGTGCAGGGGATTCTCGCCGGGGACGTCGAGGAGCCCGGCGGGGATCTCCCAGAGCTTGTGGCGGACCGGGTGGCGGTACTGCTCGATGACGACCACCCGGTCCCGTTCGTCGAGGGCGAGAACGGCGACGGAACCGGGGTGCACCTGGTAGTCGCGGCGGGCGGCGGAGCCGTCCGGCATCACCACGTCGTCGGCGCGGACGCTGGTCTTGTTGCCCGTGAACGGGGTGTCCGTGGCGGTCACGGACCAGTGTTCCGGGGTGTCGGCGAGGAACTCGCGGGGCTGCTCGGTCATGGCCCCAAGTCTGCCCCGCCCACGGCCCCCGTCCGGCACGGCACCCCGCGACGGGCCGCGTCGCGGGGCGCCGGAGGGAACGCCTCAGTCGGCTCCGCGGCCCGGTGCCTCGTCCGGGTCGGCGACCTGCGCGCCACGGCCGGCCACGGCCGCCCGGATCAGCCCGGCGAACAGCGGGTGCGGACGCGTCGGCCGGGACCGCAGCTCCGGATGCGCCTGCGTCGCCACGAGGTAGGGGTGCACGTCCCGCGGGTACTCCACGTACTCCACCAGCTTGTTGTCCGGGGAGGTGCCGGAGAAGACGAGTCCCGCCTTCTTCTCCAGCTCCGCGCGGTAGGCGTTGTTGACCTCGTAACGGTGCCGGTGGCGCTCCTCGACGTACGGCTCGCCGCCGTACACCTCGCGGACGACGGAGCCCTCGGCGAGCTTGGCCGGATACAGGCCGAGCCGCATCGTGCCGCCCATGTCACCGTCGCCGGCGACGATGTCCAGCTGCTCCTCCATCGTGGAGATCACCGGGTGGGCGACGGCCTGGTCGAACTCGGTGGAGTTGGCGCCCTCGATCCCGGCGAGGTTGCGCGCCGCCTCGATCACGATGCACTGGAGGCCGAGACACAGCCCGAGCAGCGGGATGCGCTGCTGTCTGGCGTAGGTGATGGCGGCGATCTTGCCCTCGATGCCGCGGTCGCCGAAGCCGCCGGGAACGCAGATCGCGTCGCAGCCCGCGAGCTGCTGGGCCGCCCCGCCCGGCGGGCGGCAGTCGTCGGAGGTGACCCACTTGATCCGGACCCTCGCGTTGTTCGCGAAGCCGCCGGCCCGCAGCGCCTCGGTCACCGACAGGTAGGCGTCCGGCAGGTCGATGTACTTGCCGACCAGCGCCACCGTCACATCGTGCTCGGGACGGTGGACGCGGCGCAGCAGATCGTTCCACTCGGTCCAGCTGACGTCGCGGAACGGCAGGTCGAGGCGGCGCACGACGTAGGCGTCCAGGCCCTCGTCGTGCAGCACCTTCGGGATGTCGTAGATCGATTTGGCGTCCATGGCGGCCACCACCGCGGCCTCGTCGACGTCGCACATGAGCGAGATCTTCCGCTTGATCGCGGTGGGCACCTCGCGGTCGGCGCGCAGCACCACCGCGTCGGGGTGGATGCCGATACTGCGCAGGGCGGCGACGGAGTGCTGGGTGGGCTTGGTCTTCAGCTCGCCCGAGGGGCCGA
Source organism: Streptomyces johnsoniae (assembly GCF_031845565.1). Lineage (NCBI taxonomy): Bacteria > Bacillati > Actinomycetota > Actinomycetes > Kitasatosporales > Streptomycetaceae > Streptomyces > Streptomyces johnsoniae. Next base: position 23,534 of record NZ_JAVREV010000015.1, on the reverse strand, counting down.
TGTAGGGCAGGAGCGAGATGTGCACGACGAAGACGTTGTCCCGCCCGACCTCGTGGCGCACCTGCCGCACGGCCTCAAGGAACGGCAGCGACTCGATGTCGCCGACGGTCCCGCCGACCTCGGTGATCACCACGTCGACGTCGTCGGTGGCCATCCGGCGGATGCGGTGCTTGATCTCGTTGGTGATGTGCGGGATCACCTGCACGGTGTCGCCCAGGTACTCGCCGCGCCGCTCCTTGGCGATCACGGTGGAGTAGATCTGACCGGTGGTGACGTTGGCGCTGCCGTCGAGGTCGACGTCGAGGAAGCGCTCGTAGTGCCCGATGTCCAGGTCGGTCTCGGCCCCGTCGTTGGTGACGAAGACCTCGCCGTGCTGGAACGGGTTCATGGTGCCGGGGTCCACGTTCAGATACGGGTCCAGCTTCTGCATGGTGACTCGAAGTCCGCGTGCCTTGAGCAGCGCTCCGAGGCTGGAGGCGGTGAGCCCCTTGCCGAGCGAGGAGGCGACCCCGCCGGTGACGAAGATGTGCTTGGTCGTCGTACTACTGGGCGGCATGGCCAAGTGGAGCTCCCGTGGTCGCGAGGTCGGATGCAGGACGCTCCGGCGCGGGGATACTCCGGGGGAACGTCGCTTGGGTTCGGGGGTTCACTGCCCTCCGGTCCACGGGCTACCAGGGTATCAGTGGAGGGAACCTAAGGTGACGCCGAAGTGTTTCCATCGAAAGACACCGACATTTTTGAACCAACGTGAACAAGCTCACCCGGGCTGCCCTGGGCAACTGTGACGTACGTCCAGCAGATCGGTGAGCGTCGTCGTATTCTGCTCGGACGCCCAAATGGGCGACGGAAAACCGCACGTCCCACGGGGCGGAACACTGTTCGACTGGAGTGGCAAGTGGCCGGGCGCATCGAGGATTACGCACTCGTCGGGGACATGCAGACCGCCGCCCTTATCGGGCGTGACGGGTCGGCCGACTGGATGTGCCTGCCGCGCTTCGATTCCCATGCCGTGTTCGCCGGGCTGCTCGGCACCGACGACCACGGCTTCTGGCGGATCGGTCCCGCGTACGGCAAGGACATGCCGCCGCCGCGCGCGAGCCGGCGCCGCTATGTGGGTGATTCGCTGATCCTGGAATCCGAGTGGGACACCCCGCGCGGCACGGTCAGAGTGACCGACTTCATGCCGCCGCGCGGGACGGACGCCCCGCAGCTGGTCCGCATCGTCGAGGGCGTCAGCGGCCGGGTGCCGATGCGCTCCGCGCTGCGGATGCGGTTCTCCTACGGCTGGGTGGTGCCCTGGGTGCACAAGGTCGAGGACCGCACGGTGGCCGTCGCCGGGCCCGACTCGGTGTGGCTGGACACCTCGGCCGACACCTACGGCAAGAACCTGACGACCTACTCCGACTTCACCGTCGCGCCGGGCGACCGGGTGGCGTTCACGATCGTCTGGCAGCCCTCGCACAAGAGCGAGCCGCCCGTCGCCGACCCGGAGGAGTCGCTGCGGGTCACGGAGGAGTTCTGGCGGGGCTGGGTCGCGCAGTGCAGCTACCACGGTCCGTACCGCGAGGCCGTGGTCCGCTCCCTGATCACCCTGAAGGCGCTGACCTACGCGCCCACCGGCGGCATCGTCGCCGCCCCCACCACGTCGCTCCCCGAGGAGATCGGCGGCTCGCGCAACTGGGACTACCGCTTCACCTGGCTGCGCGACGCGGCGATCACGCTGTCGTCGCTGCTGCGCACGGGCTACCACGACGAGGCCCGCGCCTGGCGCGAGTGGCTGCTGCGCGCGGTGGCGGGCGACCCGCAGAACCTGCAGATCATGTACGGCATCGCGGGCGAGCGCGAGCTGGCCGAGGCGGAGCTGAGCTGGCTGCCCGGCTACGAGAACAGCCAGCCCGTCCGGGTGGGCAACGGCGCCGCGGGGCAGCTCCAGCTCGACGTGTACGGCGAGGTCACCGAGGCGCTGCACCTGGCGCACATGACGGGCCTGGCCCGCAACGACCACGCCAACCTGCTCCAGCTGAAGCTGATCCGCTACCTGGAGGACCACTGGGACGAGCCCGACGAGGGCATCTGGGAGGTCCGCGGGCCGCGGCGGCACTTCGTGCACTCCAAGGTGATGGCCTGGGTCGCCGTCGACCGCACCGTGAAGCTGGTCGAGTCGGGCGAGGTGGACGGCCCGCTGGAACGGTGGCGCGAGCTGCGGGACGAGATCCACCGTTCGGTGTGCGAGCAGGGCTACGACAAGGAGCGCAACACCTTCACCCAGTCCTACGGCTCCAGGGAGCTGGACGCCTCCCTGCTGCTCATCCCGCAGATGGGTTTCCTGCCGCCCGACGACAAGCGGGTGATCGGCACCATCGAGGCGATCCAGCGGGAGCTGTCCACGCTGGACGGCTTCATCCTGCGCTACCCCACCTCGGGCGAGGAGGCGGGCGTCGACGGCCTGGAGGGCGACGAGGGCGCGTTCCTGGCGTGTTCGTTCTGGATGGCCGACGACTTGGCGATGATCGGCAGGGTCGACGAGGCCCGCAAGCTGTTCGAGAAGCTGCTCGCGCTGCGCAACGATCTCGGCCTGCTGGCCGAGGAGTGGGACCCGCGCCGGATGCGCCAGGTGGGCAACTTCCCGCAGGCGTTCAGCCACGTGCCGCTGATCGACACGGCGCTGCGCCTGACGGCGTCGGGGGCGTACGGCGGCTGATGCGGCGCGCTCGGCCGCCGTACGCCCGGCCGGTCAGGGACCGGTGACCGATACGGACACGTAGTCCACGGTCAGCTTCCCGCCGGACACGGTGGCGGGCGTCGGGGTGGTCTGTCCGGCCACCCCGTTGGGGAACGCGCCGCCCATCGCCAGGTTGAGCAGGATGAAGTGGCCGTGGTCGGTGGCGTTGGCCCACGTCGCGGCGTCCATGTCGGCGGAGCTGACCGAGTGGTACTCCTGGCCGTCCAGGTACCAGCGCAGGTACTCGGTGTCACCTGTGCGGTCCAGCTCGATGGCGTACTCGTGGAACGCCGTGCCGCAGGTGTCGCACGGAGTGGAGGCGCCGATGCCGTTGGTCTCGTTGCACGGGCCGCCGGGGTTGACGCCGCAGTGCAGCACGCCCCAGACCTGCGGCAGGCCGTTGACGTTCTCCATGATGTCGAACTCGCCGATGCCCGGCCAGTTCCAGTAGTTGCCGCGGTAGTCGCCGCCCAGCGTCCAGAACGCGGGCCAGTAGCCGAGGGCCTGTTCACCGGAGACGTCCGGGCGTTTCAGGGAGGCCTCGATCCGCAGCACGCCGCCTTCGGGCGCGGCGAAGTCGGCGCGCTGGGTCTCGATGCGCGCCGAGGTCCAGGCGTCGCCGTCGCGCAGCGCGGTGATCTCCAGCTGTCCCGAGCCGTTCAGCTGGATGTTGGCCGGGTCGTCGGTGTACGTCTGGATCTCGCCGGTGCCCCAGTTGGGCGGCCCGCCCGGGTAGCCGGTGCCGGTGTCGATGATCCAGTCGCTGCCGGCCGGGAGGGAGCCGGCCGGTCCTTCGAAGTCGCTGCGCCAGATCTCGGCGAGCGTGCCGGGCGCGTCCTGTGCGGCGGTGTCGGGCTCCTGCGCGCCGGCGGTGGGGAGGGAGAGGGTGACCAGCGCGGCCAGGGCGGCCACGCCGGCCGCGGCGGCGGCCGGCCACCTGCGGATTTTCAGTTTCATGACAGTGCACTCTTCCGGTGTGGGGGGAAGTGGGGGGTCCGTACAAAAGACGGTGAGAGCGCTCTCATGTCGTGACACTGCACACTGCCGCCGCATGCCGGTAGCGTCAAGAGCCCGCGAAGGAAGAGGACTGAAAAGTGCACGGTGACCATCCCACCCTGGAGGCCGTGGCCGCCCATGCGGGCGTGTCGCGCGCGACCGTCTCACGCGTGGTGAACGGCACGGCGGGGGTCAGGCCCGAACTGAGGGAACGGGTCAAGGCGTCGGTGGCCGCCCTGGGGTACGTGCCGAACATCGCGGCGCGCAGTCTGGTCACGCGCCGCACCGGCGCCGTCGCCGTGGTGATCGCCGAGCCCGAGACCCGGGTCTTCGCGGACCCGTTCTTCGCGCGGCAGCTGCGGGGCATCAGCAGGACGCTGGCGGCGCACGACACGCAGCTGCTGCTGATGCTGCTCGAACAGCGCGCCGACTACGAACGGATAGGGCGCTACCTGACCGGTGGTCATGTGGACGGCACGCTGATGTTCTCGCTGCACAACGACGACCCGCTGCCGGCCATCGCGGCCGCCTCCGGTCTGCCCACCGTCTTCGGCGGCCGGCCGGGCTGGAGCGGCGCCGAGCGGCAGGCGGACATCCTGTACGTGGACACGGACAACCGGGACGGCGCCCGGCAGGCCGTTCGCCACCTGCTCGAACGCGGCAGGAAGCGGATCGCGGTGATCACCGGGCCCCTGGACCAGACCTCCGCCTCCGACCGGCTCGACGGCTACCTCGACGCGCTCGGCGCCGAGGCCCCCGACCCCGGCCTGCACGCGCACGGCGACTTCACGGTGGAGGGTGGCGCGCAGGCCATGGCCTGGCTGCTCGACCGCTCCCCCGGCCCCGCGGCGCGGCCCGACGCGGTGTTCGCGGGCAACGACCTGATGGCGACGGGCGCCCTGCGGACGCTGCGGGACCGCGGCCTGCGGGTGCCGGGCGACGTCGCGGTCGTCGGCTACGACGACCTCGAACCGGCCGCCACCTGGTCCGAGCCCTCGCTGACGACGGTGCGGCAGGACGTGGAACGGATGGGCGAGCTGATGGCCGGCCTCCTGCTGCGACGCCTCGGCCGCGGCGGCGCGGCCGGGAACGACGCACCCCCGGCCCCGGTGGTCACTCCGGCGCGCCTGGTCGTCCGCGGCTCGTCGTGACGGGCGCCCCGCGGACGGCGGGGCGCGTCACGGGGCGGCGGCCAGCTCGTCGTACACGCTGAGCACCTGGGCCACCGTGGTGTCCTCCGTCGGCCAGCTGCGCGCCCTGGCGCGCCCGGCCGCGGCCAGTGCCGCGCGCCGGTCGGGGTCCGACAGCAGCGCGCCGACGGCGGCGCCCAGCGCCTGCGGATCGCCGTAGGGCACCAGGACCGCGGCGTCGCCGACGACCTCGGGGACGCCGCCCACCGCCGTCGCGACCAGCGGTACCCCGCGCCGCAGCGCCTCCTCGGCCAGCGGGGCGCGTCCCGCCCAGCGGGCGATGAGCAGGGCCACGTCGGCGTCGGCGAGCAGCGCGGCCGGGTCGTTCCCCCGGCCGAGGAGCCGGACGGGCAGCCGTTCCCGGTCGATGCGCCGCTGGAGCGCCGTGCGCTCCGGCCCCTCGCCGACGACGGCGAGCAGCGGCTGGGGCGCCAGCCGCCGCCAGCCGCGGGCGGCGGCGAGCAGGACGCCCGCGGTCTGCGAACGGTCGAGCCGCGCCTCGGCGACGAGCAGCGGCCTGCCGACGGCGCCCAGCTCGGCCCTGAGCTTGCACGGCGCGGTGCCCTCGTCCGCCGGGGGCGCGGACGGCAGGGCCACCGGCGCGAGGCGGGCGTCGCGCGCGCCCCGGCTGCGGGCCCGGTCGACGAGGTCGGAGGTGGTGGCGAGCACCACGGACGCGGCGCGTGCCACGCAGGACTCGGTGAGGCTGCGCCCCCGGGCGCGCAGCCCGGGGACCGTGGACCGGCTGTGCCAGGTGACGACGAGGGGCGTGCCGCGGCCGCGCAGCGCCAGCGCGCCGAGCAGCCCGGCCCGCATGCCGTGGGCGTGCACGAGGTCGGCGTCCGCGCACAGGGCCGCGAACATGCCGAGCGCCGCCGGGGTCATCCGCACCGGGACCGGCACGAAGCGCGCCCCGGCCGCGGTGAACCGGTATTTGCGCTCCGCCGGGGGCGCGGCCCCGACCGTGACGCGGACACCGCGGGCGACGAGGCCCGCGGACAGCGAACGAACGTGTGCGCCCGTGCCCACGCTGCCGCCGCCGAGGAGCTGCACCACGTGCAGCGGGGGACGGCCGTGCGGCGGTGCGGTCGAGCTGCTCACGCCATCCTCTCCCGGACTTGCCCGCCGTAGCGGCTTGGTGGTCGCGTCGCCGCCGGCCGGCCCGCGGTGCGCTCGGCGACCTCCCGTTCGCGGGAGTGGGACGGCGTCCAGGATGCCAGCCGGGCCCCTGATCGCGGTAGCGCCCGCCACTCGCACGGGTGAGTGAACGGGCCTATGCCCCCCGCCCCCCGCCGGCCGCGCGGCGGCCGAGGCTCGCCGCGGTGGCCAGCAGTTCCTCGGCGTGGGCACGGGCGAGGCTGGAGTCCTCCTGCCCGGCGAGCATCCGGGACAGCTCGCGCACCCGCCCCTCGCCGTGCACGGAACGCACGCCGCTGCGGGTGACCGACCCGTCGCTGGTCTTCTCCACGACGAGGTGCCGGTCGGCGAACGCGGCGACCTGCGGCAGGTGGGTGACCACCACGACCTGGGCGGAGTCCGCGAGCCTGGCCAGCCGCCTGCCGACCTCGACCGCGGCCTTGCCGCCCACCCCGGCGTCGACCTCGTCGAACAGGTAGGTCGGCACGGGCGCCGCGTCGGCGAACACCACCTCGACGGCCAGCATCACGCGGGACAGCTCGCCCCCGGAGGCACCCTTGGCGATCGGGCGCGCCGGGGCGCCCGGGTGCGGGGCGAGCAGCAGTTCGACTTCGTCGGCGCCGTGCGGGCCGACGGCCACCTGACGGCCGTCGAGGTCGATCGCGTCCTCGTCGTCCGGTGCCGCCTCGGTCAGGCGAACGTCGACGAGGACGCGCGCGTGCGGCATGGCGAGCTGGGCCAGCTCCTCGGTGACCGCGTCGGCGAACCGCTTCGCCGCCTCGCGGCGCGCGTCGGTGAGCGTGGCGGCGAGGCCGGCCAGCCGGTCGCGCAGGGCGTCACGTTCCGCGGTGAGCTCGCCGATGCGGTCGTCGTCGCCGTCCAGCTCGGCGAGGCGCGCGGCGCCGTGCTCCGCCCAGGCCAGCACGGCGGTGCAGCCTTCGGTGTCCCCGTCGCGGTCGGCGTACTTGCGGATGAGGTGGGTGAGTGCGGCGCGGCGCTCCTCCACGGCGGCCAGGCGCAGCGGGTCGGCGTCCAGGCCGTCGGCGTACCCGGCGAGGTCGCCTGAGATGTCGGCCAGCAGGATGGCGACCTCGCCGAGCCGGTCGGCGAGTCCGGCGAGCGCCGGGTCATGGTCGCGGACAGCCTGGAGCGCGCGGTGGGCGCCGCCGGCCAGGGTGACGGCGTCGACGCCCTCGGGGTCGGCCGGGTCGCCGGCCAGCGCACCGTGGGCGGTGGCCGCGGCGGCGGCCAGCGCCTCGGCGTGGCCGAGGCGCGCGGCCTCCGCGGCCAGTTCGGCCTCCTCGCCCGCGCGCGGCTCGGCCGCGGCGATCTCCTCGAGTCCGAACCGCAGCAGGTCGGCCTCCTGGGCACGTTCGCGGGCGCGGGTGGTCAGCTCGGCCAGCTCGGCGGCGACGGCGCGCAGCCGCTGGTACGTCTCCCGGTATTCGACGAGGGGGGCGGACACGGCCCGCCCCGCGTAGCGGTCGAGGGCCCGCCGCTGCCGCGCCGGGCGCAGCAGCCCCTGCTGGTCGGTCTGGCCGTGGACGGCGACCAGGTCCTCGCCCAGCTCGCCGAGCAGTCCCGCGGGAACGGTGCGCCCGCCGACGTGGGCGCGGGAGCGGCCCTCGGCCGAGACGGTGCGGCTGACGAGCAGCGCCCCCTCGTCCAGCTCGGCGCCGGCTTCCACGGCCCGGTGCGCCGCCGCGGAGTCGGGCGCGACGGCGATGCGGCCCTCCACGACCGCGGCGGCGGCGCCGGCCCGTACGTACCCGGCGTCCGCGCGCCCGCCGAGCAGCAGGCCCAGGCTGGTGACGACCATGGTCTTGCCCGCGCCGGTCTCCCCCGTCACCGCGGTGAAGCCGGAGGACAGCTCGACGATGGCGTCGTCGATCACGCCCAGGTCCTTGATCCGCATCTCCTCCAACACGGATACGACCATACGAGGTTAACCGGGCACCTGGCGACGACGGCCCCTGCGGGGAGGCTCCGGCTCAGTGCGTGCCGCCGCGCCAGCCGGCCACCGGGAGGGCGAACTTGGCGACGAGGCGGTCGGTGAAGGGGGCGTGGTGGAGCCGCGCCAGGCGCACGGGAACGGCCCCGCGGCGCACTTCGACGCGGGCGCCGGGCGGCAGGTCGACGCTGCGGCGGCCGTCGCACCACAGCACGCCCGGCCGGGTGTGGTGCCTCAGCTCGACGGCGAGGACCGAGTCCGGCGCGGTGACCAGCGGTTTGGCGAACAGGGCGTGGGCGCTGATGGGCACCATCAGCAGCGCCTCGACCTCGGGCCAGACGACGGGCCCGCCGGCGGAGAACGCGTAGGCGGTGGAGCCGGTCGGGGTGGCGCAGACGACGCCGTCGCCGCCGAAGCCGGAGACCGGACGGCCGTCCACCTCGATCACGACTTCGAGCAGACGTTCGCGGGCGGCCTTTTCCACGGACGCCTCGTTGAGGGCCCAGTCGGCGTACACGGTGTTGCTGTTGTCACGCACGAGAACGTCGAGGGTCATGCGCTCCTCGACCTCGTAGGCGCGGCCGACGACGCGGTCGACGACCTTGTCGAGGTCGTCGCGTTCCGCCTCGGCGAGGAAACCGATGCGGCCGAGGTTGACGCCCAGCATGGGCACGCCCGAGGCGCGGGAGAACTCGGCGCCGCGCAGCAGGGTGCCGTCGCCGCCGAGGACGATGAGGAGTTCGCAGCCGTCCAGGACGCCGCAGCCCGGCGCGTCCTTCTCGACCCGCTCCACCGCCGGGGGCAGCGGCAGGTCGGCGGCCTCCTCGGCGAGTACGCGGACGCCGATGCCGTGGGCGAGTAGCCCCTGGACCACCAGCTCGGCGCTGCGGATGGCCGCGGGGCGGCCGGTGTGCGCGAGCAGGAAGACGGTACGTGCGTCCTCGCTGGTGGTCACTGCGGGCCCTCCGTCACGGCGCGGTCGACGTCGGCCGGGTCGAGTGCGGGTGCCCCGGCGCACAGCCAGAGAAAGTATTCAACATTGCCGGAGGGACCGGGCAGCGGGCTGGCCGTGACGCCCGCCACGCCGAGGCCGTGGCCGGCCGCGTGCCGCGCCACGGTGCGCACGGCCTCGGCGCGCAGCTGCGGGCTGCGCACGACGCCGCCGCTGCCGAGGCGTTCGCGGCCGACCTCGAACTGCGGCTTGACCATGAGCACGAAGTCGGCGCCGGGAGCCGCGCAGCGGACCAGGGCGGGCAGGACCAGGCCGAGCGGGATGAACGACAGGTCGCCGACGACGAGTTCGACCGGCTCGCCGCCGATCTCCGCCACGGTCAGCTCCCGCACGTTGGTCCGGTCCTTGACGATGACGCGGTCGTCGGCGCGCAGGGACCAGGCGAGCTGGCCGTAGCCGACGTCGACGGCGACGACCGGGGCAGCGCCCGCCCGCAGCAGCACGTCGGTGAATCCGCCGGTGGACGCACCGGCGTCCAGGGCGCGCCGCCCGCCGACGGTCAGGCCGCGGGGGGTGAACGCCCCCAGGGCCCCCGCGAGTTTGTGGCCGCCGCGGGAGACATAGTCCGGATCGCCGTTGTCCTCGCGCACGACGACGGCGGCGCTGGTGGCGACCTGGGTGGCGGCCTTGGCCGCGGTGGCGCCGTCCACGGTGACCCGCCCGGCGTCGATCAGCGTTCTGGCGTGCTCCCTGGAACGGGCCAGCCGGCGCCGTACCAGCTCCGCGTCGAGTCGGCTCAGACGTCGCTGTGTCGCTGCTGCCACGGGGAGTTCAGCTCCTGGGGGTGACGGACGGCCGGTCGAGGGCGGCCAGCGTCTCGCGCAGGCCGCGGTGGACATCCTCGTACACCTCGACGTGGCCGCCGACGCCGAGTCCGTCGGCGTCGGCGAGACGCGCCAGCCGGGCGTCGACCTCGGCGTTACCGGTGCGCTCGACGGCGATGCCGAGCGGGCGCGGGCCGTCCTCGGCCTGTTCGCCGGCGGCCGGAGCCTCGTCGCGGGGCTGGGCCTCGTCGCGGACCTGGGCCTCGTCGTGGGGCTGGCCCTCGTCGTGGGGCTGGGACTGGGGCTGGTGCATGCTCCCGACGCTACCGGGTGGCCGCCCGGGCCCGCCGCCGCGCCGCGGGAACGGCCGCGGCACATCGGGCGCGCGTGGGTCGCACGTCCCTCCGGCCGCCGGCCGGCTGCTGGTGGATCTCGCGGACACCGCGCCAGTTAGGTTAGCCTAACCTTTGCCCGAATCGACCGAGAGGCCAAGGCAGTCCGTATGGCCAGACCCCGCCGCGGCCCGAGCGGCTCGGCTGACGCCGAAGCCGGACCCCCGGGAGGACGACCATGACAGCCGCACCCTTCGAATTCTTCGACGTGCACGTCCTGCGCGCCGACCGCATCAGCCCCGGATTCGTCCGGGTCACCGTCGGCGGTGCGGCGCTGACCCGGTTCGCCGGCGGCGGCCGGGACCAGCGGATCAAACTGTTCCTGCCGCACCCCGGCCAGCCAAGGGCCGTCGTGCCGCGCGGCGCGGGCGCCGGCTGGTGGCCCGCCTGGCAGCGCATGAGCCCCGGCGAGCGCGCCACGATGCGCACCTACACCGTGCGCGAACACCGCCGCGAGCCGGACGAGCTGGACATCGACTTCGCCCTGCACGGCGACGTCGGCGTCGCCTCCCGGTGGGCCGCGCGGGCGGTCGCGGGCGACGAGCTGACGCTGCTCGGCCCGGTCGAGGAGGACAACGGCGGCGTCGACTTCCGCCCGCCGCCGGAGGCCGACTGGGTCCTGGTGACCGCGGACGCCACCGCGCTCCCGGCCGTCGAGGGCATCCTCGCCTGGCTGCCGCCCGGCATCGGCGCCAAGGTGTGGATCGAGGTGGACCACGCCGCCGACCGCAGGGAGCTGCCGACGAAGGCGGACGCGGACATCACCTGGCTGGTCCGCGGGGAGGCGCCGGGCGCCTCCGTGCTGGACGCGGTCAGGAACGCCGCGTTCCCCGGCGGGACGCCCTACGCGTGGCTCGCCGGCGAGGCGAGCACCGTGCGGGGCCTGCGCCGCCACCTGGTGAACGACCGGGGCGTGGACCGCCGCCGCATCACGTTCACCGGCTACTGGCGCCGCGGCACCTCCGAGGAGGACCTGATCAACGAGGCGATCGCCGCGGCGGCCGCCGCCTGACGGCCGCCGCGCCGTTCCCCGCCGCCCGGCCCTGCGGGCGGCGGGTCCTGGCCCCGCGTCACCAGTCGTGCACGGTGCCGTCCTGGAGCCGGTTGACCGGCAGGTAGGACGGTGCGTAGGGGTGGGCCGCCGCGAGTTCGCGGTCGAGTTCGACGCCGATGCCCGGCTCCTCGCCCGGGTGCAGGTACCCGTCGGCGAACGTGTAGGCGTGCCGGAACACCTCGTTGGTCAGCGCGGTGTGCCCGGAGAACTCCTGTATCCCGAAGTTGTGCACCGCGAGGTCGAGGTGGATCGCGGCGGCCATGCCGACCGGCGAGATGTCCTCGGGCCCGTGGATGGCGCTCTTGATCTGGTGCTGCGCGGCGTAGTCGAACAGCTTCTTCAGCGGCGAGACCCCGCCGAAGTGGGTCACCGCGGAGCGCACGTAGTCGATCAGCTGCTCGTCCACCAGCGTCCGGTAGTCGTGCACGCTGTTGAACACCTCGCCGATCGCCAGCGGCGTGGTGGTGTGCTCGCGGACCAGCCGCAGCCCCTCCTGGTTCTCGGCGGGCGTGCAGTCCTCCAGCCAGAACAGCCGGTACGGCTCCAGCTCCTTGCCCAGACGCGCGGCCTGGATCGGCGTCAACCGGTGGTGGGCGTCGTGCAGCAGCGGCAGCTCGGGGCCGAACTCGCCGCGGACCGCCTCGAACACCCGCGGGATGTGGCGCAGATACGCGTCGGTGTCCCAGTCCTCCACCACCGGGCGGGCCACGCGCCCGCGGCCGGCGCTCTCCTCGGCCAGCTCGGCCTCGCTGCGCACGCCGTACACCTTGGTCAGGCCGGGCACGCCCGTCTGCACGCGGATCGCGGGGTAGCCCTCGGCCAGCCGCGCGCGAATCGAGTCGAACAGTTCGGGAACGTCCCGCCCGCCCGCGTGCCCGTAGGTCCGCACGCGCTCGCGGCTCGCGCCGCCCAGGAGCTGGTACAGCGGCAGACCCGCGGCCTTGGCCTTGATGTCCCACAGCGCGACGTCGACCGCGGCGATGGCCGCCATGGTCACCGGTCCGCGCCGCCAGTAGGCGCCCCGGTACAGGTACTGCCAGGTGTCCTCGATGCGGTGCGGGTCGGTGCCGAGCAGCAGCGGCACGACGTGGTCGGTGAGGTAGCTGGCGACGGCGAGTTCACGCCCGTTGAGCGTCGCGTCGCCCAGGCCGGTGAGGCCCTCGTCGGTCGCTATCTCCAGGGTGACGAAATTGCGGCCGGGGCTGGTGACGACGACGTTCGCGTCGACGATCTTCATAGGGGGTTCTTCCTGCGCTTCCTGGCGTGGGGCGGGCGTGGACGGGCGGGGGCGTCAGCCCTTGGTGGCTCCGGCCGTCAGACCGGCCACCAGGTACTTCTGCCCGATGAGGGCGGCGATGACGACGGGCACGGTGATCAGGCTGGCGGCGGCCATCAGCCCGCCCCAGTCGGTGCTGGCGTAGGAGATGAAGTTGAACAGCGTCACGGGCACCGTCTGCGTGTCCTCGTCCGCGAAGATCAGCGCGAACATGAAGTTGTTCCAGCTGGAGACGAACGCGAGCAGCGCGGCGGTCGCGGTGCCGGGCGCGGCCAGCGGCAGCGCGATCCGCCAGAACGCGCCGAAGGCGCTGAGCCCGTCGGTGCGGGCGGCCTCCTCCAGCTCGACCGGCAGGCTCTCGAAGAAACCGATCATGATCCACAGGATCAGCGGCACCGAGACGAACATGTGGCTGAGCACCAGCACGGTGTAGCTGCCCACCAGGCCGATCTGCGCGAACAGGTAGTACCACGGCACCAGCAGTGAGATCGCCGGAACGATACGCGCGACGAGCACCACCGAGCCGGTGCGGTGCATGCGGAACCGGCCGACGGCCCAGGCGGCGGGCACGGCGATGACGGCGGACAGGACGGTGGAGACCACGCCGACGATCAGCGAGTTCAGCATGGAGCGGAAGACCTCGCCGTCCTCCACGATATTGCGGAAGTTGTCCAGGGTGGGCGAGAAGATCAGCCCGACGCTCGGGTCGGTGACCTGGACGTTCGTCTTGAACGCGGCGGCGAACATCCACACCAGCGGCAGCGCGAAGACCAGGGACACCACGGTGACGGCGACGCCGCGCAGCCACGACCAGCTCCGCCGCCGCCCGCCGCTGCGGACGCGGGGGCGCTGCGGCGCGGGACGGGACGAGGTCGCGGCACTCATGCGGACTTCCTTCCGGCGCGGCGCCTGAGCACGACCACGACGCCGATGATGAAGAGGGTGAACAGGACGAGCACGGCCGAGGCGAGCCCGTACTCCTGGTAGTCGAACGTCAGCCCGTAGGCGTAGACGTTGAGGGTCTCCACCTCGAAGTCCGAGCCGCCGCCCGGCCCCTTGGTGGCGTAGAGGATGTCGAACGTCTTCAGCGCGTCCACGGAACGCAGCACCAGCGCGGTGGCCAGCGTGGGGCCGAGCATCGGCAGGATGACGTGCCGGAAGCGCTGCCAGCCGTTGGCCCCGTCGACCCGGGCCGCCTCCTCCGGCTCCTCGGGCAGGGTGGACAGGCCCGCGAGGAGCAGCAGCGTCATCATCGGCGTCCACTGCCAGACGTCGATGAACATCAGGGTCGGCAGCGACTGGCTCACCGAGCCGAGGAACTCCTGCGGCGGCAGCCCGAGGGAGTCCAGCAGGTGGTTGGCGATGCCGTTGGTCGGGTCCAGGATGAGCAGCCACAGGATGCCGATGGCCACCGGCGTGGTGAGCAGCGGGATGATCAGCAGCGTGCGCACCCAGCGCATGCCGCGGAACGCCTTGCGCATCAGCATCGCGAGGGCGAGGCCGAGCACGGTCTCGATCGCCACGGCACCGATCGTGAACCAGACGGTGCGCCGGATCGCCGGCCAGAAGCGCCTGGAGTCCTCCAGCGCGTCGGTGAAGTTCTGGAAGCCGACGTAGCCCTTGTCCGCGTTCACCGCGCCGAAGGCATCGGTGAAGCTGAGGTTGACGGTGAAGATCAGCGGAAAGACGATCATCGCCCCGACGAACACGAGAGCGGGGGCGAGCATGGCCCACTTCAGCCGCCGGTTGGCCTGCTCGAACGTGCGGGGGGCGCGCGTGGCGCGCGGGCGGCGCGAGCCGGAGAGGGCCGCGCGCTCCGGGGTCGTCTCCGGGGCCTTGGTGGTGGGCATCAGCTCTCCCGGTGGCGGTTGTCGCGGACGAGGAAGTCGGCGAACTCGGCGTCGGCGTCGCGCGCGACGGGCGGCACCGATTCCCCGAGAATCCCGGCCACGAGCGGACGGCCGACGATGTCCCTGGCGCGGCTGACCTGGAGCACGTCCGGCCGGTCGTGGCCCAGGCCGTTCTCGGTGCTGATCCGCATGCTCTCGGCCAGTTCCCCGGGGAACGCGCCGAGCGTCGCGGGGTCCGACCACGCGGACTCGCGGGCCCCGGGTATGCCCTCGGACTGGAGGGCCGCGACCATCTCGGGACTCGACGCCCAGCGGATGAACGCCCAGGCATCGTCGCGCAGCAAGGAGAACTCGTTGATCGCCAGGCTCCACGACGGGATGTTGTGCGGCCGCGACCCGGCGGGGCCCGCGGGGAACGGCGCGAAGCCGACGGTGTCCTGGACGGTCGAGACGCCCGGGTCGAGGAAGTTGGTGTAGATGGCGTCGGCGTCGATGTAGAACGCCGCCTTGCCCTGCGCGAAGATCGGCATGGCCTGTTCGAGGCTCATGTTGGTGACGCCGGGCGGCCCGGTGCGCTCCAGCAGCCGCCCGTAGAACTCGTAGGCCGCGATGGCCTCGGGCGTGCCGATCGCCGACCGCCCGTCGACGGTGAAGTCGCCGCCGAAGGAGTACAGGAAGCTGGACCACTGGCTGACCGAACCGTTGCGCTGGCCGCGTCCGACGTAGCCGAAGAAGTTGTTCCGCCGGTCGGCGAGCTCCAGCGACTGGTCCATGAGGGCGTCCAGCGTGCGCGGCGGGCCGCCGAGGTCCGCCACGAGGTCCTTGCGGTAGTACAGCGCGGGCCGCTCGGTCACGACGGGGACGCTCAGCACCTTGCCCGCGGTCGCGGAGCGCTCACGCGGCGCTTCCTGGAAGTCGTCCCAGCGGAAGGCATCGTCCCGCACCCGGTCGGACAGGTCGGTGAGCCAGCCGTTGTGGGCGAAGATCAGCTGCTCCTGGAGCGCGCGGACCATCATCACGTCCACGTCGGTCGCCGACGCGTTCAGCTTCACGTTGTAGCTGTTGGCAAGCTGGTCGGCGGTGAGCATCGATATGGACACCCGCCGGCCGATCAAATCCTCGAACTCGTCGAGGCGCTTGCTGATCGTGTGCGTCCACACGTGATTGATCGCCATGATCCGCAAGGGCGCGTTCGGCGAGGCGGTGCCCCCGCCGCTCGAACAGGCGCCGAGCGTGACCCCGCCCGCGGCTGCCGCCGCGGCCGCCGCGAGTTTCCCGAAGGAACGGCGGCTGAGGGACTGGCTCCTCGTGGACATCCGCGTCCTCGACTTTCTTGCTACGTTCTGTCCCGCTTTTTGTGGTCCAACTGGTAGGACCAGTGGGACCATAACAGCGAGACCGCCGGATGACCACCCTCAATCCAGCGGGAACTCCGGAAGCCGCCGACCGCGACTAAGAGTGACCGTTCTCCTGCCGCAGCAGTGTCTCGATGTGCTGCTGCGCCATGACGCCGACACTCACGTCCAGGTCCGGCCCGTACGTGCGCAGCCCCAGCCGCAGATGCTCCCGCATGTGCCGGCGCGCGAGCTCGACGTCGCGGTCCAGGATCGCGGCCAGGATCTCCGGATGGTGCGGCACCCCCGGCTCGCCGATCGACGGGTCCGAGTTGGACCGGAGCATCATCTCGAACATCATGCCGCTGATCGACGACAGCATGATCCGCAGCACCGGATTGCCGCTCGCCGCCGCGATCGCGTCGTGGAACGCGAGGTCCGCGTTCGCCTTCACGATCACGTCCGTCGCGTGCAGCAGCCCGTCGTTGGCCGCCCGCATCACGGCCAGATCCTGCTCGGTGGCCCGCTCGGTGGCGAGCCCCACGATCTCGACCTCCAGCGGAATACGCGCCTCGATCAGCTGCCTGACCGTCGGCCGCCCCGCCCGGTACAGCGCGTCGTAGCTGCGCGCCTGCCCCGAGGACTGCTCGCTGACGAACGAGCCGCGGCCGGGCGCCACCGAGATCAGGTGCTGCGCCTCCAGACGCCGCAGCACCTCGCGCACCACATTGCGGCTCGCGCCGAACTGCGTGGCCAGCTCCCGCTCGGAGGGAAGCTTGGCCCCGACGGCGAACTTCCCGGACCGGATGTCGTGCTCCAGCTGACGAGCGATCCGCTCGGTCAGCAGTCCCCGCTGCTGAGGGGCGACGCGGCCCGGCGCTGAGGCGGGGACGGCGGACATGCTCTGGAGGATACAGGGTGCCGCCACCGCGGTGACTCCCGCGTCACAGCCCCAGCCGCGCGACGGCCGGCCCGCACTCCGCCGTGCCGCGCTCCCGCCCCGCCGCCGACCAGGCCGCGGCGCACAGCGCGCGCAGCCCGTTCAGCGGGTCGTCGTCCTGCCCCGACAGCTCCAGACGCCCGGCGCGCACCGACGCCCGCCACCCCCCGCAGGCGAACCCGTCGCCGTCCGGCGCCGGGGCCGGCTGGGCGACGAGCAGGCCGCGCAGGTCGGCCGCCACGTACGTCGGCCGGTGCGCAGGCCGCGCCGCGAGCAGTTCCGCCGCGTCCGTCACACCGCTCAGCACCAGCAACGAGTCGACGCCGCCGGCGTGCGCGCCCTCGATGTCGGTGTCCAGCCGGTCGCCGACCACCAGCGGGCGCCGCGCGCCGGTCCGCAGAATGCTCTCCCGGTGCATCGGCGGGCACGGCTTGCCCGCCACGCGCGGCTCCTTGCGGTACCCGGTCGCGATGCGCACGACCTCCACCGCGGCCCCGTTCCCCGGCGCCGTGCCGCGCCCGCTGGGGATCGTCAGGTCCGTGTTCGAGGCGAACCAGGCCGCCCCGCGGTTCACCGCGAGCGCCGCCTCCGTCAGCACGCCCCAGGGCAGTTCCGGGCCCCCGTACCCCTGCACCACCGCTGCGGGATCGTCGTCCGCCGAGTCCACCGGCAGCAGGCCCCGTTCGGTCAGCGCCACCCGCAGGCCCTCGCCGCCCGCGCACAACACCCGGGCGCCCGCGGGCAGTTGCTCGGCGATCAGCCGCGCCACGGCCTGCGCCGAGGTGACGACCTCCGCGGGCTCCGCGGGCACGCCGAGCCGCGTCAGATGGTCCGCGACGGTCCGCGGCGTCCTGGCCGCGTTGTTCGTCACGTACGCCGACCGCATCCCGCGGGACCGGGCCGTCCGCAGCGACGCGACGGCGTGCGGCAGGGCGTCGCCGCCCGCGTAGACCACGCCGTCCAGGTCGAGCAGCGCCGTGTCGTACGCCTCGCACAACGCCGAGGCGCACGCGCCGGGCGCGGTCCGCGGGGCGGACGGCGGGTCGCTTCGTTCATTCGTCGATTCAGCCATGTCGGTCCGATCATTGCGCACGCCCCCAGCGCCTACGATGCGGGGATGCACGCCGGTCTCGACCTCGCGCCGTTCCGCGCCCTGCGCTACGCCCAGGACCGCGTCGGCAGCCTCGCCGCCGTCACCTCCCCGCCCTACGACGTCGTCGTCCGCCCGGACGGGCTGCGCGAACTCCAGACCGCCGACCGGTACAACATCGTCCGGCTGATCCTTCCCCAGGCCGACGACCCCGCCGCGGCCCACCGCGATGCCGCACGGACGCTGCGCGGGTGGCGCGCGGAAGGCGTGCTGGCCGCCGACCAGGACCCGGCCGTATGGGTCTACGAGCAGCACGCGGGCGGAACGCTCCAGCGCGGTCTGATCGGTGCCCTCGCGCTCAGCCCACCCGAGGCGGGCGTGGTGCTGCCGCACGAGGACGTCATGCCGGACGTCGTCGAGGACCGGGCCGCGCTGATGCGGGCCACGGCCGCCAACCTGGAACCGCTGCTGCTCGCCTGCCACGGCACCGACTCCACCACGGACGCCGTCGAACGCACCGCGCGCCGCCCCCCGTTACTGGCCACCACCACCGCGGACGGCACACGCCACCGCCTGTGGCCGGTGACGGAACCGGCCGAAGTAGCCGCGCTCACCGGGGGCCTGAAGGGCCATCGGGCCCTGATCGCGGACGGCCACCACCGCTGGGCGACCTACCTGCGGCTGTCCGCCGAGCACGAGGGCCGACCGCCATGGGACCGCGGACTCGTGCTGCTGGTCGACACCGCCAGGTACCCGCTGCGTGTGCAGCCCATCCACCGCGTCCTGCCCACGCTGCCGCCGGCCGTGGCCCTGGCGCGGCTGAACGGCGCGTTCCGCACCCGGCGCCTCGACGTGCCGGCGGCGCACGCCCTGGACATCCTCGACACGACGCCGGGCACGGCGTTCCTCCTGGCGGGCGAGGGCCACTGCCACCTGCTCGACCGGCCAGAGCCGGGGCTGCTCGACCGCACCGTCCGCCACGACCGCCCGCCCGCCTGGCGCCGCCTGGACGCCACCGTGCTGCACGCCGCGCTGCTCGGCGCGCTGTGGCGGGCCGACGTCGAGCCGGGAACGGTGCGCCACCTGCACGACGCGAACGCCGCCGTCGCCCAGGCCGAGCGGGCCGGCGGCAGCGCCGTCCTGATGCGGGCCGTGGCCGAGCCGACGGTACGCGCGCTCGCCGAGGCCGGGGTCACCATGCCGCACAAGTCGACGTCGTTCGGCCCGAAACCGGCCACGGGCCTGCTGCTCAGGCCACTCGACATTGCCGACGAAAATTAGGTTAGGCTAACCTCACTCCCAGCTTGACCGCCTCATCTGGGAGCCGCATGAGCGCCACGATTTTCGCCCGACAGGACGACCGGCTGGGGCAGTTCGCCCTGCGCCGCGTCGACCCCGACACCGACGCCGAGCTGCTCCACCGTTGGCTCACACACCCCAAGTCGGTCTTCTGGCTGATGCAGAACGCCCAACTCACCGACGTGCAGGAGGAGTTCCGCGCCATCACCGCCTCCCCCACGCACGAGGCCCTGCTCGGCCTGCACAACGGCCGCCCCGCGTTCCTCGTCGAACGCTACGACCCGGCGACCGAGCCGGCCGGCGCCGCCTACGACGTGCGTCCCGGCGACGTCGGGATGCACTTCCTGGTCGCCCCCACCGACACCCCGCTGCACGGCTTCACCCGCGCCGTGATCACCACCGTCATGGAACTGCTGTTCGCCGACCCCGCCACCCGCCGCGTCGTCGTCGAACCCGACGTGCGCAACCGGTCCGTCCACGCACTGAACGCCGCCGTCGGCTTCCGCGTCGAACGAACCGTCTCCCTCCCCGGCAAGGACGCCTACCTCAGCACCTGCACGCGCGAGCAGTACGCACCGGCGGCAGCCGCCGCCCCGGCGACGACCAGGAGTGAATGACCCCATGCCCCTCCCCCACCCCCACCCCGCCGCCGGACACGAGATCGTCGCCCACCTCACGCCCGAGCACTGGGACCGCGCCAACCGCCTGCTGATCCGCAAGGCACTCGCCGAGTTCTCCCACGAACGCATCCTCACCCCGGAGCGCGCGCCCGACGGCCGCCACACCGTCCACAGCGACGACGGCACCGTCGCCTACCGCTTCGCCGCCCGCCGCCTCGCCCTTGACCACTGGCAGGTCGATGCCTCCAGCATCACCCGCGAACGCGACGGCGCCCCGCTCACCCTCGACGCCCTCGACTTCTTCGTGGACCTGCGCGGCACCCTCGGCCTCGACGACTCCGTCCTCCCCGTCTACCTCGAAGAGATCAGCAGCACGCTGGCGGGTACCGCGTACAAACTGGCCGCACCCCCGCGCACCGCGGCCGAACTGGCCCGCGGCGACTTCCAGACGATCGAGGCGGGGATGACGGAGGGCCACCCCTGCTTCGTCGCCAACAACGGGCGCATCGGCTTCGACGGCCTTGAGTACCACGCCTACACACCCGAGGCCGCCGCCCCCGTCCGCCTGGTATGGCTGGCCGCCCGCCGCGACCTGGCCACGTTCAAGTCGTCCGCCGACCTCGACTACGACACGCTCATCGCCCAGGAACTCGCCCAGGAAACCCTGCACGCCTTCGCCGGCCGCATGGCCGACCTCGGCCTCGACCTGGACGACTACTACCTCTTCCCGGCGCACCCCTGGCAGTGGGTCAACAAGCTGACCATCACCTTCGCCGCCGAGATAGCCCGCCGTCACCTGGTCTTCCTCGGCCACAGCGACGACGAGTACCAGGCCCAGCAGTCGATCCGCACGTTCTTCAACACCAGCGCCCCCGGCAAGCACTACGTGAAGACCGCCATCTCGGTCCTCAACATGGGCTTCCTGCGCGGTCTCTCCGCCGCCTACATGGACCGCACCCCCGCCATCAACGACTGGGTGGCCGAGACCGTCACCGGCGACGCGTTCCTCACCGCCAACGGCTTCGGCGTCCTGCGGGAGCGCGCCTCCATCGGCTACCACCACACGCAGTACGAGGCCATCGCGGAAAAGGGCTCGCCCTACCTGAAAATGCTCGCCGCCCTGTGGCGCGAGAGCCCGGTCCCCTCTTTGCGGCCCGGCGAACGCCTCGCCACCATGGCCTCGCTCCTGCACGTCGACCGCTACGGCGACCCGTTCGTCGGCGCGCTCATCGAGGAATCCGGCCTCACCGCCGACGACTGGCTGCGCCGCTACCTCACCGCCTACCTGACGCCGCTGCTGCACTGCCTGTACACCTACGACCTGGTGTTCATGCCGCACGGCGAAAACGTGATCATGGTGCTGGCGGACGGGGTCCCGCAGCGGGTGTTCATCAAGGACATCGCCGAGGAAATCGGCGTCATGAACCCCGACACCCCGCTGCCCCCCGTCATGGAGGCGCTGCGGCTGGACATCTCCGACGACCTGTGGACGCTCACCCTGTTCACCGACGTCTTCGACTGCTTCTTCCGGTTCCTCAGCGCCATCCTCAGCGAGGCCGGCCTGCTCGACGAGGACGACTTCTGGGCCGCGGTCGCGGAGTGCATCACCGACTATCAGAAAGCGATGCCCCACCTGGCCGAGAGGTTCGAGCGCCTCGACCTGTTCGTGGAACGTTTCGCCCTCTCCTGCCTGAACCGCCTCCAGCTGCGCAACAACCAGCAGATGGTGAACATCCAGGACCCCGCGCAGGCCGCGGAGGCCCTCCAGCTCATCGGGACGCTGGAAAACCCCCTGGCCCGCTTCGCCTGAGCGGCGGTCACTCCTCGCCTGGTTCGTCGGCGTCCGGGTCCAGGGCGTCGACGAACTCCACCCCGTCGATCTCGGCAAGCCGGTCCGCGGCATTCGTGGTGCCGCCGCTGTCGGCCTCGACCGTCTTCGCGAACCACTCCCGCGCATCCTGCTCGCGGCCCACCGCGAGCAGGGCGTCCGCGTACGCGTAGCGCAGCCTGGCCGTCCACGGATGCACGGCCGTGGACGCCAGCTCCTGGCTCTGCAACGTCACGACCGCCGCCTCCGCCTGACCGAGGTCACGCCGTGCGCCGGCCGCGACGAGCCGCATCTCGACCTGCCCCGCCTTGTCCAGCTGCCGCACCTCGGGCTCCCCGGCCATCGCCAGCGCCCGCTCCGGCCGCCCGATACCGCGCTCGCAGTCCGCCATGATCGGCCACAGGTCCACCGCCCCGGACATGCGCCGGGCCGCGCGGAACTCGGTCAGCGCCTCGCTGTACTTCTCCACCCCGTACGCGGCGAAGCCGGCGGCCTCGCGCACGGCGGCCACGCGCGACGCCAGCCGCAACGCGACCCGCGCATAGCCGTAGGCCCGCTCGGGGTCCTCATCGAGCAGCTGCGCCACCATGACCAGGTTCCTGGCCACGTCGATCGCCAGCGTCTTCGGCAGGCTCATCAGCTCCTGCCGCACCGACCTGTCGATCTCCTCCCCGGTCACCTCGTCCGGGATGGGCAGCCGCCGCGTCTGCTGCTCCGGACCGCGCGCCCGCCCTTCGCGCCGGTACCCCGCACGGGGACCACCGCGGTCATCGCGCCGCCCCCGGAAGTCCCGCCCGCCGGGCCGATCCGAGTCACGGCGCTCGTCGCGCCTGTCGTCCCTGCGGTCGTCCCGCCGGTACCCGGCGGCACCGCCACGCCCCCGGTCATCGCGCCGGAACCCAGCCCCGCCACCCCGCGGCCGGTCAGCATGGGGCCGGTCACCCTGCGGACGGTCGTCACGGCGGAACCCACCACCGCCACGCGGCCGATCAGCATGCGGCCGATCATCCCGCCGGAACCCACCCCCGCGGGGCCGTTCACCGTACGGCCTGTCGTCACGCCGGTCATCCCGCCGGAAGCCACCCCCGCCACGCGGCCGCTCGCCCTGCGGCCTGTCGTCACGCCGGTCATCCCGCCGGAAGCCACCGCCACCGCCACGGGGACGGTCACCCTGCGGCCTGTCGTCACGCCGGTCATCCCGCCGGAAGCCACCCCCGCCACGGGGACGGTCACCATACGACCGGTCATCCCGCCTATCGTCTCGGCGAAAACCACCACCACTGCCGCCAGGCCGGCCATCACGCCTGTCGTCACGACGGAACCCGCCACCACTGCCACGCGGCCGTTCGCCCTGCGGCCGATCGTCACGCCGGAACCCGCCACCACTGCCGCCAGGCCGGCCATCACGCCTGTCGTCACGACGGTCGTCCCGCCGGAAGCCACCGCCACCGCCACCGCCACGGGGACGGTCGCCCTGCGGCCGATCGTCACGCCGGTCATCCCGCCCGAACCGGCCAGAGCTGCGCGGCCGCTCATCACGGCGAACATCACGACGGTCCCCGTCCCGCCCACCGAAACGACGTTCGTCCCGCCGGTAACCGCGGTTCCGCCCGTCGTCCCGCCCATCCCGGCCGGACCCGCGCTCGGGCCGCGCCGGCCGTCCCTCGTCCGAATTCGACATCGCCGTGATTCCTGCCTCTCAGCTCACAAAAAAAAGACCTCTGATTTCCCAGCATGAACGCTGAGAAACCAGAGGTCCCATAAAAATTGTCCGGCGGTGTCCTACTCTCCCACACGGTCCCCCATGCAGTACCATCGGCGCTGGAGGGCTTAGCTTCCGGGTTCGGAATGTAACCGGGCGTTTCCCCTCCGCCATGACCACCGGAACACTTTGGAAGTGCTCCAAGCGAACAAGCGCACTCTTCACTTGTCACTTCAAGAAAAATAGCCGTCGGCTAAGAATTCACAGTGGACGCGAGCATCTGCGGACAAGCCCTCGGCCTATTAGTACCGGTCAACTCCACCCGTCACCAGGCTTCCATCTCCGGCCTATCAACCCCGTCGTCTACAGGGAGCCTT
>NZ_JAVREV010000014.1:0-223150 GCF_031845565.1 Streptomyces johnsoniae | reverse complement strand
CGCCGTCGCCCTCGCCGGACCACCGGGTGCCGAAGTCGCCGTCCACGGCGTTCGCCGGCTCGTTCTCATCACTCGTACTGGCCGTGACGGCACTGCCATCCGGCGTAACCTCCACGGCGGCGGCCTGTGCCGTCGCCGGCGCGACCAGCAGCCCCGTTCCCCCGGCCAGGAACGCGACCGTCAGCGGCAGCGCTCCGCGCCTCGAACGGTAGAAGTGCGCACGTCTCACCGAGTTCTCCTCCTTGGGGAGTCATCTCCTCTTCGGCCCCGGCCCCGGGCAGGAAGCCGGGGCCATGAGGCGTCGGGCGTGACGGTAGAGGCTGTGCTCCGGCAGGGGTCCCGAAACGGTTCCCGCCAACGGAGGCGGCCGCCCCCCGCGGTGGGGGACGGCCGCCTCTGCTGATGGCCGGGGCCGGGTCGTTACGGTGCCGGGGTGGTCACCGTGAAGGGGACGCCGTCGCCGAGGTGCAGGATGGCCCGGCCGGGGGTGGGCTGTTCGCTGGCCGCGCTGCGCGGCAGCTTGGCGCCGATCAGCTCGCCGCTGCGGTGCGAGGCCGGGGAGAGCAGCACGCCGCGGCGGGCCTTCTTCGCGTCGACCTGCCAGCCGGAGAAGCCGCCGCAGATATCGCCCTCGTCGCCGCCGAGGACCAGGTAGCGGCCCAGCTCCGTGCCCTTGGTGATGATGTTCTTCAGCTCGTCGCCGCCGTCGCAGCGCCGCAGGTCCTCGCCGTCGTCGACCAGGAACACGATGGGGCTCTGCGGCGAGGACGTGCTCATGGCGTCCCGCACGTCCGCCTCGGACAGGTCGTCGGAGGTGAAGACCTGGATGACACCCGGCTGCCCCGCCAGGTCGCGCAGCGGCGAGGGCCGCGGGGCGGCCACGACGACGCGGGCGCCCTGGGTCAGGTAGGAGTGGGCGAGCATCGTCAGCACCGTGGAGCGACCGGACTTGGCCGGTCCTGCCACGATGAACGCGGGCGTGCCCTGGGCCAGGTCGGGTCCGTAGGCCATGAGTTCGTCGCCGCCGACGCCGACGAGGCCCCACACCGGCGAGCCGGCGGTCTCGGTGTCCCGCATCCCCCACGCGTCGGCGAAGGTGAGGCGGCTGGGCAGGACGTCGACGCGGAACGGGCGCTTGGCGCGCGGCAGGGCCGCGTCGCGCTGGGTGGCCCAGTCGCCGATGGCGGTCAGGGCGGCGGCCTGCGCCTGGCCGGACAGCTCCTCGGCGAGCACCGCGACCTGGATCTCGGTGAGCACCTGGCTGCGGAACATGCGGCCGTCGGCGATCTCTTCCGGCACCTTGCGGGCCGGCATGCCGATGTTGGAGTAGTCGGAGCGGTCGGACAGACGCAGCGTGTACTTCTCCTCGGTCAGCGAGGAGATCCGGCCGGAGAGGACGGAACGGTCGCCGGTGATGACCAGGTGGATGCCGACGCTGGCGCCCTCGCGGAGGATGACGTACAGCTCGTCGGTCAGCGCGCCGTGGTCGATCTCGCCGAGCGTGGAGACCCAGCCCTCCCAGCGGTCGAGCAGCACCACGATGTGCGGCAGCCGGTTGTCCGGGGCGGCGGCGGCGCGCTGTTCGCCGATGTCGGCCAGCGCGTCCTGACCCAGCACCTCCTGGCGGCGGTCCACCTCCTTGCGGAGCCGCTGGATGAGGCGGCGCACGCGTTCGGTCTGGTTGCGGCTGACGACCGCGCCGCAGTTGGGCAGCTTGACCAGGGCGTTGAGCGCGCCGTTGCCGCAGTCGATGCCGTACAGGTGGACGTCGGCGGCGGAGTGGATCCAGCCGAGCGAGCCGGCGATGGTGCGCAGCAGCTGGGAACGGCCGCTGCGCGCCGCGCCGCCGACGATCATGTGGCTGAAGGACTTGAAGTCGATCGCGACGGAACGCCTGGCCTGCTGCTCCGGCAGGTCCTCGATGCCGAACGGGGCCGCGGGCAGCGGGCCGCCGGGGATCGGGTGCTCCAGGTCGCGCAGCAGCACCTGGTCGGGCAGGGCGGGCAGCCACGGGCTGTGCTGCTTGGGGAAGCCGAGCTGCCGGTCGGCCTCGATGACGGAGTCGACGAGCACCTTGAGGTCGGTGATCTCCTCCTCCTGCGACTTGGCCCCCGGCGGGCGCTTGAGCTGGGCGCGGCCCAGGTCGTTCCAGTCGAGGCGGCCGGTCCACGGCCTGCGGACGGCCGGGTCGATGGCGCCAGGGCGGCGCCCGCCGACGCGTCCCGACTGGAACGGCACGAGGGAGGAGTGGCCGAGGCGGACGAACGCGCGGCCGGGCGTGGACTTGGCGATGAGGCCGGCGTCGGGCGCGTTGATGACGTCGGTGGACTCGCTGGCGTCGGTGACGCGCAGCGCGATCCGCAGGTTGGTGTTGGCGCGGATCTCCGGGGAGACGACGCCGCTCGGCCGCTGGGTGGCCAGCAGCAGGTGGATGCCGAGCGAGCGGCCCCGCTGGGCGATGTTGACCAGGCCCTTGACGAAGTCGGGCAGTTCGCGGGCCATCGAGGCGAACTCGTCGATGACGATGAGCAGCCGCGGCATGGCCTGGAGTTGGCCAGGTGAGCGGCGCATCAGGTCCTGGTAGTCCTCGATGTCCTTGGCGCCGACGCCGGCCAGGATGTGTTCGCGGCGGGTCAGCTCGGCGCCGAGGGAGGTCAGCGCCCGTTCGACCAGGTGGTTGTCGAGGTCGGTGACCATGCCGACGGTGTGGGGCAGCTGGACGCAGTCCTTGAACGCGGAGCCGCCCTTGTAGTCGACGAGGACGAACGTCATGTTCTCGGGGGTGTTGGCCACCGCGAGCGAGGCGACGATCGTCTGGAGCAGCTCGGACTTGCCGGAGCCGGTGGTGCCGGCGATGAGGCCGTGCGGGCCGTCGCGGCGCATGTCGATGGCGAACCCGCCGTCGTAGGACTCGCCGATGACGGCCTCGGTGGACTGCCCGCCGAGCCGCCAGCGGGCGGCGACGGCGCCGGCGGTCGGCGGCTCCATCTCCAGGACGTCGAGGAGCCGGCTGGCGGAGGGCAGCGCCGCGTCCTCGGACTCGCCGCTGATGTCGCGGATCGGGGACAGCGAACGGGCCAGCAGCTCGCACCATTCGGCCCTGACCCAGTCGGGCCGCACGCCCCTGATGCGCCAGGCGCCGGTCTGTTCGACGCGGAGCCGGTCGGCGACCTGGACCGGCGCGGGCCCGGCGGACTGGCCGGGCATCTGGCCAGGGCCGCCGCCGGGGACGGCGAGGAAGGTGTGGAAGCCGGTGGCGTAGCCGGGGTTGCGGGTGCCGCCCTGGCTGACGCGGTCGGGGTTGGGCTCGGCGATGACGACGGCCTGGCACTCGCCGGGGAGGAATCGTTCCTCGTCGTCGAGGCACAGCGCGTAGATCTGGACCTCGGGGCCCTCGCGCAGCAGCCGGATGACGCCGGGCAGGGACCGCATGCGGCGGGAGCCGTCGAGCACCACGACGATGTCGGGGTCCTTGAACAGGCCGCCGCGGGAACCGGCCTCCCTGGCGGCCTTCTTCCTGGCGTCCAGCAGCCCGGTCAGCTCGGCGATGCGGGCGCCGATCGTCTCGGCGTCGGTGCCGATGAGCGCGTTGACCTCGTGTTCCGCGCTTGGCCTCGCGTGCGGCAGCCAGCGCATCCAGTCCCAGCTGTACTGGCCGGAGCCGTCGGTCAGCAGGAAGAACTGGACGTCGACCGGGCTCTGGAGGACGGCGACCTGGCTGACGGCCCAGCGGGCGAGGGACCGTGCGGTGTCGCCCTGGCCGGCGAAGCCGACGACGCCGAGGGTGCGCAGCGGCAGCGTGACGGGCGCGTCGGCGATCTTCCAGAAGACCTGGCGCTTGTGCTCGTCCTGCTCGGGGTCGGTGAGCACGACCTCCGAGTCCAGCTCGACGGTGCCGATGCGCAGGAGCAGGTGGTCCTCGTCGGTGCGGCGGCGCTCCCACAGGCGGGTGCGGGGTCCGGTTGCCTGGGTGAGGACGGTGGCCGGGTCGGGCGCGGCGTGCCGGCGGGCGAACCGCTCGGCGATCAGCGCGTCCCTGGCGTCCTTCTCGATCCTGGCCTTGCGCTCGCGGTACTCCTCAAGCTTCTGGGCATGCGATATCCGGCCACGCTTCTTGTCCATGAAGTAGTTGGACAGCAGCATGATCGGGCTCATGAACGCCATGGCCAGGAACAGCCAGCGGCCGGTGAGGCTGGCCATGGCGACCGCGCCGACGACGGGCAGGATCGCCATGAGCCAGGGAATCGGGCGCCGCTCCCGTTCGCCGGGCGGCTTGGGCAGCGTGAACGCGGTCTGCCGCTCGGGCGGCAGGAGGCGCGGCGGGCGGTTGTAGTCGAGGCCGCCGCCGTCCTCGGAGACCTTGAGGGCCGCGTCGGGCGGGAAGTAGGGCGTCAGCTCGAACAGCGCGTCGCCGACGGCCAGCTGCTTGCCCAGCTTCCAGTCGGCGCGGTCGCCCTCGGTGTGCGTGAACGGCTCGCCGTCCAGGGTCGGCTGGGTCTCGCTGTAGACGGTGACCTTGCAGGTGCCGTCCCCGGCGACGCGCAGCGTCATGGCGTGCTCGGGGAGGGTGGGGTCGTCGACGCGGATGTGCATCTGCTGGCCGGTGCCGATCTCGACGCGCCCGGTGCCGAGCCGGTGCACGGCACCGGCGCCCGGGCCGCCCACGACGCGGAACTCGACGACGCCGGCCGGCTCGCCCGGCCAGCAGCCGCTGGGGTTGTGCAGGCTGACGACGCTGCCCTCGCGCAGCGGCGACTGGGCCAGGGTCAGCGCGGGATCGACGTAGTCGCCGTTCACGAATATGTGGGCGGCGCCGCCCGGGTCCTGCATCCCGCCGGGGCCCGCCATCGCCGCCTGCTGGCTGAACCGGCTCCCGACGAGGCGGGTGAACTCGGGGGTGAGGTCCCCGATCTGTGTCTCGGGGGCCGCGTCGATCACCGTGTCGGCACTTTGCCCCCCGACCGGGTCGACGACTGTCAGGGTCAGGCGCACGCTGTTCCTCCCGTATTGACACAGCAAGGTGCTTCGCTGGACATGACCATAATCGCATCTTGCGTGTGTGTGACAACGGGTGCTGGGACTGGCCCTGCCCCGGGTGCAACCGCCGGGGAACGTCTGGCGTCCTAGGAGTCACCGAGGCACGGAAAGGGCCCTCTTGACCGGGGGTATCGTCCTGTGCTCGGCGGACGTAGTCTGATTGTGGCCGTGGCGCTGCCAGGACACGGGGGGCCACGTCGCTCATCGGAGTACAGCGGGGGGAGCGGCCCTCCGCCCCACAGAGGAGGGGAACCGTATGTCTGACATCAAGGTGACATATGACGAGATGCGGACGGCCGGCGATCGGCTCATCTCCGAGTACGAGACCATGGACGCGAAGCTGGAGGAGCTCCAGAGCTTCATCGACGGCCTGGTGTCCGACGGCTACGTGACGTCGCGTTCGTCGCGTGCCTTCGACGAGTCGTACCGTGAGTTCACCCAGGGTGCCAAGAAGGTGCTCGAGGGCCTCCAGGGCATGGGCCAGTTCCTGAAGACGGCCGCCGACACGATGGAGGAGACCGACACCGGTCTGGAGAGCGCCATCCGCGGCTGACCTCCCGCATCCCGGAAGGGCGGAGCCAGGCGCGCGCATCATGCGCGCCGGGCGCCGCCCTTCCGGCGTTTCCGCATGCGCCGTGGCCGGGCCGGTTTTTCCCGGCGTGCGGATATGGGGGAGGTTTCGTGACGTTCCCGACCCGTTTCTTCCCGATCACCCCGGGACTGCAACCGTCGAATAACGCTCGGGTGTCTTCCCTGTCGCCGAACGGCCCCCGCGGGCCATCGTGTTCTGGCACCCGAGCCCAGGGCACGGATGGACGGCGGGGTTCCGCTTACCACAGTCATGTGCGGATACGGGGAGGACATCGTGTCATTTCTGCGCTTTTTGGAGGACGACGTCCGGGAACTCGCCAGGAAACTGGAGTCGAGCGGCGAGGACATGCGCACCGCGTCGCGCTCGCTGGCCGACACGGACGCCGGCCGGATCGGTCCGCCGGCGCTGTCCGGCCGGTGCAACGAGTTCGCGGACTCCTGGGACTACGGATTCGGCCAGCTCTCCGAGCTGGCGCGGGGCATAGGCGACGTCGCCAACAACGCGGCCGACACCTTCAACGTCACGGACGAGGACCTGGAGCGCGCGCTGCGCGAGGGCGGCGGTGCGGCGTGAGCGACCGTTACCCGCACCTCGGTTTCGACCCGTGCCCCGGTGACCTGGACGCGGCGGAGACGGTCGCGCGGACCATCCGCGATGTCACCAGTCAGGGCTCCACGACGCACACCACGCTCTCGGCGATCAACTCCTCCAACGGCATCTGGGTGGGGCGTTCCGCCGACGCGTTCTCCGAGTCGTTCGACGAGCTGCCGCCCTACCTCCAGCGGGCCGTGAACTCCCTGGACACCGCGGCCAGGGCCCTGGAGCAGTGGGCGAACGACCTGGACGGCTTCCAGGCCAGGGCCAGGGCCCTGGAGGAGGAGGCGGCCTCGGCCCAGCAGGCGGTCAGTTCGGCGCAGGCGCAGGTCGACGGGCTGCCTTCGGACACCGAGGGGATGGACGACGACGAGCTGGAGCGGCACGAGGAGGACGCCGAACGCCGGCAGGGCGCCCTCACCTCGGCGAACGCGGCGCTGGAGGAGATCAGGAGCCGGGCCCAGGGCCTGAACTCCGAGTACATCTCCGCCTCCGACGCCACCGCGGGACGGCTGGCGAACGCCGCTGACGAGGCGCCGCCTGAGCCCGGCCTGTTCGACAAGATCGGCGACTTCATCGGCGGCGTCGTCGAGTTCCTCATGGACCCGAACACCTGGAAGCTGATCGGCGACCTGTTCAGCGATATCGCCGCCATCGCCGGGGTGATCTGCGCGGTCATCCTGATCGCCACGCTGATCGCGGTCACCGGCGGCGCCGCGCTGCCCGCGCTGGTGGTGGCGATCGGCTCGTGGGCGGCGACGATCGGCGCGTGGGCCTCGCTCGGCGCGCTGGTCTTCCACGGCATCGCCATGGCGGGCGGCGCCGACGTCGGCTGGATGGACCTGGGCCTGGACGCGATCGGCGTGTTCGCGGCCGGTATCGGCATCGTGGGGGGCGCGTTCGCCAACGCGGGCCGGGTCGGCATCGCCGCCGGGCGGTCGATGCGCGCCATCGGCGGCGCGGGCAACTGGTTCCGCGGCGTGGGGCAGAGCATGGACGGCTGGGTGATGCTGGCCTCCGGACGCATGTTCGAGGTCGTGGGCCTGATCGGGGGCCTGGGCGCGTGGGGCGCCAGCCAGAACCGGCGCATGGAGGCCGACGGCACCACCTGGAACGACATCCCGGTCATCGGCCCGCTCGGGGACCTGGGGATCTCCGCGGGTGACACGGTGGGCGACGCGATGAGCGAGAACGGCGGGGACGCGCAGGCCGCGTCGGCGGCCTCCCCCGGCACCCGCCCGTTCAACGCCTCGCAGGCCCTGACCTCGGCCGGGACCGCCTTCACCAGCGGCCTGTCCCGGCAGGACGTGGGGGTGGTCGCGTGACCACGCCGAACGGACCGGACGGGCCGGACGGACCGGACGGGCCGGGCGCGGAGGAGGTCGTCTCCGCGCTGGACTACGCGTTCGTCTCGCGCATCCCGGACGACTACGTGCCGCTGCCGGACACGCCCTCGCCGGACGAGTGGGGCGACGCCGTGCGACGGCTGCTGCCCGGCGCGCCCGAGGAGGTGCTCGCCGAGGTGAGTCAACACCTGCCCCGCCTGCACCCGCTGATCAGCCGCGACGGCGTCGTCAAGTCGGCGCTGTGCGCGGGCCTTGAGGACGGCGCGCTCAGCCTCGGCTTCCTCAGCGTCGCGGTCCTGGCCACCCGCCACGACAGCGCGCTGGTCACGGCGGAGAGCATCTACCAGGCGAAGAAGGAGGAGTACTTCGGCCAGGCCACCGAGAAGCCTGCGGACATCGACCAGCCGGAGGCGAAGGGGCTGCAGGGCCCGCAGGACACGCTGCTGGCGTCCCGGCTGCCCTGCGGCCCCGGCGTGACGTCGATCTCGCTGCGGTCGGTGACGTTCCCCCGCGCCGAGGCCGACGACACGCGCACCGGGCCGCCGCCCGCGATCGGCGTCGGCTTCCTGCAACTGGCCGTGCCCGCGCCGCGCGACTACAGCGTCTACGTCTCGATCGCCACCCCGACGCTGCGGTTCCTCGACACCTACAGCGGGCACCTGGCGTACGTGGCGCGCCATCTGTCGTTCGACGCGGCCGAACGGGAGCAGGCCGCGAAGCGGCAGGGCACGGTCCCGGCCAGGGCCGAAGTGAGGTCGCCGTGAGCGACGAGCCGCTGCTCGCCGAGCTGCGCGCCCGCAACGAGCGGCTGACCGGGCTCGAACGCGAACACCTGCGGCGCTCCGGCGGCGGCGCCCTGCTGCTCGCGCTCGGCTCGGTGCTCGCCGCCTCGCTCGTGGTGCTGCCGCTGGTGTCCGCGCCGCTGACCGAGCTGTCCCGTTACGGGTGGCTGCTGCTGCCCGGCGTGCCCGTCAGCTGCGGCGCGCTGTACGCGGGGTGGCTCGGCCTGCGCCGGCTGCACCCCGCGCACGGCCCGGTCGGCGAGGCGTACCGGGCCGCCGCGGCCGAGCGGACCGCGGTGCTCGACCAGTTGTACGCGCTGCCCGCGGCGCCCGGGGACGCGGCGGCCGGGGACGCGGCGGCCGAGGAGCGCGAACGGGCCCGCATCGAGCGGCTGTTCACCGCCTCGTCGGCGGCCGGCGAGGTGCCGGGCGTGCACACGACGGGCGACGTGGCCCGCCACATGTACGGGGCGCCGTTCCGCACGTTCCGCTGGTCGGCCGCGATGGGCGTGCTCGGCATCGTGCTGGTGCCGACGGCCCTGATCACGCTGATGCTGCCGCTCGTGGCGGGCGAGGTCTGGCCGGTGGTGCTGGTCGGGATTCCGCTGGTCGGCGGCTGGTGCGTGTGCTTCCGGTTCTGTGCGCAGAAGTGGCGCAGCGGGGACGAGGGCCGGGTCTCGCGGACGCAGAAGGCCGGCTGGCACGCTGAACTCGCCTACCTGCGGCACCGGTTGAGCCGGGACGCGGGCGTTCCGCCGTGGCGCGTGCCCGCCCTGCACACGCAGCGCACGTGGCAGCTGACCGGCGGGGGCCGCCGCTCCCCCGCCGAGGTGCTGCGCACGCTGCCGCCGGACGCGCCGTGGGCGCGGCGCGCGTACTGGCGCTGGGTCGGCCCCGGCGCGATGCGGATCGTCGCGCTGTTCGCGATCGCGTTCGGCGTCGTGGCGGCGATGCGGCTGGTGGGCTGAAGGCCCGGCGGACCGGGGCTCAACCGGCCGCTCCGGCGCGCTTCACCGTGGCCCACCGCTCGGCCTGCTCCGGGGTCAGGCGGCCCCTGATCTCGGCCAGTTTCAGCAGCGCCGCCTCGGCGCCGCTGGTGAGGGTCCTGGCCTCGGCGGTGTAGTGGTCGTCGATGAGGGCGTCCAGCTCGGCCTCGGTGACGGAGGGCCGCGGACTTGGCCTGTGAGTCCGGGAATCCGGTCTTCCGGGACGGCTTGGTCGGCGTCACTCGAACTATTGGATCTCGCGTTGACTGGCCAGCAGCATCTCGATGACCGGAGCTGGGGAGAGTCCTGTCTGGACGATGACTTGTCGTGCGGCTTGGTGTACGAGCATCGGTAGCCCTCCCACTATGCTCCGCCCGGCTTCTTGGGCGGCGTGCGCAAAACGACTGGGCCAGGGACGGTAGACGACATCCATGAGGGTGCCGGTGCCTCGTGGCCACAGCGCGGCGAGAGCATCCGTGGCATGGGGCGGCAGAGCGGATACGACGAGGTCGACGGCAAGGTGATGGACGGCGGCTGTCCACGGCTTGATGCTGATATTGATGCCGATTCGTTCGGCCGTCGGGCCGAGCAGGGAACTCGCCCTGCCTGTGTCGCGGGCGATCACGACTACGTGATCGCAGCCCAGTTCACGTCCGGCGGCGAGCGCTGTGCAGGCCGTCGCCCCCGCACCGAGCACCGTGACGGTGGTGGCGGTGGTCATGTCTGCCTCGCGCAGGGCCTGCATCATGCCGTGGAGGTCGGTGTTTTCCCCGAGGAGTCGGCCGCTGGGTGTCACGACGACGGTGTTCGCGACGCCGATCCGCATGACCGTCTCCGACGCCTCGTCCAGCAGCGGAACAACAGTCCGCTTGAGCGGCATGGTCAGCGAGAAGCCACGCCAACTGCCGTCGAGGGCACCCAGGAAGCGCGGCAGATCTTGTGGTTGGCATTCGATCGCGTGGTACGTCCAGGGCAGGCCCATCGCCGCATAGGCCGCTCGGTGCAGAACAGGCGACAGCGCGCCGTCGACGGGGGACCCGAGCAGCGCGAGGCGTGTCACGGCGCGTGGTGGAGCATCGCGGCCACTCCTTCGTCGCTGCGCTCGTAGCCGATGCCCCGCAGCACGGCGACGGGGGCGCCGCGGCCTCGCTGTCCGAGGATCAGGCCGGCTGCCGCGGCCACCAGGTCAGTCAGGGTCTCCTCCTGCCGCTTCGTCTTCCCGCCGGGCTCGGCGTGCTCAGTGACGCGCAGCGGTGCGATGCCCGCAGCCCCGATGCTGATGACAGTGGCGCCCCGCCGGTCCGCGCGACCGTCGGAGTCGGCGATCACCACGGCGACGGTGACGCCGCTGAACGCCGTGACCGCGTCGCGCAGCGCGCGGGCGGACGCGTCGGGGTCCTTGGGCAGCAGCCACGCCCCGTCGGCCCCCGCGCGGTCGATGCCGGCTGACGTCAGTTCATACCCCAGGTGATGCCGAGCGATGATCGGCCCGCGCTCTCCGGCCACGAAGTGCTCGCTGGATTCACCGAGAATCAGCTCCACGATCTCGGCCGGTTTGCCAGTGCGTGCGGACAGGTCGAGGGCGGCCGGGCTGGGCGTCACACCTGCGAGATCGACGAATCGCCCCTCAGCGATCGAGACAACCTTCGAGGCGACAACGATCACGTCACCGTCCTGCAAATCCGTGGCCTGGGCGGACAGGACGTCCGTAATGACGCCGGAGAGGTCATCGCCGCGCGCGATCGTGGGGAAAGGTTCCAGGGCGAACGCGCAGAAGGTGCCGGTCGTGGTGCTCATGAGATGCGGCTCCGGGTGGAGTGGGCGGTCAGGACACCGAACAGCCGGGTGTGGGCGGCGGCGAGCTGCGCCGCCCTTTCGTTCGGCGGTGTCGCGGCGGTCAGCCAGGTACGGACGCGGTGGACGTAGTGCGGCCACAATCCGTGGGCTGCCTCGTGAGGGGCCGCCTCGTTCCTGACGGAGTGCCAGGCATCGGCTACCGCCACCGACCACGAACACGCATCGTATCGGGGGTCCAGGGGTGCGAATGCATCGAGCGTGGCCAGCATGGCGGCGCGGCGATGGGGCTCGAGAGTGCGGTGCGCGAGACGGTAAGGCGGAGCACTCGCTCCCGGTACGAGCCGGTGGGGCCAGTCGGCGGTGAGAGCCAGAAGGACCGGCACGGCCTGGTCGTAGATCTGTTGCAGGTGCGGGAACGACGCCGCGTGCGTCTTCGGGGTCTGCACGGGGACGGAGGTGAGGCGCCCGGTGGGTGCGGCCGTCAGCAGGAGGAACGCATCGATGCCGTATCCGTCGACAGCCAGGCGCAGTTGGGCGTTCATCGTGTTGACGGCGGCTCGTACGGCACGGATGGCGAGGGCGGAGAGCGCGAGGTCCCCGGCGAGCGGCTGGGGGACGTCGAGGCCGGTGGTGGCTGCGATCAGCGGGCGGGCCATGTGCGAGGTGAAGTTGGCCTCGTCCCAGAAGCGCGGGTAGTCGGCGATGGCGAACCCGCGTTCTCCGTGTACGAGGAGGTCGCGGTACACGTCGGGGTCGGGGTTGCGGGTGTCAGTGTCAGCGATGAGGACGGGGCCGCCCGTGTCCGGCAGGTGTGCGAGCGCCTCCAGGATCTGCGCGCCCTTGCCCCGGGGGAGGTTGGGGAGGCTGATCTTGCGGGCGTGGGTGGGGGTAGCGGTGAATCGTTTACTGGTAGTGGGGTGGTCGGAGGAGTCGGCGTGGATGATGACCGCGCGCGGGTCGTTCAGCGCGGCGTCGACGGCCGCGGTGACGACGGCGATAGTGGCGGGTTCGTTACGGCTGGGCAGGATCGCGGCGGCGGATTTCGGCGTCACAGGTACTCCCCGGTGATGAGGTCGGCGGCGGTCTGTGGGTCGGGCGCGAACAGGTAGGTGTACGGATGCTGTTCGAGCCGCGCGATCAGGTGGGTCCGCCAGCGGGCGAGCGGGAGGCCGTCCAGCTGCCATACCAGACCGTACGGTGCTCCGCTGGGGCCGGTCAGCGGGGTGGGGAGGCCGCTGATGTAGCGGGCGAGGGCTTCACGGGCGGGCAGGGCCCGGTACATGGTCTGGCGCAGCGCCAGATCGTCGGGCGCGGACAGCGGATCTCCGAGGCCGGCTTCGAGGTTCCGGCCGCGCACATGCACGTGCTGTCCGTCGTCCAGGCGCAGCGTCACCTCGTGGCGCCGCGGTTGGACGACGCTGTCGACCCGGGCGTCCACCGTCAGGAGTGCGCCGTCCTCGAACGCCACCGTCGCGGTGATGCGGTCCTCGGATTCAGCCCACTGCCGTAGGCGGTGCAACTCGGCGGTGCAGGAGGTGATGGGCTCGGGTGGCAGGAGGCGCAGGGCGAGGGCCAGGCCGTGGATGGCCTGCTGGTGCAGGACGCCCCCGGCGGTGGCGTACCGGGTGCGCCAACTCCGGTAGTAGGCGCGGTCCCGGCGGCACACCAGCGTCACCGCAGCCCGGCGAACCGTCGGCGCCTGGGTGAGCAGACCGGCGAGTCCGGGGGCGAAATGTGGCTGGAGGGCGACGAAGATCCGCCGGTCCTCCAGTGCCGGCGTCAGATCGGCGGGATCGAGCGTGACCGGCTTCTCCACCAGAACGGCCGCGCCGGACCGCGCGGCGGCGCGTGCGGCCACCAGGGCAGTGCCGGGCGGCGTCGCCACCACGACCACGTCCGGCGCGAGGGATTCCAGCGCCGTCTCCCACCGGGCGAGCAGCGGTACCCCGACAGGCGGGGCAACGACCGGAGAGGGATCGGCGACGCCCACCAGGTCCATCCCGTCGGTGCGGGTCACGGCCTCGGCGTGCTTGGCTCCGACCTCCCCCGAACCGATGAGCAGGACCCGCCTCATGCCAGACCGCCCGGGACGGCACCGCGCAGAAACATCGCGCCACGCGTCAGCGCATCGCCCGGACTCTCGCGCACATGCGTCTCCAGCGCGTACGGCAGCACCGGCCGCACCCGGTGCAGGACGGGAAGCAGGTCCGCGTACGGCACGTCGCCGGCACCCGCCGCCACGAACTGCTTCATGCCGTCGTCGCACGGCACATAGTCCTTGACGTGCACGTACTCGACGTACGGGGCGAGGACCTCGACGGCTTCCGCCGTGCCGTAGCCGACCTCGTACAGGTTCCCCAGGTCGAGCCACAGCGCCAGGCCGGTGTGCTCGCGGAGCACGTCCAGGAGCGGTGCCGGTTCGGCGACCGTGCACACCGGCTCGTTCTCCAGCAGCAGCCGCACCCCGGCCCGCTTCGCTGCTTCGAGGGCGTATGTCAGCAGCGGGTCGTCCCGGAACGTCTCCGTCTGCTCGCCCACGGACAGGTGGGAGAAGACGCGGACCCGGTCGGTGCCCAGGATGTCGGCAACGGCGAGCGCGCGGTCCACCCAGCGTTCCCGGTCCTCGGCCGGCACCTGCGTGGGGAAGCCGAAGCAGTCGACCTTGCCGGGAACGGCCTCGGGACGGCACCACTTCCACAGCGGGGACGCCAGCGCCGCCACACGCAGAACCCGTTCGTCGGCCAACCGACGGACCCCGCGAAGCTGCTCGTCGTCCAGGGCCAGGGCGTTCGAGCCGTAGGCCGTACGAATCTCCAG
Organism: Streptomyces johnsoniae; assembly: GCF_031845565.1. NCBI lineage: Bacteria > Bacillati > Actinomycetota > Actinomycetes > Kitasatosporales > Streptomycetaceae > Streptomyces > Streptomyces johnsoniae. Next base: position 209,199 of record NZ_JAVREV010000014.1, on the reverse strand, counting down.
GTGGCCCACGCCCAGGGAGAGGGCCACATCCATGCCGACAGCGGGGTCCTGCCCCAACTCATCGGGGTTCAGCACGATGATTCCCTGCACGAGGTTTTCCTTGTCGATGCCAGCGCTTGAGGCAGCGGCCGTGCGGCCTGCCGGAAACGGGACGCACGGCCTGGTGCCGAGGGTTTGCGAACCGCCACCCGGCGGGGGCGGCGTCGGGATCGGACCCGGCGGGGGCGGCGGCGGGGGCGGAGAAGGCGGCTGCGGCATGTCGGAACGCTCCTTCGACCAGGGAATGAGCCCAGCGCAGAGCTGCGGAAGCCGGACGGCCACCGGCCGCTGCGCGGAAGGTTCGCTGTGCACTCACAGCCTGGGAAGAAACGAGGAGGAAACCCATCCGACGGCCCTATAGGACGGGCCCCTGGCGTCCCGGCCAAAGCCCTGACGGCGGGTCATGGCGCCATTACTCTGAGGCAAGGCCACACCGCTGTCCCAAAGGGGGGAGATCACCGTGCGCAGCCATTCCCCGTTAGTCGTTCCCGTCGATCTGTGGGACCACGAGAAGGCGCGACGCGCCCTCGCAGCACGCGATCTCGCCGCCGTGATCAAACACTTTCGGCAATACACAGGCGCCAGTCAGACCACCGTGGGCTCCCTGACCGGACTCGCCCAGTCCGACGTCAGCGCGATCGAACGGGGCCTACGCCAGGTCCAGAGTGTCGATGTCCTGACGCGGATCGCCGCGGGCCTCGCCATCCCTTTCTCCCTGCTGGGCCTTGCCGACAAGACAGGCAGCGCTGATCACCCGGCTCGCCGCAATGCGCCCGTCCCGCAGATGACGGCCGCTAAGGTGACCGAAGCCGAGCTGGAGGACGATGTGCGACGTCGGGAACTGATGACTGGAGCGCTGGGACTCAGCGCCGGTCTGATCGCCGGGACCGGCTCCGATGCTGCTGCGGCAGAACCGGCTGCCCAGAACCCGGCCGCCGCCATGGAACGGGCCCTGTTCGAGCCGGTGACCGGAAGACCGACAAGCCTGAGCGATCTCGCCGACGGGCTCGCAAGAGCCCGCGGGATGTTCTCGAGCGCCCGCTACGCCGCCCTCGGCGGTGCCCTTCCCCCGCTGATCGCCACGGCGGAGGCAACCCGGGACGCCGCCACCGGCCGCACGCGCGAGCGCGCCCAGGCGGCCGTTGCCCGCGCCTATGTCCTGGCCACCGAACTTGCCGTCAAGCAGCACTCCGAAGCCGCGTGGGCCACCGCTGACCGGGCGCTCATCGCCGCACGGGCCAGCGGCGACCCGCGGCCCCTCAGCGACGCCGCGCGGGTCCTGGCCATCACCATGCGCCGTGCCGGACGCAGCTCGGCCGCCGTGGACTTCCTGGCCCGTACCGCGACCTCGCTGGTCGCCGAGAAGGGGAGGCCGCAGGCCGACACCCTGGCCGCCCGTGTCTGTCTGCTCATGACCGCCGCCTACACGGCCGCGTCCGGGGGGCGCCGCAGCACCGCGCTCGACCTGCTCCAGGAGGCGGAGGAGACAGCTGGCCGCATCCCCATTTCCCGGAGCGGAAAGCCCGCGGGTCTCTTCACGATCTCGGCGAGTCCTGCCGAAGTCTCGATGTACCGGATCAGCAGCCTCACCGTCCTCGGCACCCCCGACGACGCCGTACCGTACGTCCACCGTGTCGACCCCACGCAGTTGGCCAACACCGAAAGGGTCGCGCGCTACCTCACCGACACGGCCCGCATGTGGCACCAACTCGGCGACGGACGCCGTACCTTCAGCGCCCTGCGAGCCATCGAGCGCACCGCGCCCGAAGAAGTGCAACGCCCCGCAATCCGCACGCTCACCGCCGATCTTCTCTACACCCCGGGAAGCCTGCCCGGCCTGCGGGAGTTCGCGGTGCGCACCGGCGCCGTCGCCGCCTGACGAGCACCGCGTGGGCGACGACGATTCGCCCCCAAGGCAGGCCAGGTCCGCCAGACCCCGCACACCGACGGGCGGCGGCGAACCCGCCGCACCACAGACATCGCGGAGTGCTTGTCTCCTTCTCCAGTACAGGGAAGAACTACTTCGCCTCCGGGGACTGGCCAGTGGTCTGCCAGGTGTAGCCGGGGCCGTCGGCGAGCGCCCGGTGGATCAGGCGGCGGCCGATGCCCTGGCGCTGGTGCTCAGTGGTGATGGAGATTTTATTGATGCTCCCGACGCGGCAGGCGTCGCAGACCTTCCAGACCAGTGTTCCGATGTCGCACCCGTCCCGGTCGAACATCCGGATGCGGCGGTGCCCGGCCGGACTGTACCCAACTCGACTGTTCCGGACTCGGTTTCACAGCCGGCGGGCCCCCCGAACGGCCCCCCGACCGGCCGCTCCGGCGCGCTTCACCGTGGCCCACCGTTCGGCCTGCTCCGGGGTCAGGCGGCCCCTGATCTCGGCCAGTTTCAGCAGCGCCGCCTCGGCGCCGCTGGTGAGGGTCCTGGCCTCGGCGGTGTAGTGGTCGTCGATGAGGGCGTCCAGCTCGGCCTCGTTCATGACGGGCGCGATGCGGGCGGCGATCGCGTTGGTGTCGCGGTAGGAGCCCTGGAGGCGGAACGGGGGCTCGGTGCGGGTGGCGTCGTCCTGTCCAGCGGAGGCGATGTAGGCGGCGTTGACGGCGAGCACGGTGCGCTGGACGTGCAGCAGGTGCCGCAGGACGGCCAGGACGCGGTCGAGTTCGGCCGGGGTGTAGGGGTGGCTCAGCCGGTCGGCGTTCGCGCCCGCGTCGCCGCGGGCGAGGCGGACCAGCAGGTCGGTGTCGGCGCGTTCGCGGCCGGCGAGGGGCGCGAGGACGGGGTTCGCGGTGAGGGCGTTCTCGATGTGGCTCAGCGCGAAGAGGTCGGCGCGGCCGGCGGTGATGTCGCCCAGGTTCCACACGTCGGCGCGGTTGGCCAGCATGTCGGGCAGCCGGAAGCGGGTGCCGGACTCGGTGAACGGGTTGCCCGCCATGGAGATCGCGAACCGCTTGCCGCGCAGGTCGAACGTGGCGGTCGAGCCGTCGGAGGCGCGGACGCCGTCGACGCGCCGCTGCGCGTCGCACAGCGGGATGAAGCGTTGCAGCAGCTCGGGCGAGACGTGCTGGATGTCGTCGAGGTGGAGCAGCACGTTGCTGCCCATCTCCAGCGCGAAGTTGATCTTCTCGACCTCGCGGCGCGCGGCGGCGTCGGGGGCCGCGGCCGGGTCGAGGGAGGTGGTGCCGTGGCCGAGGGCGGGGCCGTCCGCCTTGACGAAGACCAGGCCGAGGCGGGCCGCCAGGTACTCCATGAGCGTGGTCTTGCCGTAGCCGGGCGGGGACAGCAGGAGCAGCAGGCCCTGGCTGTCGGTGCGGCGGGCGTCGTCCGCGGTGCCGAGCTGCTTGGCGAAGTTGTCGCCGATGAGCGGCAGATACACCTCGTCCAGGAGGCGGTTGCGGACGAACGCGGGCATGACGCGCGGGCGGTGGGCCGCGATCCGCATGCGGGTCCTCTCCGCGTCGAGCAGCGCGTTGCGGCGCCGCGTGTAGGCGCGGTGCGCGGGCGCGCGGACGGTGCGGAACCGCTCGGTGCGGGTCAGGAACTCGTCCAGGCGCAGCGTGAGTCCGCCGCCGTCGATCCTGGGGTGGCTGCCGAGCAGCCCGTCGGCGGTGGCGGTCAGCGGGGCGTCGACGAAGCGGTGGCCGAGCGCGGTGGAGCACAGTTCGACGGCCACGGCCTCCGGCAGGTCGGTGGTGCCGCGGCCCGTGCTCGCGGCGAACGCGCCGAGCCAGGCGGTCAGCAGCTGGCGGCGGGCGGGCATGTCATCGCCCAGGCCCGCGAGTTCGCGGGTCAGCTCCTTGACGCCGCCAGGACCTGTCGTGGCGCGGAAGTCGTCCAGGAGCGCGCGGGCCGCGGGGCCGGTCGCGAAGACCGGGCCGCCGCGCGCCAGTTCCTCGAAGAGGTAGCTGCCGACGGCCGCGGGAACCTCCTCGTCGGGCGTGAAACCGGCCACGGCGGCGGCCAGTTCAGCGGCGAGGGCGGCGGCGGGCGGCTCGGCGGCGGCGCCGTAGGCGGCGCGGGCGCGCGCGAGGGACTGGGCGCGGGTCGCCCAGGCGGCGCGCTGCGCGTCGGCGCAGCCGTGCGCCCAGAACAGCTGAGCGGCGGCGCGGACGTCCGGCGGGTGCCGCAGCAGGTCGGCGCCGTGGTGCAGGCGCAGCAGCGCGGTGAGGATGACCGTCGCGTCGTGGTCGTGGACGCCGCGGTCGTAGCCCTCGTCGTAGGCGGACTCGGCGGCGGCCAGTACGAGCCGCGCCGGGTCGCCGCCGTTCAGCGCCTCGGGCAGCACGCGGGCGGCCAGATGCTCGGCGCGGTAGACGTCGGGCGACTCCGAGGGCAGCGGCTGGTCGTGGAAGTGGCGCACCGCGGCCAGTCCAGGATCGTCCACGGCGGCCCGGTAGTCGGTGCCGGTGACGGCGAACGCGAGCCCCTCGCCGTGCGGCACGAGGGTCAGGTCGACGGGCTGGTCGGTGACGGAGAAGAGGTGCCGCCCGAGCCGCAGTTGGCCGTCCGCCGCGTACAGGTCGGCGCGGTCGCGCAGCGCACGGACGGCCTCCTGCCTGGCCGCGGCCAGGCGGCCTTCCAGCTCGTCGGCGGGCACGGTGCCGCCATCGGCGCGGAGTTCGCCGATGGTGGCGCGGACGCGGGCGACGAGCGGGTCGGCGGCGAAGTAGGTGTGGACGGCGTCCTGGTCGGGCAGCGCGGTGGCGCGGCGGGTGAGGGTGGCGAGCAGCCGGTCGGCGGAGGCGGCGAGCCGCTGCGCGTGGTGCGCCCGCTCGTCGAGCTTGGCCTGCTTGCGCGCGGCGAAGGTCTCGTAGATCTCCTCGCGCTGCTCGGTGAGCCGGTCGAGGAAGTCGTCGAAGGCGCCGAAGCGCGCGGTGAGGTTCTCCACCTGGATGAGCAGGCGCCCGAGTTGCTCGTCGCACTCCTCGGGCGTGCGGGCGGCGGCGAGGCCCGCGACGACGGCCTGGCCGAGCAGCGCGAACTCCGCGGTGAACTCGGCGCGGCCCTCGGACTCGGCCAGCTCGCGGCGGCGCCCCTCCAGCACGGCGCGGGCGCGGTTGACGGCGGCCATGACCTCGCCGAGACGCGTCAGCAGCCCGGTGCGCACGGTGGCGTCCGCGATGTCGAGGCCGCCGACGACGTCGGTGACGGTCCGCAGCGCGTCGGCCTGTTCCTCGATCTCGGCGGCCAGCGGCTCGGTGTGCGCGACGCTGTCGGCGGCGCCGGCCCGTTCTGCCAGGTGACCGGTCGCGGCGAGGGTGTCGTCGAACGCGTCCGGCCTGGCGAGGAACGCGACGGCGCGGCGGCCGGTGGCGGCCAGCCCCTCGTCCAGGCGGCCGGCGATGGCGTCGATCGCGGCGGCGTCGGCGTGGCGCAGGCCGCGCAGCGCCTCGGTGCGGCCCTGGGCGCGGCGCAGGTCGGTCAGCAGTTCCACCCAGTCGGCCGCGGTGCGGTGCGCCTCGCCGCGGGCGCGGCGCAGCAGCGCGGTCGTGTCCGCGTCCGCCTCCTCGACGGCGGAACGGGCCTGGTCGCGCAACTGCCGGACGCGCGCGTACTCGTCGACGACGTCGATGGCCGTGGCGCGCAGCACGGCGACCGGCTCGTGCAGGTCGGGCAGGTCGGGCAGGCGCAGCCACGGGTGCTGGTCGGTGAGGCGGTCGCAGGCGGCGGCGACGGCCTCGAAGACGGCGGTGCGGGGTTCGAGGTCGCCGGCGAGCCGGGCGAGGGTCAGCGCGTCGGAGATGCCGCGCACCAGCTCGGCGTTGCCGATGCGGTCCAGCGGGCTGTCGTCCCTCGGCTGTTCCGCGGCGTGCGCCTCGGAGACGAACGGGGTGCGCCACAGCTGCACCGGGTGGGCGCGGGCCGGCTCGGAACCGCCGCCGCCGGCGGCGCGCAGCAGCGCGAGCGTGCCGTCGTCGAAGAGGGCGAAGCCGCGGGCGGACAGCGGGGTGACGACTTCCTTGCGGATGAGGTTGTAGGGCAGCAGCAGGGTGCCGCCGTCGCGGTGGGAGCGGAAGACGTACAGCAGGTCCTCGCCGTTGGGCGAACGGACCAGGCTGTCGAACGCGAGCCCCGCCGTGTCGGTGTCGGTGTCGAAGGTCCGCGCGGCCGAGCCGGCGGGCGCGGCGGACAGGTAGTAGCCGCCGGCGAAGATCAGCCCCTGGTCGTCGGGCAGGACGCGGCAGTCCCGGCCGATGCCGTCGAGGCGGATGATCTCCCCGGTGCGGGTGTTGTGCACGAGGTGGCGCGGCGCCCGCTCGTTGTAGGGCAGGACGCGCAGCAGCAGCAGGGGGCCGACGCGGGCGTGGGCGACGGCCGCGTCGGCGAGGGACTGGAGGGGGTCGTCGACGGGCTCGCGGTGGACGCCGTCGGGGGTGGTGGTGTCGTTCTCGGTCTTGATGGTGAGGGAGCCGCCGACGGTGGACACGTACAGGGTGTCCTGGACGCCGATGTGCGGGTACTTGCCCGCGACGTGGTCCTCGCGGGCGGCCGGGGTCCAGGTGAGGGCCTCGGCGACGGGCGCCAGGTGGTCGCGTTCGCCCTTGGCGTCGAGGTATTCGGCGTGCCCCTCGGGGTGCAGCCGCCAGCGCAGCACGCGGATGTCGGCGGCCTGTTCGCCGGTCTGGAAGACGGCGAGCAGGAGCGGGCCCACGGTGCGCAGGCGGGTGAGGCGCGCCTGCTGGAAGTAGCGGTACAGCTCGTCCAGGTCCCGCCGGAACGCGGGGTCGGCCAGCAGCCCCGGCACCGCGTCGGGCGGTGCCGGGACCAGGGCCTGGCCGCTGCGGCGGTGGAGGGTGAGCAGGTCGCGGCCGGCCGGGTCGTGGTGCCCGGCCAGCAGCAGCCCGCCGACCTGGGTCAGGTCGCTGGGCACGGCGGGACGTTCGGTGCGGAGCCGTTCGGTGGCGGCGAGTTCGAGTTCGAGGCCGCCGAACGCCTGGATGCGGCGGGCGTTGAGGTCCTCGGCGCGGCGGGCGAGGTCGTCCGCCGCGGCCAGCATGCGGTTGCGCAGGACCTCGTAGCTGCCGCCGTCGCCCGCCACGTCGGTGTCGCCGGCCGCTTCCGTCACGTCGGTCACGTCGGTCACGTCGTCTGTTCCCCCCACTGGTGACTGCCTGGCTGGTGTGCTCGCGGGCCGCTAGACCGCTAGACCGCTAGGCCGCTACTTGGCCAGCGACACCGAGTTGTTGGCGGTCGCCGCCGCGTGCGGTGCGGCGCCCGCGCCGGACAGGTCGCTCACCTTCAGATCGGCCAGGCCCTGGGCGCGCAGGGTGTCCAGGAGGCCGCCGAGCTGTCCGGTGGAGTCGCCGCCGCGGGAGGCCAGCGAGGTGAGCAGCCCGGCGAGGGTCAGGTCCCGCACGCCGCCCGCGCCGAGCCCGGCGACCATGGCGCCGAGGTCGCGGGTGAACGTGGAGCCGTTCTCGTCCAGCCAAGGACCGGCCAGGGTGCGGGCGTGCTCGGAGCGGTCGATGAACGCGTCCAGGCTCTTGCCGCCGGAGATGGCGCCGACGAGGCGGTCGAAGAAGACGGAGTCGCCGCCGACGATGTCGATCTTGGCGTTCTCCAGTCCGGTGCCGACCAGCGCGGCCTGGGCCTCGGCGATCTGCCGGTGCACGTCGATGCCGGCGATCCGCACCTCCTTCTCGGCCTCAAGGCGCAGCCGGTACTCCTCGTGGTCCCGGCTGGCGACGTCCAGGGCGGCCATGGCCTCGGCCTTGTCCTTGATGCCGACGGCCTCCGCCTGCATCTTCTCGCGCAGCGCGCCCGCCTCGGCGAGGCCGCCCTCGCGGGTGGCCTCGGCCTCGGCCAGGCCCTTCTCCTTGGCGACGTGCGCCTGGACCAGGCCCATTTCGCGGGCCGCCTCGGCCTCGGCGTGCCGCGTCCTGGCGATGGCGTCGGCCATGCGCTCCTGCACCTCGGCCTCGGCCAGGCCCTCGGCGGCGACGTCGGCGCGCTTGCCCTCGGCCAGCCGGATCGCCGACTGGGCGTCGAGATCGGCGGCCTTGCGGCGGGCGTCGGCCATCGTCAGGGTCTCGCGGGCGCGGTGCTCGGCGGCGGCCTCGGCCGCCTCGGCGGCCTTGATGTCCTTCACCAGGCGCTCCTGCGCCTCGGCCTCGGCCTGGATGATCAGCGCCTGCCGGTCGCGTTCCGCCTCCTCGACGGCGCGCAGCTTCTTGATGTCCTCCTCCTGCTGCGCCACGGTCTTCTCCACCGCGATGCGCTCGCGGATGACGTCGGCGATCTCCCGCTTCTCGCCCTCAAGTTCCTTGTCCTTGGCGATGCGCTGGAGCTCCGTCTCACGGTCGCGCGCGATGACTTCGAGCAGGCGGTCCTTCTCGATGCGCTCGTTCTCGACGGCGACGACGCGGTCGCGGTTGAGGCGGGCGACGACGATTTCGCGTTCGCGGTTCTCGTTCTGCACGCCGAGCTGCTCGTCGGTCTTGATGGCGGCGGTCTGGGCGCGCAGCCGCTCCTCGGACTGGATGCGGAAGGTCTCGGCCTCCTCGCGGGCCCGGGTCGTCTCGATCTCGCGCTTCTGCTTGATCTCCGCGTCGGCCTGGCGGCGTTCGAGTTCGAGGACGGTCTCGCGCGCGTCGACGTTCTGCCGCGTGATCTCCTTCTCCTCGGTGCGCCTGAACTCGTTGGTGAGGACGTGCTGCGCGGCCGTCAGCTCGGTGATCTTGCGGATGCCCTGGGCGTCGAGGATGTTGTCCTTGTCGAGGGCGCTGAGGGGGGTCTGCTCCAGGTAGTCGATGGCCGCGTCCTCAAGGCTGTAGCCGTTGAGGTCGGTGCCGATCACCGCGATGATGCGGTCGCGGAACTCCTCGCGCTTGGTGTAGAGGTCGGCGAAGTCCACATGCTTGCCGACGGTCTTCAGCGCCTCGGAGAACTTGGCGTTGAACAGCTCCTGGAGGGTCGCCCGGTCGCTGCCGCGCTCCGTGCCGATGGCCTGCGCCACCTTGATGACGTCGGAGACCGTCTTGTTGACGCGGACGAAGAAGGAGATCCGGATATCGGCCCGGATGTTGTCCCGGCAGATCAGGCCCTCCTTGCCGGTGCGGCCGATCTCGATGGCCTTCACGGAGATGTCCATGACCTCGGCCTTGTGCAGCACGGGCACCACGAGGGCACCGGTGAACGTCACGTCGACCTTGCGGACCTTGGAGATGATGAGCGCCTTGCCCTGCTCGACCTTGCGGAACAGGCGCGTGAGTATGAACACGACCGCGATGACGATGATCAGCACCACGGCGATGAGCACGCCGAGGCTGATGCCAATGGTGTCCATGGCTGGTTGAGGCCCCCCTCGTGAAGATCCCTGAACGATGAGAAGATCCTTGGACGATACGGTGAAGGACGCGTTCAGACGGGCCGGCGGTTCTCCTCCGGGGCCAACTCGCCCGAATCGTAAGGCGCGACCCAGAAGAACGCGCCCTCCGGCTCGTAGCCGTAGATCAGGGCGCGACGGCCCGAGGTCAGCTCCTCGGCCTCCGGGCCCTCGGCCCGCACCTGGATGATCGCGGTGCCCCCGTCGTCGGCGGCGACCTCCGCCTGGCCGAACGCGGCCGACACCTGGCCGGTGCGGATGACGCACACCCGGCCGACGAAGTCCTTGTGGTAGATCCCGGTCTCGTCGGGGAACGCGCGGCGCAGCGGCAGCACGACCAGCCACGCCCCGAGCCACCCGGCGAGCAGTGCCACCGGCACCGTCGCCACGCGCTGCCAGCCGGCGTCGAGCAGCTCGGTGCCGGCCATGGCCGTGAACCAGGCCACGGCCGTGACCAGGGAGACCGGGATGGCGGCGGGCACCCCGCCCAGGCCGAGCGGCGTCAGCGCCCCGGCGAAGCCGCCCGGCTCGCCCGGCTCCGCGCTGTCGGCCACCGAGGTGCCCACGCCGAAGACGATGGAGAACATCCAGTAGACGAGGACGACGGCGAGCGGCAGGGAGAAGATCACGGCCGGGAACCGGACCGCGGTCTCCAGGAAATCCCCCATGCCCGCGCCCCCTGTCCCGTTCATCGGTTGTCCCTATACCTCACGCACGGACGGGGCCCCCGGTTCCGCCGGGCGGCGCCGAGTGCCAGGACCGCGTTAAGAAACCGGGGGCGGGTGCCAGGGCGGCGTTAGGGTGGGCCGGTTGTCGGTCCGGCCCCGACCGGGCGGACCACGACCGGACAGGAACGGAACGGCGATCGACGTGGCGCCCCTCTTGGCCCCCATGGGCCGGACGATCAGCGACATCCACCCGGCGCGCGTGGTGGCCACCGCGTTCGCCGCGGCCGTCGTCATCGGCACTACCCTGCTGGCCCTGCCGCTCGCCACGGCGGACGGCACCTCGCCTGGACTGCTGACCGCGCTGTTCACCGCGACGGCCGCGGTCTGCGTGACGGGCCTGCCGGTGGTGGACCCCGGCACCTACTGGAGCGGCTTCGGCGAGGGCGTGACGCTGCTGCTGGTCCAGGCCGGCGGTTTCGGGATCATGACGCTGGCCTCGCTGCTCGCGCTGCTCGTCGCGGGCAAGCTGCGGCTGCGGATGGCGCTGCACGCGCAGGCCGAGACGAAGATCGGTATCGGTGACGTCCGGGGCGTCCTGCTGCGGGTGGGGCTGATCACGCTCGTCGTGGAGTCGGTGACCGCGACGATCCTCACGCTGCGCTTCGCACTCGGTCACGGCGAGCCGTTCGGCCGGGCCCTCTACCACGGCGTCTTCCACGCGGTCACGGCCTTCAACAACTCGGGGCACGGGCTGCGTTCGGACAATATGACGGCCTACGCGGGCGATCCGTGGGTGCTCGTGCCCGTGGCGGTCGCGGTGATCCTCGGCGGCCTCGGCTTCCCGGTGATCATCGAGCTGCTGCACCACCGCGCGCGCCGCCGCACCGGGCGGTCGCGCGTCTGGTCGCTGCACCTGAAGCTGACGCTCATCGTCTCCGGGGCGCTGCTGCTCGCGGGCTTCCTGCTGACGCTTGGGCTCGAGTGGTCCAACGAGAGCACCTTCGGGCCGATGGGCACGGTCGACAAGGTGCTTGGCGCGTTCTTCCACTCGGCGGTCAGCCGCACCGCCGGGTTCAACGCCACCGACATCGCCGCGATGGAGCCGGCGACGCTGCTGGGCACCAACGTGCTCATGTTCATCGGCGGCGGCAGCGCGGGCACGGCCGGCGGCATCAAGGTCACCACGTTCGCGGTGCTGGGCGTCGCGATCCTGGCCGAGGTCCGCGGCGAGCCGACCTCCGGCGTCTTCCGCCGCAAGCTCGCGCCGCACGTGCTGCGGCAGGCGCTGACGGTGGCGCTGCTCGGCGTGGGCGTGGTGATCGCGGCGACGATCGCGCTGCTGGCCATGGTGGACGCCCGCACCGACCTCGTGCTCTTCGAGACGGTGTCGGTGTTCAGCACCGTGGGCATGACCACCGGGCTGACCCAGGAACTGCCGGGGCCGGCCCAGCTCATCATCATCGTCCTCATGTTCATCGGGCGGGTGGGCCCGATCACCCTCGTCTCGGCCCTGGCCCTGCGCGAACGCACCCGCCGCTACCAGCTCGCGGAAGAGCGCCCCATCATTGGATAATCATGAGCAACCATCTGCACTCGCTGCGCCGCCGGCGCGGCAAACGCCTCGCCCAGACCTACGCGCAGCGCGACACCCGTGACCAGCGGATCGCCGTGATCGGCCTGGGCCGGTTCGGCAGCTCCCTGGCCGAGGAGCTGATGCGCCGCGGCTGGGAGGTGCTGGGCGTCGACGACGACGAACGCATCGTTCAGCAGCACAGCGACGCCCTCACCCACGTCGCGGTGGCCGACTGCACCGACGCGGAGGTGCTGCGGCAGCTGGGCGTTCACGAGTTCACCACGGCGGTGGTGGCGATCGGCACGAACATCGAGGCCAGCATGCTCGTCACGGGGAACCTGCTGGACGACGGCGTGCCGAACATCTGGGCCAAGGCGATCAGCCGCCAGCACGGCCGGATTCTGGAGCGGCTCGGCGCCCACCACGTGGTGCTGCCCGAGTACGAGATGGGCGAGCGGGTGGCCCATCTGGTGACCGGCCGGATGCTGGACTTCATCGAGTTCGACGACGGCTACGCCCTGGTCAAGACGGTGGCGCCGGAGGTGGCGACCGGGGTGCCGCTGGGCGTCAGCGCGGTGCGCACCAAGCACGGCGTGACGGTCGTCGGGATCAAACGGCCGGGGCAGGACTTCACGCACGCGACGGCCGAGACGGTGGTGGAACAGGGCGATGTGATCATCGTGACAGGGAAGACGCGGGCGGTGGAGGCGTTCACCGATCTCAGCTGAGACGCGAGTGAATATCTGGACTTTTGCGGGTACGGTGTCAAGACAGCGTCAAGGCGAGCACGTCTGACCTGTGGTGCGCCGGGAAGTCTGGTCGGCAAATGCTGATGTTTGTCCGTTTCCGGCCCGAAAGGTCTTCTTCATGGCGTCGCGTCCCTCCCTGCCTTCCTTCCGCCCGACCAAGGACCCGAACGTCGAGGAGGAGCGCAGCCGCCGCTCCGTCGCGGAGTTCCTGCGCCTGGAAGTCACCGGCGGGGTGTTCCTGCTGATCGCCGCGGCCCTCGCCCTCTTCCTGGCCAACTCGCCGATCGCCGACGACTACCTGTCGCTGCGCGACCACCACCTGGACATCCCCGCCCTCGGCCTGGAGCTGTCGGTCGGGCACTGGGCCTCGGACGGACTGCTCGCGATCTTCTTCTTCATCGCCGGCATCGAGCTGAAACGCGAGCTGACCGTCGGCGAGCTGCGCCGTCCGGCCGCCGCGCTGCTGCCGGTCATCGCCGCGGTCGGCGGCATGGCCGTGCCCGCGCTGGTCTACGTCACCGTCGTGGGCGTGGGCGACGGCGATATGGGCGGCTGGGCGGTGCCGATGGCCACCGACATCGCGTTCGCGCTCGGCGTGCTGGCCGTCGTCGGCCGCCGCCTGCCGGGCGCGCTGCGCACGTTCCTGCTGACGCTCGCCATCGTCGACGACCTCATCGCGATCGTCATCATCGCGATCTTCTTCACCTCGGGACTCAATCTGTGGGCGTTGCTCGGCGCCCTCGCCGGGCTCGTCCTCTTCCACCAGCTGCACCGCAGGGGTGTGCACGGCTGGTACCTGTACGTGCCGCTGGCCCTGACGATCTGGGCGCTCATGTACAACAGCGGCGTGCACGCGACCATCGCGGGCGTGGCGATCGGCATGCTGCTGCGCAGCACGACCGGGCCGCTGGAGAAGGAGTCGCCGGCCGAGCGCGTCGAGGACATCGTCCACCCCTTCTCCGCCGCCGTCGCCGTGCCGCTGTTCGCGCTGTTCGCGGCGGGGGTCGAGGTCTCGGGCGACACGTTCGCCGACATGGTGCACGAGCCGGAGGCGCTGGGCGTGACGCTCGGCCTGCTCGCGGGGAAGGTGATCGGCGTCTTCGGTGCCACCTGGCTGACCGCGCGCTTCACCAAGGCACGGCTGCACCCGTCGCTGACCTGGCCGGACGTGCTCGGCGGCGCGATGCTCGCCGGGATCGGGTTCACCGTGTCGCTGCTGATCGCCGAGCTGGCCTTCACGGAGGCGCCGCAGCTGGAGGAGCATGTGAAGGTGGCCGTCCTGCTCGGCTCCGTGCTCTCCGCGCTGTGTGCCTCCGTCCTGCTGAGCCTGCGCGGCCGGGCCCACGCCCGCGCCACCGAGGCATCGGCGGACGCGGACACGGACGCGGACGCGCCGGGACCGCCGTCCTGAACGGTGGGGCGCGCGCGGCGCGGTGGGCGTTCCCGCTGCTCGCCGCGGTCCAGATCGCGCTGATGATGGCGATGATGGTGCTCAACGTGGCGCTGCCGTCCGTGGGCCGGTCCCTCGACCTCGACGCGGAACGGCTGGCCCTGGTCAGCAGCGCGTACCCGGTGTCGCTGTGCGGGCTGCTGCTGTTCGGCGGGCGGCTGGGCGACATCGCGGGGCACCGCCGGACGTTCGTGATCGGCACGGCCGTGTTCGCGGCCGGTTCGGCGGGGGCCGGGCTGGCCGCGGGGTTCGCGACGATGGTGGCCGCCCGCTTCGTGCAGGGGGCGGGGGCCGCGCTGGCCGCGCCCGCCGCGCTCGCCCTCGTCGGCCGGGTCTTCCTCGACGCGCGGGCGCGCCGCCGGGCGGTCGCGCTGTGGGGCGGGCTGCCGGCCGTCGGGGGCGCCCTCGGCCTGCTCACCTCAGGACCGGTCGTCGTACTCGCCTCCTGGCGCTGGGCGTTCGCGCTGCCCACGGCCGTCGCCGTGGCCGCACTCGCCGCGGCGCGGCTGCTGCCCGCGGCCCCGCCGCGTTCCGGGCAGCGCCTCGACGGGGCGGGCGCGCTGTGGGTGACGGCCGCCCTGTCCGCCACCTGCTACGGCCTGATCACCGCCGGGGAACGGTCCTGGCCGTGGTACGCGGCCGTGACCGCGGGGGCCGGGGTGCTGCTGACGGCCGGATTCGTGCTGTTCCAGCGCCGGGTGCGCGATCCGCTGGTGCCCGTCCGGCTCCTCGCGTCGCCCCGGCGGCTGACGGGGCTGCTGGGTCTCGCCGCCGGCGCCGCCGGGGTGTTCACCCTGTCGTACTTCGTGCCGCTGTACCTCCAGCGGTCACTGTCGCTGTCGCCCGCGGCGACGTCCGCGGCGTTCCTGCCCTACGCCGCCGTGCTGTTCGCGTCGTCCGCGCTGAGCGGCCGGGCCGTCGCCCGGCTCGGCGCCCGCGGCGCGACGGCCCTCGGGCTCGTCGTCGCGGCCGGGGGTCTGGTGCTGCTGAGCACGATCGGCGGGTCCCCGCCGTACGCCGGAACGCTGCTGGCCGGGATGCTGGTGTTCCCCGCGGGGGTGGCTCTGGCGTTCTCGGGCGCCGCGGTGATCGCGGTGGAGGACGTGCCCGACGCGTACGCGGGCGTGGCCGGCGGCCTCCTCAACGCGGCGGTCGAGCTGGGGCCGACCGTCGGATTCGCCGCGTTGGTCTCGGTGGCCTCCTCGGTGACCAGCGCCAGGATCGGCGACGGCACCGCCGCGCCGACCGCGGTCCCGCACGGCTACGGTGCCGCGCTGGCGGTGGCGGCCGTGGCCTTCCTGCTCGTCGCCGCCCTCACCTGGCGGGCCCTGCGCCCCCGCCCCCCGCACCCCCCGCACTGACCGCTCACCGACCGCTTTCCCCGTGGGCGCCGACGCGAGCTGATCCGACACGCTCGGCAGCACCCGCGGAACGCTAGTGCCCCATCAGCCAAGGTTTGCCCCGTCGCGACGCCCGGCACGGCACCTCGCTGCGTTGCCGCATCACCCAAGTGCGCCCAGCACGAGGGCGATCCGGCGCCTTGCGATGCACCGCACCGGATCGCCGCTCCTTGACGGGCAAACCTTGACTGACGCGGCACTAGCTGCCACCCCCGGAGGGCTCCCGCACCAGGCGCTCCACCGCCTGCTCCACCAGCTGAACGCGCTCCTCCTCGTCGTACACCCCGGGGAGGGTCAGCTGTTCGACGATGAGCCAGTTGAGCGTGAGGATCAGCAGCTTCACCGCGACCGCGTCCCCTGGGAGTCCGGAGGCGGCGTGCGCCTCGACGTTCGTCTCGACGTCGGCCCTGACCCGTTCGGTGAGCAGCGCGCGCAGCTCGGGGCGGCGGGTGGCCTCCAGGCGCAGTTCGAGCAGGGCCAGGTAGCCGCTGCGGAACCCGCTGACGCGCCCCACCACCTCCCGCATGAGCGCGAGGTACTTGGCCTTGTCCTGAACCCCGGACCTGGCCTCGCGCAGCACCTCCTCGCCCGGGTCCAGCCGCTCGTACACGCGCCGCCCGGTCTGGATCAGCAGGTCGTCGCGGTCGGTGAAGTAGTTGGACGCCGTGCCGGGCGGCAGCCCGGCCGTTTCGTCGACGGCGCGGAACGTCAGCCCGCGCGCCCCCCGTTCCGCCAGCACCTCGATCGCCGCGTCGGTGAGCGCGGCCCTGCGCTGGTCGTTGCGACGCACCATTGACACCACTCCAGATGTAGTACTACGGTTCAACCGACACAAGCAGAGTACTACATCTGGAGTGATTTGATATGCGAAAGCTCGTCTACTACGTCGCCGTCACGCTCGACGGCCGCATCGCCGGGCCCCGCGGCGAATTCGACTTCTACCCCATGGGCACCCCGGAGCAGGCCGCGGCCTACTCGGCGGCGATGAACGAGCGCTACCCGGAGACGATCCCCACCGCCGCACGCGCCGCCCTCGGGCTGACGGACACGCCCAACCGCCGCTTCGACACCGTCCTCATGGGCCGGGGCGCCTACCAGCCGGGCCTGGACGAGGGCATGCCCAGCCCCTACGCCCACCTGAAGCAGTACGTCATCTCGCGCAGCCTCGGCCGGGCGCCGTCCCCGGATGTCACCGTCGTTCCCGGGCACCCGCTTCGGCTGGTGCGCGACCTCAAGGGCCAGGACGGTTTGGACATCTGGCTGTGCGGCGGCGGCAAGCTCGCCGGCACGCTGCTGCCCGAGATCGACCGCCTGGTGATCAAGTCCTACCCGGTCGTGGCCGGCAGCGGCATCCCCGCCTTCGACACGGCCTTCACCCCCACCCACTTCGCCCCCGAGGACCGCCGGACCTTCGACAACGGAGTCACGGTGACCACCTACCGCTCCACGCCATGAGACGCCCCCGGCGCGGCCAGTTCGCCGTCGCCGCGGTACAGCAGCACCCGTTCGGGCCGCGGGGCCGCGTAGCCCGTGGTCCCGAGGGGGACCGGGACGTCCTCGTCCACGACGACCTGCACGGAGCCCGCGTCCCCGTCGAGCGTGACCAGCTGGGCGCTGCCCAGGTTCTCCACGACGGTGACGCGGCCCGGCAGGGCCCCGGCCACCGGCTCGGTGCCGTACCCCAGGTACTCGGGCCGCACGGCGAACGTGACCCGTTCCCCGTCCGGCAGCCCGTGCTCCCCCGCCGGCAGCGGCACCCCGCCGACGCCGATGCGGCCGTCGCCGGTGACGACGCCGTCCAGCAGGTTCATGGGCGTGGAGCCGATGAACGAGGCGACGAACGTGTTGGCCGGCCGCCGGAACACCTCGGCCGGGGTGCCGATCTGCCGCACCCGCCCGTCGTCCAGCACCGCGATCCGGTCGGCGAGCGCCAGCGCCTCCGCCTGGTCATGCGTCACGAACACGCAGGTCACGCGCAGCTCGCGCTGGAGCCGCTTGAGGAACGTGCGCGCCTCAAGACGCATCCGCGCGTCCAGGTTGGACAGCGGCTCGTCCAGCAGGAACGCCCGCGGCCGGTACGCCATCGCGCGGGCCAGCGCGACGCGCTGCTGCTGGCCGCCGGACAGCTGCCCCGGGCGGCGCTCGAGCAGCCCGCCGAGGCCCAGCGCCTCCGCGGTCTCGGCCGCTTTCGCGCGCCGTTCGGCTCCCGCGACCTTCTTGATGCGCAGCGGGTAGGCGATGTTGTCGGAGACGGACATGTGCGGGAAAAGGGCGTAGTCCTGGAAGACCATGGCGACGTCCCGCCGCCCCGGCGGCAGCGCCGTGACGTCGTCGCCCCCGATGCGCACCGCGCCGCCGGTGGCCTCCTCAAGACCTGCGATGGTGCGCAGCAGGGTCGTCTTACCGCAGCCGGAGGGGCCGAGCAGGGCGAAGAACTCCCCGTCGGCGATGGTCAGATCCACGGCGTCGGCGTCCGGGGAACAGGCGCCGCACCGTTCCTGGCGGCGGCCCGGGGGTATCCCGCACCCCGGCCCCGGTGCGCTCCCGACGGTGGGGGCGAAGGCATGACGATACGAGGGGCCGCCGCGCCGAGCCGCCGTGACAATTGACCGGAAGCGGGGTAGCGCTGACATTCCGCAGCGCGTGCTTTCCCGCGGTTGGTTCGAGGGAAAGCGGGTCTTCGAAGTTGAGCGGTGCGCGTGGGGCCATGACACCTGACTGGCAGGGCGCTCATGGACCGCCGTCCCCGGCCTGTTGCCGGCCGCAGCCGCCCCAGCAACAGCGTGACGGGGACATGCACACCGGCCAACTTCGAAAACCCGGGAAAACAGACGCTGTCTCTTCAGCCGGTGATGCTCAGATCAGAGTTCTCCGGCGGCCAGGCCCTGACGGAAGGCCGCCCACTCGGTGGCGGTGTAGCGAAGGGGCTCTCGCTCGGGGTGCTTGGAGTCGCGCACGGCCCGAGCCCCGCCGGGCAGGACGGCGACCTCCACGCAGTCGTTCTCCCCGCCGCTGAAGGAGGACTTCGTCCAGGTGGCGTCGGAGAGGTCGAGAGCGTACAGCTCAGCCTTGTCGTGGTTCACGTGCGGATTCCTTCTTCCATTCTTCGTGTGATCAGTGCCAGCGAGTCGTCGCTCGGCAGGGCCGAGGCGACGACTCGCTCGAAGGCGTCGGCGAAGACCTCAACCTCACCGACGGCCTCAACGTAGGACGCGCCGATGAGGTTCTCCAACAGCACCACGTCAGGCATGGGACCGGGGAAGCCGACGAGGCTGAAGCCGCCGGTGGTGCCCGGGTGCGGTCTGGCGTCCAATGGCATGACCTGGAGGGTGACGTTGGGCAGCTCGGCAACCTCGACCAGGCGCCGCAGTTGGTCGCGCATGAGCGTGGTGCGGGTGGCGAACCGCTGGTGCAGGACGCCCTCATGGATGATCGCCCAGAGCTTCAAAGGACCTTCGGGACGGCTGAGGACAGCCTGGCGGGCCATGCGTACCTCGGCCAGCGCGGTGACTTCCTGCGGGGTGCGGGTGGTGGCGTTGACCGCGATGGTCTCGCGGGCATAGGCGGCCGTCTGCAGCAGGCCGGGAATGAGCTGCGGGGACCAGATACGGATGCTCTCGGCGTCGGACTCCAGGGAGATGTAGTCGGCGTACGCAGGGGCCACGACTCCGCCGTACGTCTGCCACCAGCCCTTCTGGCCGGCGTGCTTGGCCAGTCCTTCCAGAGCGGTGAAAACCTCCGCGTCCTTCTTCTCACTGAGCCCGTACGCCTTGAGAACGTGGACCACCTCGGCGGCACGGATGTGGGCCTTGGCGGTCTCGATCCGCGAAAGCTTCGGCGATGTCCAGGCGCCGCCGTCGCCGCCGGCCTCCTTGTCCAGGCGGGCCAGCAGGTCGGCGGCTTCTTCGAGAGTGAGGCCCTTGCCCTCCGGCCCGGCCTGGCTGCGGAAGCGACGCAGAGCCTCACCGAGGCGCCGACGCCGCACGGTCGGTACTGGTCGCGCATTCGGCATATGCCAAGTGTTTCACCACCGCACTCCTCAAGTCGATAGAACGATAGAACGATTCCACAACTAGAGGTGTTAATATTGCGAGTTGACACTTAATCGTGCCACGCTCTCTCTCAAGAGCGCGCCGCGGCCGCGGGTTGACTGGTGTCGTGGCGTACATGGAGCGGAACATGCGGCTTGCGGGCCGAGTCACGGAGGAGCCATGGCACTCGTGGCGGAGACGGTTGCGGAGGCCGCCCCCGGGTTCTATCTGATCGAGAGCGTCCACGGTTTCGTGGTGCACATGAACGCCAGCGCCGAACACTTGCGGCTGGTGCGTGAACTGATCGGTAAGCGCCTCATGGCAGCCGGCGTCGGCACGGGCACCGCCGAGGCCGCTCAGCTCGTTACCTCAGAGCTGAGCGGTAACGCGGTGCGGGCCTACGGCGACCTGGTTCCGTTGGTCATCGAGGTGGACGTCACCGAGCTCGGGGTGTGGGTCAAGGTGCACGACCCTGACCCAGGCCGCCTTCCCCACCGCCGGAGTGTACGAATGGACGACGCTGCCGCAGAGTCCGGCCGCGGGCTGCCCTTGGTCGACGCCTTCGCCCCTGGCTGGGACGTCGCCGTCACCCCCGTAGGGAAGCAGGTCCGGGCCCGGGTGCCCCTCGAAGGGAGGAACCGTGGCTGAGCCTCGGTCAACCCCGCAGGCTTAATCCCCGGCCTTGCACCGAGGCCCGAATGACGCGGCGACCGGCGCACGGCCATCATCTCGGTTCCGCATCCGCGCCCGCCCACGGGGCGAGCAGCACATGACCGAACAGGCGACAAGACCCGCGCCACCGCACTCCGCAACAAGGTTGTTGCCGCATCTCTGTTTCCTGGCCTGCAGCGTAGTCGCAGGGGGTCTGCGAGGTCACGGTCAAGCGCCGCGGTGCTCGCGCATCCGACTGTACTGGCACGACGGCAGCCGGATGCGGGGGTCCCGCGGACCCCTTGCCAACAGCCCTTCAGAGAACAGGAGACCGAGATGGACTCTCGTCCTGCCCCGAGAACCGCGCAGATGAGCCCGCAGGAGTCAGGTACGGCGTCGGACGGATTCGTGCTGGACATCGCGCTGCTGGAGGTGGGTGACGTCGCCAGTCTGACGAACCTCACCGACGACGGCTGCGGTGAGACCTGCGGCGCCTGCACCACCAACGTGGCCTGACCCGAGGCGCACGTCATCCCGGGCCGGTGTCCTCGTGCCCTGGCGCGAGGACACCGGCTGCCCGCCTGGACCACGGAGGTCGTGATGGCTTCGAGCACCACATTCCGTGCTGGTGAGACCGCTCTCGTCCGAGCCGTCGCCCGGCCGGCGCTTCCCATTCCTCTCTGCCCGGACCTCGATGACCCCTCGCCCCGCGGCGCCGCCTCCCGGCTCGCGTGGTTGCGGGAAGTGTGGGGGGAGGAGGACATCGCCGAGGCGCTGAGGCACGCCAGCCCTGTCCTCGCATCCCAGGTGCATGCCCTGTGTGCCTCCGACGCCCCGTCCGCGCGTGATGTGCGCCGCTCGGTCGTCTCTGTGGTTCGCTACGCGTTGCGCGCCGAGCACCGGGCGACTCCATTCGGACTCTTCGCCGGCGTAACCTCGGCTTCCTTCGGAGCGCGAGCGCACACGGCATGGGGCTCGCGTCATACAGTCGTTGGCCGGGCAAGTGCCGAGTGGCTGACGATCGTGGTCGAAGGGCTGGAGTCGTGTCCCGAACTCCTGAAGCGCCTCCTTGTGACCCTCAACAACACCGTCGTCAGCCGTGGTGGCCGCCTCGTCGTGCCGTACCAGTCCGACGGGAACGGCAGCACGCGCGCAGTAGAGGTGTCTATTGGCCTGACCGCTCCGGTACAGGCGGTCCTGGACGCAACCCAAGCGCCGATTCGCGTCAGCGCTCTCGCGGACAAGATCGCGGCGGAGTTCCCCGCGGCAAGGCCGGAGAAGGTGCACTGGCTCGTGCAGGAGCTGATCAGGCACCAGGTGCTCATTACCAACCTGCACGCACCGAGCACCGAGACCGACGCCTTGGCATACCTGCTGTGCCAGCTCGACGCCGCGGACGCCGATGCTCTGGACCCGATCGCCGACACGGTCCAAGAACTACGCGCGGTACAAGCGGACTTGCGTACCTGCTGCTGCGACACCCGTAACGGACGGGATGGTGTCACGGCACGGATGCGGGCGCAGACCCCTGGTCTCCGGCACCACCCCCTTGCCCTTGACCTCCGTCTGGACGCCGATGTCGAACTGCCCGAAGCGGTCGCCCAAGAGATCGAGCGCGCCGCCCAGGCTCTGACCCGGGTCAGCGTCCTGCCGTATGGGACCTCGGCCTGGAAGGCGTACCAGCGGCAGTTCTACGAGAAGTACGGCATCGGCACGATGGTGCCCCTGAAGGATGTCATCGCAGACAGCGGGACCGGATTCCCCGACGGCTACCCCGGTGCCCCGTCGGACGCGCGCCGCCGTCGTCTCTCTGGGCGGGATGACATGTTGGTGCGCCTCGCGCAGGCCGCCGTGCTCGACGGCCGCGACGAAGTGGTCCTCACCGACGAGCTGATCGACGAACTGGATATCGGGCCCGAGCAGCCCAGGGTCCCGCCGCACCTGGAGATCGGTGTCCGAGTGCACGCGGCCAGCGCCGAGGACCTGCACGGCGGGCGGTTCCGGCTGGAGGTCGTGAGTGTGTCCCGCGGTGTCGGAGTCACCATGGGCCGGTTTCTGCCCGTGCTGTCTCCCGGGGATCGCGAGGCCCTGGCAGCGGAGATGACGGACCTGCCGACCGCGGATGCCGGCACTGTCCCCGCACAGCTCTCGTTTCCGCCGTTGCTGTCCTCAAGCGCCCATGTCACTCGCGCTCCGCAGGTTTTGCCGACCGTGATCAGCGTGCAGGAGCACCGCGACCGAGGCGGTGACGTGCTCGCCCCCGAGGATCTGGCGGTGGCCTGCGATGGCCGCCGCATGTACCTGGCCGTTCCCGATCGCGGGCACCGCGTCGAGGCCGTGGGGATGCATGCGCTGAACCTCAAGGAACACACTCCGCCGCTGGTGCGGTTCCTCACCGAGTTGGCGCGCGCCCAGTGCGCGCAGGTCACCACCTTCGACTGGGGTGCCGCAACCGCCATGCCGTTCCTCCCGCGGCTGCGCTACGGGCGCACGGTGCTCGCCTCCGCTCGGTGGCGGATGGAGGCGTCCGAGATGCCGGGCCGCCACCGATCGCGCTCCGAGTGGGACGCCGCCGTCTACGCCTGGCGTGCTCGGCGGCGGCTGCCGCAGCGGGTCTTTCTGGTCGAGGACGACCGTCGCCTGCTCCTCGATCTCGACCAAGCCGGACACCGGGTGCTGCTGCGTCAGCGCCTCAATCGCGCCCAACGCGCCGTCCTCGTAGAGGCTCCGCCGGACGAGGCGTACGGATGGTGCGGTGGTCGCGCGCATGAGGTGGTCGTGCCGCTCAAAGCGACTCGGGCACCTGCGTGGCCGACCCTTCCCACGCCTACCGCGGCGCGCGCATTCTCCCCGGAGCAGATTCAGCCCCCTGGCGCTTCGCCCTTGCTGCTGGCCACCCTGTATGGCGACGTGCGTCGCCAGGACACCTTGCTCACCCAGTACCTCCCGGGCCTTCTGAGGCGACTCGGCAATCCGCCGTGGTGGTTCATTCGCTTCCGTGACCCACTTCAGCACCTTCGGCTACGCATCGCCCTGCCCGAGGTCGGCGCCTTCGGCGAGGCTGCGGGCACCGTGAGTGTCTGGGCCAACGAACTGCGTAGCGCAGGTCTGCTGTCGGATCTTCGGTTCCCCACCTCGTACCGCGAGATGGGCCGTTGGGGCTCCGGTGCCGCCTGGGACGCTGCTGAGCAGGTATTCCGCGCGGATTCGCACGCCGTCATCCGCCAGCTCTCCCAGCCGCAGCGCCCGCACCAGCGTGCGCTGGTGGTCGCGCATACCGTGTCCATCGCCACGGCGTTCCTCGGCAGCACCGAGGCCGGGACGCGCTGGCTGATCGACCACATTCCGGCCACCGCGCCCGCGCCGGTTCCGCGCCCGCAGTTCACCGAGACCGTACGTCTCACGAACCCCGCTGGCGACTGGACGATACTCCGCAGCGTGCCCGGGGGTCAGGCCATCGTTCAGGCGTGGGCTGACCGGGACACAGCACTCTCCGCCTACCGGTCTCACCTCCCCGGCCCGGACACCCAGGGCATCGACCTGGACGACGTGCTCTCCTCGCTGCTGCACGTCCACTTCGTACGGCACGTCGGGGTCGACTTCTCCGAGGAGGCCATCTGCCTCTACCTCGTACGTGCCACCGCTCTGGCCTGGATGGCTCGGAGGGAACGATGAAATACGACCTCGCGCTCACCGTGTCGGACGCCGTCGCCAGCCTCCTGGCCGATCCCGGCACCGTTTCCGTGAGCCCGCACGCGACCACCACGGATCGACAACAACTCGCCTACGGGGCGCTGGGGATCACGCTTCTGCACATCGAGCGGGCCGCATCCGGCCTCGGGCCGTGGCAACGCGTCCACGACTGGCTCGCAGCTGCTTCCCGGCAGCCGTTCACCAGCGGAGCAGACAGCCACCCCTTCTATGGGGCGCCCGCTCTCGCACACACTGTGGCCTGTGCCGCCGAGTACCTTCCCGGCCCCTACCAGCGCGCCCTGGACACCCTGGACGTGCAGATCGCCACCGACGTGCGCCGTCGCGTAGGCGCTGCGCACCGCCGCATGGATGCCGAACTCTTACCGTCTCTCGCAGAGTTCGACGTGATCCGCGGTCTGTCCGGCTACGGCCGCTACCTGATGAGCCGCAACCCTGGCAGCGTCATCGTACGGACCGTCCTCGACTACTGCGTACGTCTCACCGAGCCGATCACCGACGATGACCACGTGCTGCCGGGCTGGTGGACGTTGAGCGGCCCCTCGGGACGGCCGGACGGCAGATTCCCCGGTGGGCACGCCAACACCGGTCTCGCCCACGGCATCGCCGGCGTACTCGCGTTGCTGGCTCTGGGCGCCCGCCATGAAACCGTCGTTGACGGCCATCACGACGCTATGCGCACCATCCTGGCGTGGATGGACCGCTGGCAGGAGCAGGGCAGCAGCGCTCCCGCGTGGCCATACTGGGTCACCCGCACTGAGCTGTGCGACGGGCATCTTGCCCCGTCCGTACCGCGACGGCCGTCATGGTGCTACGGCACTGCCGGAACTGCCCGTGCCCGACAGTTCGCCGCCGGCGCACTGGGTGACGACGTCCGCCAAATCGAGGCGGAGAACGCGCTCATCGCTGCACTCACCGACCCGGCGCAGCTCAAGGCCACTACGGACAACGGCCTGTGCCACGGCTTCGCCGGACTCGCCCACATCGCCGCCCGAATGGTCACCGACGCCCACCCCTCAACTGCCGAACGGCTCCGCGACACGATCCCGGAACTCCTGGCCGCGGTGTGCCCACCAGACACCGACCCCGCGAGCACTGCCTTGGCGATGGTCCGGGACAGGGAGGCCAGTCCTGGATTCCTCAACGGTGCCGCCGGTATCGCCTTGGCACTCCTGGCCTCCGCTACCGACACGCCACCCCGTTCCTCTTGGGATGCCTGCTTACTGATCGCCTGATCGTCGCCAACCGAAGGACCTGTCAATGCCCCCGGACTGCTGGTATCAGCACAACATCACCTTCGCCGACCGCAAGACCGGCAGACGCGCCATCGTCGAACGACTCGGCCCCGCCGTTCTTGCGGCCGAGGACGCCGGGCAGGTCATCGGCTGGTGGTTCATGAACAAACAGCCTTGGCCGCTGCGCTACCGCACCGCCGAACCATCTCCGCTGGTGGAATCACTGCTCGGTGACCTCGTCGGCGAGGGAGCCGTCCTCTCGTGGCTGCCCGGCATTTACGAACCCGAGACGGCCGTGTTCGGCGGCGCGCAGGCCATGGACGCCGCTCACGATCTGTTCCATGAGGACAGCCGTCACCTGCTCACGTACCAGCTGGCACCAGGACGGCTGGGGCGCCGGGAGACCGCCGTCCTTTTGATCAGCGCGATGATGCGCGCCGCGGGCCTGGACTGGTTCGAGCAGGGCGACGTCTGGGCCAAAGTTGCCGACCTCCGATGGGCCGCGAGCGAACCGCTGGCCTCTGAGAAGTCCGCCGCTCAGGCACCGGCCATGCGCACGTTGATGACCACAGACGCCCACAGCCTGTGCCGCCAGGACGGCCCGCTCGACGGGCACGTCGACTGGGTGGCCGCTTTTGAACGGGCCGGAACAACACTCGCCTACCTTGCCGCCAGCGGTGGCCTGACCCGCGGTCTGCGAGCCGTCATCGCTCACCACGTGATCTTTCACGCCAACCGTGCAGGTCTCCACCGAGACGACCAGCACGCCATCTCCCGCATCGCACGAGAGGTAGTCATGGGATCGAGTGACGACACCGCGTCGCCAGCCAAGGCCGCAACCGCGACCGATAGCGTCAGCGCGGTGAACACCGACACAATCGCCCACGCCGGGGCCGACGCCGAACGTCTCCGCAACGTTCTGGTCGACAAGATCCGCGAATCCGGGTACGCCCGCACGCCCGCTGTCGAGACCGCGCTGCGTACCGTGCCCCGTCATCTCTTCGTGCCCGACGTGCCCCTTGAGAAGGCGTATGTCAACGCGCCGGTCGACATCAAGTACGACACCGACGGCACGTCGATCTCCTGCGCCTCCCAGCCCGGCGTCGTCGCCCTCATGCTGGATCAACTGGAGGCCCAGCCCGGTGAGCGCATCCTCGAACTCGGCGCTGGCACTGGCTACAACGCCGCTCTGCTCGCCCACCTGGTCGGCGAGACCGGTCACGTCACCACCATCGACGTCGATGAGGACCTCGTGGAAGGAGCACGCGCGCACCTCACCAGCGCCGGGTTCTCCAATGTCGAGGCCCTGACGCGAGACGGTGCCCTCGGCCACTCCGAGGGCGCCCCGTACGACCGGATCATCGCCACCGTCGGCGCACATGGCGTTCCGCACGCCTGGACGCAGCAACTCGCCCCCGGCGGGCGCCTGCTGGTTCCTCAGCGTCTCAAGGGCACCGTTGCTCGCTCCGTCGCATACGAGCAGCGCGATGGCCGCTGGACGAGCGTCAGCAGCAGGATGAACACCTTCATGCCGCTCAGGCGGGGTATCGCCGACGACGCCCGGCGCATCATCCCGCTCAGCAAGAACAGCACCGTGCGGCTCCAGGCCCCCGCCGGACAGCACATCGACGCCGACGCCCTGGCCGACGTCCTCGACCAGCCACGCACCGAGGAATGGACCGGCATGATGGTCCGCGCCATGGAATCCCCGGAATGGATGGAACTGTTCCTCTCCTGCTCCCTGCCCAGCGGCCTGATCCGCATGCTGTTCCCGAAGGAAGCCAAGGGAACCGTCCTTACCGATGACCCCTACCCCTCGTCCACCGCGGCCGTCGACAAGGGCGCCCTCACCTATCTCGCCCGACGCCTGTCGGAGAAGACCACGCCTGAGGGCGGCAAGCTCTGGGAGTTCGGCGTCATCGGCCACGGGCCCGGCAGCGATGAACTGGCCGCGGGAGTCGCCAACTTGATCCGCAACTGGGACCGCGACTTCCGCAGGCGTGAAGCCTCTTTCGAGATCCAGCCTCTCGACGCTCCTGCCATCGAGCAGCGGCCCGGCCACTTCGCCATCGACACCGCGCTGAACCGCATCGTCGTCGACTGGCCGTGACCCCCGTCCCCAACACGTAGGCGCGCGGTGCCCGTCGGAGGACGCACGATGGGCACCGCCGCCATCGCTTCTCTCGTCTCCTACCGCCGGGGGATCAATGGACCCGCACGGCCCCATAGCCCAGCGCTTCCCGCTCGTTGCACGCTTCCGCCCCGCCTGCCTGCCACTGACTGAGCGCGTGCACGCGCTCGTCGATCTGGCTGACACCGCAGCGCGCAAGGCCGATCAGGGGCGCGCTTCGGCCGTCTACAACCAGTCGGCTCTCCTCGCGTCCGACCTCAACCTTCCCGAACTCGCGCGGGAGCTGTGCCATCAGCACGCCGCGGCCTACCTCCGCTCCTGCCCGCTGCCCGCCATGAGCGCGATCCGTGGACTGGAACCCGTGGTCAACCTCGCTCGCATTCAGATCCGCGCCGGCCGCACCGACGATGGCCGACAGCGCCTTCTCAGCCTGCACCAAGCCGTCAGCACGGGAACGGCCGCCCAGTTCGATGACGTCGTTGTGCCAGCAGACCTCACCGCGACATCGGGAGATCGACACGAGGTCCGCTCCTGGCTATGGCGGGTACTCCTCGCCGATGGCACGCGCACTCTCACCACCCAGGGGCGCTGGACCGAAGCCCTTGCCCACATCGAGGAGCACCGCGGCGTGGGCACACGGATGCTCGACGGCCGGCAAGTCTCCGTCCTCGCAGCCCTCGCCACGAGCGACGTGGACCGAGCCAGGACTCTCATTGAGGACACCGCACCCGGCGAACCGTGGGAGCAGGCCGTCACGGCATGCCTCGCCGCACTGTGCTGCCGTGTCGCCGGACAACCCGTCGACCGTCATCACGTGGACCGCTTGGTGAGCACCTACGCTGAGCTGAAGCCCGAACGGGGCATGACGGTCTTCGGTACCCGGCTCGGTCTGGCGATCTTGGATGTCATCGGCACCGCCGAAGAGGGCGCCGCACACCGCGTCGTCAACGAACTGCACCATCGGACGGCAAAGCTCGGCGACGGATACGCCGCTCGCGAGAACCTGGCGCATCCCCTGTTCACAGCTCTCGCCACCGACCGGCAACAGCAGGACTGCCGAGACCTCGTGTACGCGTGCGGACTCGGATCTGGCAAGCTCCCCGACGAGCTGCATGACCAACTCACTGTGGCGTTGCGGATCAGTGACCACACGATTCGCGACAGCGTTGCATGCCCAGAGGGCGACCGCGACCCGGGAGAGGTCATGTCCAGGGCCTTGGTGGGGACCGGCAAGGAAGACGATGCGTCGGGCGACGGTCCAGCGGCCGACGGGTAAGGCAAGAGCAAAGGCCACTAGAAACCGCCGCGGAGGCACGGGCCTTGACGTCGTACGCAGCGTGCAAACGCAACCTCGACACGGCCTTCTCCCCCACTCGCTTCGCGCCCGAGGACCGCCGGATCTTCGACAACGGAGTCACGGTGACCACCTACCGCTCCACGCCATGAGGCGCGGCCAGTTCGCCGTCCCCGCGGTACAGCAGCACCCGTTCGGGCCGCGGGGCCGCGTAGCCCGTGGTCCCGAGGGGGACCGGGACGTCCTCGTCCACGACGACCTGCACGGAGCCCGCGTCCCCGTCGAGCGTGACCAGCTGGGCGCTGCCCAGGTTCTCCACGACGGTGACGCGGCCCGGCAGGGCCCCGGCCACCGGCTCGGTGCCGTACCCCAGGTACTCGGGCCGCACGGCGAACGTGACCCGTTCCCCGTCCGGCAGCCCGTGCTCCCCCGCCGGCAGCGGCACCCCGCCGACGCCGATGCGGCCGTCGCCGGTGACGACGCCGTCCAGCAGGTTCATGGGCGTGGAGCCGATGAACGAGGCGACGAACGTGTTGGCCGGCCGCCGGAACACCTCGGCCGGGGTGCCGATCTGCCGCACCCGCCCGTCGTCCAGCACCGCGATCCGGTCGGCGAGCGCCAGCGCCTCCGCCTGGTCATGCGTCACGAACACGCAGGTCACGCGCAGCTCGCGCTGGAGCCGCTTGAGGAACGTGCGCGCCTCAAGACGCATCCGCGCGTCCAGGTTGGACAGCGGCTCGTCCAGCAGGAACGCCCGCGGCCGGTACGCCATCGCGCGGGCCAGCGCGACGCGCTGCTGCTGGCCGCCGGACAGCTGCCCCGGGCGGCGCTCGAGCAGCCCGCCGAGGCCCAGCGCCTCCGCGGTCTCGGCCGCTTTCGCGCGCCGTTCGGCTCCCGCGACCTTCTTGATGCGCAGCGGGTAGGCGATGTTGTCGGAGACGGACATGTGCGGGAAAAGGGCGTAGTCCTGGAAGACCATGGCGACGTCCCGCCGCCCCGGCGGCAGCGCCGTGACGTCGTCGCCCCCGATGCGCACCGCGCCGCCGGTGGCCTCCTCAAGACCTGCGATGGTGCGCAGCAGGGTCGTCTTACCGCAGCCGGAGGGGCCGAGCAGGGCGAAGAACTCCCCGTCGGCGATGGTCAGATCCACGGCGTCCAGCGCGGTGACCCCGCCGGGGTAGACCTTGGAGAGCGCGGCCAGTTCGATCGCAGCCATCAGTGCTTGATCCCTCCGTGGAACCGGAATCCGTACCGGGACGAGACGAAGAGGAACATCACGACGACCGGCAGCGAGTAGAGCAGGGAGAAGGTGGAGATCAGCGCCAGGTCCGGCTGCCCGCCCTCGGTGTAGAACGTGTACATCACCACCGCCGCCGGGGACTTCTCCGGCGAGCGCAGCAGCAGGAACGGGATCAGGAAGTTGCCCCACACCTGGGCGACGGACCACACCGCGATGGTGGCCAGGCCGGGCCGGATCAGCGGGACGACGATGTGGGCGACGATCTGGAACGGCGAGGCGCCGAAGACCCGCGCGGACTCCTCGTAGGAGCGGGGCGTGGTGTCCGCGAAGTCCTTGAGGATGAAGATGGCGCTGGGCAGCAGCCCACCGGACAGCACGAGGATGACGCCGAGCTGCGAGTCGATGAGGTCGAGTTCGTAGGCCAGGTTGAACAGCGGCACCATGGCCGCCGTGCCGGTGACGATCGAGGACAGCAGCAGCAGCGCGTACAGCAGCCCGTCGCGGCCCGGCAGCCGCACGCGGCTGAGCGCGTAGGCCGCGGCGGCGGCCAGCGTCACGACGATGCCGCCGGTGCCCGCGGCCAGGACCAGCGAGTTGCGCAGCGAGCGCAGCGCCTGCTCGTTGTCCAGGAGTTCACGGAAGTTGTCGAGCGTGAACTGAGGCAGCGAGGCGGAGATGGACGGGTCGCGGTCGAAGGGCGCGAACGCCAGCCACAGCAGCGGCAGGGTGAAGAAGCCGAGGACGGCGCACACGAACGTGTAGCGGACGACGACCCGGACGGCGCGGGCGGGTGTCACCGTTCGGCCCCCCGTTCCGCCGCGTCCGATGGCCGGGCCGGCCGCCGGGCGCGCTGCCGCAGCAGCCGCACGTAGACCAGCGCGATCACGAGGTTGACCAGCAGCATCAGCACCGACAGGGCCGCGCCGTAGCCGAGTTCGCCGTTGAACAGCGCCGTCTTGTAGATGAACACGGGCATGATCTCGGTCTCGTCCGACGGCCCGCCGCCGGTCAGGAGGAACGGGGTGAAGTCGTTGAACGTCCACAGGCTGATCAGCAGCAGGTTGGTCAGCACGTGCCCGCGGATCGCGGGGAACACCACGTCCCGCAGCTGCTGCCACCCCGAGGCCCCGGCCAGCCGCGCCGTCTCCAGCTGGGTCGGCGAGACGGTGCCGAGCGCGGCGGCGTACAGCATCATCGAGAACGCCGTGCCGCGCCAGATGTTGAAGACGATGATCGAGGCCATGGGGTGCTCGACCAGCCAGGCGGTGCCGGGCGTGCCGAGCAGCCCGTTGAGCGTGCCGTCGTTCCGGTCGAGCAGCGCGATCCACAGGAACGCGACGACCGAGCCGGGCAGAATCCACGCCAGCAGCACCAGCGCCTCGACCAGCCGCCGCAGCACGCCGCGCCGCCCGCGCAGCAGCCAGGCGATGGCGAAGCCGAGCACGGCCTGGCCGAGCACGGCGGAGCCGATGACGAACTGGAGCGTGAGGCCGAGCGAGTGGGTGAAGCTTTCCTCGTCCAGGGCGCGCCGCACGTTGTCGAGGCCGGTGAACTCCGGCTCGGCGGCGGCGAGTCCGGTCAGCCGGTAGTCGGTCGCGCCGAGGTAGACCGTCCACAGGGCGGGGAGGACGAGGAACCCGGCGATGAGCAGCAGCGCCGGGGCGACGAACGCCGCCGCCCGGCGCCGCCCGAGCCCGGCGGCGTCAGTCGGCACCGCCGGCAACCTCTCCGAGGCCCTCCTCGTAGTCCCGTGCGGCGTCCTCCGGGCTGCTGTCGCCCGCGGCGACCGCGCCCGCCGCCTCCTGGAGCAGCACCGACACCTGCGGGTACTCGGCGAGCGGCGGCCGGTAGGTGGTGAGCGGCAGCACCTCGTCGGCGACGAACGACAGCATCGGATCGTCCGCGAGCACCTGCTCGTTGACGTCGGTGCGGGCGGTGATCCGCGCGTCGCCCTCGACCGCCGCGGTGATGGCCTCCGCCGAGTTCATGAACGTCAGCAGCTCGTACGCCAGTTCGGCGTCCTCGCTCGCCGGGTTGACGGCCCGCACGCTGCCGCCCGACATGCTGACGAAGTCCTGCCCGCCGACGCCCGCGCCCGGCTCAGCGGCGGGGATCAGCGCCCAGCCGACGGCGTCGTCCCGGTTCTCCATCGGGGCGGTGCCGCCCTCCGGGTTGACGACGCTGCGCCAGAAGTAGTCGCCCTCGACGAGGATGCCGAGCTCGCCCGCGGCGAACTGCTCGAACGACCTGTCGCGCCCCTGCGCCTCCTGCTGGAGCACCGGGTCACCGAGCCCGCCGCCGTAGACGTCCTCGTACAGCTGAAGGGTGCGGGTGAGTCCCGGGCTCGCACCGGTCCAGTCCTGACCGTCGTGGATCTCCTCGCCGGTTCCGGCAAGCAGCGGCAGGACGCCCTGCATGGTGGTGGCCTCGCCCATCGCGGTGCCCGCGTTCAGCTGGAGGGGGGTGACGCCCTCAAGACCGGCCAGCGCCTCGGCCGCGTCCAGGATGTCCGCCCAGCTGCCGGGCTGCCACTCGGCGGGCAGCCCCGCCTCCGCGAACAACTCCTTGTTGTAGAACAGCACCCGCCCGTCGGTGCCCCACGGGATGCCGTACAGCTCACCGTCGTAGGCGGCGAGCCCGGCCACGGCCTCGGGTATGTGGTCCCAGCCCTCCCAGTCCAGGTCGGGCAGCGGCTCGACGTACCCGGCCTGGGCGAACTCGCCGACCCAGATGCCGTCCAGGGTGAGGATGTCCGGCCCGGAGCCGGCTTGGAGGTCGAGGGCGAGGCGCGTCTTGAACTGCTCGTCGTCCACGCCGCTCGGCTCGAAGGAGACGTCGACCTCGACCCCGGCCTCGGCCTGCGCGGCCTCGAACCGCGGGATGACCCACTCCTCGATCCACTCGGCCTCCTCGGTGTTCTTCCCCCCGGACACCGCGTTGGCGGAAATCGTCAACTCGGCCGCCCCGCCCGCCCCGTCGGAATCCGACCCGCCGCATGCCGCGAGCACGAGCCCCGTACCCGCCACCGCGGCCAGCGCGGTGGCCCGCCTGGTCAGCTTCTGCATCAGCCATCTCCTCGTTGAGACGATGCAGGAGAGTTACCCGAGGAGAGCCCCCTCGTAAAGCCCACGCGTCCCACCTACGGCCGGACGCGGCGTGCTCCGGTCGGCACCCCTCCCGGCGCCGACCGGGCAGGGTGGCCACCGGACGACGGCCTTGGCCGTGCCGGATCGTGTGCCGGATCGTGTCGTGTCGAGCCCTCACGACGCAGGAAACCCGCCCGGGGCCGGGGTTTCGACCGGGCGCGGCCTCATCTGCCTTGCGGGGTCGGCCGGTGGTGCACGTACTCGACGACCGTTCCGTCCGGGTGCCTGGCGTTGAACGCGGCGCCGGTGGGCACTTCCTGGAGCGGGAAGACGATCTCCGCGCCGGCCGCGACGAGCCGGTCGTAGTACGGCCGCACATCGTCGACGAGCAGCGTGCCGGTGGTGGAACGGAACGGTGCGAGGTCCTCGTCACCGCCCTCGATGAGGAGGAACCCGCCGACCGTCGCCAGCCGCAGCGCGCCGAAGTCGAAACGGCCGTCGGCCGCCACCCCTTGCAGCTTCTCGTAGAAGCCGACGCTCTCCTCCAGCGCCCCGGGGGCAAGGAAGACCCGGATCAGCACCCGCGGTTCGGCCAGGTCGGAGGTGTCGTTACGCAGCCGCCACATGGCGGGCTCGGACGATGCGGCAGCGTGGTGTTCCGTCATGCCCGCCAGCCTGCCACGCCGCCCTACGACGGCCCCCACACGGGCAGCCCGAAGTCCTCGGCCGCCCTGGTCAGCTCCTGGTCGTAGGTGATGAAGTGGGCCAGCTCCACGCGGAACGGGTCGGCGCTCGCCAGGTGAACGGCGTTGAGTGAGCCGAGCCTGCGTGTCCGGTATGCCATGGCGCGCGCCAACACCGTGCTGGACAGGTCGATGAGGTGCACCCCCCGCACCGCTTGTCCCACGTGGTAGGGCACCCGCTGCGGATCGACACCGGCGCGGTGCAGGGTCCGCGTGATCTCCAGCCGGGAGAGATCGCTGGTCAGCAGCTCGACCTCCCCCGGCAGCCCGGCGCGGCCGGGGCCCGGGGCCTCACGGCGCCGGGGGGTCGACCGGTTCCGCGGTGGCGAAGTCCGTCGAGTACAGCGGGGGGCCGTCCTGGGCCTTCAGGGTGGCGCCGCGGATGGGCTCCTCCTCGCCCGGCACCACGACGAACCAGGCGCCCCAGGTCGGCGAGCCGGGCAAGGTCACCAGGGTCGCCGCCAGTTCGCCCTGGTCCGTGCGGATGGTGAGCGCGGTGGGCGGCTCCTCCGCCCGCCAGGTGCCCGCGTGCACGGTCTCGCCCCCGGCGGTTTCGATCGCGGCGGGGAGGACGTAGGCGGCGAGACCGGCACGTTCCAGCTCGTGAGGCCCGGCGGACTCCATGGCCGCGTCGATCGTCCCGGCGGTGCCCACCGCCACCTCCCCAGGACCCAGCAGGGCCAGTTGGATACCGTGCCCGATCCCCAGCCGTTCCCCGGGCCGCACCGTCAGCGCGGGTCCTGCCGAGTCCGCGGCCGAGGGGGCGTCGACGGGCAGCAGGCCGAGGCCCGCCGCCCCCAGCGGCAGCACCAGCGCGGTGACGGCCGCCGCGCTGATCACGACGCGTCGACGGCGCCGTTCCCGCCGGCCCAGGCGCAGCACCGCCGCGACCGGGGGTTCGGCCGTCAACTCCAGTCGGCGGGCCCGCTCGTGCAGCCGTTCGCCGAGCCGCGCGGCGGTGTCCTGGTCGCGCGGGTCGTTCCGCTCCGTTGCCCCGGTCATCCGGTCCTCTCCTCCTCGCCGCCGCTCTCCCGCAGCGCGTCGTCGCCGCGGAGCCTGCGCAGCGCGCGGGCGTTGTGGGTGCGCACGGTGCCCACCCGTTTGCCGAGCAGCGCGGCCACCTCCGCCTCGCTGCGGTCCTCCAGATAACGCAGCACCACGACGGCCCGCTGGAGCGCGGACAGCCGGGCCAGCGCCGCCAGCAGGGCGTCGCGCACCCCGAGTTGGTCGCTCGCGTCGGGTGCGTGCCGCTCGGGGAACCGGTTGGTGAGCCACTCGGGTATCCGGAAGCGCCGCATCCGGTCCACGTTGGCGTTGATCAGCATGCGCCACACGTACGCGTCCGGATCGTCGGCCTGCCGTACCCGCTGCCACCTGGCGAACGCCTTCGCCAGGGCGGTCTGCACCAGGTCCTCGGCGTCGTGGTGGTTGCCGGTCAGGAAGTAGGCGGTACGCAGCAGTCGGGTCCAGCGGACCGTCATGAACGCCCGGAACTCCTCCTCGGCCGACCCCCGCACTTCCGCATCGGCAGCCGTCGCCGTCGGCGGCAGCGCCCGCGCTCCGGTCACTGCCATGTGTCCCGGTCGAAGACCCGCCCCTCGGCGTCGTACGCCGTGATGACCAGCCGGTCGTGCACGGTCACGCCGCCGTCGAAGTAGCACGCTCCCCAGCCGCGTTCACCGTCGAGCGTCAGCAGCTCGGCGTCGCGGACCTCGACACTCCGCCCGTCGCGCATCGTCTCGGCCGTGATCCGGGCCGGCCCGCAGTCGGTCCGCCACCGGCCGCCGTGCAGCGTGCTCACGCCGGTCTCCAGATCGAAGGAGAACGCGGCCGTGGTGTCGTCCGCGGCCAGGCCCGCGGGCGGAGTGCTCCGGTGGTGCGCCAGCACCTCCTCGAAGCTGGCGTCGGTGGTGACCATGACGTTCTGCTCGCCCTCGGGAAGCAGCGCCATCAGCCAGT
This sequence comes from Streptomyces johnsoniae, assembly GCF_031845565.1. Taxonomy (NCBI): domain Bacteria; kingdom Bacillati; phylum Actinomycetota; class Actinomycetes; order Kitasatosporales; family Streptomycetaceae; genus Streptomyces; species Streptomyces johnsoniae. The sequence goes on along the minus strand of NZ_JAVREV010000014.1, from coordinate 173,916 downwards.
ACTCGGAGATCCGGACCGGCTGGTAGGGCTGAACGGCCACCGCCTCCGGCGCCGCCACGCACCGCTGCCCCGGCGCGGCGCCGAGCGCCGCGGCAGGAGCCGCCGTCCCGCCCGCCAGCATCAGCCCGCCAAGACCCGCCGCGGCGGCCCGCCGCCATACGCCTGTCATGTGCCCTCCTCAACTCGGCAGTCCTCTCCCTTGAAGACGGCCGGCGGGCGGAACGCTAGGACAGCGGGCGGGGGTTGATGTGCGCCGCGCGCCATTCGGGGGCGAGGACGGACCAGACCTCCATGTCGTGCCGCTTCCCGCGGTAGAGGAAGCTTTCCCGCAGCACGCCCTCCTTCGTCATACCGAGGCGGCGGGCCACGGCGATGCTGGGCCGGTTCGCCGAGGAGACGAGCCATTCCACGCGGTGGATGCCGCGTTCCTCGACGGCCCAGTCGATGATCACCCGCGCGGCCCGGGTCACCAGGCCGCGGCCCGCGGCGGACGGCTCCAGCCAGCAGCCCGCCTCGGCGGTGCCCTGGGCGACGTCCATCGTGCGGAAGAGCACCCCGCCGACGAGCTTGCCGTCCGCCCAGATGCCGTAGATGCGCCCGGCATCGGCGGCGGCCTTCTCCGCGTACCTCAGGAGGAAGGCACGGCTCGCCGCCAGGTCCTCGACGGCGTCCGCGAGACCGACGTAGGCGCCGATGAACTCCCGGCCCCGGTCGATGTGGGCCAGGAACTCCTCGGCCCGCCACGGCTCAAGCGGCCGCAGCTCGGCACCGTCGTCACCCAGGGATATCGCGTACATGGTCACTCTCCACGGTGGTGTTGGCCGCTCGTTCGGAAAGGAGCTTTTCATCACGCCGGGCGTGGCCGGGGTGGGGGTATCGGACGATCAGGAGGGCGTCGACGTCGCCGTCCGGGGCGCTGTAGAGGTGCGGAACGTCGCCGGCCCACTCCGCGTGCTCCCCCGGGCCGACGAAGGAGGGCGCGCCGACAGCACCGACGCGGGCGGTGCCGCCGAGGACGACAATGCGCTCGGTGGTGCCCGGCAGGTGCGCCGGCGACTCCTGGATCGCACCGGCGCGGATGCGTACCCGGAACGCTTCCGTGGTCGCGTCCTCGTCCTGGTACCGCTCCAGGAGCACCGCGTTCACCGCGCTGCCGGAGAACTCGGCGTGCTCGGTGGCGGGGGCGAGCACCGCGGTGAGGTGCGTACGCAGTGCGGTGGTGAGCGCGTAGAGGGTTTCCAGCGTGGGATTGCGCCGACCGCTCTCCAGCTCGGAGAGCGTGGCCTTGCCGAGACCGGAGCGCCGGGCCAGCTCGGAGAGGGAAAGCCCTCTTTCTGTGCGCAGTTCGCGGAGACGTCGGCCCACTTGGCCGGCCAGGTCCATAAGCTCCCCTCGGCTCGCGGTCGGTGCGGGACGCCTTGACTCTATGCGGCGCACTCTCTAGCGTTCCATATACAGAACGCTCTGTAAGTGGAACGCTCCGCGGAACGCCGAGGCCCCTGCCCGCACCGACCCCATGGAGGCCCCATGCCCGTCTCACGGCTCCAGCACATCCCCGGCATCGGGGTGGACGAGGCGGGTGACAGGGCGGACGCCGTCCGCGATCCGGACCTGCTGCGTCTGGAAAACCTGGACACCGATATCCGGCCGCCGCGTGTGGCGCTGGAGGTCACGCGCTCCGCGATCGACGACGACGCCGCCAACAGCTACCTGCCCTTCCGCGGGCGCCGTTCCCTGCGCGAGGCCGCCGCCCGGCACGTCGGCAGACTCGCCGACACGGCATACGACCCGGACACGGAGTGCGTGAGCGTTGCGGGCGGCCTCAACGGCGTGCTGAACGTCCTGCTCGCCGTCGTCGAGCCCGGCCGCGAAGTCGTGATCGCGGACCCGATCTACGCCGGGCTGATCAACCGCATCCGGCTCGCCGACGGCGTGCCCCGCCACGTGCCGTCGACATACACCGCGGCGGGCTGGGAGACCGACCCCGACGAGCTTGCCGCCGCCGTCGGCCCCGACACCGCCGCCGTGCTCGTGACGTCGCCCGCGATGCCGACGGGAGCGGTCCTCGGCCACCACCACTGGGAGGCACTGGCGGCGGCAGTGGCCGACCGCCCCTGCTGGGTGGTCCACGACGCCGCGATGGAGCGCATCCGGTTCGACGGGCGCGGCCCCGACCACCCCGCCGCGCACCCCGGTCTGGCAGAACGCACCATCACCGTGGGCTCCGCCAGCAAGGAACTGCGCATGATCGGCTGGCGGGTGGGCTGGGTCGTCGGCCCCGCGAGCATCATGGCCGACGTCAACCTGGTGGGGCTGACGAACGTCGTCTGCCAGGTCGGCATAGCCCAGGAGGCGGTCGCCGCCGCCCTGTCCGCCCCGGACGCGGACGCCGACGTCGCTTCCGCGACCCGCACGTGGCAGCAGCGCCGCGATCTCGTCCTTCGCCGGCTCGCCGACTACCCCTGCATCAGGCCCCACGGCGGCTGGTCCCTGCTCGTGGACACGAGCGCCATGGGGCTCACCCCGGAAGCCGCATCCGACCTGCTCTTCCGGCACGGCCGTGTCGCCGCGACGCCCATGACCGGCTGGGGTCCGAGCGGCGCCGGCTTTCTCCGCCTGGTGTTCGCGAACGAGCCCGTGGAGCGCCTCGGGGATCTGGGCGACCGCTTCCTGGCCGCGTTCGGCTGACACGGGCACCCGAACCGGGGCCGGCCCGAACTGCCTAGGCCCTGTCCTGACAGGACCTAGTCGATGCGGGCGCAGAGGTCGTCCGTGGCGCCGGTGGCCATGGTCACGGTGCGGTAGCCGTCGGCGGCGATGTCGAGGGTGTAGACGCCGTCGACGATGTAGAGGCCGCGGTCGAGGTTGCCCTCCTCGACGCCGACCAGTACCGGGCCGAGCACGGACCAGAACTGCGAGCCGTCGGTGCGGTAGTCGACGACGGCGGTGCCGCTCGCGTCGGCGTCGTGGGCGGCGCCGGTCTCGGTATTGGTGACGCGCACCACCAGGTCGCCGCGGTACACCACGCGCTTCGGCGTGCCGTCCGGGTGCGTGTCGAGGACGAGTTGGACCACCTCGTCGACGACGGGCTCGCCGTGGACGGGGAACGCGCAGCGTTCGCCCGCGGCGGTGTCCCAGGGGGCGGAGGGGGCGGGCTCCCAGCCCGCCCCCTCCGCCGTAGACGCACCTGCGGGCGCGGTGGCGCCCAGCAGGGCGGTGACGAGGGAAAGTCCGGTGACCAGGGTGCGGCGCATGGGGCGCTCCTCACGGTGGGGTGCTGCGGATCGTCCCCGCAGCGTCTCCCGCCGTCCTGACCACGGACTCACCACCGCTCAGGCGAGCGGCCCGCCCTCCTTGACGGCGTCGACGAACGACGACCAGCCACCGGCCGGGAAGACGACGACGCCCGCGGGAGACTTGGAATCACGCACCGGCACCACACCGGCCCCCGCGAACGAACGGGACACCTCCACGCACTGCCCGCCGTCGCCACCGCTGTAGGACGACTTGCCCCACTCCCCCTCCTTGACGGCATCGACGAACGACGACCAGCCGCCCGCCCGGAAGACGAGCACGCCCGCGGGGGACTTGGAATCACGCACCGGCACCACACCCGACCCGGCGAACGAACGGGACACCTCCACGCACTGCCCGCCGTCGCCGTCGCTGTAGGAGGACTTGACCCACTCCCCCTCCTTGACGGCGTCGACGAACGACGACCAGCCGCCGGGGCGGAACAGAAGTATGCCGACGGGGGACTTGGAGTCGCGCACCGGCACCGCACCGGAGCCCGCGAACGAAGGGGACACCTCGACGCACTCCCCGCCGTCGCCGTCGCTGTAGGACGACTTGACCCACTCGGCTGCGGAAAGACCGGGCACCTGATCAGCTTTCATGAGCGGTACTCCTTCAACAGGGACTTCACGAAGGCCGCCGAGTCGTCCGGGGACGACGCGTGCGCCCGCAGCCGATCATAGATTTCGGTCGCCGGACCCACCATGGCCGCCGCGTCGTAGACACGGCCGCCGCCGTGCGGCGCGTCCCGGAAGAGCAGCGTGGCGGCGTCCGGCATCCCCAGCAGGGTGAACGGCCGCAGCCGCCCGTCGGGCGCCCCGGAGGCGAAGCGCACGACCTGCAAGTCCACATGCGGCCGCTCCATGGCGCCCAGAAGCTGTTCGAGCTGGGCGGCCATGACGGCCGAACCGCCGACCGCGGTGCGCAGCGCGGCCTCGTGCAGGACGACCCACAGCGCGGGCGGGTCCTCCCGCTTGAAGATCTCCCGCCGCCGCAGCCGGGCCGCGACCTTGCCCTCGATGACGTCCTCCGCGGCACGCGGGTGGGCGGCGCGGAAGATGGCACGCGCGTAGTCCTCGGTCTGGAGCAGTCCCATGACGAGGCTCGGCGAGAAGTCCAGTATCCGCTCGGCCTTCTCCTCCAGCTGGACGTACGGCACGAACCACAGCGGGTGATCGCTCTCTTCGAGCCGCCGCCGCAGCCGCTCGAAGACCCCGTGGGTGCCGAAGACGACATCGCAGCCGCGCGCGAACCGTTCGCTCGGCACCAACTGCCCCTTCTCCACCCTGCTCACGTACGCCTCGGAGTAACCCGAGCCCTTCGCCAGATGCTTCTGAGTCAGCTTCCGCCCCAGACGCACCGCCCTGACCTCGAACCCGAAGCCGTGCAGCGGACTCAAGCTCCCCGAGGGGATGTCCTCCTCCACCCCGATGACCTCCCGATTCCCTCGCGCTCTGCGCCAACTCAGGGCGCAGCGCATTTACTTCGCGAGCTAAAGCACGGTTTCACCCTACATCCTGAGTGACCATCCAGTCACAGTGCGGGTACATCCCGAAAATACTTGCTGATCGGCAGGTGACCCCATGACCACACCAGAGCCGGACCCGACCGTTCCCGAGCCCACCGCGGACACGGACACGGATACGGACACGGACCCGACCGCGGCCCGCACGGCCGAACTCCTGCGGGAGGCCACGCAGCTCGCCGAGGCGGTCCGCGCCCACCTCACAGAGACGGCCGAGACGGAGAGGAGCCCCCGATGAGCCCGGCACCCGGCGTCCGCGTGGCCATAGAGGTCGACGCCGCCACGGTAAGGCGCGGCGACCAACTGATGATCGGCGGCCAGTCGTTCACGGTCCACGACCTCACCACCGTTCAACGCGGCGGCAAACGTCTGCACTTCGCCTCCGGCGAGACGTTCACGATGCAGCGCACCACCGTGCTGTGGGCCGCCCGCCTGGTCGACCCCCGCCTGCGCCGGGGCCGCCCGTGACCGTCAGGGCGGCCAGGGCTCGCGCCGGTGCGGGAAGTGCCGCCGCGCCGCCGCGTAGAGGCAGCAGGCCCCCACCAGGGCGGCGAGGAAGCGCGGGAACCCGGAGAGCACATCGGTGAACAGCAGCCCGCTGCACACCAGCACCACCGCGTAGCAGGCGAGCGCGCCGAACGACACGGTCAGCGGCCACAGCGTCCACGGCGCCCACGGCCGCACCCGCCGCGCCTCTTCGGGCCGCGCCCGCGCCTCCCCGGCCGGGACGCCCGCCGCGGCCGGGTCCTCGGCCGGGGCGAAGCGGACCTCGCCGTGCACCGCCCAGCCGTCGTCAAGGACCAGCACGGCAACCGCGTCCGCGCGCCGGGACTTGGGGTACTCCCGTGCCTTCGCCACGTCCCACAGCACCCAGGCCGCGCGGCCGTCGAGCGCCGGGGAGACGTTGCCGAGCGCCGGGCCGTGCGGGTGGAAGGCGATACTGCCGCCGTCCCCCGTGACCCGGCCCCGCGTGAACGTGCCGCGCAGCGCCCGGACGGTGTCCGAAGGCCCGGTCACCGGCCGGGAGTTGCCGAGCCCGAACCAACTCCCGGCCATGAGGGCGCAGAGAAGGGCCCACGGCACGGCCCAGATCAGCAGCTCGTAGCCGGAGAGCGTCCGGCCGTCGGCCAGCCGGGGCAGATCGGCCTGATAGCCCTCGAAGTTGACGTGGAAGCTCCGGGTGAAGACGCGCGAGTCGTCGCCGATGTAGGCGCCGAGCCCGGTGTCCGAGGGCGCGTAGACGACCTTGATGGTGTCGCCCGCCTGCCTGAGGTGGGAGCTGCGCGTCCTGATGTCCACGCGTTCGGCACGGCCCGCCTCGTCGGTCAGCTCGACCTCCAGCGTCTGGGTCCAGGAGTCCATCCACCGGCTGCGGTTCCCGCGGCCCTGCCCCTCGTTGAGGTCGGTGTCGGCGACGCCGGTGATCGGCACGTCGGCGACGACGCCGCCCGCCCGGTGGATCTCCGCGAGCTTCCCGGGCGGCACCGGATCACCCCAGGCGAGGAAGAAGAAGCCGAAGCCCCAGCCGGACAGGGCGAGCGTGGCCGCTCCCGTCCACAGCCGCAGGCGGCGGCCGGACGGCACCGCGGCGGGCAGCGCGCTCGACCGCGCGCCGCCGCCGGGACCGTCCAGCACGGCCCGCGCCGCATCGGCCGGGTCGACCCTGCCGACGGCCAGCCGGTGGCCGAGGAGCACGAGGAGAGCGGCGGCGGCCAGGCCGAGGCAGCCCGCCAGCAGCCGCAGCCGCTGCCCGGGGTCGCCCCAGACGGCCCACAGCAGCAGCCCCGCCACGGCCGCCACCGGACCGACGGCCGCGATCCGCAGCAGCACGGGTATGCGCCGCACGGCCCTGAGGACCGCGTGGTCACCGTCGTTCGTCAACGCGCCCTCCCTGCCGGAACACCACCGCCCGAAGGGTACGTGCCGGGCAAAACCGTCACCCGTTCGGCCCACCGGGTGCGGCTCTCCGGAACGGGCCAATGGCCCGCGGCGGCAAAGCGGGGGAAGCTGCTGTCAGGAGGAGCGCGGAACGTGCGGCCCGGACGCGAGGAGGACGCAGCCATGATCAGCGAGGGCGGCCACGGGCCTGCCGGGCGCCCCCCGGCCGTGGCGGCGGAGTGGCTGCGCCACCTGCCGGACTTCCCCGACCTGGGGAGCTACGTGGTCGACGACCGGGGGCGGATCATCGAGGTCACCGACCGCGCCGCCCAGCTGCTCGGCCGGGCTCCGGCGGAGCTGCTCGGCCAGGACGCCCACGACCTGCTGCACCGGGGACGCAACGGGGAGCCCGTGCCGGGGACCCGATGCCTGATGAAGCAGGTACTCCTCGCCGGCCGGGCCGCCCAGGGGGACCACGAGTGGTTCGAACGCGGGGACGGCTCGCTGATGCCGGTGGCCTGGGTGGTCGCCCCGTGCCGGGTCGGCGAAGGGCGGACCGGCGCGGTGATGTTCTTCCACGAGCTCGACGAGAGCCAACAGGAATCCTCGGCGGATTCGATGCCGGAGGTCGACCGGCTGGCCTTGCTGGCCGAGACCACCACCACCCTCACCTCGACGCTGAACACCGGCGAGACGTTGCAGCAGCTGGTGCGGCTCGTGGTCCCCCAGCTGGCGGACTGGGCCGTGGTGGACCTCTTCACCGAGGAGGGGAACGTGTCGCGCGCCGCCGTGGTGCACCGCGAGCAGCACACGCTGGTGCACCGGGAGGACCTGGAAGGGCCGCTGCCGCCGGTGCCGCAGGCGTCCCTCATGCCCCTGTCACGAGCGCTGCGCGGGGTGACCGCGACCCTCGCGGGCCCGGAGGACTACCAGGGCCCCCCGGACTCCGGCGTGGCGGTGGTCCAGCGGCAGCTGTTCCGGGCGACGGGCATGCACTCCGCGAGCATCGCGCCGATCCGCGGCGTGCGCGACGTGCTCGGCGCCCTGACCCTGGGGCGTTCCGACCGGCCCGGCTCCTTCACCACGGCGGATCTCCTGCTGGTCGAGGACATCGCCCGCCGGGCCGGGCTCGCCCTGGACAACGCACGCCTGTACGAACGCCAGCGACGCGTCGCCGAGACCATGCAGCGCCATCTCCTGCCGCAACTGCCGCACGTGGCGGGTCTTGAGATGAGCGCCTGCTACGTACCCGCCCTCGACGCCTCGCAGGTCGGCGGCGACTGGTACGACGCGTTCCTCCTCGCCGACGAGACGCCGGCCCTGGTGATCGGCGACGTCGTCGGCCACGACCTCGACGCCGCGGCCGGGATGGCGCAGGTGTGCAACATGCTGCGCGCCTACGCCTGGGACCGCCAGGAGCCGCCGAGCGCCATCGTCAACCGCCTCGACGAGGCCGTGGCGCGCGTGATCGGCACCTCGCTGGCCACCGTGATCTTCGCCCGGGTGGAGCGCACGGCGGGCCCGGGGTGGCGGCTGCGGTGGAGCAACGCCGGGCACCCGCCGCCGCTGCTGATCGAGCACGACGGGCGGGCCCGCTTCCTGGAGGACAGGCAGGGCATGCTGCTGGGGACCGGCCTCGCCCTCGACCGCACCGACGCCGTCACCGAACTGCCGCCGGGCGCCACCCTGGTGCTCTACACGGACGGACTGATCGAGTCCCGCGGCCACTCCCTCGACGAGGGCATGGACCTGCTGAGGCGGCATGCCGGCAGTCTCGCCCGCCGCCCGCTGGCCGGTCTGTGCGACGAGCTGCTCAGCCGCGTGCGCCCGGCCGACAACGATGACGATGTCGCCATGCTCGGGCTGCGCCTCCCCCGGTGACACGCCCTACGCTGGCGGGCGTCATGGAGTTCCGGCTGCTCGGCCCGTTCGAGGCACGTCATGAGGGGCGCCAGGTCCTGACGGGGGCCAGGCGCCAGGAGCGGTGTCTGCTGGCGGTGCTGCTGCTGCGCGCGGGGCGCGTCGTGACGACCGGGCACCTCATCGACCTGCTGTGGTCGGGCGGCGCGCCCGCGAACGCCCGCGGCACCGTGCACACCTACATCGGCCGACTGCGCGCGGCGCTGCGCCCGTTCGGCGGGCCCGAGCTGGCCACCCGGGAGGACGGCTACCGCGTCGTGCCGGGGACGTATCGCCTCGACACGGCCGAGTTCACGGCGCTGGTGCGGCAGGCCGGGGCCGCGCGCGACCCGGGGACGCGCGCCGACCTGTACGACCGGGCGCTCGGCCTGTGGCGCGGCCCGCTGCTGGACGGCACCGCCGACGGCGTGCTGCGGGAACGTCTCGGCGGCGAGCTGGCGGAACTGCGGCTGTCCGCGCTGGAACGACGGGCCGAGGCGCAGCTCGCGATGGGCAGGCACGACCGGGTCGCCGCGGATCTGGCGCCGCACGCCGGGGAGCACCCGGAACGCGAACAGCTGGTCGCCGCGCAGATGACCGCGCTCTACCGCGGCGGCAGGCAGGCAGAGGCGCTGCGGCTGTACCGCGGCACGCGGCGGGCGCTGGTGGACGGGCTCGGCATCGAACCGGGCGCCGCGCTGGCCTCGTTGCACGACCGCATCCTGCGCGGCGACCCGCAGCTGAACCAGCCGCAGGCGCCCGCGCCGGTGTACGCGGTCCGGGTCGGCGAGGAGTGGCTGCCGTGGAGCGCGGGCGGCCACCCCGCGCTCGAACTGTGCAACACCTACGCGGGCTGGGGCGGCCAGGCGCTGCCGGGCGGGGAGTGGCTGCGCCGCTACGCGACGCTCGCGGTGTGGGCCGGGCACCACGATCTGGCGGCGGAACGGCTCGTCGCGCAGTTGCTGGCGCGGGCGGGGCGCGAGCCGGCGGCGGCCGCCGCCGTGCTGGCGGAGGCCCAGGCGTTCCGGGCGCGGCTGTACGCGTGCCTGACCGACCCGGCGGACGCCGCGTCGTTCGCCGCGGTCGCGGCGGTCGTGGAACGGGCCGCGGCCGTCTCGTCGTTCACGCGCGACGAGGACGGTCTCGGGCACTGGCGCCTGACGCCCGCGGCGGGCCTGCGGCTCCCGCTGTACGCGGCGGCGCGCGCCGCGGGCGAACTCCTGGCCGACCCGCGCCGGTTCACGATCCGCGCCTGTCCGGGCGAGAACTGCGGCTGGCTGTTCCTCGACGCGAGCGGACGCCGCAGATGGTGCAGCCTGGCGACCTGCGGCGCCGGCTGCACCGCCCCCTGACGGCGCACGCGCCGCCCGCACCGCGTTGCCATGCCCGGCGCGTCCACCCGCGGGTCAGTCGCGCGACACCTGCCAGTAGGACTCGACCACGCGGTTGCCCGGGTCCCACACGAACGGCTTCCTGCGGTCGCCGTCCTCGTGGTACGCACTCGCGTAGAGCCAGCCCGGGTAATGCGTGTTGTTGAGCCCGATCCGGTCCCCGTCGGCGACGACCGTACTACCGCCGCGCTCCAGGTGACCGGAGACACGGAGGGCGTCGTGGATGCTGACGTCGCAGCCGGACAGCACGTCGACGGAGCTGTTGACGGACAGGTGCGAGCCGTACGGGCCACGCAGCTCACGAATGCGGAAGATCTTGTCGTCGTCGACGGCGGAGACGTTGCCGTGGGCGGTCAGATCGCCGGCGACGGTCAGGTCGCCGGCGACGTTCAGATCGCTGTTGGCGGACAGCACCCCCGAGACGGTCAGGTCCTCGTTCGCCGACAGCGTCCCGGCCACCTCGACCCGCGCCCGCGCGGACAGGAGTCCGGAGACGGTCAGATCCTCGTTCGCCGACAGCGTCCCGGCCACCTCGACGCCCGCTCGCGCGGACAGGTCCCCGGAGACGGTCAGCCGGTCGAGGGTGGGGTCGGTGACGGTGACGGTGAGGGTGGCGTACTGGTAGATCGGTTCGAAGCCGTTGCCGTTCCCCTGGGTTTCGGGGGACATGGACGCCTCAAGGGTGAAGGTGGTGTCGTTGGTGACGCCGTTTTCGAGGGTGAAGAAGGTCTCGGGTCCCTGGTGGACGATGTGGCCGTCGCCGTCGTACAGCCGGAAGAAGGCGCCGTTGCTCTCCCACGAGAGGTGGACAGGGCTGCCGCCGGTGAACTTCGTCCGCGGGGCGGTGGCCTCGGCGCCGCGTGCCAGGAAGCCCTGGAGGTAGAAGACGGGCTCCGTGACCACGAGGGTCAGCTCGGCCTTCTTGTTCGTGTGGCTGCTGCGGTCGGTCGTCGTGCCCGAGTGTTCGAGGATCAGGTAGGTGAGCGAGCCGGTGGACGTGCTGAGTGTGCCGCTGAGCCCGAAGTCCACGGGGTCGCGGATCAGGTCGTACTCCTCCGCCACGGGATGGAAGATGGCGCGCCACCACGTGGTGCCCGCTTCGAGGCCCAGCTCCTGTCCGGCTATCTGGGCGAAGGTCGTGGTGATCCACTTGTCGCTGCTCGTCGAGAAGACCGGCTGTTCGGTGAAGAACGCGCCGCCGCCCTGCTCGTTGGCCGGGACGGCGACCTTGATCTGGTCGCAGTAGACGTCCTGTCCGCCGGGGGGAGGGGCGACCGCGAGGTTGATGGTGCCCTTGACGGGGGTTCCGGGGCTGCTCGCCTGGAGCGGCGCCGGCCTGGTGGCTGTGCGATAGCTGAGCAGGGGATCGGACATGGGCCAAGCCTCCTCGGGTGGAACGGGAAAGGTCTCGGCTACTGCTCCGGCTCGGTGAGGAAGCCGAGCAGGCCGTCTTGGAGCGTCGTGGGGCGGTCCTGGAACGGTGCGTCAGGCAGCGCCTGGATCAGCTCGTACGGGGTCCATGGGCCGGGCACCGGCGCGGGGCGCAGCCACGACCAGGTGCCGTGCTTCTCGGCCGGCCGGGGGAAGGTGACGGTGCGGCCGTGTTCGCTCGTGAGGACGGGGCCAAAGCGGAAGGCGGCCTGAAGGCGGCGGAGGGCGTCGTCCACGTGCCGTGCCGGGACGGTGGCCTTGACGGCCGGGGTGATGCCGCAGGTGGCGTGGACGGCGGCGCGCGGGTCGAGGAGCAGGAGCAGCCCGGTGGGTGCGGTGTCGCCGAAGGTCAGGGGCAGGTAGTTGGCGTCCTGCGGGGCGTTCTCGGCACCGGGCGCGCCGATTCGGGTGATGTAGTCCTGCTCGTCGTCGGGCGCGGTGACGCTGTCGAAGCGGTCGAAATCGTAGCCGCCGCCCGCGGCGGTGCGGTAGAAGCCGACGAGGCCGTCGTCGCGGGCGGGCTGGTCGCCGAGGCGGACCGCGAACTCGTGGGCGGTGAAGGCGGGGGGCGGGGGGTTCAGGGTGGCCGCCCAGCCGGTGTCGCGGATGGGCGGCCCCTGGAGCGTCAGCCGCAGCTGCGCGGGCACCAGTGCCAGGGGCCGCCCGATCAGAACGGACAGGTCCTGGTCGGCGCGGCGGCCGAGGGGGTCGGTGGTCCACAGGGTGGAGTCGATGACGTCGAGGAAGGCGGTGAGGTTGGCCTCGGTGGCGAGCCCAGGGGAACGGAGGAGGCCGGCGATCACCGGGGCGAGGGCCTCGACCTCGTCGAGGGTGGTGAGGGTGCCGTCGGGCGGGGGCTCCCACTGGCCGGTGCGGCGGCCGTCGGTGCCGGTGAGCAGGCGGTAGGTGCCCAGGAGGCGGCCCGTCGGGTGGTACAGCAGCAGGCTGTGGTCGAGGTGGTTGGGCAGGAGCCAGCCGGCGATCGGGCTGGGGTCGGCGGCGGTGCCCACGACGCGGGTGCCGGTGGCGCCGTCGAGGAGGTCGAAGTCGAGCCGGGCGGGCTGGAGGGGGCGCGGCGGCAGTTGGGCGACGGCGGCGACGGTCGGGGTGAACGAGGTGTCGGGGGCGAGGGCGTCGTCGATGACGAGCGGGAAGGAACGGTAGTCGTGCAGGCCGCCGTACTTCGGGTCGGGGCTGACGACGTCGAGGACGCGGCCGAACTTGTCGTACAGGAAGACCTGTTCGAGGTGGATCTGGCCCTGCCGGGTTTCGTGGAAGGGGGCGCTCTCGCCGCCGGGCAGGGCGGGGACGCTGGTGACCCGGCCCCGGTAGCGGGCGGGCAGCCCGTCCTCGGTGGCGGCGTCGGGGTAGCCGGCGAGGCCGGCGATCTCGGGGTGGTCGGTGTCGTCGGGGGTGGGCCGGCGGAAGGCGCCGGTGTCGCGGGCGGCGAGCCGGTCGTTGAAGCCGGTCAGCTCCTGGGCGAGGAAACCCCAGTCGCCGATGGCCGTCAGCCAGGTGTCGAGTTGTTCGCGGTGTCCGGCGGTGCCGTGGTGGGAGACGAACTCCTTCAGCCGGGCGGCGAACAGGGCGCGGGGGTGCGGGCCGAGCGGGGACGTGCCCTTGATGGTGACCGGCTCCGGGTCGATGGCCGCGCCCGGTGCGCAGCGGTAGTCGGTGCCGTCGAAGGTCCAGCAGCGCCGCCCGCCGACGGTGTGGGGGATGTGGTGGTAGGCGGCCTTCCACTCCATGACCAGGGGTTCCCAGGGCTGCGCCCAGGGGTCGAGGCCCAGCGCGGGCAGGGCCCAGCCGTAGTCGGCGGGGCGGTGGGCGGCGAGGGTGGCGGCGATGTCGTCGGCCGGCAGCCCGGTGGCGGCGGCCAGCGCGGGGGCGTTGCCCGGGTCCAGCAGGAAGTACTCCGTCAGCAGCCGCGGCACCTCCGCCGGGAGCGCGTCGAGGCCCGGGAGCACGGGCACCGGACCCTGGCCCGGCGTCGCGGTGACCGCCGTTCCCCCGACCGTGACGGCGGCGGCGGCCGGCCAGGCCGCGTCGGTGAGGGGCCGGACGGGCAGGGGCTCGTCGGAGACGGTGGCGTCGGCCGGGGGCCGGACCCCGGACAGACTCACCACGGGGTTGCCGCTCTGCCAGAACGGCTGTGCGGGCATGGCCTTGAGCCTCGCGCCCCCGGCCAGCCCTCTGGCCCTGGCGAACGCGTCGATCCCGGCGAGCAGCGCGTCGTGCGCGTCGGCGTGGCGCCCGGTGCTCGCCGGCTGGGGGACTTCGGCCGCCAGGGCGAGCGCCTCGGCGGTCTTCGCGCTCACCGTGTGCGCGAGTGAGCCCGGCCGGTCCTGGTCCAGCTCCGCCTGCATCAGCTCCTGGTCAGGCGCGTCGTCGGGGGGCGGGAACAGCACGTCGGCGAGACCGTTCTTCAGCCACAGGGCGTTCAGCTGCCACTGGAGGGCGTGCAGTTCACCGAGGTGCCGGTCGAGCCGGTGCTGGTCGTCGTTGAGGGTGGTCAGCCAGCTCGGCGGGGTGAAGGGCCGCGGCGCCGTTCCCTCGCCCGCCGTGTCGTCGGGCGGTGTGTCGTCGGGCGGCGGTGTCACCGTCCAGCGGTGTCCGCCGGACGAGGCGCCGAAGGCCGCGCCGTGGATGCTGCGGCGTACCCGCGCGTCGCCGCCCTTCTCGTCGGCGAGCGTGAGCAGGTTGTGCAGGAACGCGCGGATCAGTCCCATGTCGGAGCCCGAGGGTTCGCCGCCGCCGGCCCGCAGCGCGTGGCCGACGAGCGCGGTGAAGGAATCCTCCGTGGTGGTGCCGACTGCGACGTTGAGAGCGCCGCTGTCCCGGGTGGCGTGCAGCGGGTCAGGGGCGGGGGCCGCGGTGGCGGCCGGGTCCCAGGGAACGGTCAGGGCCAGGCCGTTGTACAGGCTGCGGGCGGCCGGGACGACCGCGGCGTCGGCGGCGGGGTCGCCGGTCAGGCGCGGGTCCTGCCAGCCGAGGTGCGCGAGCTGGTCGGCGTAGGCGGTGCCGGGCGGACGGGCGGCGAGGATGTCGGCGTCCGGGTCGGAGTACCACCCGATGACCTGGTAGCCGAGCGTGTCCGCCGAGGCGATGTCGGAGAGGTCGTCGAAGAAGGAGAAGACGTTGCTGTTGTGCGGGGCGTAGGTGGCGAAGTACGGGTTCCCGGTGTTCATGGCGGTGAGGAACAGCGGGTCCCGTCCGGCCCGTTCCGTCCAGGGGGTGGCGTCGGTGTGCGGGAAGGCGAGCCCGATGTGGACCTGGTGGGCGTTCGACGTCCTGGCGTTGCGGTGGGGATCGGCGCTGGCGCGCCAGGCGCGGAGGGTGTCGCCGGAGACCAGGTAGGGGCTGGAGCGCTCGACGGGATGGCCGGCCCGGAGGGCGTAGGGCGTGTGCGGGCAGTCGCTCTCGATCACCCAGGCCCTGGCACGGCGCGCGGTGGCGCCGCTGAAGCGGACCACGAGCCACCGGTTGGGCACCAGCGGGTAGGTGGTCTCTCCGGTGTCCTGGTCCTGGACGCCGTGGCGCAGGCCCCTGGGCAGCGTCCAGTGCAGGTGCACGCCGGGGGCGCTGTGGACCGGGTCGTCGCTCTGCCGGTCCCCCTCGCCCGGCTCCGGGCCGGCGAAGTCGTCCAGGGCCAGGTAGTTCTGGCGCCAGATGCGGAAGCCGTCCTGGCGCCGGAGGGCCTCGTTCACGACGAGGGCGTCCAGGGCGACGGGGACGACGAGTGCGGGACGGGCGGTCATCCGCGGTCTCCTTCGGGGCCGTTGAAGCGGATGGCCTCGGGGACCCTGACCAATTGCATGGCCAGGTCGGCGGGGCCGATCGGGCCGACCGCGGTGCCGTGCGCGGCGTTCAGGGCGGCTGCCAGCGCGGGGATGAGCGAGCCGATGTCGAGGGTCCTGACGTTCGGGTCGGGGGTGCGGCGGAGGTGGTCGAGGACGGGGAAGTCGAGGCCGGGGGCGATCTGTTCGCCGAGCGGCAGGCCCCGCGGGGAGCGCGGGGGCCGCAGCACGTTCCGCAGCGGGATCAGGCCGTGGTCCTCGACGCCGAACCGGAAGCCCTCCTGGGGCTCGCTGATTTCGACCGCCGCGGGCAGACCGTTGAACAGGCACAGCAGCACGGTGGGCGAGAGGTGGTCCATCCGCAGGACCGGCAGGAGTTCGCCGGCCGGGTCGTAGGCGCGTACGGCGAGGTTCGGCCAGCCGGAGACGAGTGCCGAGCGCAGCAGCAGGCCGCTGCCGGGCCCGAGGCCGGGAGCCGCGTCCGCCGCGGCACCGCCGCGCCGCGCTTCGCGGTGCCCCGCCGCCGCGTCGGCCGCCGCCGTCCGGATGGCAGCGGTCACGGTCCGGTCCTGAAGGGTGTCGCGGCTGGACTGGGTGCCGATGGCCAGGGCGCCGGAGACCAGGGCGGCCAGCCAGTTGGGGTCGGTGTGGAAGAAGCGCAGCGATTCCTGCGGCAGCATCCGCTGATCGGGCACCAGGTGGCTGAACGGCACGGGTTCGAGCAGCAGAAGCTGTCCGAGCCAGTCGGCGACCCGGCCGAAGTGCTCCCGGAGGCCGTCGTCCCCGGCCAGTGCCGCCGTGAGGGCGGCCCGGGTCGCCTCGGAGCGCAGGAAGGTGTCGAGTTCCCCGGCGGGGTCGGCCGGCGGCGCGGCGGGCGCGGGCGGGGTCCACGGGTCGCGGGGCCTGCCCGGTGGGGCGCCGAGGGCGGTCAGCAGGTGGCCGTCGAGGAGGGTGCCGAACGCCGCGGGCGCGGTCCCCGGCCGCTGCCGCCCGTCGCCGCCCGGGGACAGGTGGGTGCTGGTGGCCTGGTGGTGGAGGGTGTCGACCACCTGCCGGACGGCATGTCTGAAGGCGAGCAGGTGCTGCGCGAAGGCCGCGTCGGCCAGGGCGATGGCCCGCCCGGTTTCGAACGCGGTGGCCAGCGAGGCATCGAAGCTGCCCCGGGCGGGGTCGTAGGCGAGGAGCGCGTCGGCGGTGGTGGCCTGCGCCGCCCGGTCGGTGCGCGGGGGCACGACCGGGGTGAACGGGCCCCGGTACCAGCCGTAGGTGGTCTCGCCCGACCGGATGCGGTAAGGCAGCGGCACGTAACCGTCGTTGAGCCTTCGGGCCACGTGCCGCCGGGGGGCAGGAACGGCGTCGGTGTCCTCGTAGGGGGAGGGCAGCCGCAGCCACATCTCCTCGCGCCCGGCCCGGGAGCCGTCCGGGGTGCGGGTGAGTCCATCGGCGAGGCCGGTGAAGTCGGCCTGCCGGTCGGGGTGGGCCAGGAACGACCAGCTGCACAGGGACAGCAGCGCCACCGACGTGCGGCCCCGGAGGTCAGGGTCGGCCACCAGGACCTTTTCGTGGCCCTCCAGGGAGACCAGGTGCACGACGTTCCTGATCCCGCTGTCGGCGTCGGAGCCGCGCGGGGGCGCGGCCGGGAAGCGGCCCGCGACGACGACGGAGAACAGCCCGTCCTCCTGGATGCCCAGGATGGGCCGGTCCCCGGTGTTGGCGCCCCGGCAGTGCGCCAGGAACCGCAGCTCGTCCAGGCGCGGCGCCACCGCGGGGAACGCCGCGGCCGCGACCTGTATGTACGCGCAAGGGTCGCCGGGCCCGATGTCGCTCTCCACGGTCAGCTCGGGTTTGAGCACGTCGGCGTCGTCGGCCAGGAAGTCCTGGACGGTGGCGGAGATGGTGCGGGTCGGGGCGGCGGTGCCGCCGACCAGCTGGTCGTCTGTGAGGACCAGCAGCGCCAGCCACGGCGTCTCGCGCGACGTGCCGGGTCCGCTCATCGGGCGCTCCCACGGGAGCATCGGGTCGCCCAGCACCACGTGCGGCAGCACCTCGGCGAACCTGCCGCTCGACGCGTCGGGCGGCTGCCTGGCGACCACCGCGTTGGTGTCGATCGCCACCTGCGGGGCACGGACGGTGAACCGCTGCACGGCCCGGAACACGTCGCCGACGACCGGGGCGCCCTCGTTCGGGCCGGTGCGCAGCGCGTGGTCGGCCTCGACGCGGTAGTCGCCCGCGGGGAGGGCGGGCAGGTAGTTGTCGTGCAACTCGACGTCGCCCAGGGGGATCGCGTCGCGGGCCGGATGCTGCGGGCTCGGGCTCATGTCCTGCTCCCTGCGTCCTGCGGCGAAGTCCAGGTCATGGGTGCCTGGCTGTAGAGGTGACCCGCGCCCGCCGCCAGGCCGGTCAGGGCGTCGTTGGCGCCGGAGAGCAGCCCGGCCTCGGCCAGGGCCGCGTACACCTGGTCCCGCCCGTCCTTCGCGGCGCCCCGATCGGCGCGGCCGATGAGTTCCACGCCGGCGGAGTCGGGCGTTCCGGCGAAGTCGCCGTTGACGGCGGGCCGCCCGGGCAGCGGGCAGAGGCCGGGCGGCAGTTCGTCCTCGCTGTACTCACTGAGCGGGAAGACCCCGCGCGAGGGGGCCAGTCGGGGGCGCGGTGCCCGGACATCCCAGCCGACCGGCCGGTCGGCGAGTACATCGGCGCTGGGCGCGGCCGGGGTGTGGCTGAACGGGACCGGCGGGGCGCCCCACAGCGACGCCGGCAGGTTTCTGGTGCGGGCGGTCATCGTCCAGCCGTCCGTCGGCGCGGGCTCGTTCCCGCGGTACAGCTTCAGACGGTGCTCGCCGACGAGCCCGGTGCGGTCCATGGGCCGGATGTCGACCAGCGGGCCGTCGTCGGACCCGGGCGGGGAGAGCGGTGCGTCGCCCACCCGCAGATGGCTGGCCGGCAGGGCGGACTGGGTGAAGAAGCGCAGGTCGCGGGCCCGGACGAGCCACACCGTGCCGCCGTCGCCATGGCCGGCGCCGGCGCCGGGGACGGTGTCGGGGACGGTCTTGTCGACGCCGTTGACCGGCGCGATGGTGACGATGTCCGCCGGCTTGGGCAGCATGCTGCCGAACTCGGACCAGCCCAGTGCCTCGCCGTCGGTGGCGGCGGGCCCGGGGCCGAAGCCGATGGTGATGGAGTGGATGGGGAGATGGACGGTGACCGTGCCGCCGGTCGGCGGCCCCCACAGGTTGAGGGTGGCGCCCACCGAGCCGCTGAACGACACGTGCAGGGGCCCCACGTGGAGACTGTACGAAGCGCCGATGCTGACCGCGACGCGCGCGGTGTAGGAGAACGGCCGCCAGGACAGCAGCAGATCGGCCTGGGCCGTGAACCACGCCTGTATGCCGCCCGCGTGGAAGACGGCGTGCAGCCGGTAGCCCGCCATCACGCACGACGGGGTGAGGGCGAGATACGCCTCCGCCGTGAGGGAGACGGCGTCGCTCACCGCCCAGTCGATGCCGAGCCGCGGCACCACCGGGTAGTGGGAAGGGCGCCGGAACGCCGGATGGTAGCCGCCGAGGCTGATCACGAACTGCCCGGCGTTGGGGCTGGGCCCGAACCACACGGCGCAGGCGAACCCGCCGGTCAGGTGGCAGGAGGGCGTCAGCACGTAGGAGGCGGGGGACAACTGGGCGGACAGCTCGAAGCTGCCGCGGGTGGGCCGGATGACGGCTTCCAGGCCCAGTTCGGCGTAGACGTAGGTGCGGCCGGCGGACTCGGCTGGCAGCGGCAGTTGCAGGGTCGCGATCCCCAGCACGGCGAACGCCAGTTCCTGACCGAACTCGGCGGCCAGCAGCACCTTCGCGTTCACCACCTCGGCCACGGTGAACTCCACGCCGAGGCCCAGCCAGTACGAGCCCTCGCGGGGGGCGATCCACGGCCGGGCGCGGCCGCCGGGGACCGCCGGTTCCCGCCCCTCCAGGACGTCCAGCACGTGGGAGGGCTTGTGCCCGCCCGAATCCGGGCCCTGCTTGTTGAGGCTGAGGAGCGGGAAGCCGGTCACTTCCCCAGGACTGGGCAGGGCCAGCTCCCGGTTGAAGCCGAACCCGGCCATCAGCCCGGTGACCAGCACCGGCGGCGGGCCGCCGAGTGGCGCCTCCAGCTGGGCGAAGACGAACAGCGAGGGTTGGCCGTCCTTCAGCTGTGCGTAGGAGCCGACGGCCGCCAGCGAGAAGCTCGGCAGGGCCACCGTAGCCGTGCCGTCGTACTGGAACGCCACCTCCTGCGGCAGCCGGTCCTCGGGGAGGTGCAGCAGGGCCCCGGAGATCTCCACCGGCGGGGCGGTGTAGGCGATTCCGAGCCCGTCCAGGCGGAACACCGGCGCGAACCTGTCCAGCGGCGAGCCCACCGCCAGGCCGTCGAGCGACAGGGACAGCGGCCCGATCGTGACGCCCGCGTCCAGCGCGAACAGCAGCACGTTGTGCTGGTACAGCACGCCCACGCGGTTGATCTGCACCACGCCGATCTGTTTTTGCACCGACACCCACAGACCGTTCGAGGCCGCGCCGCCCGGTGCGGGCAGCTGGTCGGCGGGCGGGTCGGCGGGCGGGTCGGCGGGCGGCGGTTCCGGTGCCGGGGCCCGCCCGTCTCCGCCCGCTGGCGCGGGGCTCGTCGACGGCACGCCGAGGGCGATGGGAACGGCCTCGCCCCCGATCCGCAGGTCCGCCAGCGCCGCCACCCCCGGCTTCAGCCCGGCCTCCGGGAGCGGCACCACCCCCGCCTGCCCGAGGAGCCCGTTGATCAGGGAGACCGCCTGGCGGTCCAGGTCGCCGGAACTGTAGAGGACTTGGAGGTTCTCCACGGCCATGTCGCCCCCGACCGCCGCCAGGAACCCGCCGACCAGGGGAAGCCGGGAGAGGTCGAAAGCCGCCGCGAGGTCGACACCGACGACGAACCGCGCCGGGCCGTTCGCCGGCTTGGTCCGCACGAACTTGGCGTCCTTCAGACCGATGCGCAGACCGTCGGGGACATCCGCCGCCAGGTCGGCGGAGAAGTGCGCCACCCAGTCCCGCAGCACCAGCTCGGTGCCCTCGGGGGCCCCGTGGAGGGTGGCGGCGAACACGTCGCTGCCGGACCTCTCCCGGTCGAAGACGAGGCCGAGGACGTAGTCGCCGATCTCCAGCGTGCCGCCGTACCGCGCCCCGGAACCGTCCCAGGTGACCGTCGCGCGCAGCGAGGCCGTGATCCCGTCCGCGATCGTGAGGTGTCCCTCGCAGACGAAGTCGAAGTGGGGGGTGCCGACGGTGTGGGAGAGCGAAAGGCCGGTCAGCTCCATGGTCCTGACCGGTTCCGGCACGTCCGCCAGCCCCAGGCCCTGGATCAGCGCGCCGACTTCGAGGGGCCGGCCGGCGGCGAGGCCGCCGCCGAGGACCCATTCGCCCTGCGCACCGCCGCGTCGCGCGGCGACGACGTCGAAGGCGAGGGACGGTCCGAAGGTCACGGTGCCCCGGACGGTGAACGAGAACTTCTCCACGCTGTCGTAGAACAGCTCCAGGGACAGGGACGTGACCGCGAGGGGGCCGATTCCCCACTCCCCCGTGACCCGCGTCCGCAGGACGTACGCGTACCCAAGGTGGGCCGCGAACGAGAGTTCGCTGACGGCGCCGCCCACGTCGGGCACCGCGTCCGCGGGGAGGTGCAGCGACTCCAGCAGCGAACGGACGGGCACCGGCCGCTGATCGCGCAGCGCGCCGGTGACGAACAGGTCGGGAGCCCACAGGGCGATGTCGAGCGGAAGCGCCCCGATGTCGAGTGCGGCCACGACTGCCGCGGACGTCACCCGGTAGGGGCCCACCGGCCCGGTCTCCCCCTCCTTCACGGTGCGCGCGACGCGGAGGTCGAAGCCGGCGACGTTCTTCGGCCCGAACCCGAACTCGCGCAGCCCGTCCTGCACCGTCCGCCATACCTCGTCACCGGCGAAGCGCCTGCCCAGCCCCTCCAACTGGGCGGCGAAGGCGCCCGGTTGGACCGGCCGCACCGCGGCGATCAGCCACCCGGCGGGGTCCGCGGTCACGGTCGAGGTCACCGCGACGCCGTCGAACGCGCCGCTGAGCACGAGGGTGACCACGCCCCGGCTCGTCACGGTCACCGTCACACCCGTCACCGCGACGTTCAGACCCGAACCGGCGGGCCAGGCACAGGAGTCGCAGGCGAGTCGGAGGGTCAGCGTCGCGCGCCCGTCGTCCCACTCCGGTTCCCCGGAACCGGCCGCGCCCCGGCAACTGCCGCCGGGGAACGTGGCGAGCATGTCGCACAGCAGCGCGGGAAGTGCGCCATCCTCCGCGTTCAGCGTCGGGGGGTGCCCCAAACCCAGAATGTGCGCTTCCAGAGCGTCGAGATTGACTGAGCCCTGTCCGGCCGATCGTGGCACTTCGCAACCTCGTCCCTGATCAGACAGGCGGCCAGGACAAGCACGCGGGACTCACCACGCGTCCCCTCCCGGCGGCTCCCGAACCGCCGATCCCCCTGTGGTTCCCGCATGCTCGCGGTCGTCCGACGCGGAACGCAAGCATGTGGCATGGGCAAGAATGCACTTCCGGACACTTTCCCGCGATCCGTTTAACGGACCGTTCCACGGCAACGCCCTTTGCTTCGCGCTTGGCCCTGGACGGAACGGGGTAGTGACTTCCGGATAAGCCGCGCACGCATGATCCCATTCTCACCAGGAGATCCGATGCCGCCTCGGCCGAAGAAGCGCCCCGGCCCGAAATCCTTTGTGTACGCCGTCGTGCACGACGACGACGGCAGGTTCCTCATGGGACGCAAGAATGTGAACGGACACTTCTTCCTGTCCGGATCGGCGATCCTCCGGCAGGGCCAGCGCTTGAACGGCAGCGGCCTCAACGCGCTGCCCGGCGGGGCGCTGGAGGACGAGGACCTGGCGGCGGCGGCGGGAAACCTGTACGCCGCCGTGCGGACGGGGGCGATGCGGGAAATGAGGGAGGAGTTGAACTTCACCTGCGAGGGCTACCAGGGATACCGGATGTGGACTATGGGGAACACGCGGTACTACGGTGCGTTCTTCCGCTGCGCGAATCCCAAGTTCATGGTAGTCCACTGCGCCCAGGCGAACGTCGCCCTTCGGAATGCAAAGAACGCGGTCACCGAAATCAAGCAGGGAACCATCACGGACTACACGCGGTTCCGGGAGAGATTCCCGCTGGCCCCCCTGGACAACGAGCTCGACACCGTTGAGATCTGGAACGTCAACACCCACTGGCCGACCATTGCCGGGTGGCGGAACGACCAGAATCTGAGCTGGTTCTTCGACATCCTGCACGAGCTCAAGGAGCCGTCGGGACGGCTCGTGACCGGCGCGATGGCCGCGGGCTCCAGCATGCCCGGGTGACCGCACCGGCCGACGCGTCACGGCCGAGGGCCGGGGCGAACACGTCCACGGTGACCGTCGGCGGCCACGGCACCCTCTACGTCTGACCGGCGCGCGCGGCGGCGGCACCGGCGCGCGCCCGCGCCAACCGGCGGTGAACAGTTGCCGAAGCCTTCCCCATGCCGCCTGGCGGGCCATGAAATCGGCCATACGTTTGGGCCGTGGTGGACTTCATCCGGTGGGACGTCGCCCTGGCCGTGCTGGGCGTCGTGGTCCCGATCATCGCCGCCCTCTACGAATTTCTTGTCGTCGGCCGCAAACGCCTGGGCTACCGCGTCCAGATGGACACCACGGCCACCGACGAGGTCCACTCCGCCTACGCGGGCGCCCTGGCCCAGCTGCGGCAGGGCAACGGCCGCACGCTGGTGGACCCTTCGTTCGTGCTGCTGCGCATCGAGAACGTCGGCGCCACCCACATCGACGAGAGCGACTACGCCGTCCTCGACGACGACAAGGTCGGCATCCGCGTCAGCTTCCCCGGCCGCCGCGTCGCCGGGATGGTGGTCACGGAGCTGAGCGACGAGTTCCTGCGGCCGTCGTTCGAAGGCGGCTCCGGACTGCACGTCAGGGACGGCGTGATCCAGCTGCCCAAGGTCCCCATGAACCGCGCCGCCCACTACAAGGTGCTGGCCGCCCTGGAGCGTGACGCCGGGGAAACCCGCGAGCCGGGCGCCGAGTTCAAGCCGCCGAAGGTCGTCGGCGGCATCAAGGGCGGCGTCGGCTCCGGCCGCATCCGGGAGACCCGCAGCCGCACCGGCACCTCCCGGCAGGCCGTCGCGCTGGTCTGCTTCCTCGTCGTGGTGATCCTCGCCCAGCTCGTCACCTCCCTCGCCGACGACGACACGGCCGCGCCGCTCGACTGCGCCACCGGCCGCCTCACCGTCACCGGATCGACCGCCTTCGCGCCCGTGCTGCGGGAGGCCGCCGCGTCCTACGGGGACACCTGCCCGGGCGCGCGCGTGACCATCGCGACCGAGGGCAGCGCCGCGGGCCTTGACGAGCTGGACGAGGCCGGCCGCGAACACCCGGACGGGCGCCCCGCGATGGTCGCGTTCTCCGACGGCCCCAAGGGCGGCGACCACCCCGCGCTGCTGCCGCGGCCGATCGCGTTCTCCCTCTTCACCCTCGTCATCAACGAGGAGGCCGGAGTCCAGGACCTGACCGCCGACCAGATCCGCGACCTCTACCTGGGAAACGTCGCCAACTGGAGCGAACTACGCGGCAACGACCTGCCGGTGCGCCTCGTCGCCAGGCACGCCGACTCCGGAACGCGCCGCGCCTTCCAGCAGCGGGTGCTCGGCGGCACCCGCGAACCGGCCACCACCTCCGACAACTGCCGCGACCTCGACCCGGGCGCCGCGAGCGACGTGATCCGCTGCGAACAGGACTCCACGGACGCCGTCCTGGACGCCGTCGCCGAGATCTCGGGCGCCGTCGGCTATGCCGAGGTCGGCGCCGCGACCGGGCGCGGGGACGTGCTGCCGCTGCGCATCGACGGCCAGGCAGCCACGCTCGAAGGCGCCGACCACGGCGCCTACCCGTTCTGGGAGACCGAACTCGCCTACACCTACGGGGAGCCCGCCGCCGACTCGCTCGCCGCGAGCTTCCTGCGCTACCTGACCAACGAGGTCGGCAAGGACATCGTCCGCTCCCACGGGCACCGGCCCTGCGCGGAGCTGGAGAACCCGGTGCTGTGCCGCCCCGAATGAGGCACCGGCCGGACCGCGGCACGCGCGTGGCCCCGCCCAACGGCGGGGCCCGCCACGATCCCTCGTCCGAGGGGAGGGGTCCGGTACGAGCCGGACCACCTCCCAGTGTGGCTCAGCAGGAGTCGAACTTCCAGTCCTCCCCGGCCCTCGACCACAGCTGACCGGCCAGCCGTTCGTCGAACTCCGGAACGCCCACGGTGTACGTCACGTGCGCCTCGTCGCCCGCCAGATGCTCCACCGTGAAGGTCTCGACGGTCAGTTGACCGTGGTCGGCCGCCGCCTGGTCGAGCTGGGCCGCGTAGACCTCCGGGTCGACCAGATCGCGGCAGCGCTGCGAGACCATCGCGTACGCCGCGTCCGCGTCGGGCGCGAAGAACGCGTCGGTGTAGGCCCGGACGGCGGCTTCCAGTTCGGCCGCGGTCTCCTCGTCGACCGGCGGCGGGCTCTCCGCGCCCTCCTCCGTGCCCTCCGGCTCCTGCGTCGGTGTCTCCTCGGCGGCGTTCCCGTTCCCGTTCCCGTTGCTGTCGTCGTCGCCGTCGTCGTCGCCGCTGCACGCGGCGGTGAGGGCGAGCAGACCGGCCGCCGCGAGGGCACAGAGCCTGCCCGCTCGGCGCGGACGGATGTGAAGTGACATGCGCCCAGCGTGGCATGGCCCCGCTGATCCGCACCCCGCCTGTCACTCTTGTCCTCGGAGCACCGCGCGAAGGAGGCATAACCGCTGTGCAGGACATGCGGGTTCAGTGGCAGGCGGGGCGGCAGGACGCGCTGCTGCGCGAGCTGAGACGGTACGTCGTCGGGGAGGCGGCGGACGTGCGGCAGCTGCTCAACTGGCTGCACCGCCAGATCGGCGCCGACCTCGCGCTGGTCGCGGACACCGGCGCGGTCGAGGCCACCAGCGACGGCTTCCCCCCTGGCCTCATCGCCGGTATCCGCGCCCCCCTCGGCCGCGTCTCCGACGGCCGGCTCGCCGCCCTCGCCACCCGGGCGGGCCCGAAGCAGGTGCACCTCGAAGCGCTCGGCCCGCACGCCCCGCGCCCGGTGCTCGTGGCCGCGGGGGACACGCCGCTCAGCCGCGACGCCGCGGCCCTCGCCTCGCACACCGGCAGCGTCATCGCGCTGGTGCGCCGCGCGCGGGAGGCCGACAGGACCGCGCACGGCTACCAGCAGAAGGCGCGGCAGCTGCGGTTCGCCGTGTTCACGGCCCTGATGGCCGGGGACCCCGACCTCGCGCGCCGGATGACGACGGGTGCCGTTCCGCAGGTGCTAGACGCCCGGCAGGTGCGCATATACCTCCTGCACTGCGCGCCCGGCGACCGGGACCGGCTCGCCCAGACCTACCAGGACCCCGCGGGCTACCACGGGGCGGGCCTGATGGTGCCCTGCCCCGTTCACCCGGCCCACCTGATCTGCACCATCGCCGAGGACGACGGCACCGCCGCACCCGACGAACGCGGCGCGGTGCTGCGCCGACTGGTGCGGGACCGACCGCACTACGCGCTCGGCATCAGCGGCCCGCACCCGCTCGGCGCGACGGCCGCGGCGTACGCGGAGGCCGGGCACGCCCTGGCCGTCGCGCGCAACCTGCCGGGCCGGGTGGCGGACTACCGCGGCCGGCTGCCGCTGGCGCGGCTGCTGCCGCGGCCCGAGGCGACGGCGTGGGCCGCCGCGTTCGTGCACCCGCTGGCGTTCGCGCCGAAGCTCACCTCCGACATCGCCCGCCTCGCGGTATCCGTGTCCCGCTCGGGCGTGGCCCGCCTGCTCGGCATCAGCCGCAACACCGTCGGCACCCACATCGGCCGTGCCGAGACGCTGCTCGGCCTCGACCTCGCCGACGTCCACGCCAGGGCCGCCCTTGATCTGGCCCTCACCGTCAACGGCCCCGGCCCCGTGTCCGGCCCCGTGTCCGCGGCGGGCGGCGGCCCCGGCCCCGTGCCCGCGCCGGGCCTCGACGAGCTGCTGAACGCGCCGCCCGTGGTGGCGTGGGCGGCCGACCTGCTCAGGCCCCTCGCGGACCGGCGCGGCTCCGACCTGCTCGCCACGCTGCGGGCCTGGATCGACGCAGGCACCGACGCGCGCGCGACCGGCCGGGCCCTGGGCATCAGCCGCAACACCGTCAGGGCGCGGCTGCGCGCCGCGGAGGCCCTGCTCAACCGCGACCTGCTGACCCTGGCCTCGGGCGTCCACGACGTCGTGCACGCCCTGCGCATCACGGCGGACCCCGAGCGCCGGGGGTGAGCAGCGTGCACGCCCGCGTGCGGGAACTGAGCACGGTGCACATTGGGGCACGCCCGCGCGTCCTTCTACGCTCCGTGCCATGAAGAACACACGGGATATCAATGTCACTTGACGGTTCGCGGGGACGGCGCCGCGCCGGGTCGGTCCGCGACAGCCAGTGAAACCAGTGAAACCGTGCCGGACGTGTACGGGGCAATGTCGATTCCCGTGACACGTCCGGCATCGACCCGGAAGTGGACAAGCGCGTACGGGTGCCCGCCCGGCGCGATGAGCGCGCCGGGGCGGCCGGCGATGAGGACGGGTACCGCGGCGGCGATACGTCCGGCGAACGTCCTTGTCTCTTCCGCGATCGCCGCGGCTCCGCGGACCTCGGTGCGCGAGCCCGCCGGGAGCAGCCGGACATCGGCCGTGCGGACCGCGTCGGGAGCCATCAGCGTGACCAGCCGCGTGATGTCGCCGCCTCGTGCGGCTGCCAGGAAGGCTTCGATGATTTCGACGGTCTCTGCGGTCTCGGCGGTCTCTGCGGTCTCTGCGGTCTCTGCGGTTCTGGCCTGCCGCGCACGGGGCGCGGGCTCGTCCGGGCGGGCGTCGCGGAGCCTGGCGCGCGCCCGGCTGGCCAGCTTCTTCGCCGAGACCGCGTTCGTGTCCAGTACGGCCGCGACCTGATCGAAGGGCACGGCGAAGAGATCGTGCAGCACGTAGGCAGCCCGTTGCCCGGGGGACAGCTCACCGAGAAGCACGAGCAGCGCTCTGGACACCTCTTCGCGGCGGAGGAACGCCTCGTCGGCACTGAGCTGTTCGCTGCGGATGTCGTCGGACAGCAGCGGTAGTTCGCCGCGTCGCTCGCGGGCGCGGAGCAGGTCGATACACAACCGCGTGGTCACCGTGGTGAACCAGCCGTCCAGATTGGTCACAGCGGCCAGATCGGCCGCCTGCACCCGGGTCCAGGCAGTCTGGACCGCGTCCTCGGCATCCTGATACGAGCCCACGATCCGGTGGGCCAGGGACATCAGCCGGGGGCGGGCCGCCTCGAAATATTCAACAAGTTCCACGGAGGGGTCACCTTTGGGGCGTGCTCGGCGTCAGGAGGGGCGAGAGAGACCAGGCACCCGACGACCCCCCTTGAGGAAACCCCCATGAGCGTACAGATCGTCCGATTCAGCACGAGCACCGAGCAGGTCCCGGAAGTCGAGGAAGCCATCAGGAAGCTGTTCGCCGCGGTCGAGGAGGCCGCGCCGACGGGCATCGACTACACGGCGGTGCGCCTGGGTGACGGAGAGAGTGAAGCAACGGAGTTCCTGCTGGCCCTGCGGCTTGCGGACCCCGAGGCCAACCCGCTGCTCGGCATCCGGGAGGCCCTGGACTTCAGGGCCGCGATCGCGGCGTGGGCGGAGGCCCCGGCCGCCCCGCAGCCGGCGACCGTGCTGGGGCGGTACTCCCGTTGAGCACCGCACTGGAAACCGGACTGCTCCTCGCGACCATCGGCTGCGTCCTGGCCAACGCATTCGAGGTGGCCGCCAAGGTGATGCGGGCGCAGTTCGTGATAGAGAACGCGACCGAGGTCGGCGTGGGACGGAAATGGATTCCCCATCTCGCCGTTCTTGAGGGAGCCGGCACCGCGGGGCTCATTCTCGGACTGTTCGGCATGCGACCGGTTGGCCTGGCGGCGGCCGTCGGCCTCGTGCTGTTCTTCGTCGGAGCGGTCGGCGCTCATATGCGGGCCCGGGTGTTCCACAACATCGCTTTCCCCGCGGCCTTCCTCTGCCTGGCCATAGCCGCGCTCGTCCACTTCGCGACCTGACCGGCTGCCCCGATCGGATGGTGTGCCGCGTTTCGGCCGAACGGTCCCGAGGACCGCGACGCCCATGTGGTGGGGTTCTGCCGTGCAACTCACGGAAGCGGAAGTGGAAAAGGCCGTACGGGACGCGATCGGCGCGCCGAAAGGACTTCCCGTACAGGTCACGGACAAC
This sequence comes from Streptomyces johnsoniae, assembly GCF_031845565.1. Lineage (NCBI taxonomy): Bacteria > Bacillati > Actinomycetota > Actinomycetes > Kitasatosporales > Streptomycetaceae > Streptomyces > Streptomyces johnsoniae. Next base: position 145,358 of record NZ_JAVREV010000014.1, on the reverse strand, counting down.
ACCCAGGGGCTCGTCGATGTCGTCGCCCCGCTCACGACCGCACTGAATGCGGTATTGGACGAGAAGCGGAACAAGCAGAATAAGCAGTAGAAGCAGGACAGGAAGAGGCCATGACGGGAATCGAACCCGTGTAATTCGCTTTGCAGGCGAACCCCTGAACCACTCGGGCACACGGCCGGGTACCCATGACTTTGCCGCCCCGCGCGGGCCGGGTCAACCGGCGCGGGGCGGTCGTCACATCGAATTAAAGCGGGTTCACAGGGCGCAATCGCCGGTCACAGCAGCCCCGCGTCCCGCGCCGTCCACACCGACGGGACCAGCGGGCGGTAGCCCAGCTCGTGACGGATGCGGGTCGTCGACATCACACTGTGCCAGGGGTCCCGGGTCTCCTTGTCGTACGCCTCCTGCGGCACCGGCAGGCCGTGGAGCTGGAAGAGGTCGACCGTGGTGACCGGCGCGTCGTCGGCGATGTTGTACACGCCGTGCGCCCCGGGCGCGTACAGCAGCCGCCGCAGGCCCTGCGCCACATCCACGTGGTGGCCCATGTGCAGGCGCTGCATGGCGGGCCAGTTCGGCGCCCACTCCATGACGTTGACCAGGTGCGGGTCCCCGTCGCCGTATACGAACGGCAGCCGTCCGATGCGGAGGTCGTCGAGGCCGTTCATCTCCCCGAGGGCGCGCTCGGCCTCCCACTTGGACTCGGGGTAGGCGCCCCAGAGATGAGTGCCCGGCACCGTCTCGTCGCCCTCGACCAGCGCCCTGCCCCGTCCCTCGCCGTACACGAGTCCGGTGCTGACCTGCACGAACCGCCGCACGCCCGAGGCCACCGCGGCCCGGCCCAGCTCGATGGCCGCGTCCCGGTTGACCGCCCACGCCTCCTCGTCCGGCACCCCGCGGAACGCGGCGGCGACGTTCACCACCGCGTCCACGCCGGCCGTCGCCTTGCCGAGCGCCTCCGCGTCGCGCAGATCGCCGACGACTACCTGGGCGCCGAGCCCGGCGAACCGCTCGCCGCGCGCCGCGTCCCGCACCAGGACCCGCACCTCGTCGCCGGGCGGCGCGCCTTGCAACAGCCTCGGTACGAACCGCCGCCCGACCTGGCCCGTCGCTCCTGTCACCAATGTCAGCATGGCTGCCTCCTCGTCGTCGTCGCCATGTCCGACAGCGTGCGCGAGCGGCGGCAGGGGCGGGAGAGACGCGGTTATCCAGGGAGCGGCACTCCTTGGATACGAGGTTGGATACGAGTCCGGGTCCGGGGACCCTGGAACCATGGACCGAACCGGACTCGCCGACTATCTGCGCCGCGCCCGCACCCGTCTCGCCCCCTGCGACGTGGGGCTGAACGCGGGTCCGCGACGGCGCACCCCGGGCCTGCGCCGTGAGGAGGTGGCGCACCTCGCCGGGATGTCCACGGACTACTACACGCGCCTGGAACAGCGCCGCGGCTCCCACCCGTCGCGGCAGATGCTCACCGCACTCGCCCGCGCCCTGCGGCTCACGGACGTCGAGCGCGACCACCTGTTCCACCTGGCCGGCGAGGAGCCGCCCCGGCGCGGCATCTCCTCGGACCACGTCCGCCCGGGACTGCTGCTGATCCTGGACCGGCTGCACGACCTCCCGGCATCAGTGCTGAGCGACTGGGGCGGGATGCTCGCGCAGAACGCCATGTCGGTGGCCCTGACCGGAGACCGCACCGGGACGAATCTCATTCGCCACTGGTTCCTGGTGCCGGGCGCACGGGACCTGGCCCCGCCCGAGAACCACGCGCAGCATGCCCGCGCGCACGTGGCGAGCCTGCGGACGGTCACCACGGCCCGCCCCGACGACCCGGGCCCGGCCGCCCTCGTGGCCGAACTCCGCGCCGCCTCTGCGGAGTTCGAGACGCTGTGGGCGGAGCACGACGTCGTGGTGCGCCGTCCGTCGCCGAAACGGTTCCTGCACCCGGTGGTCGGCGTCCTCGACCTCGACTGCGAGGTGCTGCTGAGCGACGGCCACAGCCAGCAGCTCGTCGTGCACTCGGCGCGGCCCGGCACGCAGACGTACGAGCGGCTCGAATTGCTGCGGATCGTCGGCCTCCAGGACCTGACCCCCAGCCGGTAGGACAGACACCGCTCCCGCGCGGTCACGCACGTTCAGGACCGGATGAGCAGTTGCAGCTCGAAGGTGTAGCGCGAAGCGCGGTACAGGTGGGTGCCGTACTCGACCGCGTGCCCCTGGTCGTCGAACGCGGTGCGCTGCATGCTCAGCAGCGGCGCGCCCGGCGGCTCCGTCAGCAGCGCCGCCTCCTCCTCGGTGGCCGCGCGGGCCCCGATCGACTGGCGGGCGCTGTGCAGCGTCGTACCGGCAGCCCGCAGCAGGCGGTACAGGCCGGTGGCCTCCAGATCCGGCCGCGAGGGCGCCGCGGCGGGCGGCGGCAGGTAGTTGCGGAGGAACGCTATCGGGTCCTCGTGCGTCAGGCGCAGCCGTTCTATCCGCTGCACGCCGGTGCCCTCGGCGATGCCGAGGGCAGCGGCCACCTCGGGCGGCGCGGGCAGCTGGGTCACATCCAGCACGCGCGTCGCAGGCCGCTGCCCCGCCGCCTCCAAGTCGTCGTACAGGCTGCTCAGTTCCAGTGGACGCTTGACCTGGCTGCGCACCACCTGGGTACCGATCCCGCGCCGGCGCACCACCAGCCCCTTGTCCACCAGCGCCTGGATGGCCTGCCGCACCGTGGGCCGGGACAGGCCGAGGCGGCCGGCGAGGTCGATCTCGTTGCCCAGCAGCGTCCCCGGCCGCAACTGGCCGTGCTCGATGGCGGCTTCGAGCTGCTGGGACAGCTGGAAGTACAGCGGCACCGGGCTGGTCCGGTCGATGCTGAACCTCACGTCCATCGGCGTCACCGTCCGTAGAAGGCGGGGCGTTCGATCATCTCCACCGGCACCCGCCGGCCCGTGCGCTGCGCCTCGATGCCCGCGGCGCAGGCGGCGACGGCGGCGTAGCCGTCCCACACGCCGGGCCCTGTGACCTCGTCGCGCCTGGCAGCGTCCACCCAGTCCTGGACCTCGCGGTCGTAGGCGTCGGCGAAGCGCGTGATGAAGTCGGGTGCGATGGCGCCGCCCCAGCGGCCCGCCGTGTTGGTGAGCAGGCCGTGGGCCTCCCCGATGCGGGCCGTGCCGTGCGCGCACACGGCTTCGGCCTGCACCTGGTAGCCGAAACCGGAGTTGACGAAGATCTCGACGTCCACCACCACGCCGCCGTCGGTCTCGAAGACGACGAACTGCGGGTCGCTGAGACCGGTGTCCGTGACGGACGCCGGGGTGGGGCGGTAGACGCGCACCGCGGTGATCTCCTCGCCGAGCAGCCAGCGGGCGGCGTCGAACTCGTGGGAGACGGAGTCGTTGATGAGCATCTCGTTGGTGAAGTACGGGTGGACCGACAGGTTGCGGTGACGGCAGTGCAGCATCAGGGGGCGGCCCAGGTCGCCGTCGGCGAGCAGCCGCGCGAGCTGGATGTACTCCGCATCGTAGCGGCGCATGAACCCGACCTGGATGCGGCGGCGGCCCAGCTTCCGCTCCGCCGCCAGCACCCGCAACGCCGCCTCGGCATCCGGGGTCAGTGGCTTCTCGCACAGCACCGGGAGGTCCCGTTCGAGCGCGGCGAGCAGCGCGGCCTCGTGCGCCGGGCCGGGCGAGGCGATGAGGACGGCGCCGACGCCGGGCGCGGCCATCGCCGCGACCGGGTCGGTGTGCACGGTGCAGCCCTCGATGCGGGCCGCCGCCGCGGCGGCCCGGTCGCGGTCCGGGTCGGCGACCGCGGCGACCCGCGCCCCGCTGATGACCTCCTCGATCCGGCGGACATGGTCGGCGCCCATCTTGCCGATGCCTATGACGGCTACGCCGAGTTGGGCGATGGTGCTCATGCGTACTGCTCCTCGTGCTCGGTACGTGCGCGATGCGTGCGCGATGTGGTGCAGGTGCCCGCGACCGGGACGGCGGGCAGTGAACGGCGGGCGGCGGACGGCGGACGGCGGACGGCGGGCAGTGGTGACCTAGGCGGAGTGGGATTTCAGGTACTGGCGGGTGCGGCGGGCGATCGGGAGGGGCTGGTCGGGCGGGCAGGGGTACATGTCCTGCTCGACGATGGCGAACAGCTCGACGCCCAGGCCGCGGGCCGCCGCCAGGATCGGCGGCAGTTCCGGGACCCCGTTCGGCGGCTCGGTCATGACGCCGCGCCGGACGGCGGTGCCGAACGGCAGCTGCTGGGCGGTCACTTCGGCGAGGATCGCGGGGTCGACCTGCTTGAGGTGCAGGTAGCCGATGCGTTCGCCGTAGGTCTCGATGAGGCGGAGGCTGTCGCCGCCGCAGTACGCGTAGTGCCCGGTGTCCAGGCACAGGCTGACGCTGTCCGCGTCCGTCGCGTCCAGGAAGCGGGTGACGGTCTCCTCGTCACCCACGTGCGTGTCGGCGTGCGGGTGGACGACCATGCGCAGGCCGAAGTCGTCGCGCAGCCGCTCCCCGAGACGCTCCGAGCCACTGATCAGGTTGGCGAACTGCTGCGGCCCGAGGCGGCCGGACTCCAGGCGTTCGCCGCTGGCCGGGTCGCGCCAGAACTCGGGTATGACGACGAGGTGTTCGCCGCCCGTGGCCCGGGTGAGGGCGGCGACCCGCCGCACCTCCTCCCAGGTCGCGTCCCACACGGCCGGGCCGCGGTGCAGCGCGGTGAACACGGTGCCCGCCGAGACGCGCAGCTCGCGGCGGGCCAACTCGTCGGCCAGCACGGCCGGGTCGGTGGGCAGATAGCCGAAGGGGCCCAGCTCGATCCACGGGTAGCCGGCCTCGGCCACCTCGTCCAGGAAACGGCTCCACGGCGTCTGCCGCGGGTCGTCGGGGAACCAGACGCCCCACGAGCAGGGGGCCGAGCCGACGCGAAGGGTCATCGCTGCCTCACTTCCTCTCCGTTGAGGTTGAGCGTTCACTCGCTTCCGGGAGCTGCCCGGTGTCCACGCCGGTGACACGCGCCAGTTCGTGCTTGAGGGCGGCCAGTTCGGCGCCGCCCGCCATGTGCAGGGTCAGCTCCTCCAGGGTCACCTCGGCGCGCGGCGCGCTCAGCTCCACCGTGCCGAGCCGCAGCACCGTGAAGTGGTCGCCGACCATGTAGGCGTGGTGCGGGTTGTGCGTGATGAACACGACGCCCAGGCCGCGTTCGCGGGCGGCGGCGATGTACTTGAGGACGACGCCCGACTGTTTGACGCCGAGCGCCGCGGTCGGCTCGTCCAGGATGAGGACCCGGGCGCCGAAGTGGACGGCGCGGGCGATGGCGACGGACTGCCGCTGTCCGCCGGAGAGCGAGCCGACCGGCTGCGAGAGGTCGTCGAGCGCGATGCCCATGGCGCGCAGCGCCTCGTCCGCGGTCCGCTTCATGCGGTCGATGTCGAGCCGTTTGAACGGGCCGCGCCCACGGGTGAGTTCGGAGCCGAGCCAGAAGTTTCGCCAGACCGGCATCAGGGTGACGGTGGCCAGGTCCTGGTAGACGGCGGCGATCCCGCGGGCCAGCGGCTCGCGCGGCGAGGACGGCCGCACCGGCTCGCCGTCGATGCGGAACTCGCCCTCGGTGTGCCGGTGCAGCCCGGTGACGATCTTGATGAGGGTGGACTTGCCCGCGCCGTTGTCGCCGAGCACGCAGGACACTTCGCCCGCGTTGACCGCCAGGTCGACGCCGTGCAGGGCGCGGATGGTGCCGTAGCTCTTGCCGATGCCGGTGAGCTGGACGAGGGGAACGGGAGGGACGAGGGGGGCGGCCTGCTCGGTCATGTCCTTCGCCTCCGGGTGGCCTGCTTGCGGACGTACAGGTTGAGGAGCGTGGCCAGCAGCAGCATCGCGCCGAGGAAGAACATGAACCAGTCCGGGTCCCAGTCGGCGTACACGATGCCCTGGGAGACCATGCCGAAGAGGAACGCGCCGATGACGGGCCCCGCGATGGAGCCGTAGCCACCGGTGAGCAGGCAGCCGCCGATGACCGCGGCCGCGATGTACAGCAGCTCGTTGCCGACGCCGCCACCCGACTGCATCGTGTTGAACGCGAACAGCTGGTGCATGCCGACGAACCAGGCGGCGAAGCCGACCAGCATGAACAGGCTGATCTTGACGAACGTCACGGGCACGCCGACCGCCCGCGCGCTGTCCTGGCTGCCGCCGACGGCGAAGATCCAGTTCCCGTAGGGCGTGCGCAGCAGCACCCAGGAGGCCAGCGCGGCGAAGCCGAGCCACCACAGCACGGTGATACGGATGTCGGTGCCGCCGATGCCGATGGTGGCCGAGAAAACGTTCCTGGCCTGGTCGAAGCCGTCCATGTCGCGGATGGAGTCGGTGGCGACATTGCCGGTGACGGCCTTGGTGATCGCCAGGTTGAGCCCCTGGAGCATCAGGAACGTGCCGAGCGTGACGAGGAAGCTGGGCAGCTTCGTGCGCACCAGCAGGAAGCCGTTGAACGCGCCGATGGCCAGCGACAGCGCGAGGGCGACCAGGACGCCCGACCAGACGTTCAGCGTGAACTGGAACGCGACCATGCTCGCGGTCAGCGCCGAGGACGTCACCGCGACGCCGGCCGACAGGTCGAACTCGCCGCCGATCATCAGCAGCGCCACGGCCAGGCCCATGATGCCCAGCGTCGAGGACTGGTACAGCACCGTCGACAGCGAGTCCAGCTGCCGGAAGGACGGGGCGACGGCCCAGAAGAGGACGTAGACGGCCAGCGCGCCGATCAGCGCGCCCATCTCCGGCCGGGACAGCGCCCGGCGCGGCAGCGAGGGCAGGGTGGCCGCGGTCACCGGGTGCCCCGCTCGGCGAACTCGGCGACCGCCTCGATGTTCTCGCCGTCGACGAACGCGGGCCCGGTGAGCACCGGTTCGGCGCCGCCGCCGCTGAAGTTGCCGTTGTTGTGGTAGAGCCACAGGCTGTCGATCGCCAAGTAGCCCTGGAGGTACGGCTGCTGGTCGACGGCGAACTCGACCTGGCCCTCCTCGATGGCCGGGACGATCTCGGTGTTGAGGTCGAACGTCGCGATCGTGGCCTCGCTGCCCGCGTCGGCGACCGCGTCCACGGCCGTCAGCGCGAACGGCGCGCCCAGCGCCACCACGTAGTCGACGGAGGAGTCCTGCCGCAGCTTCGCCTCGATGGTGGCGCGCACCGAGGGCATGTCGGCACCCTCGACGTACAGGATCTCCGTCTCGCCCTCGAAGGTTTCGGCGACGCCCGCGCAGCGCGCCTCGTGCCCCACGTTGCCCTGCTCGTGGATGACGCAGACATTGTGCTCGGCGCCCTCCTCGTTCAGCCGCTCGCCGAACGCCCGGCCGGAGACGGTCTCGTCCTGGCCGAAGAACGACAGCAGGCCCAGCTCCTGCCAGGCGTCCATGCCCGAGTTGAGGCCGACGACGGGGATGCCCGCGTCCGTGGCCGCCCGGATCGCCTCCGACAGGCCCTCGGGGTTGGCCAGGGAGACGGCGATGCCGTCCACGTCCTGGTCGATCGCGTTCTGGATGAGGTTGGCCTGCCCGGCGACCGCCGGATCGCTCGCGTAGATCAGCTCCGCGTTGCTCTTCTGCGCGCCGGCCTCGGCCCCCTTGCGGACGGTGTCCCAGAACGTGTCGCCCGGCGCGCCGTGCGTGATCAGCGCGACCTCCATGCGGGGCGTGTCCGCCTGCCCCGCGGCGGCCGCCTCCTCGGCGCGCTCCCTGGCGGCCTTGCCGCCGGAGCTGCTCGAACAGGCCGCCGTGAGCAGCAGCCCCGCCGCACAGGCGGCCGCGCAGGCGGCGCGATACACACGATTCATCGTCCGGTACCTCACTTCGGTGTGAGAGCTGGGGCCGTGGCGCGGATTCGGTAGTGCACGATGCGCAGCAAACTCCCCATCCGGCGAGCATGTCAATACTTTGTCCTGACAATACATTGACAGGCGCTCGTGCCGCGCCTACACCTGAGGGGTATGGCCGGACCGTTGGACCTCATCACCATGGGACGCATCGGCGTTGACATCTACCCGCTCCAGACCGGCGTGCCCCTGCCGCGCGTGGAGACTTTCGGGAAGTTCCTCGGCGGCTCCCCGACGAACGTGGCGGTCGCCGCCGCCCGCCTCGGCCGCGCGGCGGCCGTCATCAGCAGGACCGGGCAGGACCCGTTCGGCGAGTACTGCCACCAGGCGCTGCGCGAGTTCGGCGTGGACGACCGGTGGGTGACCGCCGTTCCCGGGCTGCCGACGCCCGTCACGTTCTGCGAGATCTTCCCGCCGGACGACTTCCCGCTGTACTTCTACCGGCTGCCGAAGGCGCCGGATCTGGTGATCAGACCCGAGGAACTTGACCTGCCCGCCATCGCGGCGGCCCGCGTCTTCTGGATCAGCGGCACGGGGCTGTGCGACGAGCCGAGCCGCGGCGCGACGCTGGCCGCGCTGCGGGCGCGCGCCGACGCGGGCCGCGGGGGCCGCGGGGGTCGCGCGCGGCAGGTCGCCACGGTCTTCGACCTCGACTGGCGGCCGATGTTCTGGCCCGAGGGCTCGCCCGACGCGGCGCGCGAGCACTACCGGGCCGCGCTGGCGCACGCCACCGTCGCGGTGGGCAACCTGGCGGAGTGCGCCGTCGCCACCGGCGCGACGGAGCCGCGCGCCTGCGCCGACGCGCTGCTCGCCGCCGGGGTTGAGCTGGCCGTCGTCAAACAGGGCCCGGCCGGAGTGCTGCTCGCACACCGCGACGGCACCACCGCGGAAGTGCCGCCGCACCCCGTGGAGGTGGTCAACGGGCTCGGCGCGGGCGACGCGTTCGGCGGGGCCCTGTGCCACGGGCTGCTCGCCGGCTGGCCGCCCGAGCGGCTCGCCCGGTACGCCAACGCGGCCGGCGCGCTCGTCGCGGGGCGCCTGGCCTGCTCCGCCGCCATGCCGTACGCCGACGAGGTGGACGCACTGCTCGCCGAGTCGGGCACCGAGTCGGGCGCCGAACCGGGCGCCGAACCGGGCACCGAGTCGGGCAACGCACCCCAGGGGAGCCCTTCGTGACCATCAGCGTCTCCGACCTCGTCACCGTGCGCAGCCGCCACCCCGAGGCGATAGCCGAGGCCGCCGCCCGGCGGGCGCGCCGCCCGCTGCTGGGCGAACGCGGCCGGCTGCTGATCATCGCCGCCGACCACCCGGCGCGCGGCGCGCTGGCCGTCGGCGGCCGGAAGATGGCCATGGGCAACCGGCTCGACCTGCTGGAACGGCTGACGCTCGCGCTGTCGCGGCCCGGCGTCGACGGGGTGCTCGCCACCGCGGACGTGCTGGACGACCTGCTGCTGCTCGGCGCCCTGGAGCACAAGGTGGTCATCGGCTCGATGAACCGCGGCGGCCTCGCCGGGGCCGCGTTCGAGCTGGACGACCGGTTCACCGGCCACCGCCCCCGCGACATCGAACGGCTGGGCTTCGACGCGGGCAAACTGCTGCTGCGCATCGACTACTCGGACGCCGGTTCGCTGGCCACCCTCGACGCGGCGGCCCGCGCGGTCGACGAGATGGCCCGGCGGCGGCTGCCCGTGTTCGTCGAGCCGTTCCTGTGCCGCCGCGTCGAGGGCAAGGTCACCAGCGACCTCGGTGCCGAGGCCGTCGCCACCTCCCTCGCCATCGCCTCCGGGCTCGGCGGCACCTCCGCCTACACCTGGCTGAAGGTGCCGGTCGGCCCCGATCCGGCGGCGACGGAACGGGCCCTGGCCGCCTCGACCCTGCCGGCCGTACTGCTCGGCGGCGAGGTGACCGGCGACCAGGAGGCCACGTACGGCAGGTGGCGCGCCGCGCTGCGCCTGCCCACCGTCCGCGGCCTGGTCGTGGGCCGCACGCTCCTCTACCCGCCCGACGGGGACGTGGCACGAGCCGTGGACACCGCCGCGGGGCTGCTGTGAGCCGGCGGACCGGCCCGCCCGCGCACCTGCCCCCGGCGGCCACGGCCCGTACGCGTCGTTCCCCCGCCGCCTGCCGTCCACTGACCGACTGCCGTGAGGACGTGACCCGTTGACTCCACGCATCCGAACCGCCGACCGTGGCCATCTGCCCGCCGGCTCCGCCGCGGCCGGACCCTACGCCCTGGAGGTCTCGCCGGAGAGCGCCGGCTGGACGCACTCCTCGCTGCGCGTGCTGCCGCTGGCTCCCGGCGGCCGGCACACGTTCGCCACCGGTGACAGCGAGTGGATCGTGCTGCCGCTGTCCGGCTCCTGCACCGTCGCCAGCGGCGGCGAGACATTCGAACTGCGGGGCCGCGGCGGCGTGTTCGCCGCCGTCTCCGACTTCGCGTACGTGCCGCGCGACGCCGAGGCAACGCTGGTCTCGGCGGCAGGCGGCAGGTTCGCCCTGGCCGGGGCGCGCTGCACCCGCCGCCTGCCCGCCCGCTACGGGCCCGCGGACAGCGTGCCGGTGGAGCTGCGCGGCGCGGGCGGCTGCTCCCGCCAGGTCAACAACTTCGCCGCCGCCGGGGTGTTCGAGGCCGACCGGCTGATCGCCGTCGAGGTGCTGACGCCCGGCGGCAACTGGTCCTCCTACCCGCCGCACAAACACGATCAGCCGCGGCCGGGCGAGGAGTCGGTCCTTGAGGAGATCTACTACTACGAGATCGCGGACGCGCCCGCCCAGCCGACCGCCGAGGGCGTCGGCTACCAGCGCGTGACGCCCTCCGGGCACGGCACCGGGACGGACATCCTGGCCGAAGTGCGCACCGGCGACGCGGTGCTCATCCCCGACGGCTGGCACGGCCCGTCCATCGCCGCGCCGGGACACGACATGTACTACCTCAACGTCATGGCGGGCCCGGGCGCCGAGCGCGACTGGCTGATCAGCGACCACCCCGACCACGCCTGGATCAGGGACCGCTGGCGCGAGGAAACGACCGACCCCAGGCTGCCCTTCTACCGGCCGGGGGCGTGACATGACGGCTCACCTGACCGTGGCGCAGGCCCTGGTCCGCTTCCTCGCCCGCCAGTACACCGAACGTGACGGCCGGCGGCACCGGCTGATCGAGTCCTGCTGGGGCATCTTCGGACACGGCAACGTGGCGGGCATCGGCCAGGCCCTCGTGCAGAGCGGCCACGCCCCGGGGGCCGAACTGCCGTTCCACCAGGGCCGGAACGAGCAGGCGATGGTGCACGCGGCCGTCGGTTTCGCGCGGCAGCGGAACCGGCTCTCGGCCCAGGCCGTCACCACCTCCATCGGCCCGGGCGCCACCAATCTCGTCACCGGCGCCGCGCTCGCCACCGTCAACCGGCTGCCCGTGCTGCTGCTCCCGGGCGACACGTTCGCCACCAGGCCCGCGGACCCCGTGCTCCAGCAGCTCGAACACCCGGGCGCGGGCGACGTGTCGGTGAACGACGCGCTGCGGCCGGTCAGCCGCTGGTTCGACCGGGTGCACCGTCCCGAGGCGCTGATCCCGGCCGCGCTCCAGGCGATGCGGGTGCTCGCCGACCCGGCCGCCACCGGCGCCGTCACGCTGGCGCTGCCGCAGGACGTGCAGGCCGAAGCGCACGACTGGCCGGAGGAGTTCTTCGCCGTGCGGGTCTGGCCGGTGCCGCGCCCGGCGCCCGACCCGGCCGCGCTCGCCGCCGCCGCGCACGCGGTGCGGGCGGCCCGCAGGCCGCTGCTCGTGGCGGGCGGCGGCGTGCACCACAGCGAGGCCGAGGACGCGCTGCGGGCACTGGCCGACGCCACCGGCATCCCGGTGGCCACCACGCAGGCCGGCAAGGGCGCCCTGCGCCACGACCACCCCTGCGAGGTGGGCGGCATCGGCCACACCGGCACCGCGGTCGCCGACGAACTGGCCCGCCGCGCCGATCTGGTGATCGGCGTGGGCACCCGCTGGACGGACTTCACCACCGCGTCCGGCACGCTGTTCGCCGCGCGGGACGTCCGTTTCGTCAACCTCGCCATCGACGGCCACGACGCGCACAAGATGGGCGGCCTGCCGCTGGTCGCCGACGCGCGCGCCGGCCTCGCCGCCCTGACCGAGGCGCTGGCCGGGTACCGGGTGGACGAGGCGTACGCGGCGGAGTACGCGGCCGGGAAGAAGCGCTGGCAATCGGTCACGCGCGCCGCGTTCACCCCGCACGCCGAGAGCGCACGCCCCACCCAGACCCAGGTGATCGGCGCGCTGGACGCCCTCGTCGAGGACACGGACGTCGTCATCAACGCGGCCGGCTCCATGCCGGGCGACCTGCACAAACTGTGGCGTGCCAGGTCCCCGCGCCAGTACCACCTGGAGTACGGCTACTCCTGCATGGGCTACGAGATCCCCGCCGCGATCGGCGTGGCCCTGGCCGCGCCCACCCGCACCGTGTGGGCGCTGGTCGGCGACGGCACCTACCTGATGATGCCGACCGAGCTGGTCACGGCCGTCCAGGAGGGCATCCCCATCAAGCTGGTGCTGGTCCAGAACCACGGCTACGCCTCCATCGGCGGCCTGTCCGAGGCGACGGGCGCGGAGGGCTTCGGCACCGCCTACCGCTACCGCGCGGCCGACGGCACCTACACCGGCGACCCGCTGCCGGTCGACCTGGCGGCGAACGCCGCCTCGCTCGGCCTGACCGTCTTCCGCGCCGCGACCAGTGCGGAGCTGCGCGGCGCGCTGGCCGCGGCGCGCGCCGCGCAGGGGCCCGCCTGCGTCTACGTTGAGACCGATCCGGCGCCCACCGCGCCGCCTGCCGCGGCGTGGTGGGACGTGCCGGTCGCGGCGACCGCCGCCCGGCCGGCCGCCCGCAGGGCCCGCGCCGCGTACGAACGCCACGCCGCCACCCGCCGCCGCCACCTGTGACCACCGCCACCTGTGACCACCGGCATCCGTGACCACCGGCATCCCGAAAGAGGGCAACGCATGAGGACCATCGGCCACTTCGTCGACAATGAGCCCGTCGCGGGCGCCTCGGGCCGCTTCGGGCCCGTGTGGGACCCGGCCACGGGCGAGCAGTCGGGGCGCGTCGCGCTCGCCTCCGCCGCCGAGGTCGACACGGCCGTCGCCGCGGCGGCGCGGGCCGCCCGTTCCTGGGGCACGGCCTCGCTGGCGCGGCGCACCTCGCTGCTGTTCCGCTACCGCGAGCTGCTGACGGCCCGCCGGGAGGAGCTGGCCGCGCTGATCACCGCGGAGCACGGCAAGGTGCCGGGGGACGCGCTGGGGGAGGTGGCGCGCGGCCTGGAGATCGTGGAGCTGGCGTGCGGCATCACGCAGCAGCTGAAGGGCGAACTGTCCACGGAGGCGTCCACCGGGGTGGACGTCGCGTCGTTCCGCGCACCGCTGGGCGTGGTCGCCGGGATCACGCCGTTCAACTTCCCCGCGATGGTGCCGCTGTGGATGTTCCCGGTGGCCGTCGCCTGCGGGAACGCGTTCGTGCTGAAGCCGAGCGAGAAGGACCCCTCGGCGGCGCTGCGGCTCGCGGAGCTGGCCGCGGAGGCCGGGTTCCCGCCCGGCGTGCTCAATGTCGTCAACGGCGACCGGGAGGCCGTCGACCGGCTGCTGGCCCACCCGGACGTGGCCGCGGTGAGCTTCGTCGGCTCCACGCCGGTGGCCCGCGCCGTGCAGCAGGGCGCGGTCGCGCACGGCAAGCGCGTCCAGGCGCTCGGCGGCGCGAAGAACCACATGCTGGTCCTGCCGGACGCCGACCTCGACATGGCCGCGGACAGCGCGATCGGCGCCGCGTACGGTTCCGCGGGCGAACGCTGCATGGCCGTCTCGGTGGTGGTGGCGGTCGGCGACGACACCGCGGACGCGCTGGTCGCCCGGCTCGCGACGCGGGCCGCCGCGGTGCGCATCGGCCCCGGCACGGACCCGGACGCGGAGATGGGGCCGCTGATCACGGCCGAGCACAGGGACCGGGTCGCGGCCTACGTCCGCGGCGCGGCCGACCAGGGCGCGGAGGTCGTGCTGGACGGAACGGGGTACGCGGTGCCGGGCCACGAGGCGGGCTTCTTCCTCGGGGTCTCCCTGCTCGACCGCGTGACGCGGGAGATGGACGCCTACCGGGACGAGATCTTCGGCCCCGTGCTGTGCGTGGTGCGCGCCGCGTCCTACGAGGAGGGGCTGGAGCTGATCAACTCATCGCCGTGGGGCAACGGTTCCGCCGTGTTCACCCGCGACGGGGGCGCGGCCCGGCGCTTCCAACTGGACGTCGAGACGGGCATGGTCGGGGTGAACGTGCCGATCCCCGTGCCGGTGGGCTACCACTCCTTCGGTGGCTGGAAGGCATCCCTGTTCGGCGAGCACCACATCTACGGCCCCGACGGCGTGCGGTTCTTCACCCGCGGAAAGGTGGTCACCACCCGCTGGCCCGAACCGGCGGACAGCGGCGTCAGCCTGGGCTTCCCCCGCAACCACTAGGTGTATTGACCCGCGTTAACAACGTCGCGGGTCAATACACCTAGGTGCACCCGCAGGGTTGTTCACGCGGCTGATGGGGGGTTGTCCTCAGGGAGTGGGTGTCACGCCGCCAGGGCCGTCGCGGCCGGTCGCGCTGAGGCCGCCGCCCCGCGCCGGGCGGGCGGCGCGGCTCAGCAGTTGCGCGACGCCCGCGACGACCAGGGACACGCCCCAGCCGATGAGCATGGCGGACCAGGTACTGCCCAGCGCCGAGCCGCCCCAGTACCCGAGGGCGACGCTGTAGGAGGCCCACACCGCCTCGGCGATGCCGGCGCCCAGCAGGTAACGGGGCGCCCCGTAGCGGACCAGGGCGGCGGTGAGCCCGCCGATGAGCCGGCCGCTCGGCACGAATCTGACGCCGATGACGAACGGCAGCCCGTGGGCGTGTATGCGGTCCGCGGTCCAGGTGAGCGCCGCCTTGCGCCGCGGGGTGCGGTCCAGCCAGGCGTGGGCCCGGCGGCTGCCGATCCGGCCGAGGCCGTAGACCGCCGCGTCGCCCGCGAGGGCGCTGCCCGCCACGACGAGCAGCACGAGGATCAGACTGAGGTCCCCCGCCTCCGCGAGCGCGCCGGCGGAGGCGATGAGTGCCGCGTTCGGCACCAGCGGGGGGAACGTGGTGAGCGCGAGCATGCCGTACATCCACAGCGTGCCGTCCATGCCGTCACTCATTCCCTCCCCGCGGGGCGCCGTGACACCCGCCTCAACCTGTCAGTAAAAGCTGACACGTTGGCATCTCAACGCGAAAGGGTGTTTCCGGCATTCCCGGGGCGGCCCCGGGTCTCCCCTAAGGGCCCGCGGGGGGCACCCCGAGAGCACCCGGACCGCTGGCCCCTATACCCCAAGGGGGTATACACTCGGCGGCACGCGAGGCCACCGGACGAGCAAGGAGAGACACACATCATGAGCACGATCACGTACAAGGTTTCCGGCATGACCTGCGGCCACTGCGAAGGCGCGGTCAAGCAGGAGGTCGCGGGGCTCCCCGGCGTCACCGGGGTGACGGCCGCCGCGGGCACGGGCCTGGTCACCGTGACGGCCGAGGCGCCGCTCGACGACGACGCGGTGCGGGCGGCCGTCGACGAGGCCGGATACGAACTTGTCGGACGCGCCGAGTAGTTCGCCGCAGAGCGGGCAGACGACAGACGGGCGAACGACAGAGCAGGCGAACGAGAACGGAAAAGCGCCCCGCCGGCGGGTCCCCCCACAGGGCCCGGCGCGGGGCGCTTCCTGCCGTTCGTTCAGAGCGTCCCCCCACGGGACCCCGGTCGAACGGCCGTCGGCGTGAATCCAGCCGAATCCGCGCCAACGTCGACCGGTTAGACCCACGACTCCATCAAAGGTTGCACACCAGTTGATGTGACCTGCGTCACACCCTCATCGCTGCTCGACCGGCCGGTAGTCGCGCTCGGCGACACCGGTGTAGATCTGCCGCGGACGGCCGATCCTGGTGGTCGGGTCGGTGATCATCTCGTGCCACTGGGCGATCCAGCCCGGCAGCCGGCCCATCGCGAACAGCACGGTGAACATGCTGGTCGGGAAGCCCATCGCCCGGTAGATCAGACCCGTGTAGAAGTCCACGTTCGGGTACAGGTTGCGCGAGACGAAGTAGTCGTCGCTGAGGGCGTGCTCCTCCAGGCGGAGCGCGATGTCCAGCAGCTCGTCCGATTTGCCGAGCGCAGAAAGGACGTCGTGCGCCGCCGCCTTGATGATCTTCGCCCGCGGGTCGAAGCTCTTGTAGACGCGGTGCCCGAAGCCCATCAGGCGGACACCCTGCTCCTTGTTCTTCACCTTGCGGATGAAGCTGTCGACGTCGCCGCCCTGCCGCTGGATGTCCTCCAGCATCTCCAGGACCGCCGCGTTCGCCCCGCCGTGCAGCGGACCCCAGAGCGCGTTGATGCCCGCGGAGATGGAGACGAACAGGTTGGCCTGGGAGGAGCCGACGATCCGCACGGTGGACGCCGAACAATTCTGCTCGTGGTCCGCGTGCAGGATCAGCAGCTTGTCCAGCGCGTTCGTCACGACCGGGTTGACGTCGTACTCGGCGGCCGGCACCGAGAACGTCATCCGCAGGAAGTTCTCCACGTAACCGAGGTCGTTGCGCGGGTAGACGATGGGGTGCCCCATCGCCTTCTTGTACGCGTAGGCCGCGATCGTCGGCAGCTTGGCGAGCAGCCGGATCGTGGAGATGTGCCGCTGCCGCTCGTCGAACGGATTGTGGCTGTCCTGGTAGAACGTCGACAGCGCGCTCACCACGGAGGTCAGCATCGCCATCGGGTGGGCGTCCGAGGGGAAGCCGTCGAAGAAGCGCTTCACGTCCTCATGAAGCAGCGTGTGCTGGGTGATCTCGTCGCGGAACGTCGCCAGCTCGTCCACCGTCGGCAGCTCGCCGTTGATCAGGAGGTAGGCCGTCTCCAGGAACGTGCCGTGCTCCGCCACCTGCTCGATCGGGTAACCCCGGTACCGGAGAATCCCCTGTTCCCCGTCGAGGTAGGTGACGGCCGAGGTGCAACCGGCCGTGTTGCCGTAACCGGAATCCAGGGTCACCAGACCGGTCTGCGCCCGCAGCTTGCCGATGTCGAAGCCCCGGTCGCCGACCGAGCTGTTCACCAGCGGGTAGCGATACTCGTCGCCGCCGTGCCGCACTACTACTGCATCGTCTGCATTGTCGCCGTAGCGGTTTTCGCTCACGTCATCCCTCACCGACGTAGTGCCTCTTCTTCGAGGTGCCCTGACTCCCTCCACTGTCCCCCATCTGGCGCCAGGATGTGCACTCGGGGTCGGCCATTGGGCCATTTTCTGGCACGGGGTGCCGCGAAAATCAGGGCATCAGGGAACTATCGCCCCGGACAGCCGCGCGTCGAGCGCCGTGCACCGGCGCCCCGCGGAAACGTTGCGCACCGCCTGCCCCAGCGCGCGCCGGGACCCCACCAGCACGACGAGGCGCTTGGCGCGCGTCACCGCCGTGTACAGCAGGTTGCGCTGGAGCATCATCCATGCGCTCGTCGTCACCGGCACGACCACGCACGGATACTCACTGCCCTGCGAACGGTGGATCGTGACGGCATAGGCGTGGGCCAGCTCGTCCAGCTCCGCGAAGTCGTACGCCACCTCCTCGTCCTCGTCCGTGCGCACGGTCAGC
The DNA here is from genome assembly GCF_031845565.1 of Streptomyces johnsoniae. Classification (NCBI taxonomy): domain Bacteria; kingdom Bacillati; phylum Actinomycetota; class Actinomycetes; order Kitasatosporales; family Streptomycetaceae; genus Streptomyces; species Streptomyces johnsoniae. Next base: position 127,836 of record NZ_JAVREV010000014.1, on the reverse strand, counting down.
GACTGGTCCACCTCGTCCAGGGCAGTCACGACGCCGACCGTGCCGTTGAACACCCCGTTCGCGCCCTTGTCGTAGTTGTTACGGATCTGCGTGACCTTGTCTCCCACCCGGAAGACCCGCCCGCCGAAGCGCTTCTCCGCCAGCCCCGGCCTGGCCGGGGTGACGGCCTGCTGGAGCAGCCCGTTGAGCACGCCCGCACCCGCGGGACCGCGGTGCATCGGGGCGAGCACCTGCACGTCACGCCGCGGATCGAGACCGAATCTGGCCGGGATTCTGCGGGCCGCCACGTCCACGGTGAGCCGGCCCGCCTCCTCGGTGTCGTCCTCCACGAAGAGGAAGAAGTCCGCCAGGCCCTGCGTCACCGGCGGCAGGCCCGAATTGATCCGGTGCGCGTTCGTCACCACGCCGGACTGCTGCGCCTGCCGGAAGATCTTGGTCAGCCGCACCGCGGGCACCGGGCTGCCGGGCGCGAGCAGATCCCGCAGCACCTCCCCCGCGCCGACCGAGGGCAGCTGGTCCACATCCCCCACCAGCAGCAGGTGCGCGCCCGGCGCCACCGCCTTCACCAGCTTGTTGGCCAGCAGCAGGTCCAGCATCGACGCCTCGTCCACCACCACCAGGTCCGCGTCGAGCGGCCGCTCCCTGTCGTAGGCCGCGTCCCCGCCCGGCTTCAGCTCCAGCAGGCGGTGCACCGTGGACGCCTCGGCGCCCGTCAACTCCGACAGCCGCTTGGCCGCCCGGCCCGTCGGGGCGGCCAGCACCACCTTGGCGCGCTTGGCGCGCGCCAGCTCCACCACGGACCGCACGGTGAACGACTTGCCGCAGCCGGGGCCGCCGGTCAGCACCGCCACCTTCTCCGTCAGCGCGAGCCGGACGGCCTGCTCCTGCTCCTCGGCCAGCTCGGCGCCCGTCTGCCGGGCCAGCCAGCCGAGCGCCTTCGCCCAGTCCACGTCCCCGAACGCCGAGAGCCGGTCCCCCTCCGCGCCGAGCAGCCGCCGCACCTGCCCGGCCAGGGACAGCTCCGCGCGGTGGAACGGCACCAGGTAGACCGCCGTGACCGACTCCTCGGCGCCCTCCGGGTCCGGCACCCGCTCGCGCACCACGCCCCCGCCCCCGGCCTCGCCGTCCGGCTCGGCGGCCAGCTCGCCCAGGCAGTCGATCACCAGGCCCGTGTCCACCTGGAGCAGCTTCACCGCGTCCGAGATCAGCCGCTCCTCGGGCAGGTAGCAGTGCCCCTGGTCGGTCGCCTGCGAAAGCGCGTACGCCAGACCGGCCTTGACCCGGTCGGGGCTGTCGTGCGGAATGCCGACCGCCCGCGCGATCCGGTCCGCGGTCAGGAAGCCGATGCCCCACACATCGGCGGCCAGCCGGTACGGCTGGTTCTTCACGACGGAGATCGACGCGTCGCCGTACTTCTTGTAGATCCGCACGGCGATGGAGGTGGAGACCTCCACGCTCTGCAGGAAGACCATCACCTCCTTGATGGCCTTCTGCTCCTCCCAGGCCCCGGCGATCAGCGCCGTCCGCTTGGGGCCGAGCCCCGGCACCGCGATCAGCTTGCTCGCGTCCTCCTCGATCACGTCGAGCGTCTCCGTGCCGAAGTGGTCCACGATGCGCTCGGCCGTTTTCGGACCGATTCCCTTGATCAGCCCCGAGCCCAGATAGCGGCGGATGCCCTGGACGGTGGCCGGCAGCACCGTCGTGTAGTTCTCCACGGTGAACTGGCGCCCGTACTGCGGATGGGAACCCCAACGGCCCTGCATGCGCAGGGACTCCCCCACCTGCGCGCCGAGCAGCGAGCCGACCACGGTCAGCAGCTCACCGCCGCCGTGCCCGGTGTCGACGCGCGCCACCGTGTAGCCGTTCTCCTCATTGGCATAGGTGATGCGCTCAAGGACGCCCTCGACCACCGCGCTCTGCGACATGGCCCCGACGTTAGCGCCGCCCACCGACATGCGGGGGGCGCAGGGGGGTGCGGAGCGGGAGCGCACCGAAGGGCCTGCCCCCCGCCAGGCCCTTCGCTCCCCTCCTCACCTCCATACGACCCGTCGCGCCTCCATTCGGTTGCACCGCGGTGCACAACTCCCTGCGATCCGCCGCATGCATATGCACAGGGCCGGTGACGGTCCGCGACAGCGACAGCGACAGCGACATCGAGATCGACATCGACATCGGCAGCGACACCCATTGGCCGAATTTCTGACACATCCCGTTTTGCTGTCAGGCACCGGCGCTTTCCCGGCGTCTCCCTTCAGGGCCGCAGGGATTGCAGGAGGCGGGCGATGCGCACATCAGACATCGAAGTCCACGACGACGCTCCGCTCGGCACGTTGGCGGACGTCGCCCTCGCACTGAACGACCCGCGCGCCACGCGCGCGGAGCTCACGGGAAACAAGGCCGCGGCCCTCGCCAGGGCCGCCGGCGCCCGGCTGCCGGTGCTGCCGGGCTTCGTGGTCCTGCCGGCGGGCACCGCCCACCGAGGCCGCGATCTGCACGAGTGCTGGCGGGAGTTGAGCGACGAGGGGCGCACGCCGCTGGTCGTGCGTTCCTCCTCGGCTGCGGAGGACACCGCGGACTCCTCCATGGCCGGCCGGTTCGCCTCCGTGCTCGACGTACGCGGCTGGGACGCGTTCCGCGAGGCCCTGCACACCGTACGGGCCTCGGGCGAAGGCCACTTGGCCGTCCTGGTCCAGCCGCTGCTGCGCTCGCGGGTCGGCGGCGTGCTGTTCGGCGCCGACCCGGTCGCGGGCCGCACCGACCGGCTGCGCCTGAGCGCCGTGCCCGGCGGCCCTGACCGCCTGGTCGGCGGCGCGCTGCCCGGCACCGACCTCACGCTCACCCCGCACGGCCGCCCGGTCGCCGCCCCCGGCACCGCGGGCGGGCCGCTGCTCACCGGCGCGGAACTGCGGCGCCTCGCCGCGCTGGCGCGGCGCGCGCGGCGCCTGTTCGGCGGGCCGCAGGACATCGAGTTCGGCTTCGCGGAACGCGGCGGCCGGCTCTGGCTGTTCCAGTCCCGGCCCATCACGGCGATGGCCGCGCGCCCTCCGCGCGGCGCCCGGCTGCTCGGCCCCGGGCCGATCGCCGAAACCCTGCCGGGCGTGCTGCGCCCGCTGGAGGAGGACCTGTGGGTCGTGCCGATGGCGCACGGCCTGGCCACCGCGCTCGACCTGGCCGGGGCCGCGCCCCGCCGCACGCTGCGCGGCGTGCCCGCGGTGACCACCGTGAACGGCCGGGCCGTGGCCGACCTGGCGCTGCTCGGCCTGGTGCCGCCGCGCCGCGGGCTCGTGGCCTGGCTCAACCCGGGCCCGCCGCTGCGGCGGCTGCGCGCCGCCTGGCGCGTGGGCCGGCTGCGGGTCGTCCTGCCGCAGCTGGCGACCGCACTCCAGGCGGACGTGGACCGGCAGCTCGCCGAGGCCCCCGCGCCCGCGGGGCTCACGCCCGCGGCGCTGGTGTCCGCGCTGCGCTGGTCGCGGGCCACGCTGGTCGCCCTGCACGCCCAGGAGGCGCTCGCGGGCGCGCTCCTCGCCGAGGACCGGCCCGGCGGCGGGGCCGCCGCGGGCCTCGCCGCCCTGCACTACGGGCGGGCCGAGGGGCTGACCGACGCCCAGCTGACGGCCGCGCGGCCCGAGGTCCTGGCGCTGGTGCCACCCAGCCTGACCGAGCCGCTGCGGCTGCCCGCCCGCGGCGCCGCCGGGACCGGGCCCGGCACCGGCACCCTCGGCACCCGGGAGGCGCTGCGGCTGCGTATCCGGTGGGTGCACGCCTTCCAGGTGGCGGTGGTCCGGGAGGCCGCGGTGCGCAGCGTCGGGGCGGAACGGATGGCGCTGTTGCGCTGGCCCGAGCTGCTGTCCGTGGCCCGTGGCGGCCCGCTGCCCGCCGACCTGGCGCAGCGCCGCCCGCCGCGGGACGGGCCGCCGCTGCCCGACGCGTTCCGGCTGGGCGAGGGCGGCGTCGTGATCGCCCTGCCCGCGGCCGGACCGCAGGCAGGGCAGGGCGTCTCCGGCGGCCGGGTGCTCGGCGTGGCCTGGGACGGCACGGGCGAGCCGCCGCGGGACGCGGTGCTCGTGACGCGCACCCTGGACCCGGCGCTGGCGCCGCTGCTGCCCCGGCTCGCGGGGCTCGTGGCGCAGACCGGCAGTCCGCTGTCCCATCTTGCGCTGCTGGCCCGGGAGTTGAGGCTTGCCGTGGTCACGGGGACGGCGGGCGCGGTGGACCGTTTCCCGCCGGGAACGCCGGTGCTGCTCGACGGCGCCACCGGCGAGGTCACGGCGACAGGCCAGGCGGCGGACGCGGCGACGGACGCGGCGGCGGACGCGGCGACCGGCTCGACGGCGGCGGACGCGGCGACCGGCTCGACGGCGGAGGTGCGGCCGTGAGAACCGCGCGCCTGGCCGCGTACGCCTTCGGCGGCGCCGCGGCGCTGGGCGCCGCGGTCTACCTGGTGATCTACCTCTACCGCTGGCAATGGCAGCGCACGCTGATCTGCGGCGTGCTGCTGCTCATCGTCGAGGTGCTGCTGCTCGGCCTCGCCGCGCTGGACCGGCTGGGGCGGCTGGAAGCCCGGATGCGGGACGGCGACCGGCGGCAGGAGGAGATCCTCGCGCAGCTGCGCGCGGCGGACCGCGCGGCGGACCGCGCGGCCGAGGCGGGACGGCGGCCGGTCGCGGGCGGGCCGCGGTTCGCCTGGCTGGACGGCGACCACAGCCGCACGTTCGTGTTCGTTCCGGTGCTCATGGTGACCGGCGTGGTGTTGTCCGGCCTCGCCTGGGTAGTGGAACGCATCGCCCGCGCCACCGTGCGCCCCACCGCACGCCGGCGCCTCGCCGGTCGCCTCGCGCCGCTGGCGGCGCCGCCGGGCGGGCCGTGGGCCGGCGAGGACCCGCCGGAGCTGCCGCCGCGCCCCGGCCTCGGCGCCGGGCCGCCGCGCCGCAGGCTGCTGCGCGCCGGGGCGGCGGCGGTGGCCGTCGCCCTGGCCGCGGGGCTGTTCCTCGGCCTGTCCGCGATGACCGCCACCAAACCGCCGGAGCGCGGCGGCGACACGGCCACCTCGGTGCTGTTCACCGTGGACGGCCGGGGCGTCGACGGGCGCCGCGCCGCCCTCGCCGCGCACCAGGTCTGGGAACGCTGCCGGGACGCCACCGCGGTGCCGCTGCTCCGGGCCGGGCTCGCCGAGCTGGACGACGGCCTGTACGCCGCGACCGTTCACCCCTCGCTCAGCGCGCACGACGAGCACCGCCTGCTCGGCTGTCTCCAGGACACCACCGTCGACCGCGCCCGGCTCAGCGTGCTCGGCACCGGCGCGGTCAACGCCGCGGACGCCCCTTGAGAGAGGGCCCAAAAGGAGCCGCATACATCCGGCGAGTCTGGGTAGCCGCGCGGCCATGGCTCCACCAGAGAGAAAGTATCCGACATACACACGAAGAGCCGGAGGGGTCAGCCGCCGTTCGCTTCTCGCGGGGGCTGCGGCTCTGGGCGCGCTCGGGGCGGCCGGCTGCAGCCGGGTCGCCGCCGAGGGCACGGTCGAGGGGGGTGATCTGCTGGAGCGGCTGCGTGACCGCGGCAGCGTCAAGGTCGGCATCGCCAACGAACCGCCGTTCGGCTACATCGACGACGAGGGCGAGGCAACAGGCCAGGCGCCGGCCATCGCCAAGGTGATCTTCCCGAAGCTCGGCGTGGACAACATCATCCCGGTATCAGTCGATTTCAGCGCGTTGATTCCCGGGCTGAAGGCGCAGCAGTTCGACGTGGTGTCCGCCGGCATGTTCATCAATCCGACCCGCTGCGCCCAGGTGCTGTTCGCGGACCCGGACTACCTGATGCTGGACGCGTTCATCGTGGAGGCGGGCAACCCCGAGAACATCACCTCCTACGAGGACGTCGCCGAACGGGGGCTCCGGCTCGCCACCGGCCAGGCATACGCCGAGATCGCATACGCCGAGGACGCGGGCATCGACGACCTGCTGATCCTCCCCGACCAGGTGGCCGGCCTCGAAGCCGTCGCGCAGGGCCGCGTCCACGCGTTCGCCGGCACCAACGTCACCGTCAAGGGCGCGGTCGAGGGCAACAACCGGGTGGAGGCCACCGAGCCGTTCCAGCCGACCCTCGGCGGGGAGCCCGCGTTCGGCGCGGGCGGCTTCGCGTTCCGCCAGACGGAGAAGAACCTCAGGGACGCCTTCAACGAGGAACTGCACCGGCTCAAGGACAGCGGAGAACTGCTGGACATCGTCGCCCCGTTCGGCTTCACCGAGCAGGAGATGACGGATCTCACGGCAGAGGAGCTTTGCTGATGATGACCGAAGGGATGTTCAGCAACTACTTCCTGCCGGGTATCTGGATCACCATTCAGGTCACCGTCTTCAGCGCCCTGCTCGCCGTGGTCGTCGCCTTCATCATCGGCACGTTGCGCACCTCCCGGCTGTGGATCGTGCGCTTCCTGTCCGGCATCTACTTCGAGCTGTTCCGCGGCACGTCGTCCCTGGTCCTGATGTTCTGGCTGGTGTTCGCCGTCCCCCTGATGTTCCGGTGGCAGTTCGTCCCGATGTACGCGGGCGTGCTGGCCCTGGGGCTGACGTACGGGGCCTACGGCTCCGAAGTGGTGCGCGGCGCGCTCGCCGCCGTACCGGCCGCCCAGCGCGAAGCGGGAGTCGCGCTGGGCTTCACCAAGTTCCAGCGGCTGCGGCGCATCGAGATTCCGCAGGCGTGGCCCGAGATGGTGCCGCCGTTCAACAACCTGCTGATCGAGCTGCTCAAGGGCACCGCGCTGGTGTCCACCATCATGGTCGCCGACATGACCTACGCGGCGAACCTGGTCCGCATCGGAAGCAACGAGAGCGCCCCGGTGTACACCCTGCTGCTGGTGCTCTACTTCGTCTTCGCGTTCGTCCTGACCCGCGGGATGCGTGTGCTGGAACGGCACGCCAAATCCCGCATCGGCCAGGCCCCGCCGCGCGGCGGCGGCCTGTGGTCGCGGCTCACGCTGCGGTCGAACGCCGGTGAGGGCACCGGCGCACTGACGGCGGGGGGCACGAGCCGATGACCTGGGACTGGAACGTCGTCGACGACTTCATGCCGCGGTTCTGGGACGGGGTGCTGCTCACCCTCCAGGCCCTGATCCTCGGCAGCCTCATCGCCTTCAGCCTCGGCCTGGTGTGGGCCATCGCGCAGCGCTCGCGGTTCGCCGCGATCCGCTGGCCGGTCAACATCATCACGGAGTTCATCCGCAACACGCCGCTGCTGGTGCAGCTCTTCTTCCTCTACTACGTGGTGCCGGAGTGGGGCCCGTCCCTGACGTCGCTGACGACCGGGATCATCGGCCTCGGCCTGCACTACTCGACGTACACCGCCGAGGTGTACCGGGCCGGCATCGGCGGTGTGCCGGGCGGCCAGTGGGAGGCGGCCACCGCGCTGAGCCTCCCGCGCAGCCGCACCTGGGCCGCGGTGATCCTGCCGCAGGCCATCCGCCGGGTGGTGCCCGCACTGGGCAACTACGTCATCGCGATGCTGAAGGACTCCCCGCTGATCGCCATCATCGGGGCGCTGGAGATGTTCGGAGAGGCCGAAAGCTTCAGCAACGAAACGTTCACGTTCGAGGCATACACGATCGTCGGCATCGCCTTCATCCTCATCGCCTACCCGGCCTCTCTGCTCATCCGCCTTCTGGAGCGTCGTCTTGCCATCACCAGCTGACATCCCGAGAGACAGCAACTCCGCCAGCCGCGCCAACGGCGCCGAACTGGTCCGCTTCGACAAGGTCACCAAGCGCTTCGGCGACGTGACCGTCCTCGACCAGCTCGACTTCTCCGTCGACACCGGAAAACACGTCACCCTGATCGGGCCCTCCGGCTCCGGCAAGACCACCATCCTGCGGCTGCTCATGACGCTGCTCACGCCCGACGAGGGCACGATCAAGGTGGACGGGGACTACCTCAACCACGAGGAGCGGAACGGCACGCTGGCCAAGGCCGGCGAAAAGCACGTCCGCGAGGTGCGCAAGAAGATCGGCATGGTCTTCCAGCAGTTCAACCTCTTCCCCAACATGAAGGTGCTGCGCAACGTCACCGAGGCGCCGGTGCACGTCCTCGGCATGTCCAAGGACGAGGCGGATCAGCGGGCCAGGGAACTGATCGAGCTGGTCGGCCTCTCCGAACAGCTCGACAAGTACCCCAGCCAGCTCTCCGGCGGCCAGCAGCAGCGCGTGGCCATCGCCCGCGCGCTGGCGATGCGCCCGCAGGTGCTGCTGCTCGACGAGGTCACCTCGGCACTCGACCCCGAACTCGTCGCCGGTGTACTCGACGTGCTGCGCGACATCGCGCACACCACGGACATCACCATGCTCGTCGTCACCCACGAGATGAGCTTCGCCCGCGACATCTCGGACGCGGTGCTCATGTTCGACAAGGGAAAGATCGTCGAGTCCGGGCCGCCGGACAAGATGTTCAGCGAGCCGGAACACGAAAGGACACGGGAGTTCCTGAGCACGGTGCTGTAACGGACGCGGGGCGGCCCGCGCGGCTCGTCGCGGACCACACCGGACCACACCGGACCGCGCCAACCCGCCGCCCCGCAACGCCGCCTGTCGCTAGGCTGGTTCCATCCGCTGCCCACGTGGAGGCGAGCAGGAGGAGGACGAATTGGCGACCACGTCCGGGCGGACCGCCCCGTTGCAGTCCGTGCGCCAGGCTCTGCGGCTGCTGGAGGCCATCGCGAGCCGGCCCGACGGCATGTCCGAGGAGGAGCTGGCCCGGCGCTCGGGCCTGCCGCCCGCGGACCTGCCCGAGCTGCTCGGCCTGCTGTGCCGCGACGGCTACCTCAGACGGCTCACCGACGGCGGATACGCCGCGGGACAGACCCTGCTCGCCCTCGGCTCCGCCGAGGAGCGGCGGGAGGTCCGGCAGCGGAAGCTCCAGGCCGCACTCGACGCGCTGCGCGACTCCATCGGCGCCGCGATCTACCTGGCCAGGTACACCGACGGCGAGCTGATCGTCACCCACACCTCGGACACCCCGCAGACGCCGCTGGTCAACGAGTGGGTGGACTTCCGTTCCGCCGCCCACGCCACCGCGATCGGCAAGTGCCTGCTCGGCCAGCTCGACCACGACGGACGGCAGGACCACCTCACCCGCCACCGCGCCGCCCGGCTCACCTCCCGCACGATCACCGACCGGCGGACGCTCCTCAGCTCCCTGGACCGGCAGCCGGCGAGCATGCCGGTCCTCGACCTCCAGGAGTACGCCGTCGGCACCCTGTGCGCCGCCGTCCCCCTGACCGCCGGCTCGTCCGTCGCGTGCCTGGCCCTCTCCCTGCCCGTCGGCCAGGCCCACCGGCTCCGCCGCGCCGCCGAATCCCTCAACTGCCAGGCGGCACCGACCCTGCTCTCCCTCGCGCTGTAGCGAAAGCGAGCAGCGGGCCACGGGCAGCGGGCCACGGGCAGCGGGGTCAGCCCGCCGCCCGTGGCCCGGCCTGCTGCACCACCTCGAACGACCACAGCTCGGCCCCCGACGCCGCCGGCCGGCCGCCACCACCCCGGTGCGCGTCCCGCATCGGCCCGTTGAGCCAGTTCTGGAAGTCCTCCTCGCTGCGCCAGCGCGTGTACACGAGGTAGGTGTCGATCCCCTCGACCGGCCGCAGCAGCTCGAACCACTCGAACCCGTCCTGCCCCTCGACCGCCCCGGCCCGCGCCCCGAACCGCTCCTCCAGCACCTCCCGCTGCTCCTCGGGAACCGTCAGCACATTGATCTTCACCACGGACACGGGACACCACCTCGCCCACGACGGAGGCCGGACTTCCCGGCCAGATGCGAGCAGTCTGCTACATCGCCCACCCGCGGCCGTGGCGCGGGTGTCAGCCGACGACGTACGACTCGTCACCGAAGTCGGCGACGATCTTCAGCTTGCCGCCGAGCGCCTGCACGTAGGCCGCGAGGGTCTCCACCTCGCTGCGCTCGACCTGCCCCTTTTCGATGCGGGACACCCGTGCCTGGGTGACGCCCATCGCCTTGGCGACTTCCACCTGCGTGGTGTGCTGGCGCTTCCGCAACTCGGCGAGCCGGTGCACGCGGGAAGCGGTGATCATCGCCTGGGCTCCGCGGTCGATCTCGTCCTTCTCCGCGGTGGTGAAGCCGAACTCCTCGCTCAGCGTCTCCCAGGAGACGGCCTGCGGGTCCTTCGAGTGGTCCGGTGCCATCACGCCTCGTCCTCTCCCTCGATGCGTTTCAGGTGATCTGCGTATGCCTCTTCGGCCCGCGGTACGGCCTCCCGGTACCAACCGGACCAGTTGCCCGCCTTATCGCCACCGACCAGGATGACCGCCTGCCGGAAGGGATCGAAGACGAACAGCAGCCGAACCTCGCTGGAGCCAGCCAGGGCGCAACTCCTTGAGGTTCGGCAGACGCGACCCCTTGATCGTGTCCACGAGGGGCCGCCCGAGGGCGGGCCCCTCTTCCTGCAACGCCGTGATCACCTTGCTGACCTGTATCAACGTGGACCGATCGGTGCGCCGGAGAGCGTGCAGCCACGACAGGGCCGGCTCGACGACGACGATCTCCCACGGCATGCGGCACCTTCGCTTCCCACCAGCACACTATTACACAGCCAGCATACAACATGAGCATTATGTATCGCTCTGCCGACGGACACCCGGGAACAGGCCGAACAGTTGGGGCCCGCCCGCCGCCGGGCACCGGCGGCTACCCGTGCCGGTCCGTGCCGGGGAGGGGGGTCGTGGACGCGTCCGCGAGCCGCGGGAGTGCGGCCGGGTCCGGGATCTCCGTTCCGCACAGTGCCAAGTTCAAGTGCTGGACCAGCGCGGCGTCGGCCGGGTGCGGCTCCAGCGTGCCGTCCTCGTTGACCGTCTGGTACTTGGTCAGCGTGCTGCCGACCGCCGCCTGCCGCCCGCCGTCCGGGGCGGCGAACGCCATGGTGCCGGCGCCCCACACCACACCGTCGTGCCCCCAGAATGTGCCGCACGTGAACTGCACCGGGTAAAGGCCAAGGCCGTACGCGCCGACCACCTGCCCCGCCGCGTCCTCGACGGGCACGGTGCGCCGCATCTCGGCCAGTTGCTCAGGCGGCAGCAGCGTGCCGTCGAAGAGAGCGGCGTAGAAGGCGTCGAGGTCCGCCGCGGTGGACACCAGCGCCCCGGCGGTCCAGAACCACGACGGGTCGTAGGTGCGGTAGTCCCGCGGCGGGTCGAACAGCCCGTACATCGCCTCGTACATGCCCGCGTGCGGCCCGCGTATCGCGGCCGTCCGCGGCAGCGAGGTGTGGCGCAGGCCCGCGGGGGCGATGACCCGTTCCGCGAGGTAGTCCTCGACGTCCTGGCCGGTGACTTCCTCCATCAGGAGCCCGGCGATGATGTAGTTGGTGTTCGAGTAGGCGTGCCGCTCGCCGGGGGCGCCCGTGGGCGGCGCGGCGAGCCCGATCCGCACCAGCTCCTCCGGCGCGACACGGTCGAGGCGGTTCTCGTCGAGGCTGGCCCCGGAGCCCTCGCCCAGGGAGGGGAACGCGCCCGCGACGTAATCCCCGATGCCGCTGGTGTGGTTCAGCAGCATGCGCACGGTGACCGCGCTGCCCTGCGCCTCCGGCAGCAGCCCGGGCAGGTACGCGCCGACCGGGGCGTCCAGGTCCACCCGGCCCGCCGCCACCTGCTGGAGCACGGCGACGGCGACGAAGCTCTTGGTGACGCTGCCGACGCGGTGCCGCATCTGGGGCGTGGCGGGCCGGCCCGTCGTGACGTCGGCGACTCCGGCGGCCCCCCGCCAGCGTTCCCCGGCCCCGGTGTCGGCGGCCGAGTAGAGGCCGTAGATGCCCGCCTCGTGCACGGCCTGAAGGGACGCGTCCAGCGCCGCTTCGTCCAGCGCGGGCGACGGCGCCGGTTGGGCGTGGGCGGGCGCGGCGACGAGCAGGCCGGCGAGCAGGGCCCCGGCCGTCACACCGCCGATGGTGTGGCGCCGCGTGATACGTCGAGCTGTCATGTCTCCCGTTTCGGCAGGGGTGGATCTTGTCCAGCTCATCATGTGGCACCCCGACGGCATCCGGCGTCCCCCGGCAGGAGGAGCTCCTGCCCCCGCGCGCCGGGCGGAACGACGGACGTCCCGGCTCCTGGTGGCGGGGCCGGGACGTCGGAAATGGCGTGATCAGTCGAGCAGTTCGGCTTCGAGGCTGATCGGGGCGCCGGCCAGGGCCTTGCTCACCGGGCAGTTCTCCTTGGCGGCCTGGGCGGCCGTCTGGAAGTCCTCGGCGGAGAGCCCGGGCACCCGCGCCTTGACGGACAGCACGATGCCGGTGATCCCCTCACCGGGCTGGAACGTGACGCTGGCCTGCGTCCGCACCGACTCCGGAGGGGTGCCCGCACCGGCGAGGCCGTGCGAGAGGGCCATCGAGAAGCACGAGGAGTGGGCCGCGGCGATCAGCTCCTCGGGGCTGGTGCGCCCGCCCGGCTCCTCGGCACGGGACGGCCAGGAGACGTCGAACTTCCCGACACCCGAGGAGTCGAGCTCGACGGTGCCGGCCCCCTCCATGAGAGAGCCTTCCCAGTTCGTGGTCGCGATGCGTGTGGTTGCCATGATCGATCCTCCTGGAGGAACCCGAGCAGCAGGTCACGTAAGGGTGGTACGGGTACACGCTATCGCTGCCCCACCACCACCCGACGCGTCCCCGGCCCCCGACGGCGAACGGTGCGGCCGGAGGGATTCGAACCCTCACGCGCGCGAGGCGCACTGGGACCTAAACCCAGCATGACTGCCAATTCCATCACGGCCGCTCGGCGGTCAATCCTACCGGGCGAAGCGGGACATCAGCCGCCGGCCGCGCTGGTGACCGCGTGGATCACGAGGCCGGCGAGGGCGCCGATGACCGTTCCGTTGAGGCGGATGAACTGGAGGTCGCGGCCGATGTGCAGCTCGATCTTCCGCGAGGTGGTGCGCGCGTCCCAGCCGGCGACGGTGTCCGAGATCAGGGAGGTGATCTCGGCGCGGTAGCCGGAGACGATGTGCACCGTGGCGTCCGCGACCCAGCCGTCCAGTTTGGCGCGGAGGCGGTCGTCCGTCGCCAGCCGGTTGCCGATGCCGAGGACCGCGGTGCGGGCCCGGCGGCGCAGGGCGCTGCGCTCGTCCTCGGCCGCGGTGAGGATCATGGCGCGAACGTTCGCCCAGGCGGAGGCGATCAGCTCCTGCACCTCGGGGCGGGTGAGGAAGTCGGACTTGAGCCGTTCGACGCGGGCGCGGGTCTCCTCGTCGTGCTGGAGCTTGTGCGCGAAATCGGCCAGGAAGCGGTCCAGGGCGCCGCGCGCCGGGTGGTCGGGCGCGTCGCGCATCTCCGTGACGAAGCGCAGGAGTTCGCGGTAGACGCGGTCGCCGACGCGGCGGTCGACGAACCGCGGGGTCCAGCCGGGGGCGCCGCCCTCGACGGCGGTGAGGACGGCGTCGCGGTGTTTGACCAGCCAGTCGTGGGCCTGGGCGCACATCAGGTCGACGAACCTGCGGTGCCCGTCGTCGGCGACGGTCTTCTCCAGCAGCCGCCCGATGCCGGGCGAGATGTCCTGCGCCTCGGCCCTGCGCGTGATCGTTTCGGCGAGGACCGCCTGCACGTCCGCGTCCCGCAGCACCCGCAGGCCGCCGCGCACGGCGGTGGCCAGCTCGGCGGTGACGCGGTCCGCGTTCTCGGGGCGGGCGAGCCAGTGGCCGAGGCGGTGGGCCAGGGCGACGGAACGCAGCTTGTCGCGCACGACCTGCTCGGACAGGAAGTTCTCCCCGACGAAGTCGCCGAGGGACTGGCCGAGCTGGTCCTTCTTGGTGGGGATGATCGCCGTGTGCGGGATGCGGAGGCCGAGCGGGTGACGGAACAGGGCGGTGACGGCGAACCAGTCGGCCAGCGCGCCGACCATGCCGGCCTCGGCGGCGGCGGCCACGTAGCCCGCCCAGGCACCCGCGCCCCTGTGCTCCGCCCAGGTGGCCAGGGCGTAGACGACGGCCACGGCCACCAGCAGGCCCGTGGCCAGTGCCTTCATCCGGCGCAGGCCGCGCAGCTTCTCGGCGTCGGCCTCGGTGAGGAGGCCGGCTCCGGCCGGGGAGCGTGTCGTCGTCATGCCTCCCATTGTCGCGGTTCCGGCCGCTTCACCCGGACGAGTCGGCCGGGGTAGTCCGATCGTGGGATCATGTGCGGGTGGGAGCGGTGAGTGGGCGGCGGGCTTTCGCCCTGCTGACGGGGTTGATGGCCGTAGTCATCGGGGTGGCGCTGGCCATCGGTACGGGACAGAACGCGCGGAGCGACGTGGCCGCGCCTCCGCAGGCGCACGGGCCCGCGCCGGCGGAAGGCGTCGTGCCCGCCGCCGAGGGCGAGTGGGTGGGCACCTGGTCCGCCGCGCCGACGGGCGCCGAGCCGGGCACGCGCGACGGCATGGCCAACCGGTCGGTGCGCAATGTGCTGCGGGCGACCGTGGGCGGCACCGGCGTGCGCGTCGAGCTGTCGAACCGCTACGGCAGCCAGCCGGTCACGTTCACCGACGTCACGGTGGCCCTGTCCGCCGCGGGCGGCCCGGCGGCCGTGCCGGACAGCATGCGGCGGCTCACGTTCGACGAGCGCGGCTCGGTGACCATCCCGTCCCGCGGCTCGGTCCTGAGCGACCCGGTGGCGCTTGAGGTGCCCCCGGCCGCCGACCTGCTGGTCACGGTGCACGCGCCAGGCCCCTCCGGGCCCGTCACGTACCACCGCATGGCGCAGCAGCCCAACTACGTGGCGCGCGGGGACCGGGCCGACGACGTCACGGGCGCGCCGTTCACGGAGGTGAGCGAGTCGTGGCGCTACGTGACCGCGGTGCAGGTGCTGGCGACGTCCGTGGAGGGCGCCGTCGTCGTGCTCGGTGACTCGCTGACGGACGGGATCTCCTCGACGCCAGGCGCGAACCGCCGCTGGACGGACGTGCTGTTCGAGCGGCTGCGCGAGGAGCCGCGGGCCCCGGCCATGTCCGTGCTGAACCAGGGCATCAGCGGCAACCGGCTGCTGCGTGACGGCGCCCCGGACCGGCTGTACAACGGGCCGAGCGGGCTGCGCCGGCTGCACACGGACGTGCTGCCGCGGGCCGGGGCGCGCACGGCGGTGATCCAGCTCGGCATCAACGACCTCATCCTCCAGCCCCGGCAGGCCGACCCGGCGGTGCTGGTGGCCGGTCTGCGGCGGGCGGCGCAGGACGCGCGCGACGCGGGCCTGCACGTGCTGGGGACGACGCTGGCGCCGTTCGGCGGGCACGGCGCGTACACGCCCGGTCTTGATCAGGTGCGGCAGCAGGTGAACGCCCAGATCAGGAACGGCGGGATCTTCGACGCCGTGATCGACTTCGACGCGGCGCTGCGCGATCCGGTGGCGCCGCACCTGCTGGCCCCCGGGTTCGACTCGGGCGACGGCCTGCACCCGAACGACGCGGGCTACCGGGCCATGGCCGAGGCCGTGGACCTCAGCACCCTGCTGCCCGGCGGCGAACGCGCGCTCTGAGCCCTGACGGGTGAGCCGCGGGGCCCGTCCGGGGGACAGCCCGCGGGCCGCGGGTGTGGCCGCGCGGCGCGGTTCGTTACGCACGGTGCGACAGTGTCTCAAACGGACAGATGGGACAACACCGCACCGTGAGCGACGAGAGCGAGCCCCCACGCGCCGCCGGCCGCTGGCCCGGGTGGCCGTCCAAGAGCGCCGGTGCGCCGCCGCGCCCGCCGCGCCGGCGGCGCACCGGCTGGCGCCGGCTGATCCCGACCTGGCGGGTGGTGCTGGCCGGGTCGCTGGTGGGGGTGCTCGCCGTGTTCGCCGCGCTGATCACCGGCTACCTGCTGGTGGACATTCCAGAGCCGAAGTCGGCCGCCGCCGCCCAGGGCAACGTCTACCTGTACGCGGACGGCTCGCAGCTGGCGCGGGTCGGCGAGGTCAACCGGGAGAACGTGCCGCTCTCCCAGGTGCCTGAGTCGGTGCGGCGGGCGGTGCTCGCGGCGGAGGACCGGGACTTCTACCACGATCCCGCGGTGGACGTGACCGCGATGGTCCGCGCCGGGTGGAACATGCTGCGCGGCGGCGGGAGGCAGTCGGGGTCGACGATCACGCAGCAGTACGTGAAGAACTATTACCTCGACCAGCGGCAGACCGTGACCAGAAAGGTCAAGGAGCTGTTCATCTCGGTCAAGCTCGGCCGTGAGGTGAGCAAGGACGAAATCCTGGAGGGGTACCTCAACACCAGCTACTTCGGCCGCAACGCGTACGGCATCCAGTCCGCGGCGCAGGCGTACTACGGCAAGGACGCGGCGGACCTGACCACCGCCGAGGGCGCCTACCTGGCCGCGCTGCTGAACGCGCCGAACTCCTACGACGTCCGCGCCAACCCGCAGAACGCCGAACGGGCCGTCGCCCGCTGGGAGTACGTGCTGGACGGCATGGTGTCGGAGGACTGGCTCGCCGAGCGGAGACGGGCGCGCATGCGCTTCCCCGAGCCGCGCGAGATCACGGGCGCCTCGGGGCTCGCG
Organism: Streptomyces johnsoniae; assembly: GCF_031845565.1. NCBI lineage: Bacteria > Bacillati > Actinomycetota > Actinomycetes > Kitasatosporales > Streptomycetaceae > Streptomyces > Streptomyces johnsoniae. The sequence continues at coordinate 111,340 of NZ_JAVREV010000014.1, read as the reverse complement.
GGCGAACGCGGGTACCTCGTCGAGGCCGTCAACACCCACCTCGCCGAACGGGGCATCGCCGACGAGGAGCAGCTCGCCCAGGGGGGCTACCGCATCACCACCACGATCGAACCGGAACGCCAGCGCGCCATCACCGACGCGGTCGAGACCCAGCTGGAGAGCGCGCTCAGCGAGGACCGCGAGCAGGACGCGTGGGTCAGGGCCGGGGCCACCTCGGTCGAGGGGGACACCGGCCGGGTGGTGGCGATGTACGGCGGGCGCGACTTCACACAGCAGTACGTCAACAACGCGACCCGCCGCGACTACCAGGCGGCCTCGACGTTCAAGCCGTTCGTCTACGCCGCGGCGCTTGAGCACGACGCCGAGACGCACGACGGGGAACGGATCGGCCCCGACACCGAGTACGACGGCGACAGCGGGCGCGAGGTGGTCGGCCGGGACGGCCGCGGCACAGGCTGGTCCCCGCACAACGAAGGCCAGGAGGACTACGGCGAGATCAGCGTGACCGAGGGGATGGACAAGTCGGTGAACGCGGTGTTCGCGCAGCTGGGCGCCGATGTCGGACCCGGACGGGTGCGGGACATCGCGGTGGCGCTCGGCATCCCCGAGTCCACGCCGGGGCTCGACACGGCCGAGGGCTCGATCTCGCTCGGCACCGCGACGCCGAGCACGCTGGACCTGGCGCAGGCGTACGCGACGCTGGCCGCGCACGGGGAGCACCGGCCGGTGACGCTGGTCGACGAGGTGCGGCGGAGCGGGCAGCGGGTGCGGCTGCCGCGGGCGCGCCCGGAACGGGTGCTGTCCCGCGAGGCGGCGGACGGCACCGCCGCGGTCCTGCGCAGCGTGGTGAGCGGGGGCACGGGCACGGCGGCGCGCAGCGCGGGCCGTCCCGCGGCGGGGAAGACGGGCACGGCGGAGGAGGACAAGGCCGCGTGGTTCGCCGGGTTCACGCCGGAACTGACCACGGTCGTCGCGGTGTTCGGGCAGGACCCGGTCACCGGGGAGCAGCGCCCGCTGTACGGCGCGGCGGGTCAGGAACGCATCAGCGGCGGCGGGTTCCCGGCCAGGATCTGGGGCCAGTACACGGCGGAGGCGCTGCGGGACGAGCCGGTGCGGGACTTCGACCTGGACGGCGGGGAGCCGGTGCCCGAGGTGACGCCGGGCGGCCCGCCGGGCGAGGACGGGACGGACGTGCCGGGGCAGGGCGGGACGGCGCCGCCCGGCGGCCGGGAGGAACGCGAGGACCCGCGGGAACGCGACGGGGGCGCGGAGCCCTCGGGGCCGCCCTCCCCGGAGCCGGCCGAGCCGACGGCCTCGGCCCCTGAGCCGGTCCCGGAGCCGGAGTCGTCCGCCGCGCCCGCGGCGTCGGCGGGGCCGCCACCCGACGGCAGCGGCGGCGACCGGGCTCCAGGACTCGCGACCGCGGAGACGCCGACGGCATCAGCGCCCCAGGAAACCCAGGAGACCCAGCAGACTCAGGCGGTTCAGGAAAACCAGGAGGCTCAAGAGACCCAGGCGGTTCAGGAGACCCAGGCGGTTCAGAGGTAGAGGCCGGTGGAGTCCTCGGAGCCCTGGAGGCGTTCGGCGGCCACGGCGTGCAGGTCCCGTTCGCGCATGAGGAGGTAGGAGACGCCCCGGACCTCGACCTCGGCGCGGTCCTCGGGGTCGTAGAGCACACGGTCGCCTGGCTCGACGGTGCGCACATTCTGCCCGACGGCGACCACCTCGGCCCAGTCAAGCCGGCGGCCGACCTGGGCGGTTGCCGGGATGACGATGCCGCCGGAGGAACGGCGCTCGCCCTCGGCGGTGTCGGCCCTGACCAGCAGCCGGTCGTGCAGCATCCGGATGGGCAGCTTGTCGTGGGTGGGGTGCGAACTCACGTGATGACCGTATCTCAGGATTTCGGGTGCCGGGGCCGCGGGTTCAGCGGCGGCGGCGCCGGGTGGAGGCCACCAGCAGCCCGGCGATGGCGACCGTCAGCACGGCGGCGGGGATCACCCGGTCGAGACGCGGGGCGCCGTCGGCGGAGATCAGCTGGGCGCGGGCGGTGCTGACGCCCCGGTTCACCGCGACGAACGCGCGGCCCGCGGTCTGGTCCACGGTGGCCGCCACGCGCGCCTTGGCGTCGCCCACGAGGGTGTCGGGGTGGACGCGGACGCCGATCTCCTCAAGCGTGACCTTGAGGTCCTGGCGGCGCTTCACGATCCGCGCCTGGATCTCCGCGGGGGTCTCGGCTGCTTCCGGCACGCTCACGCCTCCATGAATCGTCGGGTTACGGCACAGTGTGTCAGCTCACCGGGCGGGCCGCCCGCCGGATGCCCCGTTTAGGCTGGGCGGCGGCACGCAGAGCCGAACGACGAGGGAACGAAGAGGAGCCGCCATGAGCGCGCGTTTGCAGCCGGGGGACCCGGCGCCGGCCTTCACCCTGCCCGACGCGGAGGGGAAGCCGGTGTCGCTGGCTGACCACGCGGGCCGCAAGGTCATCGTGTACTTCTACCCGGCCGCGCTCACCCCGGGCTGCACCAAGCAGGCGTGCGACTTCACCGACAACCTCGGCCTGCTCGCGACGGCCGGGTACGACGTGATCGGCGTCTCCCCCGACGCGCCGGAGAAGCTCGCGAAGTTCCGCGACAAGGAGGATCTGAAGGTCACGCTCGTCAGCGACCCGGAGAAGTCGGTGCTCCAGGCGTACGGCGCGTTCGGCGAGAAGACGATGTACGGCAGGACCGTCACGGGCGTGATCCGTTCCACGTTCGTCGTCGACGAGGACGGAACGGTGGCGCACGCGCTGTACAACGTCAGGGCCACCGGGCACGTGGCGAAGCTCATCAAGGACCTGAAGCTTCACGGAGCCAAGTAAGGAGCCGAGTAACGTGGCGGAGCGCAAACCCATCGAGTCATGGCTGACCGACATGGACGGCGTCCTCATTCACGAGGGGGTGCCGGTTCCTGGCGCGGAGCGTTTCCTGAAGCGGCTCCAGGAGTCGGGCCGGCCGTTCCTCGTCCTGACGAACAACTCGATCTACACGCGCCGCGATCTGAAGGCGCGGCTGTCCCGGATGGGCCTTGAGGTCCCGGTGGAGAGCATCTGGACCTCGGCCCTGGCGACCGCGCAGTTCCTCGACATCCAGCGGCCGGGCGGCACGGCGTACGTGATCGGCGAGGCGGGTCTGACCACCGCGCTGCACGACGTGGGCTACGTGCTCAGTGACGTGGCGCCGGACTACGTGGTGCTCGGCGAGACGAGGACGTACAGCTTCGAGGCGTTGACGAAGGCGATCCGGCTGATCAACGACGGGGCACGGTTCATCGCGACGAACCCGGACCACACCGGCCCCTCGACGGAGGGCGCGCTGCCCGCCACCGGCTCGGTGGCGGCGCTGATCACCAAGGCGACCGGCCGGGACCCGTACTTCGTGGGCAAGCCGAACCCGCTGATGATGCGCACCGGGCTCAATATGATCGGGGCGCACTCCGAGAGCAGCGCGATGGTGGGCGACCGCATGGACACCGACGTGCTCGCGGGTCTTGAGGCCGGGATGGAGACGTTCCTGGTGCTGACCGGTCTTACCGGTCCTGACGACGTGGACCGGTTCCCGTTCCGGCCCTCGGCGGTGGTGGACTCGATCGCCGACCTGGTGGACAAGATCTGACGCCGACCGGGCGGCGCGGCGCCCCGTCCGGACCAACCGGGCGCCGCAGCGGATGCGCCGGGGCGTGAACGGAGGGACGTTCGACGGGAGAACAGCAGGTTCCGACCCGGCGGAGGTTCCCCATGGGCATCGCCTGTTCCCCCCGTTCCCGGCTGGGGCTTTCGCTGTGCGCGGCGGCGATGTGCGCGGGCGCGGCCCTGGCGGGCCCCGCGCAGGCCGCGTCGCCCGCGGCGCCCGCTGCGCCCGCGGCGGAGGAGCGGCCGGACGGCGGCGGCGGGGTGCGGGTGACGCCGGTCAGCCCGCGCCCAGGCGACGAGGTCGAGCTGCGGGTGCACGGCTGCGCCGGCGCCTACGGAACGGCCCGTTCCGAGGCGTTCGTTGCGCAGGTGCGGCTGGCGCCCGCGCCGGGCGGCGGGCTGTTCGGCGAGGCGAAGGTGCGGTCGGGCGCCGAGCCCGGCGTGTACCCGATCGACGTGGCGTGCGAGGCGAAGCACGGCAAGGTGACCGGGCGGCTGATCATCACGGGGCGCGACGGCGGCCGGGACCCGGGACACCACGAACGGCCGGGGCCCGGCGGGCATCCCGGCGCCGGGGAGCCGACCGGTCCCGTGCGGGCGGGCGGCGGGGGGACGGCCGCGGGCGGCGGGGCGGAGACGGGTCCGGCGGCGGCCGAAACAACCGGGCTGACCCTGCTGTCCTGCGCGCTGGTCAGCGGCGCGCTGCTGGCCGTCTGGCGGCTGCACGCGCGGGAGAGTTGATGGCGGCGGGCGGGCCCCGCTCGTCGCCGTCCGGCCGGCTGGTCTCCGCCACGGCCTGGGCGCTGCTCCTGCTCGTTCTGTGGCTGTGGGGCCGCGCGTTGACCGAAGGCGGCCAGCCCGCGGCCCCCGGCTCCGCCGAGTCCGCCGCGTCCACCGAGTCCGCCGCGGCGGAGGGGCTGCCGCCGCCGGCCGCGCCGCTGCCGGGGGCCGCCGAGCCGCGGACCGTGGAGATCGACGGCATCGGCGTGCGCGCCGAGGTGGTGCCGCGCGGCGTGGACGACGGCGGCGGGGTGGCGCCGCCGCCGCTGGCACGGCCGGACCTGGTGGGCTGGTACGCGGGCGGGCCGACGCCGGGCGCGGCGGGCGCGGCGGTGCTGGTGGGGCACGTGGACACCGAACGGCGGCCCGCGGTCTTCCACGCGCTGGCCGCGGCGGAGCCCGGCAGTCCGGTGCGCGTGACGCGGGCGGACGGCCGGGTCGCGGAGTTCACGGTGAGCGGCGTGGAACTGGTGGAGCGCGGCGCGTTCGACGCGGACCGCGTGTACGGTCCGCGCCGCGGCGGGGCGGCCGAGCTGCGGCTGATCACGTGCGGCGGCACGTTCGACGCGGCCACCCGCAGCTATTCGGCGAACGTGGTCGTCTCCGCGTACCTCACCGGCTCCCGGGACCTCACCGACTCCCGTTACCTCACCGACTCCCGTTACCTCACCGACTCCCGTTGACCAGTTCGCCGACGAGGGGGGCCAGGGCGCGGAAGGCCAGGCCGCGGTGGCTGATGGCGTTCTTCTCCGCCGGGCTCAGCTCCGCGCAGGTGCGGGTCTCGCCCTCGGGCTGAAGGACGGGGTCGTAGCCGAAGCCGCCGGTGCCGGCCGGCTCGTACCTGAGGGTGCCGCGCAGCCGCCCCTCGGTGACGCGTTCCGTGCCGTCCGGCAGCGCCAGCGCGGCGGCGCACGCGAAGTGCGCGCCGCGGTGGCGTGCCGGGACGTCGGCGAGCTGGGCCAGCAGCAGCGCCAGGTTGGCCACGTCGTCGCCGTGGCGGCCCGCCCAGCGGGCGGAGAAGATGCCGGGCGCGCCGCCGAGCACGTCCACACACAGCCCTGAGTCGTCAGCGACCGCGGGCAGCCCGGTGGCGCGCGCCAGGGCATGCGCCTTGAGCAGGGCGTTCTCCGCGAACGTGACGCCGGTCTCCTTGACGTCGGGCACCTCGGGGAAGGCGTCGGCGCCGACGAGCCCGATGGTCAGCCCCGCGGCGGCGAGGATGGCGCGCAGCTCGGTGACCTTGTGGGCGTTGCGGGTGGCGAGTACGAGACGTGACATGCGGCGATTATGGCGTTTCCGCGAGGACGGCCACGTCCCAGGGTCCGAGGGCGAGCCGGGCGCCCGCGGCCAGCCGTTCGCCGGAGAGCACGTCGCGGGCCGCGGCGGGCAGGGTGAACGTGCCGGGCTCCCAGGCCCAGTTGTGGACGAACCGCAGCCGGGTGCCGTCCTGGGCGGTGGCACCGGTGACGGTCTGGCTGTCGGACTCGGGGCGCCAGCCGCCGCCGTCCGCGGGGGCGCACCAGCGCAGCACGGCGGCGGCCATGGCGGGTCCGGGGACGGTGCCGACGTAGGTGACGCGCCCGGCGTGGTGGGCGCGGCTGGTCACGGCGGGCCAGCGGCCGAAGTGCGGGTGTTCGTAGGCGGCGAGGACTTCCGCGCCGTCGGGCAGCAGCCCGTCGGCCCAGCGGGTGGCGACCGCGTCGCCGGGCAGGTCGAGGGGCGAGCCCGCGGGGGCGGTGACGGGCAGCGGCTGCCTGAGCGTGGAGAACTCGTCGTAGGTCAGGCCCGCGGCCTCCGTGAGGAACGCGGGTTTGGTTTCCAGGCGGGCCCGCAGTTCCTCGTCGCCGTAGCCGGTGCGGATGCCGAGCAGCAGGTGGCCGCCGGCGGCGGCGTAGGCGTCGAGCCAGCGCAGCTGGTCGTCGTCGGCGACGAGGAGGCCCGCGGCGACCAGCAGGGGGTGGCGTTCGGCGAAGGCGGCGGGGTCCTCGGCGAAGATCTGCGAGGGGTGCACGATGCGGCTCTGGAGCCCGGCGTCGAAGGCACCGCGGTAGAACGCGTCGAACACGGCCCGGTAGGAGCGGCGGTCGGGGCCGCCGTCGGCATCGTGCAGCATCGGGGCGCCTTCCAGGGCCCACTTGCTGTCGGCCGACCAGATCAGCGTCACGTCCGCGTCGGGGGTGAGGCCGGCGACCAGGTCCCCGGCTCGGTCGAACTCGGCGCCGAGCCTGGCGACTTCGCGGTAGACCCGGCCGGGTTCCAGGCTGTGCGGCAGGACGCCGCCCCAGTAGGTCTCCGTGCCGTAGTGCAGCGTGTGCCAGTGCCAGTACTCGATCATGGTGGCGCCGCGGGAGACGAGGGCCCAGGCCGCCTGGCGCCACTGGCCGTCGTAGGCGGGCTCGTTGACCCAGGGGCCGCCGATGGCCTGCGCGTTGGTCTCGGTGACGAGGAACGGCTCCTGGCGCGAGGAGTACATGCGGTCGGCGCTCGCGTACAGGGACCAGGTGCCGGTGGTGGTCCAGCTCTGCTGGGCGGTCTGGGTGTCGGGCAGGGCCAGGCCGTCCTGCATGCGGTAGTACGGGTTGCCCGCGGTGATGTCGAGGCGGCGGGTGAGGTCGTCGTCCTTGACGGTGGGGCGTTCGTAGGCGATGCAGGTGGTGACGAACTGGTCGTCGCGCGCGTACTCGCGGACGAGGTCGGCCTGCCAGCCGATGAAGTCGGTGGTGAGCCCGGCCTGGAAGCGGCGCCAGGCCAGGTCGTACTGGGGCTGGCCGTTGGCGTCGGGCGTCCACAGGTCGGCCCAGGTGGACAGGCGGTGCGACCAGTAGGTGAGGCCCCAGCGTTCGTTGATCTCCTCGACGGAGCCGTAGGTGCGGCGCAGGTGGTCGGCGAAGCGCTGGAAGACGCCGCGGTTGAAGAAGATCTCGTTGCCGGGCTCGTTGTCGACCTGGTAGCCGATCACGGCGGGGTGGTCGGCGTAGCGGGCGACGATCTTGCGGATGACGCGTTCGGCGTGGAAGAGGAACGCGGGGTGGGTGTAGTCGATCTCCTGCCGGATGCCCCAGCCCATGGGGCGGCCGGTGCCGCGTTCGGCGTTGATCTCGGGGTGCAGGCGGGCGAGCCACGGCGGCACGGCGTAGGTGGGGGTGCCGAGCACGACGCCGATGCCGCGCCGGTGGGCGCCGTCGAGGACGGGCTGAAGCCAGTCGAGGTCGAAGACGCCGTCCTCGGGTTCCCACGTGGACCAGACGGATTCGCCGACGCGGATGACGCTGAAGCCGGCCTCGGCCATCAGGTCGAGGTCCTGCTCAAGCCGGGGAACGGGCTGGTATTCGTGGTAGTAGGCCGCACCGAAGAGGACCCGGCCGGGGAGCTTGGGCATGAATGCGCTCTTTCTGTTCCTTCTGTTCCTTGCGGACGGCCGGTCAGCCCTTGACGGCGCCGGCGGAAAGCCCTTCGAGGAGCTGCTTGCGCAGCAGCAGGAAGACGAGGATGGTCGGGACCGAGGCGAGCACAGCACCGGGCAGCACCAGGTCGAACGAACGGTTCTCTGCCTTGAAAAGGATGTTGAGGCCGAGGGGGATCGTGTAGCGGTCGGTATCGGAGATGAGGACGAGCGGCCACAGGAAGCTGTTGTAGCTCTGGAGGAACTGCCAGACTGCGAGGGCGCCGAGCGGGGGCCGCAGCAGCGGGAGCACGACGCGCCAGAAGATGCCGAATTCGGAGGCGCCGTCAATTCTGGCGGCCTCAAGGATCTCGTCGGGTATCGACTGGATGATGTACTGCTGCATCATGAAGATACCGAACGCGGGCGCCACCCACGGCACGATGAGCGCGAACCATGGATTCGACAGACCGGATTTGACGATCAGCACGAACAGCGGGACGAGAATCACGGCGAACGGCACGGACAGCGAGCTGAACATGACGGAGAACAGCAGCCGCTTTCCGGCGAACCGGTATTTGGCGAACGCGAATCCGGCGAGCGCGCAGACGAAGACGGCGATGGCGGTGGCGAGCAGCGCGGTGACCACGCTGATGGCGAACCAGTTCCAGAACGGCTGCCCCGACAGCAGGTTGCGGAAGTTCTCGAGAGTGGCGGGGCTGGGGATGAGGCTCGGGGGGTATTCGAAGATGTCGCCGCGCGGTTTGAAGGAGCCGCTGACGGCCCACACCATCGGGGCGACGAAGACCAGCAGCAGCGCGGTCAGCGTGACGTACAGCGCCACGCGGCCGGTGCGGCTGCCGCGCCGCCTGGGGCGGTTCTCCACGGGGGCGGGGGTGCGGGGCGCTTGCCCCGGCCGCGCGGCGGCGGGGGTCGGGGTCGCGGCGCTCATGAGGTCCTCCCGATGGAGAGCAGCCGGTTGAGGATCTGGCTGATACCGAAGACGATGACGAACAGCACGAGTCCCGCGGCGGCGGCGTAGCCGAACTGCTGGCGGTCGAAGGCCGCGCGGTAGACGAACATGGCGACGGTGAGCGTTTCCTCGCCCGGTCCGCCGCCGGTGATGAGGAACGGTTCGTCGAACAGCTGCGCGGAGCCGATGAACGAGGTGACGACGACGAAAGCGGTCACCGGCCGGATGCCGGGCAGCGTCACCGCGGTGAACGTGCGCCAGGGCCCGGCGCCGTCGAGTTCGGCCGCCTCGTACCGTTCCCTGGGCACCGCCTGGAGGGCGGCGAGGAAGAAGATGGTGAGGTAGCCGACCCAGCGCCACAGCAGCACGAAGCCGACGGAGACCTTGGCGAGGGTGGGGTCGCCGAGCCAGTCGGTGGTGCCCGCGCCGAAGAGGGCCCGCAGCACGGAGTTGACCAGGCCGTAGTCGCGGTCGAGCAGCAGGCTGTAGACGAGGGCGATGACGATGGGCGACAGCACCATGGGGATGAAGAAGGTGACGCGGAACAGGTCCCTGGCCCGCAGTCCCCTGGTGTTGAGCGCCTGCGCGATGAGCAGCGAGGCGGGCACCACGATGAGGACGCTGATCAGCACGAAGATCATCGAGTTGCCGAGGGCCTTGTGGAAGCTCGTGTCCCTGGCGAGGTTGGCGAAGTTGTCGAGACCGACGAACTCGGGTGTGCCGAGGCCCACCCACTCGGTCATGGACAGGTACACGCCCGCCCCGATGGGGACGATCATGAACAGTCCGTAGAGGACGTAGAACGGGGCGATGAAGGCGTAGGGCGCGAGTTGTCGGCGCTTGCCGTCCGGCCGGGTCGAAAGGGAGGTCATCGGTGGTCCTTCACGAGCGGGACGAGCGGGTCTGGCCGTGGAAGTCCTCGGTCGCGCGGCGCAGTGCCTCGCGAGGGGACTGGTCGCCGCGGTAGGCACGGAGCAGGTGGCCGCTGAGCACGGTGTCGAGGACCGGCTTGTCGGCGCTGAGGCTGAAGACGGGCGCCTCGTCGATGATGCCGCGGTAGATCTCGAACATGCGCTGCCCGCCGCAGTACTCGTCCTCGGTGCGCAGCAGTTCCTCGTTGTCGTAGACGGAGCGACGGGTCGGCAGGTAGCCGAGGTCGAGGAAGCGGCGCACCTGCTCCTCTGGGGTGAGGTAGCCGGCCTTGATCAGCTCGACGGCGGCCAGCGTGTTCTCCTTGCCGCGGAACGCGGCGAAGCCGGTGCCGCCGGTGAACGAGGTGCGGGAGCCGCCGTCGCGGAAGGCGGGCAGCGGCCTGATCCGCCACTGGCCCGACTGCTCGGGCACGTTGGGGACCAGACCGTAGATCTTGTACCAGGTGGCCATCCACAGGCCGATGACCTGGCCGGACTTCAGGGCGGCCTGCATGGAGGGGCCCATCGGGTCGGCGACGGTGGCGATCCAGCCCTCCTGGACGCCGCGGGCCATGAAGGTCAGCGCGGCCTCGCCCTCGGCGGAGTCGATCGTCAGGTTGCCGTCCTCGTCGAAGAGGGCGCCGCCGCGCTGCATCAGCAGCATGTCGAAGCTCTGGACGACCTGGCCCAGTTCGCTGCCGACGGTCACCGCGCCGATGCACACGTCGTGCCGCCGGTGCGCCTCGGCGCCCGCCTCGGCCAGCTCCTCCCAGGTGCCGAGGTCGTCTGGCAGCCCGGCCTCGCCGAAGGAGGGCTCGCGGTAGTAGTAGACGACCAGCGGCGCGTCGGAGTCCAGCGCGTAGAGGGTGCCGTCCTTGCTGAACGGGGCGGTCCGCACCGTCAGCAGGTCGTCGCGGACGTCGGCGACCGCGTCGTTCAGCGGCTGGAGCAGCTCGGTGGCGAGGTCGCCGCGCAGCATGCGCGGGAACGCGCCGATCTCAAGTCCCGCCACGTCCGGGGTGCCGCCGCCGGCGATGGCCTGGGCGATGGCCTTGGTGACGATGTCGGTGGCACCGGCCCTGGTGGGGTCGAGCCGCCAGCGGAACGGTGCGTCGCCGGCGGCCATGGCGTTCTCGGCCGCGGTGCGGAAGTACTCGACGTACGCGTCGTCGTGCGTCCAGAACGACAGGTCGACGCTGCCCGAGGTGACCGGTTCCGCGTCCGCCGCGGTGGTGCATCCGCTCAGCGCGCCGCCGAGCAGCCCGGCCGCGCCGAGCCCGCCGCCGAGGCCGAGTAGCCTGCGGCGGCTGAGGCCGGAGGGTGGAGGTGGGGTCATCGTCGTGCCTCACTTGCTGTGCGGGGGCGGCCGGGGGGAGCGGTGCTGTCGCGCAGGACCAGGGCGGCGGGGACGCGCACGCCGGGGGTGGCGGGGCGGGTGCCGTCCGCGGCGCCGATGGCCGGGATGAGCAGCCGCATGCCCCGCCTGGCGATCTCGCCGAAGTCCTGCCTGACGGTGGTCAGCGGCACGGAGAGGTAGGCGGCCTCGGGGATGTCGTCGAAGCCGACGACGCTGATGTCGTCGGGGACGCGCCGCCCGGAACGTTCGATGGCGTGGATCGCCCCGATCGCCATGCTGTCGTTGGCGACGAACAGCGCGGTCAGCCGGACGGCGCCGAGCAGCGCGCGGGCGGCGGCCCAGCCGGAGGCGGCGCTCCAGTCGCCGTGCCGCGCGGCGGGCACGGCGACGCCCGCGGCGCGCAGCGCCGCGGCCCAGCCGGCCGCCCGGTGGCGGGTGACGGCCCAGCCGCGCGGGCCCGCGATGTGGTGGACGGTGCGGTGGCCGAGGGCGAGGAGGTGGGCGGTGGCGGCGCGGGCGCCGCCCACGTCGTCGTTGCCGACGACGACCGCGCCGGGCGGCGCGGGCGCCCGGGGCGCGTCGGGGTAGCGCAGGAGCAGCAGGGGCAGGCCCGCGGGCACGTGGGCGGCCGGGTCGACCGGCACGTGGGGCGCGGAGACGGCGATGGCGTCGAGGCCCTGGCCGACGAGGTGGCGGACGGCGCGGGCGGCTTCCGCGTCGTCCTCGTCGTCGGTGTGGACGATGCTGACGAAGTAGCCGGCGGCCCGCGCCGCGTGCGCCAGGCCCTGGAGCGTGGCGGCCGGGCCGAACCAGGAGGTGCGGCCGGCGACGATGCCGATGCGCCGGGACCTGCGCGTCACCAGGGCGCGGGCCGTCTCGTCCGGGTGGTAGCCGAGCCGGGCTATCTCGTGCAGCACGCGCTCGCGCAGAGCCTGGCTGACGTGCGGTTCGCCGTTGACGACGCGGGAGACGGTCTTCTGCGAGACCCCCGCGCTCCTGGCGACATCCGCCATCGAGACCCGACCCGTCACCACCAGCTCCCTTGCCTGGCACGGCCGGTTGACTACGCAGTCAACCGAAGTGCGGACACGCTAAGGACGCGCTCCGTGCACAGTCAAGAGGTGCGTTCGACATTCTGGTGGGCGTTCGGGATGGCGAACGCCGCGGGTTCGGCCGGTTACGGCGTGCAGACCTCCGTCAGCGAGGACGTGGCGTCACCGAGGGGTGACAGATCGATCGGGCTGCCGTCCGTCACGCCGGCGTGCACGCTGTCGACCGCCTCTTCGACGGAGTCCACGGCGTCCCTGACATCCGAGTCGTCCACGCTGTCCCGCAGCTCCTCTATGTCGTTGCCCACCGCGTCCACGGCGTCCACGACCACATCCGGGTTCTCCCCCTCGGCCGCCTGCTCCAACTCCTCGACGCTCTGCGAGACTTCGAGCGCGAGCCGCGCGCAGTCCGCGGCGCGCTGAAGATCGCACCCGGCGAGCGCGACCGTCGCGAACACCGCGAGTGCCGCGGACACCGCCCCCGTCGCGGCCTTCTTCCCTGTCATCGCCCTCTCCTCCCCTGGCTTTGCCCCATCTTTACCCGTCGGCGAGGGCGGCACGCTGCGCCCCGTCCAGCTGGGCACAGCCGGCCAGCGCGAGGTCGAGCAGCGCGTCCAGCTCCGCACGCGCGAACGGCTCGCCCTCGGCGGTGCCCTGCACCTCCACGAAGCGGCCGTCGCCCGTGCACACCACATTCATGTCGGTCTCGGCGCGCACGTCCTCCTCGTAGGCCAGGTCGAGCAGGGGCACCCCGGCCACGATGCCGACGCTGACCGCGGAGACCGTGCCGGTCAGGGGCTGCGCCTTGGACTTGACGAGCTTGTGCCGCTGCCCCCAGGCGACGGCGTCGGCCAGCGCCACGAAGGCGCCGGTGATGGCGGCGGTCCTGGTGCCGCCGTCGGCCTGGAGCACATCGCAGTCGAGCACGACGGTGTTCTCGCCGAGGGCCTTGAAGTCGACGACGGCCCGCAGCGAGCGCCCGATCAGCCGGGAGATCTCGTGCGTCCTGCCGCCGATCTTGCCGCGCACGGACTCGCGGTCGCCGCGGGTGTTGGTGGCGCGCGGCAGCATCGCGTACTCGCCGGTCACCCACCCCTCGCCGCCGCCGCGCCGCCAGCGCGGCACCCCCTCGGTCAGGCTCGCGGTGCACAGCACCCTGGTGTCCCCGAAGGACACCAGGACGGAGCCTTCCGCGTGCTTGCTCCAGCCGCGTTCGATGGTGACAGGACGGAGCTGGTCGGCCGTACGGCCGTCGATGCGAGACATGAGGGCGAGCCTAACCCGTGCACCGGAAGGCCCCCCTCCGCAGCCCCTGCCTCGCCCTGCCTCGCCCTGCCTCGCCCTGCCCGCTAGATCTCGTAGACCGCGCCGGGGCGGGCAAGCTCCACCGGGCCGCCGAAGACTGACTTGGCGTCGGTCAGGTTGACCTGGGCGTCCGTCCAGGGCGGGATGTGCGTCAGCACCAGCCGCCCGGCCTTCGCCGCCTGGGCGCACTCCCCCGCCTCCCGGCCGGTGAGGTGCACGTCGGGGGCGTCCTCCTTGCCGTGGGTGAACGACGCCTCGCACAGGAAGAGGTCCGCGCCGCTCGCGAGCCCGGCGAGCGCCTCGCACCTGCCGCTGTCCCCCGAGTAGCAGAACGCGCGCCCCTCGTGCTCCACGCGGAAGGCGAACGTCTCCACCGGGTGCGTCACCCGCTGCGTGCGGACGGTCAGCGGGCCGACACGGAAGACGCCGCCGGGGGTGAGCGTGCGGAAGTCGAAGACCTCGCTCATCGACTTCTCGGTGGGGGTGTCGGCGTACGCGGTGGTCAGCCGCCGCTCGGTGCCCGGCGGCCCGTAAACGGGCACCGGATCGCACCGGCCGCCCTCGTGGCGGTAGTAACGGGCGACGAAGTACCCGCACATGTCGATGCAGTGGTCCGGATGCAGATGGCTGATCGCGATGGCGTCGATGTCGTACAGCCCGCAGTACTTCTGTAGCTCGCCGAGGGCGCCATTGCCCATATCAAGGAGCAGCCGGTAGCCCTCGGCCTCGATGAGGTAGCTGGAGCAGGCCGAGTCCGCGGACGGGAAGGACCCCGAGCAGCCGACGACGGTGAGCTTCATGAAAGGGGGAACCTCCGTAGTGGGGTTCGAACGACTGTAAGTCGCAACGGGCCGCGCCGCCCCTGGTCGGGGGCGGGGTGTGGGCGGAATCACCAGGGCGGCGGACCGGCCGCGCCGCGGCACCGCGAAAGCGGTCGATCATGCCGCGACCGCATTCGCGGTCACATTCTGCTGCGGGAACGAATACGAATGGCCAGCAGCAGACCCACGGCGATCCAGATGGCGAACATGGACGAGCCCCCGTAGGACAGGAACGGCAGCGGCAGGCCCGTGACGGGCATGATCCCCAGCGCCATGCCCATGTTCTGAAAGCTCTGGAACGCGATCCACGCCACGATGCCGACGGCCAGGATCGTGCCGTACAGATCGGGGGCCTGCGCCGCGATCCGGCAGCCGCGCCACAGCACGACGCCGATCAGCACCACCACGAGCCCCGCGCCCAGGAAACCCAGCTCCTCGCCCGCCACGGTGAAGATGAAGTCCGTGTGCTGCTCGGGCACGAACTGCCCGGTCGTCTGGCTCCCGTGGAACAGGCCCTGCCCGGTCAGCCCGCCCGAACCGATCGCGATACGCGCCTGGTTGGTGTTGTACCCGACGCCCGAGGGGTCGAGGGCCGGATTGGCGAAGGCCGCGAACCGGTTGATCTGGTACTCGTCGAGGAGGCCGAGCTGCCAGACCGCCAGGGCCCCGGCCACGCCGAGCCCGAGCAGGCCGAGCACCCACCGGCGACCCGCGCCCGAGGCGAGGAGCACGCCCAGCGCGATCGAGGCGACCACCATCGTCTGGCCGACGTCGGGCGAGAGCATGATCAGCACGGCCGGCAGCGCGGCGATGAGCAGCGCCTGGAGCACCGCCCTGGTGTCCGGGCGCAGCCGCCCGTCACTCTCCAGCGGCGCGGCGAGCAGCGTCGACATGGCCAGCACGACGCCGACCTTGACCAGCTCCGAGGGCTGGAAGGCGAAACCGCCGCCCAGCTGAATCCAGCTGCGCGAGCCGTTGACCGTGGAGCCCACCGGGCTGAGCACGAGCAGGGACAGCAGCACGGACAGCACGTACAGCGCGGGCACGGCCGTGCGCAGCCGGATGTGGCCGAGCCAGACCGTGACCGCGGCGAGCCCGCCGCCGATGCACACGTTGAAGAAGTGGCGGACCAGGAAGTACTCGGGCTCCCCGTTGTTCAGATCCATGCGCCCGCGGGTGGCCGAGTACACCAGCAGCGTGCCGAGCAGCGAGAGCGAGACGGCCGAGAGCAGCAGGGGCCAGTCGAGCCGTCTGACCAGGGAGTCCCTGGCGGTGATCCTGGTCCAGACGGTCTGCTCGGCCCCCAGGGGGGAACGGGAATAGCTGCGCACGGTCACGCGAACAGACTCTACGTGCCCGCACTGACACTCACCGTGACGCGCGCCCGGCCGCCTCCCCGGGGACGTCCCACGGCGATCCGTACCGCCGGGCCAGCTCGGCCGCCTCCCCGTGTGTGAGGTGCCGCGGAGCCGTCCCGTTCAGGAGCAGCAGCAGGCGGCTGACCTCCTCCAGCTCGACCACGGCGTCCACGGCGGACGCGAGCGAGGGGCCCGCGGTGATCGGGCCGTGGTTCTGGAGGAGGGCCGCGCGGAACGGGAAGTCCAGCTCCCGCAGGCGCTCCGCCTGCCCGGCGTCGCCCGGCGCGGCGTAGGGGATCAGCGGCGTCTGGCCCACCCGCATCACGAAGTACGGGGTCAGCGGCGGCACCGCGCTGCGCTCCGACCAGGGCGGCAGGCACGAGTAGGCGGCGGCGTGCGCGCTGTGCAGGTGGGCGACCGCGCCGGCCGCCGGGTCCCGCAGGTAGAACGCGAGGTGCAGCGGGAACTCCTTGGACGGCGGCGGGCCCGCCACGTGCACGGGGTCCGCGCCGAGGCCGAGCACGGCGAGCCGGTCGGGGGTCAGGTCGGCCAGGCGCGCGCCGGTCGGCGTGATGAACACCCGGTCGCCGACGCGCACGCTGAGGTTGCCCGAGGCCCCCGGGCTCAGCCCGGCGGCGGCCAGCTCGCGCCCCGCCGCCACCAGCTCCGCGAGCGGATCGCCTCCGTCGCGCGCGCCCTCCGCCGCCGTCCCCGACGGGGCAGCGGGCCCGTTCCTCCCGGCCTTGCTCACGAGATGGCCTCCCAGCCGCTGGTGAAGATGTCCTGCCGCCCGAAGTTCCCCGACTTCAGGGCGAGGTTGTAGGCACGGCCGTCCGCGGCGGCGCCGTGCGCCCACGAGACCCCGGGCGCGAGCGCGGGCCCGAGGTCGAGGCGCCGCACGCCGAGGGCCTGGACGACGCTCCCGGAGGTCTCGCCGCCGGCGACGATGAACTGCCGGGCCCCGGCCGCCGCGAACGCGACGGCGCAGGCGGCGAGCGCCTCCTCGACCAGCTCGGCGGCCGGCCGCCCGCCGGGCGGCACGGCGTCCTGGCCGTTCTGGCCGTTCTGGCCGTTCTGGCCGTTCTGGCCGACCGCGTTGTTCGGGTCGTCCGGGCCGTCCGCCTCGTCGACGGAGTGGACCAGGACGGGGGCGTCGGGCGCGGCCGACCAGCGTTCGCGGGCCCACCGGGTGAGCCGCGCGACCTCGCCCGCCGGGTCCGCCCTGAGCGCGGCCAGGTCCAGCTTGCGGGCGGCGACCGAGCCGCGGGCCGCGGCGAGCTGGCGGCGGGTGGCGGCCGAGGCGCTGCCCGCGAGCACAGCCCGGAAGCCCGGCTCCACCGGCATGGCCGCGGAGGCGTCACCGTCGCCCCGCGGCAGCCCGAGCGCGAGCCCGGAGCCGCCGGTGACCAGGACGTGATCGGCCGTGGCCCGCGCGATGCACGCCAGGTCGGCGTCGTCGACGGCGTCGACCACGGCGTAGGCGCGGCCCTCGCCGCCGGCCGCGCGCAGCGCGCCGCGCAGGGCATCCGGCCCGCCGCGCACGACGGGCAGCGGAACGGACACCACCCGGTTGACGGTCTGCGGGGTGAGCAGCCGGACCACGTCGGAATCGGTCATGGGCGTCAGCGGATGGTGGCGCATCGAGCTCTCGCCGAGCAGCCGGTCGCCCACGAACAGCTGGCGGTGGTAGACGGTGCGCCCGTTGGCCGGGAAGGACGGGACCACGACCGCCACATCCGCGTCGAGCGCGGCCATCAGCGCGTCACCGACCGGGCCGATATTGCCCCGCGGGGTGGAGTCGAACGTGGAGCAGTACTTGTCGTAGAACCGCGTGCACCCGAGCCCGCGCAGCGCGTCGAGCGCCGCGAGGCTCTGCCCGACGGCGTCGGCGACCGGCGCCGTGCGGGTCTTCAGAGCGACGACCACCGCGTCCATCGCCGCGAGACGCGGCAGCTGATCCGCCTCCGGCACGCCGAGGGAGACGCTGGTCCGCAGACCGCGTGCCACCCAGTTCGCCGCGAGATCGGTGGCACCGGTGAAGTCGTCGGCCACGCCGCCCCACCTGACCATGCCGGTCACCTTGCCTTTCCATTCGGAGCCTCCGGACCATTTCTGTGAATCGATGTTATCAAAGTTGACGCTGATGTTAATTGGCGTTACGTTCGCGCTTCATGAACGCACCTACCTCCGGTGAGCGGCCGGCCGATCGCCCCGTCACCTACGCGCTGACCGGCGCGCGCGGCGGTTTCGCCCGCACGCTGCTGGCCCAGACCCGGGTCCTGCCCGGCCTTGAGCCCGCCGTGCTGTGCGACCTCGACGCGGCCGGGGTGCTGGCGCTGTGCGCCGACCTCGGCTTCCCCCGCGAGGCGCTCGTCACCGCGGGCGACGCCGCCGAGGTGCGCGCCGCCCGCGCCCGGGGCCGCATCGCCGTCGTCACGGACGTGGCGCTGCTGGCCGACGCCGAGTACGACGTTCTCGTCGAGGCCACCGGCAGCCCGGCCGTCGGCCACCGGGCCGCTCGCGCCGCCCTCGACGGCGGGCGGCACGTGGCCATGGTGAGCAAGGAGGTCGACTCGGTCGCCGGGGTCGCCCTGGCCGATCTCGCCCGCCGCCGCGGGCTCGTCTACACCCCGGCCGCGGGGGACCAACCCGCCAACCTCATCGCCTGGTTCACGCGGACGTGCGCCCTGGGCCTCGACGTCGTGGCCATCGGCAAGTCCGGCGAGTACGACCTCGTCTTCGACCCCGCCACCGGCACCGTCACCCAACTCGGCGACACCGTGCCCGCGCCCGCGCTCGGCGAGCTGCTGACGCTCGGCGACGACGTGCGCGCCACCCTCGCCGCCCGCGCGCGGGCCGTCGCGCCGCTGAAGCGCCGCGCCGCGGCCGACTACTGCGAGATGGCCGTCGTCGCGTCGGGCACCGGCTGCACCCCCGACACCGAACGGATGCACTACCCGGTGGCCCGCCCCGCCGAGCTGGCCGACGTGTACGCGCTGCGGGAACACGGCGGCCTGCTCGCGCGCCCCGGTGCCGTCGACGTGTTCAGCATGCTGCGCCTGCCGGGCGAGGCCAGCTTCGCGGGCGGGGTGTTCGCCGTCGTCCGCACGCACGACCCGGAGACCTGGCGCACGCTCGCGCGGAAGGGCCACGTGGTCAGCCGCGACGGACGCTACGCCTGCCTCTACCTGCCCTACCACCTGATGGGCGTGGAGACCCCGCTCACCCTGCTGGACGCCGTGCGGCACGGGCGGGCCGCCGGCCCCCGCGCGCCGCGGCAGCACGCCGTGCTCGCCGGCCGGGCGGGCCGCGACCTGGCCGCGGGCACCGTGCTCGCCATGGGCGGGCACCACCACGAGGTGACGGGCGTCGACCCCGTGCTGCTGACCGCCGCCGACGCGCCCGAGGACACCGCCCCGTTCTACCTGGCCGCCCACGCCACGCTCCGGCGCGACGTTCCGGCCGGGCAGCTGCTCACGCTCGCCGACCTCGACGGCCACGACCGCGACCTGCTGGCGGCCTGGCACACCGGCCGCGCGCTGCCCGCCCCGTCCTCCACATCCCCGTCGTCCCCGACATCACTGAACTAAGAGGTCCGTCATGTCCGACGCCTACACGCTCATCGCGTTCGGCGCGGCGATCGCCGTTCTGGTGCTGATGATCGCCAAATTCAAGGTCCATCCGGTCGCCACGCTGTTCGTCATCGTCACCTCGCTCAGCCTCGTGCTCGGCATGGGCGGCGCCAGGACGGTCGAGCTGGTCACCGAGGGCTTCGGCTCGACGATGGCCAGCGTCGGACTGCTGGTCATCTTCGGCTGCGTGCTCGGCAAGATGCTGGAACTTGGCGGCGCGGCCCTGCGGATCACCGAGGAGGCGCTGCGCTGGTTCTCCGGCCGGAAGGTGCCCTGGGCCATCGCCGTGGCCTCCTCCGTCGTCGGCATCCCGCTGATCGCCGACACCGTCGTCCTCATGCTCATCCCGGTGGTCTCCGCCATCGCGTTCCAGAGCAAGATGTCGATGATGCGGCTCGGCCCGATCCTCTACATCGGCGCGTACGTGATGACCTCACTGGTGCCGCCAGGACCCGGCCCCCTGGCCGCCACGTCGCTGCTCGGCGTCGACCTCGGGCGGGCGACGCTCTTCGGCCTGCTGGTCGCCGTGCCCGGCATCGTCGTCGCGACGCTCTACCTGCTGACCATCAAGACGTACGTCGCCCCGAAGGCCGAATTCACCGACCACCTCGCCCCGTCCGCGGCGGGCACCGGGTCCGCGGCGGGCACCGGGTCCGCGGCGGGCGGCGCGCTCGGCAGCGGGGGCGGCGGCGCGGCCGGGAACGACGCGCCGCGGGCGCCGCTTTCGCTGTCCCTGATCCCCGTCTTCCTGCCGATCGTGCTGATCATGTGCGACTCGTTCGTGGTCGACATGGTGGGCGAGGAGTCCGGATTCGGCGGCGTGCTGGCCTTCCTCGGCGAGCCGGTCATCGCCCTGTTCCTCGGCTGCCTCTCGGCGCTGCCCCTCTTCGGCCGGCGCTGGAGCAGCAAGGAGACGCTGAACGACCTCTTCGAGGCGGGCCTGCGGCTCGCCGCGCTGCCCCTGGCGCTCACCGGGGTCGGCGGCGCGCTCGCCACCATCATCCGGGAGACCGAGGTGGCCGACAGCGTGGCCGACATCATCCAGGACTGGGGCCTGTCCCCGATCATCGTGCCCTTCCTGGTGGCCGCGGCCATCTGTACGATCACCGGCTCCAATATCCTCGGGGTGATGACGGCGGCGGCCATCATGGAGCCGCTCGCGGGGAGCCTGGACATCTCGGGCCTGGCGATCTATTTGGCGTGCGGTACGGGAGCGCAGATCATGAAGCATGCGAACTCGTCGGGTTTCTGGGTGACCACGACGCTGTCCAACCTGACGGTCGGGCAGGGCATCCGTTCCATCGGCGTGGCCTCCGCGCTCTCCGGGGTCACCGGCTTCGCGGTGCTCTACGTCCTCTACGGGTTCGGACTGGTGTGATGGCCGAGGAGACACCGCTGATCCCGGACCAGCGCAGGGAGTTGCTCATCAAGCTGCTGCGCGGGCACGCGGTGCTGAGCGTGCATCAGCTGACCGAGATGCTCGGCGTCTCCCACATGACGGTGCGCCGCGACATCGCCACGCTGGAACGCCAGGGCCGGGCGGTGTCCGTGCCCGGCGGCGTGCGGATCGCGGGGCAGCTGCACGAGGAGCCCAGCTTCATCGACAAGTCGACGATGGATCAGCCGGCGAAGCTGGCCATCGCCGAACGGGCCGCGGGGCTGCTCAACGACAACACCACCGTCTACCTCGACGCCGGCACCACCTGCCAGGCGCTGGTGCCGCACCTGGTCAGGCACCAGGGCATGACCGTGGTGACCAACGACTTCACCACGGCCAACGCCCTCATGGGGAACCCGGACATCGAAGTCATCCACAGCGGCGGCCGGATAGAGCACGCCAACCGCTCCGCGGTCGGCCGCCTCGCGGCCCTGACCCTCGGTCAGCTCGCGCTGGACGTGGCCTTCGTGTCGACCAGCTCCTGGGACCTGACGCACGGGGTGACCACCCCCTCGGCGGCCAAGGTCGAGGTCAAACAGGCCGCGATGCGGTCCGCGTCGCGTTCCGTCCTGCTGGCGGGGAGCGTCAAGTACGGCACGTTCGGCATGTACCGGGTGGCGGACCTGACCGGCTTCGACACCCTGATCACGGACGCGGGCCTCCCCCCGTCCGTCCGCACCGCCCTGCGCGAACGAGGCGTCGAGACGTCGTTCGCGGAAGCCGGGACCGACGAGGAGCACACCCGGAAGCCCTGACTCTCCCTGGCCGGCGGCCGTTTCAGGCCCAGAGCTGGCCGTGGAGGCGGGCGACCGCCTCCTCCGTGGAGGACGCGGTGTAGATGCCGGTGGAGAGGTACTTCCAGCCGCCGTCCGCGACGACGAAGACGACGTCCGCGGCCTGCTCCGCCTTCGCCGCGCGGCGTCCGACGCCGATCGCCGCGTGCAGTGCGGCGCCGGTGGAGACACCGGCGAAAATGCCTTCCTCGGCGAGGAGTTCGCGGGTGCGGGCGACCGCGTCGGCGGAGCCGACGGAGAAGCGCGAGGTGAGCACCGACTCGTCGTACAGCTCGGGGACGAAGCCCTCGTCCAGGTTGCGCAGCCCGTACACCAGATCGTCGTAACGCGGCTCGGCCGCGACGATCTGGACGCCGGGGCGCTGCTCGCGCAGGTACCGGCCGACGCCCATCAGCGTGCCGGTGGTGCCGAGGCCGGCCACGAAGTGGGTGAGGGAGGGCAGGTCGGCGAGGATCTCGGGTCCTGTGGTGGCGTAGTGGGCACCGGCGTTGTCCGGGTTGCCGTACTGGTAGAGCATCACCCAGTCGGGATGCTCGGCGGCCAGCTCCTTGGCCACTCTGACCGCGGTGTTGGAGCCGCCGGCCGCGGGCGAGGAGATGATCTCGGCGCCCCACATGGCCAGCAGCTCGCGGCGCTCGGACGAGGTGTTCTCCGGCATGACGCAGACGATGCGGTAGCCCTTCAGCCGGGCCGCCATCGCCAGCGAGATGCCGGTGTTGCCGGAGGTGGGCTCCAGAATCGTGCAGCCGGGCGTGAGCCGCCCGTCCTTCTCGGCCTGCTCGATCATGAACAGCGCGGGACGGTCCTTGACCGACCCGGTCGGATTCCGGTCCTCCAGCTTCGCCCAGATCCGTACGGACTCGCTGGGCGAGAGCCGCGGCAGCCGGACCAGCGGGGTGTTCCCGACTGCCGCGAGCGGGGAGTCGAAGCGCATTAGCGCATGCCTCCGGCGACGGCGGGCAGGATGGTGACCTTGTCGCCGTCCGCCAGCTTGGTCGCGATGCCGTCCAGGAAGCGGACGTCTTCGTCGTTCAGGTAGACGTTCACGAAGCGGCGCAGCGCCTCGCCCTCCACCAGCCGCTCCTTGATGCCCGGGTGGCGGGCCTCCAGGTCCGTGAACAGCTCGGCGATGGTCTCTCCGCTGCCGGAGACGGCCTTACGGCCGTCGGTGTAGGTGCGGAGGATGGTCGGAATGCTGACCTCGATGGCCATGAGGGGGCTCCTGGTTGAGGACGGGCGGTTGCGGAACGGGCAGCTGCGACGGATCAACGAGGCGCGGTACACAGGCAGCCGGCGAGGCGGCACAGGTCGACGTGCAGACGTGCCACCAGCAGCGGCGTACCGCCGCTCGGCCATTCATCGCTCACGTCGTGGACAACCATGGATTCATCGTATCGATTCCCGGCCGCGGCCCCGAGCGAACGTTCCAGCATCCGGACATCCGTCTCAGCTGAACCGGACCTCCTCCTCGGTGACCTTTCCTTCCACGATGCGGAACGAGCGGAAGGACACGGGCCCCTCCTCGTTCCCGCACTCCGCGGTGGAGACCAGCACGTAGTGGGCCAGCGGCTCGTTCGCGTACTCGATGTCGGTACGCGAGGGGTACGCCTCGGTCGCCGTGTGCGAGTGGTAGATGACCACCGGGTCCTCGTCGCGCTCGTCCAGCTCCCGGTAGAGCCGCAGCAGGTCACCGGAGTCGAACTCGTAGAACGTGGGCGAACGGGCCGCGTTCAGCATGGGGATGAACCGTTCGGGCCGGTCGCTCCCGGCCGGCCCGGCGATCACCCCGCAGGCCTCATCGGGGTGATCCGCGCGGGCGTGCGCGATGATCTTGTCGCGCAGCTCCTCCGTGATGGTCAGCATGCGGCCAGCCTAGAACGCCGCCGCGCGGCCTCACTTCGTGAGGGTGCCGACACCTCCGCCGGCGCCGCCGGCCTCGTCGGCCTCGATCTGCTCGTCCGTCTCCCCGGCGTCGCGGCGGCGGATGTATTCGAGGACTTTGTTCAGCTCCCTCTTGACCACGGGGGCCAGCAGGTAGAGACCGATGATGTTGAACACCGCGGCGGAGAAGAGGAAGGCGTCCGCCAGGTCGACCAGCGTGCCCAGCGAGAGCAGCGCACCGGCGACGACCAGGACGCAGAAGATGATCCGGTAGGTGTTCACCATGACGTTGCTCTCGCCGAACAGGTGGGTCCACGCCTTCTGGCCGTAGTAGCCCCAGGTGATGAGGGTGGAGAAGGCGAAGAGGAAGACCGCGAGCGTCAGCACCGCGGGGAACCACGGCAGGGCCGTCTCGAACGCGTCGGAGGTGATGGAGATGCCGACTGTTGTCCCGGCCACCTCGCCGCCCTCGATGGCGGTGTCCCGGGCGGCCATGTACTCGGGCCCCGCGGCCACCACGATCGTCAGGGCGGTCATCGTGCAGATGATCACCGTGTCGAGGAAGGGCTCGATCAGCGCCACGAGGCCCTCGGTGGCCGGGCGCTTGGTCTTGACCGCGGCGTGCGCGATGGGCGCCGAGCCGATGCCGGCCTCGTTGGAGAACGCGGCCCGCTGGAAGCCGATGATCAGGGCGCCGATGAGGCCGCCGGCGACGCCCTCCGGGTTGAAGGCCTCGCTCACGATGGTGCTGATCGCGTCGGGCACCTCCCCGACGTTGGTCAGGATGACGACCAGGCAGGCGGTGACGTAGATGATCGCCATGGCAGGTATCAGGCGGCTGGTGACCTCGCCGATCGCGCGGATGCCGCCGAGCAGCACCGCCGCGGCCAGCGCGGCAACGACGACACCGAACAGCAGCGCGCCACCCGAGCCGGTGAAGAAGCCAGTGTGGTCCTCGGTGACGGTGGACAGCTGCTCAAAGCTCTGGTTGACCTGGAAGAGGTTGCCGCCGAAGAAGGTGAAGAAGAGGATGCAGACCGCGGAGAGCAGCGCGAGCACCTTGCCGAGCCCCGGCATGCCGCGCTCGGCGAGCCCCTTGCGCAGATAGTGCATCGGACCGCCGGAGACCTTGCCGTTCTCGTCGATCTCGCGGTACTTCACGCCGAGGGTGCACTCGACGAACTTGGTGGCCATGCCGAGCAGGCCGCACACGACCATCCAGAACGTGGCCCCTGGGCCGCCGATGGACACGGCTATCGCGACACCCGCGATGTTGCCCAGACCAACGGTGCCGGAGACGGCCGAGGTCAGCGCCTGGAAGTGGCTGATCTCGCCGGGGGCGCCCGGCTGGTCGTACTTGCCGCGCACCACGCGCAGCGCCTTGCCGATGTGGCGGAACTGCACCACCCCGAAGTAGGTGGTGAAGACGAGCCCCGCGAGCACCAGCCAGCCGACGATCAGGGGAAAATTACTGTCGAACAGTGTGATGTCGTAGAAGACCGCGTCATACAACACGTCTCTGATGGGTTGGAAGACATCGTTGACTGCCTCGTCAACATCGTCGGTCCAGGATTCTCCGCTTGCCATGGTGCGACCTTTGGCTTGAGCTGTGACAGGAAAGGTCGATAGTCCTATCACATAAGATCACGGAAGAAGAGTCTCCACCAGAGATTCCTGGAGACCGCCCAGCCAGAAGTAGGCCATGACCATCGGCTTGTTCGGATCGTCGTCCGGCAACTCGAACAGCTCACCGGTTCCGTCGTCGTCCTTGATGTCGAGGCGCGAGGCGATGGCGAGACGCAAATCGTTCAGCCCGCCGAGCCACTGCCTGGACTCCTCCGGCTTCAGCGTCAGCACCGCGCCACCCGAGCCCGCCGCGCCGGCCTCTGGGACAACGGCGTCCAGATTGCGGACAACGGTGATCAGGTCGCCCCGCTTGCGGGCCCGCAAGTCACCCTCGGTGAAACGGCGGAACTCGGCGGCCAGCCGCCGGGTTTCCTCGTCCTGCACGCGGCCGGGCTCGCCGTAGGCGTCGGGGAAGAGGCGGGCGAGCGCGGGGTCGTCCGGCGGCCGGTCCGGCCCCTCGTGGAACAGCGCGTCCAGCGGATCGTCGCTGTCCCCCGGTCCGCCATCCGGACCGATCAGCTCCAGCAGCTGCATGGCCAGGCTCCGGAGAATCGAGATCTCGACCTCGTCGAGCGCGATCGCCGCCCCGTCGCCGGCCGGCTCGAAATACCCGGCCATCAGCGGTCCTGCTGAAGCGTCGCCCACAGCCCGTACCCGTGCATGGCCTGCACGTCCCGCTCCATTTCTTCACGACTGCCCTGCGAAACGATCGCACGGCCTTTGTGATGGACGTCCAGCATGAGCTTCTTGGCCTTGTCCTTCGAATAGCCGAAATAGGCCTGGAACACATAGGTCACATAACTCATCAGATTCACCGGATCGTTGTGCACGATCGTGACCCATGGGACGTCCGGCGCCGCCTGCTCGGCGGGCGCCTGCTCCGACTCCGTGCGCTCGATCTCCATGGGGATGGCACTCACACCCCCATGCTGCCACCTACCCCGCCCGCAAGCCCAAACGGCCCGGCCGGGCGGCACGCGCGGGGCCCGGCCACCCCCATATCGTCAGATTGACGAGATTGGAGGTAGGCTGGGGCCATGGATGTGACGAACGACGCCGGAGGGGGCCTGCCGGTGGCGGTGCCCTCGACCGCGCTCTTCACCGACCAGTACGAGCTGACCATGCTCCAGGCCGCGCTCCGCGCCGGCACGGCCCACCGGCGGTCCGTCTTCGAGGTCTTCACCCGCCGGCTCCCCGAGGGCCGCAGATACGGCGTCGTGGCCGGCACGGGGCGCGTGCTCGACGCCGTGGAGAACTTCCGCTTCGAGCCGGCCCTGCTCGGCTTCCTGCGCGAGCAGGGCGTCGTCGACGAGCCGACCGCGGACTGGCTCGCCGACTACCGGTTCGCCGGCGAGATCCACGGCTACCCGGAGGGCGAGGTCTACTTCCCGGGCTCGCCGATCATGACCGTCGAGGGCACGTTCGCCGAGTGCGTGCTGCTGGAGACGGTGATCCTGTCGATCCTCAACCACGACTCCGCCGTCGCCGCCGCCGCGTCCCGGATGGCCGTCGCGGCGCACGGCCGGCCGCTGATCGAGATGGGCGCACGGCGCACGCACGAGCTGGCCGCCGTCGCGGCCTCGCGCGCCGCGTACATCGGCGGCTTCTCGTCCACCTCCGACCTGGCCGCCGGGTTCCGCTACGGCATCCCGACCGCGGGCACCAGCGCGCACGCCTTCACGCTCCTGCACGATTCCGAGCGCGAGGCGTTCGCCGCCCAGGTGGACTCGCTCGGCGCGGGCACGACGCTGCTCGTGGACACCTACGACGTGCCCGAGGCCGTCAGGACCGCCGTGGAGGTCGCGGGGCCCGGTCTTGGCGCCGTCCGCATCGACTCGGGCGACCTGCTGGTGGTCGCCCACCGGGTGCGGCAGCAGCTGGACGAGCTGGGCGCGCACGACGCCAGGATCGTCGTCACCAGCGACCTCGACGAGTACGCCATCGCCTCGCTCGCCGCCGCCCCGGTGGACGCGTACGGCGTAGGCACGCGGCTGGTCACCGGCAGCGGGCACCCGACGTGCTCGATGGTCTACAAGCTGGTCGCCCGCGCCTCGGGCGAGGGCGAGGACGCGCCGCTGGTGCCGGTCGCCAAGAAGTCGCTCGGCGGCAAGCTGTCCGTCGGCGGGCGGAAGTGGGCCGCACGGCCCGCCGACGGGCTCGGCATCGCCGAGGCCGAGGTCGTCGGCACGGGCCCGGTGCCCGAGGAGCTGGCCGGGCGGCAGGTGGCCGTGGAGCTGATGCGGGACGGCCGCGCGGTCGCCAGGGAGACGCTGGACGCCGCGCGCGAACGCCACACGCGGGCCCGCGGCCGGCTGCCGCTCTCGGCCACTCAGCTGTCCCGCGGCGAGCCGGTCCTGCCGACGCGTTACGTGGGAGCCACTCCGTGACTACGCTGCTCATCAGCCACCCGTCCGCCGCCTTCGAAAGGGTGTGTCCGCCATGCACCGCGCATTGATCGTCGTCGACGTGCAGAACGACTTCTGCGAGGGCGGCAGTCTCGCCGTCGCGGGCGGCGCGGACGTCGCCGCCGCCATCACGGACCTGATCGGCGCGGCCACCGCCGAGTACCGGCACGTGGTGGCCACGCGCGATCACCACGTCGCGCCGGGGGACCACTTCTCCGACCACCCCGACTTCGCGCACTCCTGGCCGGCGCACTGCGTGGCCGGCACCGAGGGCGCCGGGTTCCACCCGAATTTCGCGCCCGCCGTCAGCTCGGGCGCCGTCGACGCCTGCTTCGACAAGGGCGCCTACGCGGCCGCGTACAGCGGCTTCGAGGGCAGCGACGATGCCGGGACCAAGCTGGCGGACTGGCTGCGCGCCCACGGCGTGGACGCCGTCGACGTGGTGGGCATCGCCACCGACCACTGTGTGCGGGCCACGGCGCTCGACGCCGCCGCCGAGGGCTTCGAGACCCGCGTCCTGCTCGGCCTGACGGCCGGGGTGGCCCGCGAGTCGGTGGACGCGGCGCTGCGCGAGCTGGCGGCGGGCGGCGTGGAGCTGGCCGGGAAACCGGTCGTCGCCGGCTAGCCGGACCGGCCGGGCGGACCCGGCTAGGCCCTGTCCTGCCGATCTTGCCGGGCCCGCGACGCCAGCTACGGCACCTCGCTGCGTTACCGAATCGCGCGAATACGGACAGGTATGAGCTGCGATCCGGTGCCTTGCGATGCACCGCATCTGACGCCGCGGGCTGATCCGACAAAATCGACAGGACAGGACCTAGGCCGAACGGGGCACGGTGCGGTCCCGTGGTCTCATGCCGCCGCCCGGCGGCGCCCGAGCAGGTGTGTGATCGGGTGCCAGCTCTCCGTGGCGTCCCCCGCGGCCGAGCGCCAGACGACGCCCTCGGGGTGGTACAGCACGGCCGAGATCTCGTCCGGGGTGGGCGGGGCGCCGTTCCCCCGCAGGTGGGCCGCGCGCAG
Organism: Streptomyces johnsoniae; assembly: GCF_031845565.1. Taxonomy (NCBI): domain Bacteria; kingdom Bacillati; phylum Actinomycetota; class Actinomycetes; order Kitasatosporales; family Streptomycetaceae; genus Streptomyces; species Streptomyces johnsoniae. The sequence continues at coordinate 82,941 of NZ_JAVREV010000014.1, read as the reverse complement.
GCCCAGGTTCCGCAGGCGGGTCAGGGCGCGCGAGCGGTTCGCCGCGTGCACCAGCACGCGGACGGCGCGGCCCGGGGCACCGGGGCGGGGCAGGGCGAGCGCGACGACGACGCTGCCGTCGGGCAGCCGGACGAAGCCTCCTTCGGCCATGGGGTCACCTTCTCATCGACTCCGGACGCGGTAAAACGGACCCCGACATCCTTACGCCATCGGCCGCCGCCCGTCGAGGGCGGCGGCCGAAATGCGCTCTGACCTGCACCTTTGCGTCAGATGAGATCAACACCCGTCAGATATCGACGGAGAGTGACCGTTCTCTCACCTTCCGCTCGGGCTCACCCGCACCATGATCGGCCGCTCCGCGTTCCGCGGCTCATGAACCAGAGTGATCTTGGTGTTGGTGTCCGGGACCACAACGCTGTTCTGCGGGTTCGCCTCGTCCCAGTACGTGCCCCTGCGGTCGTCGAAGACCGGCGCCCCGCGCTGCGCGGGCAGCACCGTCGCCTCGCCTTCCTGATGCAGCGTCAGCTCCGGCGTGCGGTCCCTGCTGAACGACGCGTCCCTGGTCTGGATGCGGTTGCGCATCAGGCTGCCGTCCGACCAGTGGTCGGCCTCCGGGTGCGCGTCGACCGGCAGCACGAGCCCTTCGCCCGGGTGCTGGCTGGTGTTGTTGTCCGACTGCGAGGTGTCCCACAGCCACACCAACATCCCGTCCTGGTAGGAGAAATGCTCCACCCAGTCGGGCCGGTCCGTCACCCAGCCGAAGTTGTACGGGCCGGTGCGCAGCGTGTCGTCGTAGCCGACGTACTGACGGTTCTCCACGAGGTAGTACTGCGGGTACTCGCCCGTGACGGAGGCCCCGACGACGCTGAAGCCGTCGACGGCCCAATCGCCCTCGCCATCCTCCGCGTTGTCCGAGAAGACCGGCTCGCCGTCGGCGGTCACCGTGATCTCGTCCGCCGTGAAGCCGGTCTGCGTCGCCGAACCGTCCGTCTGGTAGCGGAACCGGATGTCCACCGTCCCGCCCGCGTAGGCGTCCAGCGGGTAGGACAGCGCCACGTCGCCGCCCGACTCCCCGGTCAGCGTCGGGCGGTCCGCGCCGTCGCGCGGCAGCGGCTCGCCGTCCGCCGTGCCGTCCAGCGGGGTCCACGTGCTGCCGCCGTCCGAGGACGCCTCGGCGTACAGGAAGTCGTAGCCCTCCTCGATGCTCCACCAGCCGCTCAGGTCGAGCGAGGCCGTGGAGGCCGAGGACAGATCGACCGTGCGCGCCAGGGTGTTGTTCAGGTCGTCGCCCGAGCCGCTCCACCACTGCGCCTCGCCCTCCGCGGGCGGGTGGATGTCGGTGGTGACGGTCTTCTCCGGCAGTTCGACCACCAGGGCCTGCGATTCGCGGCGGTCCTCGCCCTCGGGGTAGGTGAGGGCGGACGGGCCGAGCCGGTGCGTCGAACGGGTCGCGGCCTGCGCGACGTCGTAGTCGAGCCAGCCCAGTTGCAGCTTCTCCCACGGGCCCATGTCGTTCGGCAGCTCGCCGATCGTGCCGTCGCCGGGGCCGAGCCAGGAGCCCGAGGACATCGCCGACCAGAAGCCGGTGCCGTTCTCGCCGCCCTGCGTGTCGTACAGGTCGGGCAGCCCCAGGTCGTGCGCGAACTCGTGCGCGAACACGCCGACTCCGCCGTTCTCCGGCTGGATCGTGTAGTCGCCGACCCACAGGCCGGTGTCGGCGATCTGCGTGCCGCCGGCCAGGTTGTTCTCGGGACCGGTGTGGCCGATCTGGTCGTTGAACGCGTACCAGCGGTGCGCCCAGATGGCGTCCTCGCCCTGCGCGCCGCCGCCCGCCGACTCGTCCTCGCCCGCGTGCACGACCTGGAAGTGGTCCAGGTAGCCGTCGGGCTCGTTGAAGTCGCCGTCGCCGTCGTAGTCGTAGCGGTCCTGCACGTCGTACTCGGCGAGCGTGGCGGCCAGTTCCTCGGGCGTCGCGCCCGCCGCGAGCTGCCCCTCGTACCAGGCGTTGACGCCGTCGGTGACGACGTCCCACACCGAGGCGCAGACGTTGGAGCCGCAGGCGTTGTTGCCGTACCTGGCCTCGTTGTAGTCGACCAGCACCCAGTCGGTGACATGACCGTCCACCGAGTAGCGGCCGGAGGACTGGCTCTCGAAGTACTGCTTCACCGACGGGACGTCGGGGTCCTCCGAGTAGTAGACGTCCTCGTAGTACTGGCGGTCGAAGTCCTCTTGCCAGATGGTGGTGTTGTCGTGCTCGCGGTCCGGCTCCGCGATCTCGTTGACCCGCGGGCCCGGGTCGCCCCCGAACTCGGGGTCGATCTCGTCGCCGAACTCCACCAGCACGGTGAAGATCTTGTCGGTGCCGGTGGTGGCGGTCTCCACGAACTCGCCGTCGCTCAGCTCCACCACCTCGGAGCCGCCCAGGGTACGGGCGTCCGCGCTCCCGGAGATCAGCTCCTGTGCCGCCTGCTGCCGCTGTACCTCGCGCTTCTCACCCAGCGGGTTGTCGAGCTCGGGGGACGCGGCGAACGCCCGGGCGTCCCGCGGGCCTTCGTCCACGTCCGCGGGCGGCTGCGCCTGCGCAGCACCCGCCGGCACCAGGACGGCCGCTCCCATGGCCGCAACGGCTGTTGCCACGGCGGCGGTTCTCGATCTTATGGATCGCTTTCCCTCGTTCACGTGTTGCCTGTCCTCCCCTGCGCACGCAGTGATGTGACGGGACGCATTTGACATGAGTGAGACAGAAAAAGACAGACCTTGATTCGGTTTTCCGGGCCAACTACGGTCTTTGACCGGTCTGCTCCGGCCCGAGCCCGTGCGCCCCTGTGCTCCCCCGTGCTCCCGAGCCGTGTCAGGAGCAGGCTTACCGTGGCCCCGGCACGGGCACTCAGGCCCGTAGAACCGTTCGAGAGAGCTGCCCCCCTCCCTCCCGGACGGCCGCCAGCACCCCTTGCGAGGACGGAAACGACATGCCGCACCCGACCCCCGTGCAGATCGCCTACGGTTCGGCCACGGTCATCTCCATCACCTTCTTCTCCCTCTTCCTTGCCCCGGCCGCCTCGGGCCCCGTGGTGGTCCTCATCGCGGTGCTCGCGCTGCTCCTCGGCGCGGCCGTCGCGGTGGCGGCCACCAGGCACACGGCCAGGCACCCGGCCAGGCACCCGGGCGGACGCCGCCGGGACACACCCGGCGGCACGCCGGAGCCGGCGCGCGGCCAGTCGTCGTTCACCGCGCCGGAGCGGCCGGGCGTCCGGGTCTGAACACCCGGCACCGGCCGGGCGACGGCGCCCGGGAACGGCACCCCGCACCGATCAGGCGGCGGAGACCACCACGGTCTTCGCCGCCTTGTCGTGCAGACACTGCCGGTAGGGCCGGTCCCACGTACAGAACAGGACGTTCACCAGCCAGAAGAGGAAGCCGATGCACGGCAGCAGCTGCGGCAGCGAGTAGACCGCGGCGCGCGCCCAGGCGGGATTCCCGCGCGGCACCGCGCCGTCGTCCAGCATCGCCACCCGCACGCGCATCAGCATCTTCCCGAGCGTCTGGCCGCGGGCGCTGAGCATCAGGGCGTCGTAAACGAAGTAGACCAGCAGCACGACCGACTGCTGCACGTAGTTCCCGCTGCCGCCGTTGTCGAAGTCGTAGCCGTCCATGGTCGGCAGCAGGACGAGCGAAACGGGAATGCCGACGATCAGCGCGTCGACGATACGGGCCACCAGACGGCGGCCGAGGGAGGCGAGGGGCGGCATCCCGGCCAGCGGGTCGACGGCGCCACTCGGCCCGCCATACGGATTGGTGCCGTAGGAATCGGTCGGGGGAGGGGCCTTGGGCAGCCCCGCCTCATGCGGGGCGGGGCCGCCCTCCGGCTCGTCGCCGGGGCCGGGTCGCGGCTGCTCGGTGCTCATGAGCGCCAGTCAAACCCGGCCCCCGCGGGCCCGCATCCCGGCGGGGACGATCGGGCCAACCGGCCTGGGCCGACCGGGTCAGTCCTGGCTGCCCGGTGCCTTCATCGTGGCGACGAACGTATCCGCCGCCTTGTCGTGCCAGCACTGGCGCCACGGCCGGTCGCGCAGTGCCCACAGCACGTTCACGATGCCGACCACCAATACACCCAGCAGGCTGTACACCAGCCAGCGCAGCAGCGCCGCCCCGAAGCCCGGCTTCTCCTGCTGCTGGAGGTCGAGCACCCGCAGGCCGAACAGCGCCTTGCCCGGCGTGCGGGCCCACAGCGCGGTCGGCAGCGCCTCGAAGAGCAGCCCGACGCCGAGGAACACCCCGATGACCATGGCGAGGTAGCCGCCCGTGGTCCCGTCGATCAGCCAGATCGTCTCGGTGACACCGGCCCGCTCCGCCGCGTCCACCTGCTCGTCGATGTGGTCGCGGGCGTCGCCGAGCAGCGGCCAGCCGACGGCCACGGCGGCGCCGACGGAGAACAGCGAATCGACGAGCCGGGCCATCAGCCGCCGGCCAAGACTCGCCGGGTACGCCTGCGTGGTCTGGAACCGCCTGACCATCGTCAGGGCCTCGCCCTGATGCGACTGGAGGAACGGCGACTGCTGGGCCTGCGGCGGCTGTTGCTGCTGGGGGTGCGGCTGCTGCTGCGGGTAGCCGTACCCGCCCGGCGCACCGGGGCCACCGGGGCCCGGCTGCTGCTGCGGCGGATAGCCGTACCCGGGCCGCGGGCCCTGCGGCGGCTGTTGCTGCTGGGGGTGCGGCTGCTGCTGCGGGAACCCCTGCGGCTGGGCCTGCTGCGCCGGCGGCACGGGGCCCGCCTGCGGCGGCACGCCGCCCGGGGCCTGCCCCGGGGCCGGCTGGGCCGGCGGGGCGGCAGGCGCGGGACCACCGGTTTGCGCGGGGGTCGCGCGCGGCGGCGCACCCTGGGGCGCACCGGGCGGCGCCTGCTGCGCGAGGTCGCGGACCTGGCGCTCCCACGAGCCGCCCGCGGCGGCGATGTCGGAACGCCGCAGCGTCGTCGTCTCTTCCTTCGCGTCCGGCTCGGGCGCCTTGGGCTCGGGCGCCTTGGGCTCGGGCGCCTTGGGCGCGGGCGCGGCCTGCGGCTCCGGCCGCCGCGCGGGCGGCTGGGAGCCCTCGGCCGAGGGCTGCCGGAACTGCCCGCGGGGGTCGACCCGGCCCGCCGCGGCGACGGGCGAGGTGCTGACGTCCTCGTCCGAGCCCCAGGTGACCCGCCGGTCACCGCTGTCCTGCGACGGCGTGCCGGGCCCTGCCGCCGCCGGCGGTGCCGCGGCACCGCCCGCCGCGGGCCAGGCCGGGGCGGAGCCGGCGCCCGGCTCCTGCCCACCGCCGACCGGGGCCACGTCGCCGCGCCTGCGCACCTCGGGCAGCGCGTCGCCGCCGCCGGAACGTGCCGGGGCGGAGCCGGCGCCCGGCTCGGCGGCGGGCGGCGGGTCCTCGTCGAAGAAGAAGGGCTGCGTCTCGCCGGCACGGGCGGCGGGCACCGCGGGTGCGGCGGCCGGGGCGCTCGCCGCCCCGGACGGCGGCGTGGGCACCGGCTCGCCCTCCCGCGGCTCGGGCCGGCTGCTGCCGGGCACCCAGGCGGTGCCGTTCCAGTACCGGATGTAGCCGGGAATGGACGGGTCCGGATACCAGTTGGGCCCCGGGCCGCCGCCTGCGCTTCCTGAGGGCGGGGAGCCTGCGGGTGGGGAGCTCATCGGTACCGAATCTCCTCGTCCGTGCAGTGCGATTCTCGCTATGGGCTAAGCATGTTACGTCGCTCGCGGACCCTCGTTGCCCGAAGGTCCCGCGACAGCGACCTTAGCCAACTCCCGCGCCGGACGAGAGCCGCCTGCCGTGACCGTGACAAGGTTGGCGCGGTGGCGGACCGTTCCTCCTGGCAGCGGCTCGGAACCGGCCGCCCGTCCGCGCGGGAATCGCACCTGTGATCCCCCGGGCACCCCCGGGCCGGCCCCGGGGGCTCCTGGCAAAAAGTTTGCCCAACCCGCGTAATGATCCGCCCTCTCGCGCCTCTTTCCTTCCGCAAGCCCCGAGGACGCAGCGGAATCCAGGAGAGAAGAGGGCATATCGCATGTACACCACCATCGAGCGGGAGCTCGACCTGAAGCTGGTGCTCTCGCCGGAGCGCGGCATTCCGGTGCCGGCGCGGCTGCTCTACCGGACCGACGACCCCTACGCCGTGCACATCACCTTCCACATCGGCTCCGACGTCCCGGTGTACTGGACGTTCGCCCGCGAGCTGCTGGTCGAGGGCGTCTGCCGGCCCGCCGGGCAGGGCGACGTGCGGGTGTGGCCGACCAAGACGCAGGGCCACGGCGTGCTCTGCCTGGCGCTCAGGTCGCCGGACGGCGAGGCGCTGCTGCACGCCCCGGCCCCCGCGGTCGCGGCGTGGCTGGAGCGCACGTTGCGGCTGGTGCCGCCCGGCACGGAGCCGACGCTGATGAACGTGTCGGACGGCGAGCTGTACGCCCTGTTCACGCTCTCCGACGAGCCGGGGGAGCCGGCCGGTTGAGCCCGCCCCCGCCCGGACCGCGCCCGGAGTCCGCGGGCCCGGCCGGCTTCCCTTCCATGCCCGCCGTGCCCGCCGTGCCCGCCGCATGCCTGACCAGTGGCATGACGCGCAGCGGCACCGGGTTCTCCATGACGATGGCGGTGGCGGACCTGAGGATGCCGTCGAAGCCGACAACCCGGTCGATGACGCGCTGGAGGTCCGCGTTGGAGCGGGCGACCAGGCGGCAGAGCATGTCGCCCTCGCCGGTGATGGTGTGCAGTTCGAGCACTTCGGGCACGCCGCTGAGGTGCCGGCGGACCTCCTCGCCCTGCCCCTGCTTGATCTCCAGGGTCGCGAAGGCGGTCACGGGGAAGCCGAGGGCCGCGGGGTCCACGTCAGGGCCGAAGCCGCGGATCACCCCGCCGGTGCGCAGCTTCTCCAGCCGCGCCTGCGCGGTCCCGCGCGCCACACCCAGGCGCCTCGACGCCTCCAGCACCCCGATGCGGGGCTCCTGCGCGAGAAGCTCAAGCAGCCTGGCGTCCAGTTCGTCGATGGCCATGGCGGGCCTCCTAGCGGGGCGGACTTGCGGGGCGGACTTGCGGGGCGGACTTGCGGCCGGAAAGGAACGCGCGGCGCGGCGCGCGGCGCGTTGGACACCATGCTCAGTCAGCGTGCGCAGAATTGGCCAGCGGGGTCGGCCCGTTCGGCCCGGTGGGCCTGCGCCTGCCTCATCGGATCTTCACCGGGTCCGCGCAGGAAGGGCGACGCGCACACCGGGAGACCCCGTGCCTGCGGGATTTCCCCCCGGGAACTTCCATGCTCCTCCTCGGCGGAAACGAGCGTGAACACGCGAGTCGGGGGAATCAGTAAGAACACCACCCCCCACAGCCGCCCCCGCGACCTGCACTCGCGGGGGCGGCCCACGTTCCGGGCGCGCCGCCGGGTCAGGAGGGCTCAGCAGGAGGGCACGGACTCCCCCGCGGCCAGCGCCCGCAGGTCGGCCACCGCGCCTTCGAGGGTGGCCACGGGCAGCACCCGCAGCCCGTCCGGCGCCTCGGCTGTCGCGTCCGCGCACTCCTCGCTCGGCACGAGGAAGACGGTCGCGCCGTCGCGCCGCGCGGCCTGCGTCTTCAGCGGAACGCCGCCCACCGAGCCGACCGTTCCGTCCGGCTCGATGGTGCCGGTGCCCGCGATGACGCGCCCGTCGGTCAGGTCGCCGCCCGAGCCGTCGCCGCGCAGCAGGTCCACGATGCCGAGCGAGAGCAGCAGGCCCGCGCTCGGGCCGCCGACGTCCGCCAGGTTCAGCTCGATGCTCACCTCGTCCTCGTCGAGGCCCAGGTAGGTGACGGCCGCGGCGACCGCCGCGTGCTGGGAGTCGCGCATCTGGCCCGCGTTGTGCTCCTGGATCTCCTCGCGGCTGTCGCCCACCGGGTAGACCGCCTCGCGCGGCATGACCGCCCGTTCGCCGGAGAAGTAGCCGGTGACGACGTCGGTCAGCCGCACCGTCGCGTCCGGCGACGTCGCGGTGATCGTCGTCATCCGCAGCTCGCCCGCCGGCTCGCGCACCGGGGCGCCGGTGATGGTGATCACCGGCTCGCCGTCGTGCTCGCCGAGCACGTCCGCGGTCGGCCCGGGGCGGGTGACCGAGTACGGCAGCGGGGCCAGCGCCGCGACCGCGAGCAGGGCCGCGACGAGCGCGACGCAGGCGGCGAGCAGCAGCGGGCGGCGCGCGGCTCCGGCGGGCGGTGCGGCGGCGGCCTTCGAGGCGGTCGGAGCGGCGGGCATGGAGGGAATCTAACGCAGCACCGCGGCCACCTCGGACGCGGCCCTGACCACGCGGGGGCCGACCTCGGGCGGCACGGACTCGTTCAGCATGACCACCCCGACGCTGCCCTCGATGCCGCAGTCGGCGGGCAGCGGCGCCGCGGCCCCGCTGGCCCCGGCCTCCAACTCGCCCTGGGTCAGCACGAAGCCGTCCTCCTCCTCGATGTCCTTGCAGCGGCCGGTGAGGATGGCGCGGCCCGCGGCGCCCCGGTCGAGGGCGTGCCGGAAGCCGGTGCGGTAGGCGACGTGGTAGTCGGTCCAGCTGGGTTCGACCACGGCGACGGCGAGCGCGTCGTTGCCGTCCACGACGGTGAGGTGGGCGGTGGCGCCGACGTCCTCGGCCAGCGCCCGCAGCGCGGGCAGGGCGGCCTCCCTGACCAGCGGGTGTACCTGCCGGCCGAGGCCGAGCACGCCCACCCCGACGCGCGCCCTGCCGCCGGCGTCGCGCCGGACCAGGGAGTGCTGTTCCAGGGTGGCGAGCAGCCGGTAGACGACGGTGCGGTTGACGCCGAGCTGTTTGGACAGCTCGGTCACGGTCAGGCCGTGGTCGGTCTCGGCGAGCAGTTTGAGGACACGCAGCCCCCGGTCGAGCGTCTGGGAGGTTTCCGCGGTCACGCACCCTCCTCGTTCGCTTCCCCGGCGGCTCGCTGCCGGGCAGGGATGAAACTGGTCCGCGGCCCGGAGGCCGGGCGTGCGTCACTCACGGCGCCCCCATTCTCTTCTCGGTAGTCCAGGAAGGAATCCCGACGAGTCGGCGGCTGTCGCGGAGGGGCCGGTGCCGCCGGTCCCGTCGGCAGCACGCGGAGCGGGCCGCCGGTTGCGGTAGCAGGTCACACAGTCCGGTTGCGCACCGGGGCGGCTCTGCCACCGGGCGTACGCATGACCGGAAATTTAGCCAGCGGCACCGCTGAGCGGAAGAGGCTGTCCAGAATCCGAGCAGGAAGCGGCGGTTTTCGAACGATATGCGACGAACATCCCTGCGGCCGATGGCTCACCGGCCGATGGCTCACCGGCCGATGGCTCACCGCATGCGCGTGGCCCACTCCTTGACCTTCGCCACGCGCTGCCGCAGCTGCCCCGCCGTCGCCTCGGCGGTGGGCGGGCCGCCGCAGGCGCGGCGCAGCTCGGTGTGGATCACCCCGTGCGGCTTGCCCGACTGGTGGGCGTACGCGCCGACCAGCGAGTTCAGCTCGCGGCGCAGTTCGAGCATCTCCTTGTGGCTCATGACCGGCCGCCGCTCCGCGGGCAGTTCGAGCAGGTCCGCCTCCTCGTCCGGCTTGCGGCGGCTGTGCGCGATCTGCCGCGCCTGCCGCTTGCGCAGCAGCAGACTGACCTGGTCGGGCTCGAGCAGCCCGGGAATGCCGAGGTAGTCCTGCTCCTCGTCGCTGCCCGGGTGCGCCTGCATGCCGAACTCAGCGCCGTCGTACATCACCCGGTCGAAGACGGCCTCCGACTCCAGTGCCTCGAACGGCAGTTGGTCCTGCTCGCCGTCGGGCTCGTCCTGCTGCCGCTCCGCCTCCTCCAGCAAATCGGCCTCGGGCCCGTACGGGTCCTCCTCGCCGTCCCGCTTCGGCTTGTCCAGCACGTGGTCGCGTTCCAGTTCGAGCTCGTGGGCGAAGCCGAGCAGCGACGGGATGGTGGGCAGGAAGACGGACGCGGTCTCGCCGCGCCGCCGGGAGCGCACGAACCGGCCGACCGCCTGCGCGAAGAACAGCGGCGTGGAGATGGTCGTCGCGTAGACCCCGACCGCGAGCCGCGGCACGTCCACACCCTCCGACACCATGCGGACCGCGACCAGCCAGCGGTCCCGCGACTCCCGGAAGTCCTCGATGCGCCGCGAGGCCCCGCCGTCGTCCGACAGCACCAGGGTCGCGGCGTCGCCGGTGATCTCGCGGATCAGCCGGGCGTAGGCGCGGGCCGACTCCTGGTCGCTCGCGATGACCAGGCCGCCCGCGTCCGGCACGGCTCTGCGGACCTCGGTCAGCCGCCGGTCGGCGGCACCGAGCACCGCGGGCATCCACTCGCCCTTCGGGTCGAGCGCGGTCCGCCACGCCTGGGAGGTGGCGTCCTTCGTCATCGGCTCGCCGAGCCGCGCGGCCACCTCGTCCCCCGCCTTGGTGCGCCAGCGCATGCTGCCGCTGTAGGACAGGAAGATCACCGGCCGCACGACGCCGTCCGCCAGCGCGTTGCCGTAGCCGTACGTGTAGTCGGCGACCGAACGGCGGATGCCGTCGTTGCCCTCCGCGTAGGCGACGAACGGGATCGGGTTGGTGTCGGAACGGAACGGCGTCCCGGTCAGCGCGAGCCGCCGCGTCGCGGGCTCGAACGCCTCAAGGCACGCCTCGCCCCAGGACCTGGAGTCCCCGGCGTGGTGGATCTCGTCCAGGATGACCAGAGTCTTGCGCTGCTCGCAGCGGTTGCGGTGCAGCATCGGCCGGACGCCGACGCCCGCATAGGTCACCGCGACCCCGTGGTACTCGCGCCCCACAGGACCCGCGCTGTAGTCCGGGTCCAGCTTGATCCCTATGCGCGCCGCCGCGTCCGCCCACTGCGTCTTCAGGTGCTCGGTCGGCGCCACCACCGTCACCTGCTGCACGACGCGGTGGTGCAGCAGCCAGGAGGCCAGCGTCAGCGCGAACGTCGTCTTGCCCGCGCCCGGGGTGGCGACGGCGAGGAAGTCCCGCGGCTGGGCCTGGAGATACTCCTCCATCGCCGCCTGCTGCCAGGCACGCAGCTTGCTCGCGGTGCCCCAGGGCGCGCGGCCGGGGAAGGCGGGAGAGAGGTGGGAGGAATGCGGGGAGGGCGAGGCGGTGGTGGTCACGGTCTCCGGGTGGGGTGGACGGTGCACGACCGCGCCAGCCTACCGCCGCACCACCGCCCCTCCGCTGCGGTCCATCTCACACCGGGGAGCCGACGGGAGGGGCCGGGAAGCCGACGGGACGCCGACGGGACGCCACCGCAGCGGCGCCGGAACGGGGCGCGGCGCGGGGCTCGTTCACGCCCCCGGCGTGCGCAGGCGCCCGCCGACGACCGTGCCGAGCAGGGCCGCGCTCGCGGTCACCGCGTACACCGCGACGAACGCCCCCGGGCCCACGGCCGTGTCCCCGGCCACCGCGGCGGCGTCGTGCGCGGCGGCCGAGGCGTCCCCGCCGAGCGCGGCGAACAGCGTGCCCACGGTCGTCAGCATCACCACGTTCCCCAGGCTGTCGCACACCTGGAGGGACGCCACGTTCCCGCCGGCCGCCTCGGGCGCGGACAGGCGCAGCACCAGCACGCCCACCGAGGCGGTGACCAGGCCCATGCCGAAGCAGCCGAGCGCCAGCGTCAGCGCGGGCGTCCACACGGGCACCGCGTCGATCAGCACCAGCGGGGTGAGCACCACGCCGCCGGTGATCAGCACGGTGCCGACGCGCACCAGCCGGAACCGGTGCGGCTCCGCCCACGGCCTGGACTGCGTGTACGAGCCGCAGGCCCACAGCCCGCCCGAGGCGGCGAGCGCGAGCCCCGCCTCTGTGTACGACAGGCCGCGCTGGGTCACCAGCATCAGCGGCACGAAGCTCTGCGACGACAGGTACGCCGCCGATATCAGCCCGCGCAGGGCGATCACCGACGGCAGGCCGCGCGCGGCGCGGAACGTGCCGCGCGGCAGCAGCCGCACCGCCGAGGGCGCGAGCAGCGCGAGCCCGAGGGCCACGGGCACCAGCGAGAGCCAGCGCAGCTCCTGCCCGCCGAACTGGAGCAGCCCGGCGCCCACGGACACCGCCCCGGCCAGCCGCAGCCGCCGCCCGTCGAACCGGCCGGCCGGCCGTTCGCCGCCGCCCTCGCCGTTCCGCTCGCCGTTCCGCTCGCCCAGCTTGCGCAGTTGGGGCAGCATCACCATCACCGGCAGGATGACCAGCACGGTGATGCCGAGGAACACCCAGCGCCAGCCGAACTGTTCCGTCACCGTTCCGGCGATCACGGGCCCCACCATGGACGGCACCACCCAGGCCGCGGAGAACGCCGCGAGCGCCGCGGGCCGCAGGTGCTCCGGGTAGGCGCGGCGGACCGTCACGTACAGCGCGACGATGACCAGCCCGCCGCCCACGCCCTGGGCGGCGCGCCCCAGCACGAACGCCCACATCGCCTGCGCGGTGCCGGAGACCAGCAGCCCGGCCGAGAAGGCCGTCACCCCGGCGAGCACGGGGCCGGTCGGGCCCGCCCGGTCGCACCACTGCCCGGAGACGACCATGCCGAGCAGGCTCGTGGTGAAGAACGCGGAGAACGCGAACGCGTAGAGCGAGACCCCGTCGAGTGCCTCCGCCGCGGCGGGCATGGCCGTCCCGATGGCCATGGCCTCGAACGCGATCAGCAATATCGTGCTGACGCAGCCCAGGGTGAGCGCGCGGTACGGGGCGCCGAGCACGCCTCCCGGCACGGCCGCCGCGGCCGCCGCGGATGCCGCGGACGACACGGCGGCGGACGGGGGGCGGGCGGGCGGCGCCCCGGGCCCGGCGTCGGCGCCGGCGTCGGTCTCGTTCATGAGGCTACGGTAAGGAGCAAAACCCGCCCATGCCTATGGTCCGACGGTCGGTGGCCGCCCGGTCGCCGGCCCTGGTCCCGCCGTCAGACCGCGCCGCGCGTCACACCCACCGCGGCCTGCGGACGGATCGGCAGCCGGTTCACCGGGCGGCCGGTCGCCGCCCTGACCGCCGCGGCCACCGCGGCCGGGGAGACGACCACCGGGACGGCGCTCACCGCCTTGGCGCCGAACGGAGCCACCACGTCCCGCTCCTCCACCAGCTTCACGATCCGCACATCCGGCGCGTCCAGCGCGGTGGGCAGCGCGTACCCCGCCAGATCCGCCCGGCGCACCACCCCGCGCACGACGCGCAGATGCTCGGTGAGAGCGGCGCCCACGCCCTGCGTCACGCCCGCCTCGATACGGGCCTCAAGCTGCCTCGGGTTCAGCACGCGGCCGACGTCCTGCGCGATGGCCATCTCCACCACACGCACCGCGCCCAGCTCCACGTCCACGTCCACCACCGCGCGCACCGCGGCGAAGGAGAGACCGACGAACGCGTCGCCGCGGCCCGACTCGTTCAGCGGCTCGGTGGGGTGCGGGCGGCACTGCGCGGTCGCCCACAGCTCCTTGCCCTCCAGGGCCTCGAGAACGGTCGTGCTGAGCACCCCGTCGTAGGAGGTGATCTTGCCGTCGGCGATCGTCAGCAGCTCGGCCGACATCCCGAACTTCGCGGCCAGCGGCTGGAGCAGCTGCGTGCGGACCATCTTCGCGGCCCGCTCCACCGCCCCGCCGGACACCCACGTGTGGCGGCCCCTGCCGCCGGGCCCCGCGACCGGCAGGTCGGTGTCCACCGGCGCCACGTGCACCTCGTCCACGCCCAGCACGTCCTGCACGATCTGGCGCGCCAGCGTCGCGAAGCCCTGGCCGGTCTCCACCGCGGCGCACAGCACCGTGGCCACCGTTCCCTCGACCTTCACCGTGGCCGTCGACACCTCGTCGGCGCCCTCCGCGCCGAGCATGTGCACCATGCCGAGCGCATAGCCCACGCCCCGGCGCACCGCGCCCGGGTCCGCCGCGCCCTCGGGGCCGCCAGGCAGCAGCCAGTCCTCGACCGGGCCGTCCTTGGGCAGCGCCGGCATCGGCGCCTCGCGCACGGCGGCCAGCAGCTCGGCGACCGGGGCGGGGCAGGTGACCGTCTGCCCGGTGGGCAGCGGATCGCCGGTGCCCAGCACGTTCCGCGCGCGCAGCTCGGCCGGGTCGATGCCCAGCTGGGCCGCCAGCTTGTCCATCTGGCCCTCGTACGCGGCGCAGACCTGCATCGCGCCCTCGCCGCGCACGTAGCCCGCGGGCGGATTGTTGGTGCGCACCGCCCAGCCGTCGACCACCGCGTTCGGCACGAGGTAGGGCCCGGCGGCGAACGACACCGCGGCGGCCAGCACCTCGGCCGAGTCGTCCGCGTAGGCGCCCGCGTCCATCAGCACCTGCGCCTCGACCTTCACGAGCTTCCCCTCGCGGTCGGCATGGTGCCAGTAGCGCAGCAGCGTCGGGTGGCGGTGGGCGTGGCCGAGGAACGACTCCTCGCGGGTCGCGGCCAGCTTCACCGGGCAGCCGGTGCGGATCGCCAGCAGCGAGAGCGGCAGCTGGAAACCCAGGTCCTCCCGGTCGCCGAGCGCCCCTGGCACCCCCGTCACGTAGATCTTGACCTGCTCCTGCGCCAGCCCGAGGCAGGCGGCCAGCCGGTCGCGGTCGCCGTGCGGGTCGGTGCTCGCCGTGTAGATCTCCACGCCGCCGTCCGGCCGCGGCACCGCGAGGCCCGATTCGGCGCCGATCGGCGCCGGGTCCTGGCGGCCGATGCGGTACAGGCCCTCCACCACGACGTCGCCGGTGGCCCCCGGGTCGCCGTGCCGCAGCGGAATGTGCCGGACCAGATTGCCGTCCGGGTGCAACGGGGCCGCTTCGAAGGACTTCTCCGGATCGGTCACCGCGTCGAGCACCTCGTACTCGACGACGATGGCCGCGGCGGCGAGCCGCGCGGTCTCCGGGTGGTCGGCCGCCACGGCGGCCACGGGCTCGCCGTGGTACCTGACCAGGTCGGAGGCGAGCGGCGGCCGGTCGGTCACCGTGCGGCCGAGCCCCGCGTCCCCGGCCACCTCCGCGTGCGTGACGACCGTGCGGACCCCCGGCATCCCGGCGGCCTCCGCGGTCTCGATGCCTTTGATGCGCGCGTGCGGGTGCGGGGAGCGCAGCACCGCGGCCCACAGCAGGCCCTCGGCCCACAGGTCCGCGGTGTACGGGTGCGTGCCCGTCACCTTGGCGTCCGCCTCGGCCGGCGCCAGGGAGGTGCCGAGGCCGTGCGGCTCCTGCCGGTCCTGGCCGGGCGCCGCCTGCGCGGCGGGCACCATGGTCACGGCGGCGTCGGCCTGGTCGTTCATCACATGCCTCCTGCCGGGGGCCCGGGCTGATGCGGGATGCGGGGTGCGGCGTCCGCGTCCGCCGGGGCGGTCCGCGGCCCGGCGCCGCCCGCCCCGAACGCGTCCCCGAAGCTCTCGCTCCCGCCGTCCTCCCGCTCGCCGCGGGCGGTGCCGCCCGCGGCGGCGGCACGCTCCTCCACCACCGTGCGCACCGCGTCGAGCACGCCGCGGTAGCCGGAGCAGCGGCACAGGTTGCCGCACAGCGCCTGGCGTGTCTCCACCTCGGTCGGGGCGTGGTTGCCTTCGAGCAGGTCGTGCACGGTCATGGCCATGCCCGGCAGGCAGAAGCCGCACTGCACGGCCGTGGCGGCCAGCGCGCGCTGCACGTCCGAGGGCGCGCCCGCCGCGCCCAGGCCCTCGACGGTGCGGATCTCGGAACCGGCCGCGGTGGCCGCCGGGACCAGGCAGGCGGCGACGAGCCGCCCGTCGACCTGCACGGAACAGGCGCCGCACTCGCCCTGCGCGCAGCCGTCCTTCGCCCCGGCCAGACCGAGGCGCTCGCGCAGCACGTACAGCAGCGATTCGCCGATCCACGCGCCGGACACCGGCCGGTCCACACCGTTGACGCGCAGCACGTACGAGACCTCGGGATGCTCGCTGCGGCTGCCGCCGACGGCGACCTCGACCGGCGGCACGGCCGCCGGGTCCTGCGCGGGCGCCGCTGGCCCTGCGGGCTCGGCGGTCACCGCGGACTCGGCGGGCACCGCGGGCTCGGCGGGGCCGTCCGGATGCGGCTCGCCCGCGCCCGGCGCCGGCCACGGCGCGGGAACGGGCGGCTCGGGGCGGCTCGGGGCGCTCTCGTCCCAGGGCGCCGTGTCGTGACCCGCGGGGGGCACGCCCCGCGGCTCCGCGCCGTCGGCCGGGCGGCGCGCGCCCGCCAGCGCGGCGGCGGCGCCCTGCCCCATCGCGGCGGCACGCGCGGCGGGCGGCCCGGCGGGGGTGTCAGCCGCGCCGGGCGAGGTGAACGGCATGGTCCACTGCCCGGTGGCCCCCGGGTCGACGGTGGCCTCCGCGGTGGCCGGCGGGGCGGCGGCGCGGCCGATCTCGGGGGGCTGGTACCCGTGCCCCGGCGCGGCCAGCGGCTCGCTGCCCGACTCCTGCGGGTACCCGCCCGGCAGCTCTATGAAGGCCGTGGCTTCCGCGTCGTACTCGCCGCCCCAGCCCGGTTGCGGGCCCAGGGCGGCGTGCGGCTCTGGCTGCTGATCGTTGCTCATGCGAGAGCCCTTCCGAGTCCACGGCGGGCGAGAGTTGCCACGGTACGCCTCAAGTGCAGCACGGCGGGGGGTAGTTGCGTGGGCTCGCCACCGTCCCCCGGCACCTCGGGGTCGGGGATGCAGGCCATGCCGACGTACTCACCGAACGCGGCGAGCGCCTCGGGTGCCAGGCCGCGCCGCCCGTCCCAGTCGACCAGCGAGGCCACCCAGCGCTCGGCGTCGAGCGGGCGCAGCGGCATCGGCGCGACCGCGCCGACCGCGCAGCGGACCTCGCGGTGCACCGGATCGAGCACCACGGCCACCGAGGCGACGGAACGGGCCGGGCCGGTGCGGGTGGTGGCCTTCAGGAACGTCTGGGTGGCGTGCAGCAGCGGCACCCGCACGTGGGCCAGCAGCTCCCCGGGCCGCAGCCGGTCCCGTCCGGCCAGCAGGTGGCTGACGGGAACCTGCCTGCCCTCGCCGTCAGGACCGGCGATCAGGAGCGTCGCCTCCAGGGCGGCGAGCACGGGCAGCGTGTCACCGGACGCGGCGGCGGAGATGATGTTGCCGCCCAGCGTTCCCGCGTTGCGCACCTGAGGCGGCCCCGCGGACCTGGCGGCGGCGGCGAGTGCGGGGATGAGCGCGGCGAAGTCGGGGCGGCTCATCCGCGAGTGGGTCAGACACGCGCCGAGCAGCGCGTGCCCGTCCTGATAGGCCCAGCCGCGCAGCTCGGCGAGCCGTCCCAGCCCGACCAGGGCCGCCGGGCGCAGCAGCCCGGCGTTGACGCCGGCCATCAGGTCGGTGCCGCCGGCGACCGGCACGGCCGCGGGCACCGCGGCCAGCGCGGCCACCGCGTCGTCCAGCGTGGCCGGGAGCGCGACGAGCCGGGCCGTCTGCGGTGCATGCGGTGCGTGCGTGCTCAATCCAGCTGCCCCTTTCCGGTCGTCCCGGCCGTGGAGCCGTACGGTACGTGCTCCGGGCCGCGACGTGGCAACTCTGGCATAGATTCCCGCCCCGCCGACGCGGGGGTGGCGAGGGCGTCCACCGGGGGTGGGAGGGCCCGGACGGGCGCCCGAGGCATCTCACACGATCAGGGCATACGGGAATGCCCCGGGCCACCCTCGCGGCCGGCCCGCGGGCCCGGGGCCCGGGACGGGCCGGAACGGGCGGCGGCTACTTCTTGCCGCCGTCCTTGCCGCCGTCCTTGCCACCGCCGAACGAGCCCATCGACTCGTAGATCTCCTTGCAGGTGGGGCACACCGGGTACTTCTTCGGGTCCCGGCCGGGCACCCAGACCTTGCCGCAGAGCGCGACGACGGGGGTGCCGTCCAGCGCGCTCGCCATGATCTTGTCCTTCTGGACATAGTGGGCGAAGCGCTCATGGTCGCCATCGCCGTGCGTCGTCTGCGGAGTGGGCTCGACGAGCGTGCCGGTGCCCGCTCCGCGCTCGGGCTCAAGAGTGCTCATGAGTACCTAGCCTAGTTGAGCGACGGGTCGTCCGGGTATGTTGCGAGCAGCGCCAGAGTCCCGTGCTGGCGGCGCAGGACGGCCCGCCACAGCCGCTCGGGCTCGGGCACGGAGACGTCCCCCGGCTCGGAGTCCACGACGTACCACGCACCGTCGTCCAGCTCGCGTTCCAGCTGGTCGGGACCCCACCCGGCATACCCGGCGAAGATCCGCAGGCTGCCGACCTCGGCGGCCAGCACCTCGGGCGGCGCCTCCAGGTCCACCAGACCGATGGAGCCGTGCACGCGCCGCCAGCCGAGCGGGCCGCTGCCGGGGACGACGGCGAGCGCGAGGGCGGCGTCCAGGGCGACCGGGCCGCCCTGGAAGACGACGCCCGGCTCGCCGGCCAGCGCCGCCCACGGCTGAAGCACCTCGGAGACCCCGACGGGAGTCGGGCGGTTGAGAACGACGCCGAGTGCCCCCTCGCGGTCGTGGTCGAGCATCAGCACCACGGAACGGTCGAAGTTGGGATCGGACAGCGCCGGAGTGGCCACGAGCAGCCGCCCGGTGAGCGAGGACGCCTCGGTCATGCAGGCCATGATTCCCCATCCGTGGGGTACTGGGGAGTGCCGTCCCCGGCCCGCGCCGGGGGCGCGCCCGCCCGGCGCATTACCATTCCGGTTGGTCGCGCATTCCTTCGTTTCAGATCGTGAGTCCCATGACCGACGACGTACTCCTTGTCCACGGCGGCACCCCGATCGAGGGCGAGATCCGGGTCCGAGGGGCGAAGAACCTGGTTCCAAAGGCCATGGTCGCGGCCCTGCTCGGCAGCGCCCCGAGCCGGCTGCGGAACGTGCCGGACATCCGCGATGTGCGGGTGGTGCGCGGCCTGTTGCAGTTGCACGGGGTGACCGTGCGCAGCGGTGAGGAACGGGGCGAGTTGGTGCTCGACCCGTCGCGCGTCGAGAGCGCGAACGTCGCGGACATCGACGCGCACGCCGGCTCGTCCCGCATCCCGATCCTGTTCTGCGGGCCGCTGCTGCACCGGCTCGGGCACGCGTTCATCCCGGGGCTCGGCGGCTGCGACATCGGCGGCCGGCCGGTCGACTTCCACTTCGACGTGCTGCGGCAGTTCGGCGCGGTGATCGAGAAGCGGGCGGACGGCCAGTATCTGGAGGCGCCGCGCGGGCTGCGCGGCTGCCGGATCAAACTGCCCTACCCGTCCGTGGGGTCCACCGAGCAGGTGCTGCTGACGGCGGTGCTCGCGGAGGGCGTCACGGAGTTGTCGAACGCGGCGGTGGAGCCGGAGGTCGAGGACCTGATCTGCGTGCTCCAGAAGATGGGCGCGATCATCTCCATGGACACCGACAGGACCATCCGCATCACCGGCGTGGAGCGTCTCGGCGGGTACACGCACCGCGCCCTCCCCGACCGCCTCGAAGCCGCCTCGTGGGCGAGCGCGGCGCTGGCGACCAAGGGCAGCGTGTACGTCCACGGCGCGAGCCAGCGGGAGATGATGACGTTCCTCAACGTGTTCCGGAAGGTGGGCGGCGAGTTCGAGGTTGACGACGCCGGCATCCGCTTCTGGCACCCGGGCGGCCCGCTGAACGCGATCGCCCTGGAGACGGACGTGCACCCCGGCTTCCAGACCGACTGGCAGCAGCCGCTCGTGGTCGCGCTGACGCAGGCGTCGGGTCTGTCGATCGTGCACGAGACGGTGTACGAGTCGCGGCTGGGCTTCACCAGCGCGCTGAACCAGATGGGCGCGCGGATTCAGCTGTACCGCGAGTGCCTGGGCGGGACGCCCTGCCGCTTCGGGCAGCGCAACTTCCTGCACTCGGCCGTGGTCTCGGGCCCGACGCCGCTCCAGGGCGCCGACCTGGTCATTCCTGACCTGCGCGGCGGCTTTTCCTACCTGATCGCGGCGCTCGCGGCGGAGGGCACCTCGCGGGTGCACGGCATCGGCCTGATCAACCGCGGCTACGAGAACTTCGCGGAGAAACTCGAAGGGCTCGGCGCCAAGGTCGAACGTCCGTAGGCCGGGTACTTCTCGGGCGGGAACGTTTCCGGCCCGGGCAGCGCCAAGGGGTGGCCCTCCGGGACGGAGGGCCACCCCTTGGCGGCTTGTGCCATGGGTCAGTTGCCCTTGGCGGCTTCCTTCAGCTTGGAGCCCGCGGACACCTTGACGCTGTACCCGGCGGGGATCTGGATGGGCTCACCCGTCTGCGGGTTGCGGGCGGTGCGAGCGGCGCGGTGGGTCCGCTCGAAGGTCAGGAAACCCGGAATGGTGACCTTCTCGTCCCCCTTGGCAACGACCTCGCCGACCGTCTCGGCAAAGGCCGCCAGCACAGCGTCCGCGTCCTTCCGAGTCACCTCGGCGCGCTCGGAGAGAGCGGCCACCAGCTCACTGCGGTTCATAATTTCGTACTCCCGTGTTCATCTTGCCAATGAGGCGTGAGATCGAAGCCGATGCTGCCAGGGCCCACTGACAGTCCCCGGACCCGGGTCTGCCTTCCGCAAAACCCCTCGCCCGGGTACGCATCCTGCCCCCACCAGTGGCGGGAAGGCCAATCAGGCACCAGCGGGGTCACACGAAGAGTGCTCGTCTCCTCGCCGGTGACGTTCCCGAGGCTTTGCCTCCCGGTCACCCTAAGGGGCAGCCGCACGGCACCGGCAACCGACTCGCCTAGGCCGTGCCGTTCGGATCTTCGCGGGGCCGCGCCGCCGGCTACGGCACCTCGCTGCGTTGTCGCATCGCGCGAGTACGGCCAAGTACGAGCTGCGATCCTCCGCCTTGCGATCCACCGCATCCAACGACGCGGCCTGATCCACGAAGATCCAAACGACACGACCTAGGACTGGGCTGCTTCCCGGACGGCCCCCGCCACCGCGCCGGAAACCTTTTCGTTGAAGACGCTGGGCACGATGTAGTTGGCGTTCAGCTCCTCGTGTCCCACGACGTCCGCGAGGGCGCGGGCGGCGGCCAGCATCATCGCGCTGCTCACGGTCCTCGACTGGGCGTCCAGCAGGCCGCGGAAGACGCCGGGGAACACCAGCACGTTGTTGATCTGGTTGGGGAAGTCGGAACGCCCGGTGGCCACCACGGCGGCGGTCTGGCGGGCGATCGCGGGGTCGATCTCCGGGTCCGGGTTAGCGAGCGCGAAGACGATGGCCCGGTCCGCCATGGCCGCGACATCCTCGGCCGCGAGCACGTCGGGTGCGGAGACGCCGATGAACACGTCCGCGCCCGCCACCGCCTCCTTCAGGGTGCCGGTGACGCCCTCGGGGTTGGTGTTCTCCGCGATCCAGCGCAGTGGCGAATCGCCGTCCGCGCCGAGCAGATCACCGCGCCCGGCGTGCACCACCCCGTGGATGTCCGCGACCACCGCGTGCTTGACGCCCGCGTCGATCAGCAGCTTGAGGATGGCCGTGCCGGCCGCGCCCGCGCCGGACATGACCACGCGCACCGCGCCCAGTTGCTTGCCGACCACCCGCAACGCGTTGTGCAGGGCGGCGAGCACGACGATCGCCGTGCCGTGCTGGTCGTCGTGGAAGACCGGGATGTCCAGCGCCTCGCGCAGCCTGGCCTCGATCTCGAAGCAGCGCGGCGCGGAGATGTCCTCCAGGTTGATCCCCGCGAAGCCGGGGGCGATGGCCTTCACGATCTCGACGATCGCGTCGGTGTCCTGGGTGTCCAGACAGAGCGGCCAGGCGTCGATACCGGCGAAACGTTTGAACAGCGCCGCCTTGCCCTCCATCACGGGCAGCGCGGCGTGCGGGCCGATGTTGCCCAGGCCGAGGACCGCGGAGCCGTCGGTGACGACGGCAACGCTGTTGCGCTTGATGGTCAGCCGCCTGGCGTCCTCGGGATGCGCCGCGATCTGCGTGCACACGCGGGCGACCCCCGGTGTGTAAATCATCGACAGGTCATCGCGATTGCGAATCGGGTGCTTGGACGTCATCTCGATCTTTCCACCGAGATGCATGAGGAACGTCCGGTCGGAGACCTTGCCGAGTGCAACGCCGTCGATCCCGCGCAACTTGGTGACGATCTCGTCCGCGTGCGCGGTGGAACTGGCCGCGATCGTCACGTCGATGCGCAGCTTCTCGTGCCCCGAGGCGGTGACGTCGAGACCCGTCACGGACCCGCCGGAGGACTCCACGACGGTGGTGAGCTGGCTCACGGCCGTGCCACTGGCCGGGACCTCAAGCCGGACGGTCATCGAATACGAGACACTGGGCGCCGTTGCCATGAGTCGACTTCCTTCACTTTCCCGATATCGCCCCCCAAGTCGGTGTCACCTTACGAGAGGCACCCGGTACGACGAAAGCCAGGGCGGGTGGTCGATCAGACCATAGGAGGAGGCGCGGGAGAGCGGCCCGAAGAGGAGGTAGGAGCGCCGGCCCGCCAGCTCGCCTCGCGGCAAGGGGTCGCTCGAAGCGACTATGGTTGGGCCCGGGGGCATGAAACGGGCCGACGCCAATTCCAGGCTACCGCACTCACGCCCGGGGTCAACCGGCCACAAGGCGCAGGTCAGGGGCGTCCCCCCGCCGCGGCCCCCGCGGCGGCCTCCGCCGTTGCCCCCGCGGCGGGCCGGACGGCGAGCAGCTCGGGCACCCCGTCCTGACCCGGCCGGTCGGTGGGGCCGGAGAGCACCGAGAGGCGCTGGGTGGCGCGGGTGAGCGCCACGTACAGCACCCGCAGCCCGGCCGGTGACTCCTCGGCGATCTCGGCCGGTGCGACCACGAGCGTGGCGTCGTACTCCAGGCCCTTCGCCTCCAGGCTGCCGAGCACCACGAGCCGCCCGTCCCGCCCCGCCAGCCACTGCGCCGCCGCCGCGCGCCGCCGCATCGGCACCACGACGCCGACCGTGCCCGGCACCTCGGCCAGCAGCCGGTCCGCCTCCTCGCCCACCGCGCCTGGCAGCGCGTCGGCCGTGGCCGCCGCGGTGAACCGGGGCGCGACGCCGGTCTCGCGCACCGCGCGCGGCGGCTGCGCGCCGGGCATCGCGCGCCGGAGCACGCCGTCGGCGACGCGCGCGATCTCGGCCGGATTGCGGTAGTTGACGGTCAGCTCGAACGTGCGGCGCGTACGCCCGCGCAGCGCGGCCGCCTTCTCCTCCGCCGCCTCCTCGGGGGCGGGCCACGAACTCTGCGCCGGATCGCCGACGACCGTCCACGTCGCCTGCCGCCCGCGGCGCCCGACCATGCGCCACTGCATGGGCGTCAGGTCCTGCGCCTCGTCCACGATGATGTGCGCGTAGTCCGTGCGCTCCTCCTCGCGCTCCGGTGCCTCCCGGCGCGCGGCGGTCCGGTCCGCGTACGTGGTCACCTCCGCGAGTCCCGTCAGCTGGTCCAGCGGATCGGCCTCGCGGGGACGCGCGGGCCTGGCGGGCGCGCCGAGGAGCACGCGCAGCTCGTCGAGCAGCGCCACGTCGTGCGCGGAGAGCCCGGCGCCCTCCGGGGTGACGCGCCGCAGGGCGCGTGCCAGTTGCCGCACCTCGCGGGGCCGCAGCAGCCGCCGCGCCCAGCGCCCGAGGCGCTGCTCGTCCGCCATCGCCGCCAGCACGCCGAGCGGGGTGATCTCGGGCCACCAGGCGTCGAGGAAGTCCTGGAAGACCTCCTCGGTGCCGATGTCCTCGTTGAACGCCTCGCGCGCCTCCGCGGCGAGCGCCTGGGCCTCGTAGCGCGTGGCCGCGCCCGCCGCGTCCCACAGCGCGTCGAGCAGCAGCCGCCTGGCGCGCGGCCGCAGCAGGTTGACCGGCGCCGTTCCGCTCAGGGCCTGGCGCCGGACGCGGCCGAGCGCCTCGGCGTCCAGCTCGACGCGGCGGCCGAACGCCACGACCCGCAGCCGTTCCGGCGCGCCCGGCGCATCGAGCACGCCGCGTGCCGCCCGGTGCAGCACGCGCGCCATGACGGCCGAACCCTTGACGCGGGCCGTGGCCTGGTCGTCGTAGGAGTCGGCCTCCGCGCCCTCCACCAGCGAACCCAGCGCGCGGATCGCGACCTGCCCCTCCTCGCCGAGCGCGGGCAGCACGCCCTCGGTGTACGACACGAGCAGCGGGGTGGGGCTGACCACGAGGATGCCGCCCGCGTAACGGCGCCGGTCCCGGTACAGCAGGTAGGCGGCGCGGTGCAGCGCGACGGCGGTCTTGCCGGTGCCGGGGCCGCCGGTGACCTCGGTGACGGAGCCGGCGGGCGCCCGGATCACCTCGTCCTGCTCGGCCTGGATGGAGGCCACGATGTCGCTCATGCGGTGCCCGCGGGCCCGGCCGAGCGCCGCCATCAGCGCGCCGTCGCCCACCACGGGCAGCTCCTCGCCGCCGTGCAGGGCACGCAGCTCGGGGCGCAGCAGGTCGTCCTCGACGCCCAGGACCTGTCGCCCCCTGCTGCGGATGACCCGTCGGCGGACCACCCGGCCGGGGGCCACCGGAGTGGCCCGGTAGAACGGCGCGGCGGCCGGCGCGCGCCAGTCGATGACGAGCGGCACGTAGTCGGCGTCGAGCACGCCGAGCCGCCCGATGTGCAGCGTCTCCGCGATATCGGCGACGCGGACGCCGCCCTCCTCGCGCACCGCGTCGTCGGCGGGCTCCACGGAGGTCTGCGCCCCGTCGGGGCCGCGGGTGCCGTCCTTGCCCGCGAGCAGGTCGATGCGGCCGAAGAGGAAGTCCTCGAACTCGTTGTTCAGGCGCGCGAGATGGCGCCCGGCGCTGAAGACCTGCGCGTCGCGCTCCGCGAGCGCGCCCGGCGTGCCCACCTGGACACGGCGTGCCGCGTCCGCCATCAGGTACTCGGCCTCGTGGATCTTCTCCGCGAGCCGCCGGTACACGGTGTCCAGATGCCGCTGCTCGTCGCGGATCTCCCGGTCCCGCACGTCCAACGCTTCGGCCCCCTTCTGACGGTCGGCTCTGGCAGCGGTCCACCGTACGCCAGACCCGGGCCGTTCGCGCCGGTCGGACGGCTACTCGCCGTATTTCTGCCCGCCGGGCGCCGGGTCGAGGGCGAGCCGGTAGCCGCGCTTGACCACCGTGTGGATCAGCGCAGGCGCGCCCAGCGCGCCGCGCAGCCTGGCCATCGCGGTCTCCACGGCGTGTTCGTCGCGTCCGGCACCGGGCAGGGCGCGCAGCAGCTCCGCGCGCGGCACGACCCAGCCCGGGCGCCGGGCCAGCAGCCGCAGCAGCGCCATGCCCGCGGGCGGAACGGGCCGCAGCCGGCCGTCCACGACCACCGCGTGCCCGCGGATCTCCAGCCGCCGCCCGGCCACCGGAAGCGGCTGCGCGCGGCCGGGCAGCTCGCTGCACAGCAGCTGCACCAGCGGGCCGAGCCGGAACCGTTCCGGCCTGCGGATGGGCACGTCCCTCGCCTGGAGCGGCAACGCGGTGACCGGGCCGACGCAGGCGGCGAGCACGTCCTTGCGCAGCGCGGCGAGCAGGCCCTCGCCCGTGCCGCGTTCCTCGGCACGCCTGAGCAGGGAGGCGGCGGCCGGTGCGCTGGTGAACGTGACCGCGTCGAGCGACCGGCTGACGACGGCGTCGATGAGCCGGTCCAGCGGCCCGAGGTCCTCCGGCGGCATCCACCGGTAGACGGGGACGTCCACGACCTCCGCGCCCGCCTCGCGCAGCGCCTCGATGAAGCCGGGCAGCGGCTCGCCGTGCATCTGGAGCGCGACCCTGCGCCCGGCCACGCCCTCGTCCAGGAGCCGCTGGAGCACCTCGGCCATGGACTCGGAGGCCGGGGACCAGTCCTCGGTCAGCCCGGCGGCGCGGACGGCGCCGCGCACCTTGGGCCCGCGGGCCAGCACCTCGGCGGTGCCAACGGTGCGCAGCAGCTCCTCGCCGAGCCCCCAGCCGTCGGCGGCCTCCACCCAGCCGCGGAAGCCGATGGCGGTGGTGGCCACGACGACATCGGGGGCGTGGGCGATGAGGTTCCTGGTGGCGTCGAGGAGCTGATCGTCGTCGGAGAGCGGAACGATGCGCAGCGCGGGCGCGTGCTGCACTTCCGCGCCCCGCCGCCGCAGCAGGGCCGACAGCTCGTCGGCACGGCGCGCGGCGGTGACACCGACGGTGAAGCCGTCCAGCGGCCTGATCTCGGGCCGCGGTCCCTGGTCCGGCTCCGGCCGGGGCGCCTGCTTCCCGTTCCGCGGCCGCTCGTCCCGCTCGCGCTCCGGCCGGTCTTCCTGCCAGGTCGCCGCCGTGTCCGCTCCGCCCATGCGCTCCGCCCAGAGTCTGTCGTTCGGTGGTACCGAGACTGTCAACGGGGAATGACAGGCTCGGTACCCCATGATTTCCCGGGCGTTACGCCCGGCCCCTGCCGAAACGCTCACACTCCGGCATATGCGGCCGGTTCCGCCGTCCGGCCGTCGCCGCCGACCGCGCCGCCTGCGCCGCCCGCGGGGCGGTCCTGGCGGCGCAGGTATACGGCCCAGGTGACCGCGAAACATGCGGCGTAGAAGACCAGGAAGGACGCGAAGGCGCCGGTGCCGGAGCCGGTGGACAGGAAGGACTGCCGGAAGGCGAGGTTGATGCCGAGGCCGCCGAGCGCGCCCACCGCGCCGATCAGGCCGATCGCCGCGCCGGACAGGCGGCGCCCCCAGGCGGCGGCCTCCTCGCCGGTCAGCCCCTTGGCCAGGGCCTTGGCGCGGTAGATGCCGGGGATCATCTTGTATGTCGAGCCGTTGCCGAGACCGCTGAGCACGAAGAGGCCGATGAAGCCGACGAGGAAGACCGGCAGCGACTCGGCGGAGGAGGCCGCGATGACGACGCCGGTGGCGGCGGCCATGCCCGCGAACGTGTAGAGCGTGATCTTCGCGCCGCCGTAGCGGTCCGCCCAGTAGCCGCCGACGGGCCTGATGAGGGAGCCGAGCAGCGGTCCGATGAACGTGATCGACGCGGCCTGGAGCGGCGTCCTGTCGAACTGGTTCTGGAGGACGAGCCCGAAGGCGAAGCTGTAGCCGATGAACGAGCCGAACGTTCCGACGTAGAGGAACGACATGATCCAGGTGTGACCGTCCCTGACCGACTCCCGGGCGGCACCCGTGTCGTTGGTGACCGGCGCCAGGTTGTCCATGTGGCGCCAGGCCAGACAGGCGGCCAGGACGATGAGCGGCGTGTAGACCGCGAGCAGCACCCGCGGCTCGCCCTCGCCCGCGGTCGCGATGACCAGGAGCCCGACGAGCTGGATCACGGGGACGCCGATGTTGCCGCCGCCGGCGTTCAGGCCCAGCGCCCAGCCCTTCTTGCGCAGCGGGAAGAAGGAGTTGATGTTGGTCATGGAGGAGGCGAAGTTGCCGCCGCCGACTCCCGTGAGTATCGCGACCAGCATGAACGTGGTGTACGAGGTGCCCGGCTCCATCACGGCGAACGCGGCGGCGGTGGGCAGGAGCAGCAGCGAGGCGGACACGACCGTCCAGTTCCGCCCGCCGAACCTGGCCACGGCGAAGGTGTAGGGCACCCGGACCACGGCGCCGACCAGCGTGGCCATGGACACCAGGAAGAACTTCCCGGCCGCGTCGATGCCGTACTCGGGGCCCATGAACAGGACGAGCACGGACCACAGGGTCCAGATGGAGAAGCCGATGTGCTCGGAGACGATCGAGAAGAGCAGGTTGCGGCGGGCGATCCGTTCGCCCTTGGCCCGCCAGAACTCCTCGTCCTCGGGGTCCCACTCGTCGATCCAGCGCCCTCCACGTCGGGTGGCGGCGGGTTCTGGGACGGTCATGGCGCCTCCATCGAGGGTCAGGGGTCGTGCTCTGCCCGAAGGTAGGGAGGCCGCGTTTCGGCGCTGTGGCGCGAGGTGACGCGAACGAAACCTTGCTCTCACCCGGCACCTACCTCCGCCGTGAGCGGCCCCGCCGGACGCCGCCCGGCGTCGCCAGGTCAGTATCCCGGGCCGGGGAGCCGCGTGCCGCTGGAGCATCCGGGACCTGTCAAGTCGCGGTTCGCCCGTTCGGGTGGGTGGGGGTGAGGGGCGTGCGCCGCGGGGCGCTCAGGCGCGCGGCAGCCGGCCGAGCCGGCCGGGCAGGGGCAGCGGGCCGAGGCAGGTGCTCTTCGGCGGCATGCCCGCGCCGCTCGCCGCGCCCGACCAGATCTGCTCCCACGTCGGCGGCGGCAGGATCAGGCCGACCTCGCCAGGACCCGGGTACTGGCTGGTGTAGCGGGGCGCGGCCTGGATGCCCTGGTCCTCGCACAGGGCCGGGATCAGCACGTGGTCGCTGATCGCGGCGGGCAGCTCCACCCAGTCCGGCGGCAGGAAGCGCAGCCGGCCCGCCATGGCCGCCGGGGAGATCTCCGACAGCGCCCACACCTGCCCGCCCCCGGTGAGCAGGAACGTGCCGGGGCGCGGAGCGGGCCGCACGCCCGGCGGGTGCTCGTGCACGCGGGCGATCCCGGCGGCGGTGCGCACCGCCCGTTCGATGTCGAGTCCTGGCACCACCCGGTGCGTCGCGGCCAGGGTCAGCGGGTAGTGCCGGTGGTCGACGACCAGCGCGAGGAGCCGGTCGGCCACGGCGCCGGGGTGCGCCCGATGCAGCCTGCGGGCTGCCTCAAGACGGTGGTGGCCGTCGGCGAGCAGCACCGGCGGCAGGGCCGGCGGGTCGGCGGTCCAGGAGGCGTCGCACGCCCACAGACGCTGCACGCCGCCCTCGGGCGTGGCCAGCTCCTGATCGGCCGGGCCCGCGATGGTGCGCGCGATGCACTCCTCGAACGGGCTCAGGTCGGGGGCGGCCAGCAGCAGCGGCTCGATGCTGCCGCCGCGTTCCTGGAGCAGGCGGGCCTGGAACCGCACGTCCGCGTCGGCCACCTGCTGGTGGCGCAGCACGTGCCCGGTCTCCACGCCGTGCAGGGCGAGGGCGCCGATGACGCCGCGCTGTTCGACGCGGCCGAAGAGGTCCCTGCGCTCCAGCACGTAGTAGGCGGCGCGGCCGAGCGGTTTGGCGAGGACGCCGTGGAAGGGGAGGAGCAGGTCGGTCCGTGGGGACGGGGTCCTGGGAGGGACCATCGCGGGGAACTGCTCAGGCGGCAGAGTGCTCCTCCTCCTTCGCCGGCGCGGACACCACGGGTCGCAGGGTGTCCTGTGCCTTGCGGAGCACGGCTTCCAGCTCCTGCGGGCCGTCGGCGACCGCGGTGACGAAGCCGTGGAGGGAGCCATGTCCGGCGACCCGGCTGGTGGCCTCCGGAACATGGCTGCCGGCGGGAACGTGCACCTCGACGCTCGTCACGCCCGCCACCGCGCGCGCCTCGGGTACGCCCTCCACGGCCTCGATGTGGCCGGGCGGCAGCGTCAGGAAGCGCGTCCCCGCGTACCGGCCGCCCTGTTGCGGGGGCGGCACCGGGAGGTGGAGCGCGGTCGCGATCGCGAGGGCGGCGATGTCCGTTCCCGTGGCCAGCAGCAGCAGATCGCTGATGTGGTCCGCGCCCGGGTGGGCGTGGGACTCGATCAGCCGCGGTCCCGCCGCTGTGACGATCACCTCGGTCTGGGACGGTCCGCTGCGCTGGCCCGCGGTGTTGAGCGTGGCGATGACCAGGTCGTGGATCTCACGGACGGTGCCCGGGTCCAGGTCGGCCGGCAGGTCGTAGCCGGTGCCCGCGCAATCCGCGTCGCAGCTGTGGTACTTCCTGGTCACGGCCAGCACGGTGTGCGTTCCCGCGCACGAGTGCGCCTCGACGCTGTACTCGGGTCCTTCGAGGAACTCCTCGACGATCAGGGCCGGTTCATAAGGCAGCTCGGCGGCCAGGAGCATCGCGTCCGCCGCTGTGCGCAGCAGATGGACGTCCTGGCCGCCGGAGCCGGTGCGCGGCTTGGCCACGCACGGGAAGCCGACGCGCTCGGCAACGGCCACCAAGTGGGCGGCACGGTCGCAGTGCTCGAACCGGACGGGGGCACCGGTGAGCTGGTTGACCTTGCCACGCAGGGTAGCCTTGTCCGTGAGGTACGCGACGGCCGCATGGGGGTTGCCGGGGAAGCGGAGCGCTTCGTTCGCGCGAGCGGCGCTGAGCGCGCTCGGCTCGGCGAACCCGAAGACCGCAGCCCTGGCGGGGAGGTGCGCGAGGTGACCAATGGCCATCATCAGCCGCGGGTGGTCGGACCAGTCCACGGTCATGGCGTCATCGGCCGCCGCCGCGGCCTCCCGGATCACGGGGGCCGACAGATCGGGCGCGAGCACGAGGCTGCGGGCACCGACGCGACGGGCGGCCTCCACGACGGTGGGACGTGGACTGAGCAGGACCGCCAAGGGAGCTCCGGGCGTCATCGTGCCGCCTCCTTGCCCTCGCGGACGGCCGGATCAGAACCAGGTGTTCTGCGTGCCGACCGACTGTGGTGCGACCCCCGCCGTGTCCTGCGAAGACTGCGCGGTGGCGACACCGGCCGACGCCGCCGTGATCATAAGAGCTGCGACGACGCTGAGAACAAACTTCTTCACGGGTTCCCTCTTCCGTGTCCACATAGGCGAACATGAGTGGCATGTTGGCCCAATCATGCTCACGAGCTTTCACCAGGAAGTCGATAGAGTCGCTGTGGCATCATCTCGCCTGTCAGGTTGACGCCAAGGGGCTGGCTGATGTCGTTCAAGGAAGTAGAGCGTGCACGAATCCGGCGAAATAGACGCAGCGGCCACCCGAGTTTATCGCCTCCGCGTGATCCATCCCACGGATTCCGTGGAACAGATCGCGGCGCGGTCGGGCCTGACCGCCGACGAGGTGACGAGCGCGGAGTCCCGCCTGTTCGCGCTGGGTCTGCTCAGGCCCTCGCCCGGCGGTGGCCGGGTCGCCATCAGCCCGGAGAGCGCCGCCGACGCGCTCCTCGCGCCCCTGGAACAGGACATCCTGCAACGGCGCATCGCCATGGCGACGACGCGCGCCCGCCTGCACTCGCTCTCCGGGGACTACCTGGAGGCGCGCAGCATGCGGTCGGCGAAGACCGTCATCGAAGTCGTCGAGGGCATCGACAACATCCGCGCCGTCATCGACGACCTGGCCCGCACCTGCGTCAAGTCCATCGACGCGCTGACCTCGAGCCGCCCGACGGAGGAGGCCATCCGGGCGTCGACGCCGCTCGACCTGGAGCAGCTCGAACGCGGTGTGCGCACCCGGCGCGTGTTCCAGCACGCGGCGCGCAAGCACTGGACAAGCGTGCAGTTCCTGGAAACGCTGGCCACGGCGGGAGCCGAGGTGCGCACGGCGAGCGCGCTGCCCTCGCATCTGCTGATCTACGACCGGAGTTGCGCGGTCCTGCCGCTCGACCCGCAGCACACGGCCGCCGGCGTGGCCCTGGTGCGCGACCCCGCGGTGCTCAATTTCCTCCAGCAGCTCTTCGAGCACTACTGGGACCGCGCCCTGGACTTCGCCGAGGCGGAGCAGCGCTCCGGCGCCGAGCCGACCGGGGTGGAGCGGGATGTGCTGCTGATGATGGCGGCGGGCAGGAAGGACGAGGCGATAGCCCATCAACTGGGCATGTCGCCGAGGTCGGTGAGCCGGATCGTGGCACGGCTGATGGACCGGCTCGGCGCCGAGAGCCGGTTCCAGGCGGGTGCCAGGGCGGCGTTGAACGGCTGGCTTTCCTGACGAAGGCCCGGCCCGGGAGGGGGTGAGCATGGCGGAAGGCGACAAGGTGTGCCTCGGCTCGTTCGAGGACGAGCTCGACCGGGTGACCCTGCGGGTCTATCAGCTGCGGGTGACGCATCCGACCGACCAGGCCGGTCAGTTGGCGGCGCGGGCCGGACTGCCGGCCCACGAGGTGGTCCGCGCCGAGGAACGGCTGTCCCGCCTCGGCCTGCTCCAGCAGTCCCCGGGCGGCGGCTGGGTGGCCGTGTCCCCGGAGAGCGCCGCGGAGAGCCTGCTCGCCCCGGTGGAACAGGACATCTTCCAGCAGCGCATCGCGATGGCGGCCACCAGGGAACAGCTGCTCGCGCTGTCCGGCGACTACCTGGAGGCGCGCAGCCTGCGTTCGGCGCGCAGCAGCATCGAGGTCGTCGAGGGCCTGGACAACATCCGCGCCGTCATCGACGACCTGGCGCGCACCTGCGCCGAGTCGCTGGACGCGCTGGTGCCGGGCAGCGGGCAGACGGAGGCGGCGATCCGGGCCGCCACGCCGCTCGACCTGGAGCTGCTGGCCCGCGGCATACGCATCAGGTCGCTGTTCCAGCACAGCGCGCGCCGGCATCGCGGCACCGTTCAGTACGTGGAGACCATCAGCTCCGCGGGCGCGCGGGTGCGCAGCGCGAGCGTGCTGCCCTCGCGCATGCAGATCTACGACCGTTCGTGCGCCGTGCTGCCGCTCAACCCCAAGCACACGGCCGTGGGCGCGGCGCTGATCCGCGACCCGGGGGTGCTGACGTTCCTGTGCAAGATCTTCGACCACGCCTGGTCCGAGGGCAGTGAGTTCACCGAGGCGGACGGCGCCCCGCTGGGCGAGGCACCGACCGGTCTGGAGCGCGAGGTGCTGCTGCTCCTCGGCGGCGGCCGGACGAACGAGGAGATCGCGCAGCGCATGGGCATCTCGCAGCGGTCCGTCAGCCGGATCGTGGCGCAGCTGATGGCACGTCTTGAGGCGGCCAACCGTTTCCAGGCGGGCGTGCGGGCGGCGCAGAACGGCTGGCTCTCCTGACCCGGGCCCCGGCGGGCGCCGTGTCAGCCGTCCCGCAGCACCCACACGCCGACCGGGGTCGCCGGTGATCAGCCGCCCTGCCCCCGGCCGATCGGCCGCGGCGGCGGTCGCGGCGGTCGCGGTCGCGGTCGCGCCTAGTGCAGGCGAAGGTCGGCCTCCGGGGCCCAGCTCCCCGCCGGGCGGGTCAGCCATCCGCCCGCCTCGCCCAGCTCACCGGCCGCCGCGGCCAGGGCCGCCACCCCGGGGTGACGCAGGCCGCGGCGCCACACCATGGACACCGGGGCGAGCGGCACCGGCTGAACGAGCGGGCGCAGCGCCATCCCTGGCACCTCGGTGAACTCCTCGCTGGCCAGCACCGACCAGCCCCGCGCCCGCACCACACGGTGGAACTCCGCCTCGCCCTCGATCTTCGGGAACGGCGGCGCCAGGTGGATGCCGCGCCCCTGGAACAGGCTGCGCGCGTAGTCCGTCCACTCGGTGGTCTCCTCGTTGCCCGCCGCCGCGTACAGGGTCTCGCCGGCCAGCGCGGCCAGCGGCACCCGCGGCAGCGCCGCGAGCGGATGGCGGTCGGGCAGCAGCACGGCAACGCGCTCCCAGCGGATCAGGCGGTGTCCGAGACCGGCGCGCACCCCGGGTGGCAGCCCGGCGACGCGGCCGAACGAGACGTCGAGCGTTCCCCTGGCGATCTCCGCCGCGGCCCGCGCGAGACCGCTGTGGAAGCGGGCGACGAACTCGATGTCCGGGGCGGCGTCCCGGGCCGCGGCCAGCACCAGGTGGCCCGTGGCCACGGGGGCGGCGACATCGACGACGAGCGGCCGTCCGGCACTCGCGCCCACCGCCCCCGCCAGGTCCTCGTGCGCGGCGAGCACCCGGCGGGCCACGGGCAGCAGCCGGCTCCCCTCGGGGGTCAGGGCCACGTGCCGGGTGTCGCGCGTGAACAGCGGCGTGGCCCACTCCCGTTCGAGCCGCCCGATGTCCCGGCTGAGCGCCTGCTGGGCGACGAACAGCCGGGCGGCGGCGCGGGTGAAGTGCAGCTCCTCGGCGACGGCCACGAAGGCGCGCAGCAGCCTGGGGTCGGTGTCACGGGGCACGCGGGCCATTGTCGCCCACCGTCCCCGATTCACAACGCAGGTGCGTGAATGGCCGCTGATCAGGTGTTGGACGCCGCCGCGGGGCCGCCGCGAGGGTGGCACACATGCCGCACTCCCCCGCTTCCGCGCCCTCACGTCTGCTGCTGACCGTCAGCGGCGGCCAGCTGATCGCCGCCGCGCCCGGCGAACGCCCGCCGCGCCGCGGGCGCCGGGGCCCGCGCCGACTCGCGCCGTACGCGCGGCTGTTCGCCACGCCGGGCACCGTGGCGTTCACCGTGCCGAACCTGGTCGCCCGGCTGCCCTCCGGCATGTTCGGGGTGGCCACCGTGATGATGCTGACCGCGCACCACGGCTCCTACGCGCTGGCCGGTGCAGTGGTGGCCGCGGGCCTGGTCCTCGCCACCGTCGCCGGGCCGCTGATCGCACGCCTGGTGGACCGGCACGGCCAGGCCCGGGTCATCGTGCCCGCGGCGCTGCTGACCGCGACGGGACACCTGGGGCTGCTGGCGTGCGTGGCACTCGGCGCCCCGGTGTGGAGCTACTTCTGCTGCCAGCTGCTGACGGCGGCCCAGCCGAACACCGGCGGCCTGTCCCGCGCCCGCTGGGCGCACCTGCACCGCGGCCCGGCCGCCGGTGCCGTGGCGGCCCGCCACACCGCCAACGCCTTCGAACAGGCCATGGACGAACTGTGTTTCATGTGCGGCCCCGTGGTCGCGGCGCTGCTGTGCACGGCGCTGTTCCCCGAGGCCGGCACGCTGACGGCGGCGGTGCTGATGCTCGGCGGCACCCTGGCGTTCGCGGCGCAGCGCCGGACGGAGCCCCCGCCCGCGCGGCAGGCGGTGCCCGGGCCGCCGCCGCTGCGGGCCCCCGGCATGGCGGCGCTGCTCGGCACGTTCCTGTGCGTGGGCTCGCTGTTCGGCGCGATGGAGGTGGTAACCATCGCGTTCGCCGAGGAGCGCGGGCAGCAGGCCCTGGCCGGCGCCGTGCTGGCGGCGCAGGCCGCCGGCTCCGCCGCGGCGGGGCTGCTCTTCGGCCTGCTCCGCCCGCGCGGAACGGTGCGCGGCCGGTTCACCCGGTGCGTCGCGGCCATGGCGGTGCTGATGTCGATGCTGCCGCTCGCCGCGCGCGCCGAATCCCTGCTCCTGCTCGCCCCGGTGCTGCTGATCGCGGGAATGGCGACCGCCCCGGCCATGGTCACCGGCATGACGCTGATCCAGCAGGTGACGCCCGCCGGGCGGCTGAACGAGGGCATGACGCTCGCGGTGGCCGCGCTGCTCGGCGGCATAGCGACCGGCTCGGCGGGCGGCGGCGCGCTCGTGGAGGCCCACGGCGCGGTGACCGCGTACGCCTTCCCCATGGCCGCGGCCTGCCTGGCCGCGGCGGTGACCGCGGCCACCCGCCCCCGGCGGCCGACTACAGCGCGTTGAGGAAGTCGGCGGCGAGCGGCCCGGCATCCGTGCCGCCCGAGCCGCCGTCCTCCAACATCACCGCGAAGGCCAGGTCGCTGTCCGCCAGGAAGCCGATTATCCAGGCGTTGGTGGACAACTCGCCGTCCTCGTCACGGAACTCGGCCGTGCCGGTCTTGCCGTGCGGATCGCCGGGCACGCCGTCCAGCGCCGAAGCGGACCCGTCGGTGACGGTGTCGCGCATCATCGACCGCAGTGCCTCGGCGGTGCCCTGGCTCAGCCCGGCCCCGGCCTCGTGCCGCTCCTCCACCGCGTCCGGCACGAGCACGGGCTGCCGGAAGGTGCCGTCCGCGACGGTGGCCGCGACGGACGCCATGACCAGCGGGCTGGCCTGCACCCGGTCCTGCCCGATCAGCGAGCCGGCCAGCTGATTCGGCGACTCGGTGACGGGCACGCTGCCGTCGAAGGTGGTGGCACCGACGTCCCATACGGCGCCTATCCCGAAGGACTCGGATATGCGGCTGAGCGAGTCGTGCTCGAACCGGTCCAGATTGTCGATGAAAGCCGTGTTGCAGGAGGCGGTGATCGCCTCGCGCAGGGTGGTGCCGGGCCCCAGCTCGAACTCGTCCTGATTCTCGAAGCGCTGGCCGTCGACCGTGACGTACTGCGGGCAGCCCAGCACGTCGTCGGGGGCGGTGCCGCCCTCCAGCAGGGCGGCGGCCGTCAGCACCTTGAACGTGGAGCCGGGTGCCAACTGCCCCTGGAGGGACCGGTTGAACCCGTCGGCCGGCCAGTCCGCGGCGGCCAGTACGTGCCCCGAGGACGGCTGGACGGCGACGATCGACCCGTCCCGCCCCAGGTCTTCGAGCGCCGCCTCGGCGGCCTGCTGTACCTGCGGGTCGAGCGTCGTCCCCACGGGCGTGCCCGGCTCGCCGCCGTCCTGCTCGTGCAGGGTCTCCACGGCGTCGCCCGACTCGCGGTCGGCGATGACCACGGCCGCCGGCGCGGTGCCGGCGAGCTGCTCGTCGTACCGCTCCTGGAGACCGGAGGTGCCGGCGCCGGTGTCCGGGTCGACCCCGCCGACCAGCGGCCGGGCGGCGTGGGCCAGCGTGCGGCTGCCCTCCCGGGCCTGGAGCCCCTCGACGGCGCGGAGAGCGTCCGCGTGCTCCTGGTAGTCGGCATCCCTGAGGGTGATCACCGACACGGCCTGGTCCGGGTCCGCCTCCGCCACCCGGTCCGCCAGCGCTTCGGTGTCTATCCCCGCGTCCAGCTCATCGAGCGTGGCGTAGGCGGCATCCGGATCGGTCAGCCGGGCGGGCCAGATGCTGATGTCCCACACGGCTGAGGGCCCGGCCAGCTCACTGCCGTCGGCCGCGAGGACCGGCGCCCGCTCGGCGTCCTCCACGGACAGCACCAGCGTCTGCCCCTCGGCGAGCTGCGGGTGCACGAGCGCGGACTCCCAGCGCACGGTCCAGTCGTCCGCGCCGTCCGCCGCGGGGAGCATGACGGCGGTGGAGTCGTAGGACCACTCGCCGATGCCCTCAAGCGTGTAAGTCGCGGTGAAGGGCACGGCCAGCGCGTCGTCCTGCTCCTCGCCGCCGGGCTCCGCCGGATCGCCGGAGACCTCGAACGCCACCGACTCCGCGCGCATGTTGCCCTGGACGGAGTCCAGCAGAGACTGCGCGCCCTCCGGATCGTCCGTCAGCCCGGCCGCGGCCTGGAGATCGCCCGACGCCCAGGCGTCGAGGAACGACTCGGCCCCGCTCCTGGCCCGGTCCGCCCGGTCGTCCCCACCGCCGTCCCCGCGCACCAGCAGCACACCGAGCACCGCCAGCACGACGACCACGGCCGTCCCTCCGATGAGCGCCCCCAGGCGCACACGATTCCTCCCCATGCACCGCACCCTACCCCCGCCCACTGACAGAGAGTAGCGATCCCCCCTGTGAAACACCCCATAACACCACGCTCCGCGCGCGGTCACACACGAAGCCGAGCAAAAACGACGAAGGCGACCCGGCCCGCGCGGTCCGCGGGCATACGTCGCCTGTCGTCTTCGTGGAGATGGCGGGAATCGAACCCGCGTCCAACGGAGTGGAAGGAGGGCTTCTCCGAGCGCAGTCCGCTGTGCTTTTCTCGGCCCCGGAGATCACGCGGACAAGTCTCCGACGGGCTCAGTCACTGTGTGTTGTCCCTCAGGCTCCCGTGACCGAAACCTTTGGTGAGTCCCCTAGCTGATGCCAGACACCGGGGAGGGAACACCCCCGGGCTGACACTTCACAGCTCGCTGCTTATGCAGCGAGGGCGAAGGAATCGCGCTTCTGATTGGCGATTATTTTTTTGCGGCACATGGTTAACGAGATCATTGCCGCGTTCCTCGGCTCGCTTCCCCTGCTTCGACAGCCGCTGTCGAAACCGATCATCCCCGTGTTGAGTTAACAAACAGCCCGTCCCGGTCATTCCTGACGCGGATCACCGGTGACGGCGCCACCCCCAAGTGTACGTCACGCCCGCTGCTTGCGGCGAGCCGCCGACATCGCGCGCTCCGCCTCCCGGCGGTCCTGCTTCTCCCGCAGCGTCTGCCGCTTGTCGAACTCCCGCTTGCCGCGCGCCAGCGCGACCTCGACCTTGGCCCTCCCGCCCTTGAAGTACAGCGCGAGCGGCACGAGCGTGAGGCCGCTCTCCTGGATCTTGCCGATCAGCTTGTCGATCTCGGAGCGGTGCAGCAGCAGCTTCCGTTTGCGCCGGGCGCTGTGGTTGGTCCACGTGCCCTGCGCGTACTCCGGAATGTGCACGTTGTGCAGCCAGACCTCGGCCCCGTCCAGCTGCGCGAAGCCGTCGACCAGCGAGGCCCGCCCCTGGCGCAGCGATTTGACCTCGGTGCCGGTCAGTACCAGTCCGCACTCGTACGTATCCAGAATGTGATAGTCGTGTCGCGCCTTCTTGTTCTGCGCGATGAGCTTGCGCCCCGTCTCTTTCCCCTTAGCCATGACCCGACCACTCTACTGGGCCGCGCGCCCGCGGGCCCGGGAGTTAATGGCCCTGCCGGACCTAACCGCCGGCCGCGAGGCCGCCCAGCACCGTGTACGCCTCGGCCTCCGCGTCGGCGCCCGGTGTCACGGGCAGGTCGGGGGTGATCCCGTCGTCGTCGACCGTCCGGCCCGATGGCGTGGCGTAGTGGCCCACCGTGAGTTCCGCGACGGAGCCGTCCGGCTGCTCGCTCGGCAGCTGGACCGTTCCCTTGCCGAACGTGCGCGAGCCGACGACCACCGCGCGGTTGCGGTCCTGCAACGCGCCGGTCAGCATTTCGGCCGAACTCATCGTGCCGCCGTCCACCAGTACGACCAGGGGGCGCGCGGTGTCGCCGCCGGGCTCCGCGTGCAGTGCCTCCTGACTGCCGTGCACGTCGTAGGTGGCGACGAGGCCGCCGTCGAGGAAGACGCCCGCGGCCTCCGCGGCCTCCGCGAGCAGGCCGCCCGCATTGCCGCGCAGGTCGAGCACGATGCCGTCCTCCGCGGGGATCTCGGCGACGGCGGCCCGCAGCGCGTCGGCCGAGCCGCGGGTGAACGCGCTGACGTGGATGCGCGCGGCGCCGGGCGCGTCCCGTTCGACGGTGACCGGCTGGATGGACAGCCTGGCCCGTTCGATCTCGGTCTCCCACGTGCGGCCGTCCCGCTCCAGGCCGAGCCGCACGGTGCTGCCGGGCCCCGCCCGCTCGGGCCGGTCGCTGCCGCGCAGGCGGCTCACGGCGTCGGTGACGGGGCTGCCGTCGAGGCCGACGCCGTCGATCGTGCGGATCTCGTCGCCCGGCCGGATGCCGGCCCGCTCCGCGGGGCTGCCCGCGTGCACGTCGCTGACCTCGATGTGGCCGGCGGAGGTGCGGACGACCGCTATGCCGGTGCCGACGTATTCCCCGGCGAGGCTCTGGGCCATCTCCGCGTACTCCTCGGCGGAGTAGGCGGATGCCCACTGGTCGCCGCTTTCGCTCACGATCCGGCCGGCGTCGCCCCGGCCGTCCGCCGTGCCGCGCGTCGGTGGCGGGCCGGGCTCGCTGCCGCCCGCCGCCTCGGGCCACGCACCGGTGGCGGCGCCTGTCATGAGCACCCCCGCGAAGACGAACGCGAGAGCCGTCCCGCGCCGTGCGGCGCGGGACGAAATGTCGTGACACGGACGTGACATGGTGCGGAGTGTAGGACACATCCCGGGGGCGTACGGGAGATGAACATCACGGCAGGGCGGGGAAAAAATCACACCCCTCTTACACCTTCAGGTACTTGCGCAGCGCGAAGAAAGCTGCAATGGACGGCATCAGCGCGCCCACGACCAGGACGAACGGCAGCACCGAGAGCACCGCGTCCCAGCCGATGAAGTCGATCGCCGGAATCCGTTCCGCGAGGAAGTTGTTGATGGCGAAGTACTTGACGCCGACCAGCAGCAGGCAGGCGAACACCGCGCCCAGCATGCCCGCGATCGTCGCCTCCAGGATGAACGGCAGCTGGATGTAGAAGCTGGAGGCGCCGACCAGCCGCATGATGCCGGTCTCGCGGCGGCGGCTGAACGCGGAGACACGCACGGTGTTGACGATCAGCAGCAGCGCGACCACCAGCATCAGCGCCATCAGGCCGAGCGCCGCGTAGTTGACGCCGTTCAGCAGGTTGAAGAGGTTTTCCAGCAGCGAGCGCTGGTCGGTCACCGACTGGACGCCGTCGCGGCCGGCGAACGCCGAGGAGATGACGTCGTACTTCGTCGGGTCCGTCAGCTTGACCCGCAGCGACTCCTGCATCTGGTCCGGGGTCACCACCGCGGCGATCGGTGACTCCTTCTGCTGCTCCTGATAGTGCTCGTACGCCTCCTCGGCCGTCTCGTGGTAGACCTCCTCGACGAGATTGTGCTCCCGCAGCTCCGCTTCCAGCTCCTCCTTCTGCTCC
Organism: Streptomyces johnsoniae; assembly: GCF_031845565.1. Classification (NCBI taxonomy): domain Bacteria; kingdom Bacillati; phylum Actinomycetota; class Actinomycetes; order Kitasatosporales; family Streptomycetaceae; genus Streptomyces; species Streptomyces johnsoniae. Next base: position 43,017 of record NZ_JAVREV010000014.1, on the reverse strand, counting down.
TCGGTGACCGCGCCGCGCGAGCAGTTGGGGTCGCCGGACTCGGCGTCGTTGGCGTTGCAGAGGAAGATCGACACCTCGACCCGGTCGTACCAGTAGTCCTCCATGCTGTTGACCTGCTCGCGGGCGAGCAGGGAGCCGCCGAGCAGCGCCAGCGATAGGGCGACGGAGACGATGACCGCGAAGGTCATCGTGACGTTGCGGCGGAGACCGACGCCGATCTCCGACAGGACGAAGTGGGCGCGCATGGCGTCCTTTCAGTACTCGGTCGATACCCGGTGAGAACCGGTCAGTGCTGATAGCCGTAGACGCCGCGGGACTGGTCGCGCACCAGCCGTCCCCGTTCAAGCTCGATCACGCGCTTGCGCATCTGGTCGACGATCTGGGAGTCGTGGGTCGCCATGACCACGGTGGTGCCGGTGCGGTTGATGCGGTCGAGGAGCTTCATGATGCCCACGGAGGTCTGCGGGTCCAGGTTGCCCGTCGGCTCGTCGGCGATCAGCAGCATGGGGCGGTTGACGAACGCCCGTGCGATGGCGACGCGTTGCTGCTCACCGCCGGACAGCTCGCCCGGCATCCGGTCGTCCTTGCCGCCGAGTCCGACGAGATCGAGGACCTCGGGAACAGTCTTGCGGATCTGGCCGCGCGACTTGCCGATGACTTCGAGGGCGAACGCGACGTTCTCCCCCACCGTCTTGTTGGGCAGCAGCCGGAAGTCCTGGAAGACGGTGCCCAGTTTGCGGCGCACCTGCGGCACCTTCCAGTTGGACAGCCGCCCGAGGTCCTTGCCGAGCACGTGCACCGTGCCGATGCTCGCCCGCTCCTCGCGGAGAACGAGCCGCAGGAACGTGGACTTGCCGGAGCCGGAGGAGCCGACGAGGAAGACGAACTCCCCCCGCTGGATCTCCAGCGAGACGTCGTGCAGCGCCGGCGCGTTCTGCCGGGGGTACGTCTTGGAGACGTTGTCGAATCGGATCACGGTTACACCATGTCGTGGCCGGGTACATGCGAAGGACTCCCTCCGCGCTGGGGCAGACCATACGCGAAGCGACGCGCGGTCCGCAGGCAGCGTCCCAAGCCATCCCCTTTGTCCCCATCAGGGTTCTGCGCCCGCCCCCGGAGCCTGGCACAGTAGAGAGCGAGGGGGAGATGAGAGGAGACGATCGCATGATCGCCGACTGGCTTGTGTGCGCAAACTGCGCGGGGCGGGTGAGCGAGGGCCGCTGTGGCGTCTGCCGGGCCGAGCTGGCCCGCCTGCGTGAGGAGCGCAGGCCATGGGCGGCCCTGGGCAGCCCGGCGGCGCTGGTCGCCCTGCTGCTGACGCTGGCCGCCGTCGCCTTCCTGGCGACACGGCCCGCCTAGATCACGGCCTGAGGCCCACGGACACGACGAACGGGCCCGGAGCAACGCATTGCTCCGGGCCCGTTACGTTGTGCTGTGCTGTGCTGCGTCGTGCTGTGGACTACCGTCCCCGCATCAGGCGGGGGTGGCGCCCTTGTTGATCAGACGCGGCAGGTAACGGAAGCCGACGCCACCGGCGATCATGGTCGCGGCACCGACGATCAGCAGGGCCTGGTTGGTCGAGGAGCCGGTCTCGGCCAGTTCCTCGCCGCCCTCCTCCTCGGCCGGCACCTGGTCGGTGATCTCCTCGGTCGGGTCGTCCTGCTCGATCGGGCTGCTGCCACCCTCGGTGTCGGGGTCGAGGCCGCCGGTGCCGCCCTCGTTCACGCCCTGGACGCTGCCGCCCTGGTCGTCGTCGCCGTCGTCGCCGTCCTGGCCACCCTGGTCGCCGTCAACGCCGCCCTCGTCGCCGTCCTGACCGCCCTGGTCGCCGTCCTGACCGCCCTGGTCGCCGTCCTGGCCACCCTGGTCGCCGTCCTGACCGCCCTGGTCGCCGTCCTGACCGCCCTGGTCGCCGTCCTGGCCACCCTGGTCGCCGTCCTGACCGCCCTGGTCGCCGTCAACGCCGCCCTCGTCGCCGTCAACGCCGCCCTCGTCGCCGTCAACGCCGCCCTCGTCGCCGTCGACACCGCCCTCGTCGCCGTCAACGCCGCCCTGGTCGCCGCCGCCTTCCTCGTTACCACCCTCGGCGCCCTCGACGAGGCCGAGGACCCCGCCTTCGTTGCCCTCGACGATGCCCACGATGGTGTTCGCCTGGACATCGGCCGGAGCCTTCGGGCTGCTCGCCGGGTCACTCGCAGAAGCGGTGCCGACGACGGCGAGCGACGCCCCCGCCGCGAAGACCGCGGCCGCGGCCACGCGCGCCATGTTGGCCCGGGTCTTGGGACTGGCCATGTATCCACTACCCCCTGTAGCTGTTCGTTAGGTGACAATGTCCCTGTATCTGGGGCAGCCTCGCGCAAGGGCAGCGGGGCGGCAGGGGATCTCCTGTGACTCACTGGCCCCTCGCACGACACGCACCCCAGATCATAGGCATGCCAGGCGAACAGCTTTCCCGCTGAACGGACAGGCGTCAAGCATGATGTCCACTAAACGCCGGACTGACGGTGGAAGTTGTGTGATGGTTACTTCTCGCGCTGTTTCCGCCACCGGATTCCGGCTTCGAGGAAGTCGTCGATATCCCCGTCCAAAACGCCCTGCGGGTTTCCGACTTCATGTTCCGTACGCAGGTCCTTGACCATCTGGTATGGCTGGAGAACGTAGCTGCGCATCTGGTTCCCCCAGGAGTTGCCTCCATCGCCCTTCAGGGCGTCCATCTTCGCCTGCTCCTCCGCGCGCTGGTGCGCCAGCAGCCGGGCCTGGAGGACGCGCATGGCGGCCGCGCGGTTCTGGATCTGGGACTTCTCGTTCTGGCAGGACACGACGATGCCGGTCGGGAGGTGAGTCATCCGCACCGCCGAGTCCGTGGTGTTGACGGACTGGCCGCCCGGGCCCGAGGAGCGGAAGACGTCCACCCGGATCTCGTTCTCCGGGATCTCGATGTGGTCGGTCTGCTCCACCACCGGCAGCACCTCGACGCCCGCGAACGAGGTCTGGCGGCGCCCCTGGTTGTCGAACGGGGAGATGCGCACCATCCGGTGGGTGCCCTGCTCGACCGACAGCGTGCCGTACGCGTAGGGCGCCTTGACCGTGAACGTCGTGGACTTGATCCCGGCCTCCTCCGCGAAGGAGGTGTCGAGCACCTCGGTCGAGTAGCCGCGGCGCTCCGCCCAGCGCAGGTACATGCGCTGCAACTGCTCGGCGAAGTCGGCCGCGTCCACGCCGCCGGCCTCCGCGCGGATGGACACCATGGCCTCACGCTGGTCGTACTCGCCGGACAGCAGGGTCCTGACCTCCAGCTCGGCCACCGCCTTCTGCACGGCCTCCAGCTCGGCCTCGGCCTCGCGCCTGGCGTCGTCGTCGCTCTCCGTCTCCGCCAGCTCGAAGAGCACCTCGACGTCGTCGATGCGGCCGTGCAGCTCCTCGGTCTTGCGCAGCTGCCCCTGGAGCAGAGACAGCCGGCTGGTGACCTGCTGGGCGCTCTCGGGGTCGTCCCAGAGCGTGGGCGCGGCGGCCTGCTCCTCCAGGACGGCGATGTCCGCCCGCAGCCGGTCGAGGTCCATCACGGCCTCGATCGACTCCATGGTGGAGCTGAGGGACTTCAGAGCTTCGGATACGTCGACGACTGCCACGCCCCCAGCGTAACCGCTGCCGCTCAGGGGGCACCCGAGTCGTCCGGCTGCTCCACGCCAGGCCCGGCGGGGCCGAGGCCGTCGGCCCCGTCATCCTCGCCGCCGGAGAACAGCAGCCATCCGCCCAGGGCGCCCGCCCCCAGCAGCCCCGCGGCGGTCACCGCGAGCCGCCGCCTGCGGCGTGCCGCCGCGCCGTGCCGGGCGGAGCCCGCCCGCGGCTGGCCGACCGGCCTGATGACGCGCGCCGTGCCGTGCGCGCCCCCGGCCAGCTCGTCCGCGTCCGGCACGCGCATCCGGGTGTGGGTGGCGCGCTCGGAGTCGGGGGCGGCGCCGCGGACGAGCGGCACCGCCGCGCGGGCCGGGGTGCCGGGCGCGGCGGCCGGGTCCGTGGCGTCGACGGCCGCTTCCGCCGCCCCGTCCGCCCGGCCCGCGCCGTCGGCGGGGGCCGGGTCGCCGAGGTCGAGTGGCGGCAGCTCTTCGAGCGCGGGCAGCAGCTCGCGCAGCCGCGAGGCCAGCTCGACGGCGCGCAGCCGCGAGGCGGGCGCCTTGGCCAGGCACTGCTGCATCAGCTCCCACAGGTCGCGCGGGATACCGGGCAGCTCGGCCGCGGTTTCTGTGACCTGCCGCCGCAGCACCGCGCCGGGGTGGCCGCCGCCGAACGGCGTGAACCCGGCCAGCAGTTCGTACAGCACGGTGATCAGCGCGTAGATGTCCACGGCCGCGCGGGGCGGGAGGCCCTCGACGATCTCGGGGGCCATGTAGTCGGGGGTGCCGACGACGCCGCCCTTGCCGCCGTGCCGCGGCTCGTCGATGAGCTTGGCGACGCCGAAGTCGGTGAGCAGCGCACGCGTCCTGGGTGTGGTGGTGTCGAGCAGGATGTTCTCCGGCTTGACGTCGCGGTGCACGATGCCCGCGGCGTGGGCGACCGCGAGGCCGCCGGCCACCTCGGCGACGATCGCCACGGCCGCGTGCGGGCGCAGGCGGCGCTCGCGCTCCAGGTGACTGCGCAGGTCGGGGCCGCGGACGAGGTCCATCACCAGGGCGATGTCGCGGGCGTCGGGGCCCCCTATGACCAGGTCGTGGACGCCCACGATGTTGGGGTGCTCCAGGCCGAGGAGCGTGTGCCGCTCGTGGGCGAAGCGCTCGGCGAGGTCGGGGTCCGCGGCGAGATCCTCGCGCAGCACCTTCACGGCGACGGGGCCTGAAGGACCCTCGCCGAGCCACACCGTTCCGGCGCTGCCGCGGCCGAGCACGCGGTGGGTGGTGTAGTGGCTGCCGATGTTCCGTGCCATGGCGTGAGGCTACGACGCCGCTGTGACACCAACGGCGGCCCGGCGCCCGGGTTGCCCGGTTTTACTCGCATGCCCCGCTGAAATTACCCCCTCGGAAGTCGATAAATCTCCGAGGTCATTCGCTATTCGGGATGTTCTCCTGGATCTCTTCGCCCTGCCGCTGGGCTTCGTCGATGAGTCCCATCCATTCGCGGACGTCGTCGAACCACTCCGTCACGGTGTCCCAGAAACTCCGGCCGTCGGCAATCCAGTCCTGGAGCGGTGTGAAGTTCCACACAAGAAAGCCGATGATCACCAGGATCAGCACCATGAACAGGCAGCCCTTCAGGCAGCCGAGTCCCGGAATCCGCATGGGGTTTGCGCTGCGTGACCGCCGCGGCTCGCGCGGCTCGCGGCGCGGCCGCTCCTCCCGGCGGCGGGGCTGCGGCTCCTGGTAGGGCGGCGGAACGGGCCGCTGATACTGCTGCGGCTGCGGCTGCGGGTATTGCTGGGGCGGGGGCTGCGGCTGCTGGTACTGCTGCTGCTGATAGCCGTACTGCGGGGGCTGCGCCTGCTGCGGCGGCGGAACGGGCCGCCGCTGCGGGCGGCGCTGCGGCGGCTGCTGCGGCTGGCGGCGGGGGGCGCGGTACAGGGGGTCCTGCGCCGGGTCCACCGGCTGCACGCGGGTCGGTTCGTTGCGGTCGCGCGCGGCCCGCATCTGGTCCTGCCAGGGGTGCGGCCCGTCCGGCTCGGAGGCGCCCGGCATCGGCATGGCCCGGGTGGAGTCGAGGCCGGGATCGGGCGAACCCTGCGGCGGCAGCACGCCGGTGGCGGCGAACGGGTCGGCGCCACCCGCACCGCCGGCGCCGCCCGAGCCGCCGGGCAGCGCCTGCGTCGGCTCGGCCGAGCCGGGCGGCGAGATGCCGGTGCCCGGCACCTTCACCGGCGAGGCGTCGGGCACCAGCAGCGCGGTCACGCCGAGGGCGGCGCTGCGCTGGCGGTCGCTGGCGTTCTCGTTGATGCCGGCGGCGACCGTGCGCAGGGCGCGGGCCAGCGCGGCGGCGGCGGGCCGCTCGTCCGGGGCCTTGCGCAGGCAGCAGTCGAGCACGGTCCACAGCGGGCCTGGCATCCCGTCGGGCCGCCTCGGCTCCTCGGTGATGTGGCGCTGGAGGACCTGGAGGGTGCTGCTGCCGCTGAACGGGGGCTGCCCGGTGATCAGTTCGTACAGCACGACGCCGGCGCTGTAGATGTCGACGGCCGAGGTCTGCGCGCGGCCCTCGGCGGACTCGGGCGCCACGTAGGAGGGAGTGCCCACGAACTCGTGGGCCCGGGTGACGCCCGGGGAGTCGGCGAGCCGTGCGATGCCGAAGTCGGTGAGCATCGGGCGCAGCGGCCTGTTGTCGTCGTTCGCGCCCGCGAGCAGCACGTTGGCCGGCTTCAGGTCGCGGTGGACGACGCCCTTGGCGTGGGCGGCGGCGAGCGCGTCGGCGATCTGGGCGGTCAGCAGCGCGGCGGCGATGTGGGTGAGCGGGCCGTTCTCGTACAGGTAGCGGTGCAGGTCGGGACCGTCGATCAGGTCCATGACCAAGGCGATCACGTCGCCCTCGACGACCAGGTCGCGGGTACGGACGATGTTGTCGTGGCCGTCGCCGCCGAGCCGGAGCAGGACGGAGCGCTCCCGCAGGAAGCGCATCACGACGTCGGGGTCGTGGGCCAGCTCCTCCTTGAGGACCTTGACGGCGACCTGCTCACCCGGCTGCCCCGCGACCGCGGCCTCGTCGCCCGCGGCCTCCCGCTGGCGCCCACGCCAGACGGTGCCGGTGGCGCCGCGCCCGAGCGGCTCTTCAAGCAGGTACTTGCTGCCTACCGGCCGCACGTGTGCTCCCTGATGCTTCGCTGGTGGTGACGAGACCCGAGCCACCTACTGTAGTGGCGCCGTCCCCGGGCGGCGGAGGGCCGAGGGAACGGGGGTGCGTACGGGCAGGGACGCACCCGTGGCGTGCTCGGTTGCCGCTGGCTACCGTGGGGCGCTGTGCGGTCCGCGAAGACCGGTGCGCGGGGCGGAGTTGCCGCTCGGCACCGATCAGTTCTGGTCAGATATGACCAATCAAGATCATTAAGCGCCGGTGGCGCGACGAGCTGTCAGTGGCGGGTGCGAGGATGCTTTCAGCATCAGCATCCGATGCGACGACTCGCGCGGTCGAGACCGTGGCAGCCGGGCTGGCGAGGTGACCGGGAGGGCCGATGCCGCTTCACATCAGGTTGACCGTTCTCGGACATGGCGATGCCGCCACAGGCGTCGACGTGGAGGTCGCCGCTCCCGCCGACACCCCGCTCGACGCCGTCCTCGGCTCGCTCGCCGCCACGGTGGCGCCGGGCTCGGCCGCGCCCGGTTCTGTGTACTGCGAGGACCAGCGGCTCGACCCGCGGCAGGCCCTCCTCGGCAGGCCGCCGCTGGTGGACGGCGCGGTGCTCGCCTTCCACCGCCCGCTGGAGGGTCCCGGCCGCGAGCCCGTGCCCGCCACGCTGCTCGTCGTCTCGGGCCCCGACGCTGGTGGCGTTCACCTGCTCCGCGGCGGCGAGGCCAGGATCGGCAGATCCGCCGACGCCGACATCCCGCTCAACGACCCTGATGTCTCCCGCGTGCACTGCGCCCTCGCCCTCGCCCCCGACGGCACGGTCACGGTGACCGACCTCGGCTCCACCAACGGCACCCTGCTCAACGGCGCGCCCGTCCGGCGCGGCCCGCAGCCCGTGCGCTCCGGCTCGCTGCTGCGGCTGGGCGAGTCCGTGCTCCGCGTCGTCACGGCGGGCGCCCCGGAGCAGCCGCCGCCCGCCGCTCCCGCCGCTCCCGCCGAGCGGAGCGCCAGACGCGGCCTGACCGGCTGGGCGCTCGGGCGGCTCGGCGGGCAGGAGGCGGACGCACCGCAGGGGCCCGCGGCGGCCCCGCCGCGGGCGGAGCCCGCGGAGTCCCGCTGGCCCGATCCGGCCACGCTGCTGCTGACCGCGCTGGACGCGGGCCCGCGGCTGTGGGAGCGGAGCGCGGCGCACCCCGACGCGTTCACCGTCCGGCTCGGCACCGTCCAGCAGGCGCCCGGCGTGCTGCCCCCGGTGACGGTGGCCCTGCCGCGGGCCGGCTCCCTCGGCCTCGCCGGGCCACGGGAGCGGATCACCGGCGTGGCCCGCTCGGTGCTCGCCCAGCTCGCGGGCCTGCACCCGCCCAGCGCCCTCCAGTTGGTGGCACTGGCCGTGGACCGGGCGCGGGACTGGTCCTGGCTCGGCTGGCTGCCGCACCTGCGCCCCGCGGCGGGGCAGGACTGCCGGCTGCTGCTCGCCTTCGACCCGCGGCAGGCCGCGGCCAGGGCGCGGGAGCTGACCGAGCTGCTGGCGCGCCCGCACCCGGGCCGGCGCACGGTGGTCCTGGTCGACGGCGACCCCGGGGACGCCCAGGCCCGGGCCGCGCTCACCCGGCTGGCGGCCGAGGGCCCGGCGGCCGGGATTCATCTGCTGGTGCTCGGCGAGACCCCGCAGCCCGGCGGTCTTCCCGTGGGGCAGACGCTGGCCGCGGCCAATGTGGCGGCCCCGCTGCTGCGTTCCTGCGGCGCGGTGGCCGTGCTCAGCGGTCCCGTGGCCACGGCCCTGCGGCTGACCGGGCCCGCGGGGGACGCGGGCCCGACGGCCGGGGCGGACGCGGTGTCGCCCGCTTGGGCCGAGCGGTTCGCGCGGGCGCTCGCGCCGGTCGGCGAGGAGGTCGCGGGCGCGCCGCCGGCTCCGGCGGTGACCGCGCTGCCGGAGACCTGCCGACTGCTCGACGCCCTGGAGCTGTCCCGCGTCACGCCCACCGCCCTGCGGGAGCGGTGGTCGCGGCACTCCGGTCTGCCGCTCGTCCTGGGCACAGGGACGCAGGGCCCGGCCGCGCTCGACCTGGCGGAGGCCCGCGGCCCGCTGGCCGTCGATGGGGGCGCGGGCACGGGGCGCACGGAGCTGCTGTGCGCCCTCGCCGCCTCGCTCGCCGCCGCCCAGGAGCCGGACGCGCTGTCGCTGCTGCTGGTCGAGGGCTCCGGCGAGGGCCTGCGTCCGTGCGCCGAGCTGCCGCACGTCACCTCCTACCTGGGGGCGACGGACCCGGTGCGGATGCGCGCTTTCGCGCAGGCCCTGCGGGAGGAGCTGAAGCGGCGGGCGGCGCTGCTCGGCGAGGTGGACTTCACCGCCGCACGCCGCCGCGGCGGCCGGGTGGTGGCCCTGCGGTCCGCGGCGGAGGAGGGGGCGCCCGCCGCGGAGATCGGCGCGCTGCCCTGGCTCGTGGTCCTCGTCGACGACTACGACGCCCTGACCTCGCCCGCGCTCGGCGCCCCGGGCCGCCCGGCGGCCGGCTCGGTGGTGCGGGCGCTGGAGACGGCGGCGCGGGAGGGGCAGCGCCTCGGGGTCCGGCTGATCGCGGCCGGTGACGTCCCGGGCGCGGAGATACGCGTGGCCCTGAGCGGCCGCCCGCCGGGCCGCGCCGAGCTGCGGCCGGCCTCGGGCGCGGTGACCGCGTTCCAGGCGGGCCGGGTGACGGCCCGGATTCCGCGGACGTCGACGCTGCGGCCGACGGTGTCGCGCCTCGACTGGGCGCGCGCCGGGGACCCGCCGGCCCGGCGTCCGGTGCGCGAGCTGGGGAACGGGCCGACCGACGTGGCACTGCTGGCGAGTGCGGCGGCCCGTGCGGCGCGGACGGACCACGCGGGCCGGGCCGCCACCGCGACGCTCGTCTGAGCCGCGGGTCCCGGTCGCCCGCCAGGGCCCCGCGGCCGCGGGCCTGGCACCGCTCTGACCTCCGCTTCCGGACTTTTCCGATCATGGTCATGCCCAGCCGGTAACATGACGATCACAAAGGGGGTTTGCGCCGACGGCGGTCTTGCCGGTTCCTTCGCCACAGCGTAGGAACATTCGGCGTAGGACATGCGGCGTGGCAGGCCCTGCGCCTGGTAGGGGCGTTGCCGCACCAGAGGGGTGGTGAGGGCGGTGCTCATGCACGGTTCGGGACAGGTGTCCCGGCGGCGGGCGACTCGCGCGGCGCTGGCGGTGATCGCGGCCGGCGCGCTGACGCTGACGGCGTGCGGCGACGGGGAGACGGGAGCCGCGAGCGACGTTCCCGCGACCATCGAGCTGCCCGACCTCAGCGGCGAGCAGCTGGAGGTCGCCGCGGTGTGGACCGGTGTCGAGCGGGACAACTTCGTCCGGGTCCTGGACGAGTTCGAGGCGCGCACCGGCGCGTCGGTCAGCTACGTGCCGAGCGGGGACAATGTCTCGCAGTTCGTCGGCACCAAGATCGAGGGCGGCGCGCCGCCGGACGTGGTGATGGTGCCGCAGCCCGGCGTGCTGCACGAGTTCGCCGAAAATGGCTGGATAGCGCCGCTGGGCGACTCCGTTCAGGAGCAGTTGGACGCCAACTACACACCGGGCTGGCAGGATCTCGGCACCCACGAGGGCGTGCGGTACGGCGTCTACGTGAAGGCGGCCAACAAGTCGCTGGTCTGGTACAGCGCCACCGCGTTCGAGTACGCCGGTGTCGAACCCCCGGCGACCTGGGACGACTTCGTCACCACCGCGTGGACGCTGTGGGAGTCGGGCACGACGCCGCTCTCGGTGGCGGGCGGCGACGGCTGGACGCTGACCGACTGGTTCGAGAACATCTACCTCTCCCAGGCCGGTCCGGAGATGTACGACCGGCTGGCGGCGCACGAGATCCCGTGGACGGACCCGAGCGTCGCGGACGCGCTGACCGCGCTCGGTGAGGTGTTCGGCGAGCCGCGCCTCCTGGCGAACGGCACCAACGGCTCACTCCAGACACTGTTCCCCGACTCCGTCACCCAGACCTTCATCAACCTGACGGCGCCGGACGCCGGCATGGTGTTCGAGGCCGACTTCGTGGGCGCCGTCATCACCGACAGCACGGACGCGGTGATCGGCGAGGACGCGCTGGTCTTCCCGTTCCCCGAGGTCGGCGGGGGCGAGGCGCCGGTGGTCAGCGCGGGCGACGCCGCAGTGGCGGTGTCGCCGGACGGCAAGGCGAGCGAGGCACAGGAAGCGCTGCTCACATTCCTGGCGTCCACGGACGCGGCACGCATCTGGGCGGAGCCGGGCGGTTTCGTCTCCCCCAACAAGTCACTCGAATTCGACGCCTACCCCAACGACGTGCAGCGCGGCATCGCCGAGGCGCTGATCGACGCGGGCGACGACTTCCGGTTCGACATGTCCGACCAGACGCCGGCCGCCTTCGGCGGAACGACCGGGCAGGGCATGTGGCGTGGACTCCAGGACTTCCTGCGCAACCCGGCCGACGTCCGGGGCGCCCAGGAGTACCTGGAGTCCCAGGCGGCCGACGCCTACGGCGACTGACGGACCAGACGGACGGAGACTGACTTTCCATGGCTTCCGGCAAGGTGGCGGTGATCAAGGCACGGCCGTCGGTGGTCGCGAGCTTCCTGCTGCCCGCGCTGCTGCTGCTCGGCGCGCTGGTCGTCTACCCCATCGGGTACTCGATCTGGCGCAGCCTGTTCGATGCCTCGGGCGACTCGTACGTGGGGCTGGACAACTTCAAGGAGTTGTTCACCAACGACGGCATCAGGACGGCCCTCAAGAACAATCTGATCTGGATCGTCGTCGCGCCGACCGTGGCGACGGCGCTCGGACTGGTCTTCGCCGTGCTGACCGAGCGGATACGGTGGGCCACCGCGTTCAAGTTGATCATCTTTATGCCCATGGCGATCTCGATGCTCGCGGCGGGCATCATCTTCCGCCTCGTCTACGAGCAGAATCCGGACCGGGGTGTGGCCAACGCGGTCATGACCACGGTGCACGACTCGTTCGCCGACAGCCCCGCCTGGCCGGACGCGCAGCCGCGGCCCGATGGCCCGGTCGAGGCCCAGGAGGACGGCTCGTACCTGCTGACCTCCCCGGCCGAGGTGGGCTCCCCCGCGATGCTGCCGCTGGTCGCGGTGCCGCAGCCGGAGCTCGCGGACGCGGCGCCCGCCGCCGTGCCCCAGGCCCCGGGCGACCAGGTCACCGGCACCGTGTGGATGGACTTCACGCGGGGCGGCGGCGGCACGGATGGCGCGGTCGACCCGGAGGAGAAGGGCCTGTCCGGCATCACCGTCCAGGCGGTGGCCGACGGCGAGGTGGTCGCGGAGACCACGACGGCCGAGGACGGGACGTTCGCGCTGCCGGCCGAGGCCGACGGCGCCCAGGTGCGGCTGGCGGGCAGCGACTTCCAGGCCCCGTACAACGGCGCCGAGTGGCTGGGCCCCAGCGTCATCACCCCCGCGATCATCGGCAGTTACGTGTGGATGTGGGCGGGCTTCGCGATGGTGCTGATCGCCGCCGGGCTCGCCGGGGTGCCGCGGGACACGCTGGAGGCGGCGCGGGTGGACGGCGCCAACGAGTGGCAGGTCTTCCGGCGCATCACCGTCCCGCTGCTCGCCCCCGTGCTCGCGGTGGTCATGGTGACGCTGATGATCAACGTGCTGAAGATCTTCGACCTGGTCTACATCATCGCGCCCACCTCAACACAGGACGAGGCGAACGTGCTGGCCCTCCAGCTGTACCTGTCGTCCTTCGGCACCGATTCGCACCAGGGCGTCGGCAGCGCCATCGCGGTGTTCCTGCTGGTTCTGGTGCTGCCGGTGATGATCATCAACGTACGCAGGCTGCGACGGGAGAACCAGCGGTGACCGCTCCCACCAAGACCGCCCAACTGCCGGACCCGGCCCGGGTCCCGTCGTCCGAGGCCGGCGGGCCGCCCCGGCCATCGGTCGTCTCGCGGCTGGCCTCCTTCGCCGCCGGCGGCACGGTGCGGGTCGTCCTCGTCGTGCTCGCCGTGGTGTGGCTGCTGCCCACGGCCGGTCTCTTCGCGTCGTCCTTCCGCGACTCGCGGGACATCGCGTCGACCGGCTGGTGGGAAGTCCTGACCGATCTCGACCAGTTGACCTGGTCGAACTACGACGCCCTGCTGTCGAACGACAACTTCACCGGATCGATATGGACCAGCGTGGTCATCACCGTGCCGTCCACGTTCCTGGTGGTCGTGCTGGGCGCGCTGGCCGCCTACGCGTTCGCCTGGCTGGACTTCCCGGGCCGCGACTGGTGGTTCCTGGTGGTCGTGGCCCTGCTGGTGGTCCCGGTGCAGGTGGCGCTGATCCCGGTGGCGCGGCTGTTCAACACCCTGGGCATCTTCGAGACCAACCTCGGCGTCATCTTCTTCCACACCGCGTTCGGACTCCCGTTCGCCGTCTTCCTCCTGCGGAACTTCTTCGCCGAGATCCCGCGCGAGCTACTGGAGGCCGCGCGCCTGGACGGGGCGGGCGAGGTGCGGCTCTTCACCCGCGTCGTGCTGCCGCTCGGCGGCCCGGCCATCGCGGCGCTGGCCATCTTCCAGTTCATGTGGGTGTGGAACGACATGCTGGTGGCCCTGATCTTCGCCGACTCGGGCTCGCCGCCCATGACGGTGGCGCTCCAGCAGGAGATGCGGCAGTTCGGCAGCAACTTCGACGTGCTCGCCCCGGGCGCGTTCCTGACCATGCTGATCCCGCTGGCCATCTTCTTCGCCTTCCAGCGGCAGTTCGTGTCCGGCGTGATGGCGGGCGCCGTGAAGTGAGCCGCCGGTGAGCCGCCGGTGAGGCGCGGGCGGAGGCGGTGAGCGGAGGCGGCGGGCGGAGGCGGCGGGCCACGACGGCGGGCCGCCTCCGCCGAACGGGGGAAAACGCCCGGTGCGGCAGCCCCGACACCTCCGGCGTCCCGGGAAACAGCCCGCCGAGAAGCGATTGTCGGATGGTCCGTGTAATCGATCCGATGCGCTGTCCCCGGCTGCCCCCTGGATGTCACCGTGCCCCGCTTCAGCATCATCGTCCCCGCCCACCAGGTGCAGGCGTACCTCCCCGCCTGCCTGACGTCCGTGCTCTCCCAGGACTTCCAGGACGTCGAACTGATCGCGGTGGACGACGCCTCGCCGGACGCCTGCCGCGACATCATCGCCGAAACCGCCGCGGCCGACCCCCGCGTCACCGGGCTGCGGCTGCCCCGCACCGCGGGCCCTGGCCCCGCCCGCAACGCGGGACTCGACCACGCCAGCGGCGACTACCTGCTCTTCCTCGACGGCGACGACACCCTCACCCCCGGCGCCCTGGCCGCCATCGCCGCGCGCCTGGCCGCCACCGGCGACCCGCAGTTGCTGCTGTTCGGCCACGCCCGCGCCGCCTGGCACGGCGCCGTCACCCCGGGCACCCCGCCGGGCGCGCTCGCCGAACGCGGGCCGCGCACGTTCACCCTCGCCGAACGCCCCGCCCTGCTGCGCCTGCCGCCCGTCGCCTGGGCCGCCGCCTACCGCCGCGACCTGATCGACGGGCTCGACCTGCGCTTTCCGCCCGGCCACTACCAGGACCTGCCCTTCGTCTACCCGGCCCTGACCGCCGCCGTCTCGGTGGCCGTACTCGACCGCCCCTGCGTGCACCACCGCGTGCGCCGCACCGGCGGCCGGGCGCGCGCCGCGGGCCGCGGCCACCTCGACGTCCTCACCCAGTACGACCGCGTCTTCGCTCAGCTGGCCACGCTGCCGGGCGGCGACCGCTGGCGCGCCGCGATCCACCGCCGCATGGTCGACCACCTCACCGCCGTCTACCGCGCGCCCGGGCGGCTGCCCGCCGCCGACCGCGCCGAGTTCTTCCGGCGCTCAGGCGCCCTGTGCCGCAGGCACCGGGCCGCCGCGGGCGCGACCGCCCTGGGCAGGCGGCGCCGCGCCGCCGGCCTGCGGCAGCTGCTGCTGCGCCTCGGCGCCCGCCGGGCCTTCCACCTGCTGCTCTCCGTCCACCGCGTGGCCGGCCGGCTCCGCGCCCGGACCCGCGGCCGACTGCGCGGCCGGCTGCTGCGCGTGCACTACCGGTTCCAGCTGCGCCGCCCGCTCGACCGCAAGCTCGCCGTCTTCAGCACGGAAAGCGGCGGCTACACCGGGCACCCGGCCGCGATCGAGGCCAAGCTCCGCGAACTCGCCCCGGCCGTCCGCACCGCCTGGATCACCCGGCCGGACCCGGGCCCCGGGCCGCTGCCCGAGGGCGTACCCGCGCTGACGCCCGGCACCCGCCGCTACCTCCGCGCGGTGGCGCGCGCCCGCTACCTGGTGAGCGACGGCGCGTTCCCCGACGCGCTGGTCAAGCGCCCGGGACAGCTGCGTCTCCAGACCCACGGCGGCACCCCACTGGCCCACGTCGGCCTCGACGTCCCGCACCGCGGCTTCCCGCACCGCGACATCCCGCACCGCGACATCCCGCGCCTGCTGCGTCAGATCGACCGCTGGGACTACTGCCTGTCCGCCAACCGCCACACCACCCTCGCCTGGGAGGGCGCCTACCCCGCCACCTACCTGACGCTGGAGTACGGCTCGCCGCGCGCCGACGTCTTCCACACGGCGACGGCCGCCGACGTGCTGCGCGTCCGCGCCGGGCTCGGCATCCCCGAGGGCGTGCTGGCCGTGCTGTACGCGCCCGCGCGGCGCGGATACGACCGCGGGCACCTGCCGGGCGTCGACCCGGCGCGGCTGGCCCGCGATCTCGGGCCCGGCTTCCTGCTGCTGCTCCGCGCCCCGGGCGGCGCCGGCGCCGCGGGGTACGGGCACACCGGCGCGGGCGTGCTGGATGTGACCGCGCACCCGCGAATCGAGGAACTGTGCCTCGCCGCCGACGCCCTGGTCACCGACTACGCACCCGTGCTGTTCGACTACGCGGGCCTCGACCGGCCGATCATCCTGCACGCCGACGACTGGGAGGTGTACCGGGCCGTGCACGGTGTATACCTGGACCTGCCCGCCGCCGCCCCGGGGCCCGTGACCCGCACGCAGGAGGAGCTGACGGCGGTCCTGACCGGCCACCGGCTGTGGACCGACCCGCGCGGCGCGGCGCGACGAGCAGCGTTCCGGCGGCAGTTCTGCCCGTACGCCGACGGCTTCGCCGCCGAACGCGTGGTCCGGCAGGTCTTCCTCGGCGGCCGGTGCGTGCCGCCCGCCGTGCCGCCCGAGGCCCGCCGCCCCGCGCCGGGCGCGGTGGCGCTGCGGGCCGCGGGCGCGCCCCGGCCCCGCTCCGCGCGCCCCGCCTACAGCGGCCGCTGAGCGGTGTGCACGGTGACGGCGGTGAGGTAGAACGCGTCCTGGCGCCTGAGGATGCTCTCCGCCGCCTCGGGGTCGGTCAGCACCTCCAGAGCGCCGCGGTCCTCGGCGTCCAGCCGGTCGCCGCACCCGTGGAGCAGCCGGACCAGGCGCCCGTGCAGGTGGGCGCGGGCCGCGCCGCCGAGCGGAGCGGGCGTGTCGACGAGGAACGTGCGGCTGAGCGCGCCGGTCAGGCCGGCCGAGACCAGCATCCCGGGCCAGTCCTCGACGGTCTCGGTCCGGCCGGGCAGCTCCTCGCGCATCTGCGCGAACCGTTCCTCCTCCACCGCGTCGAGTCGCGTGAGGAGTCCGGGCCGCCCGAGGCCGATGTCGCGCGGCAGGAACCGGGCGGGCAGCCCGCCCTCGACCAGCGCCAGCAGGCCGCCGGGGCGCAGGGCCGCGGCGAGCGCGGCGAGCGCCGCCCGCTGGTCGCCCAGGTGGTGCACGAAGCGGCCCGCCCAGACCAGGTCGGCGGGGCCGAGACCGGCCAGGCCGTCGCTCAGGTCGACGCTCAGGTCGGCGTGCCGGGTGTGCAGCCGGTCCGCGACGCCCGCCGCCTCGGCGCGGGCCGCGGCCCGCGCCAGCAGTCCCGGCGCGCCGTCGACGGCCACCACCTCGGCGTGTGGCAGCCGCCCGGCGAACTCGCAGGCGGCGACGCCGGGTCCGCTGCCCACGTCCAGGACACGGCGGGCGCCGGGCAGCCGTTCGGCGAGCCAGGCCACGGCCGCGGTCAGGAACGGGGACTGGATATCCGCCTCCCGCTCCAGATGGTCGCCCATGGCCTCCCAGTCGATCTCGTCGGTGGCGGCGTGGTCATGCTGATGTGCGTGCACTCGGGACTCCTCGGTTCGCACTCTCGGATCGCGCTCTCGGATCGCGCTCTCGGTTCGGCACCGCGCGGGCACCTCGTTCCGGAGCCTGCGCCCGGTCACCACTTCTTGGCAACTCGTGTTGCCGTTTGCGGGACGGATGCGCTGGAATGGCAACCATGACGGACGAGCAGCCCACGAAGATCGGCGAGGTACTCGCGGGGGTCGGCCCCCGCCTGCGGCGGGTGCGGACCGAGCGCGGCGTGACGCTGGCCGCCCTCGCGGCGGCGACCGGCATCTCCAAGAGCACCCTCTCGCGGCTGGAGTCCGGTCTGCGCAGACCCAGCCTCGAACTGCTGCTGCCGATCGCCCAGGCCCACCGGGTGCCGCTGGACGAGCTGATCGGCGCGCCGGAGACCGGCGACCCGCGGGTGCGGCTGGCGCCGCGGCAGGCGCTCGGCGGCCGGACGGTGCTGCCGCTGACGCGGCAGCCCGGCGGCCTCCAGGCGTTCAAGATGATCATTCCGGGGTCGCCGCCGGACCGGCCCGCCCCCGACCCCAGGACGCACGAGGGCTACGAGTGGCTGTACGTGCTGGCCGGGCGGCTGCGGCTGGTCCTCGCCGAGCACGACCTGGTGCTCGGGCCCGGCGAGGCCGCCGAGTTCGACACGCGGCTGCCGCACTGGTTCGGCAGCGCGGACGAACGGCCGGTGGAGATCCTCAGCCTCTTCGGCGCCCAGGGCGAACGCATGCACGTCCGCGCCCGCCCCAGCCGCCCCGGCCGCCGCTGACCCCCTGACCCCCTAACCCCCTGGTCACCTGATCCCCTGATCCCGGCGGGGCGGCCGGCCGCCCCGCCGGGCCGCGCGCCTACCGGTTGGCGCGCAGCAGGGTGCGCATCGTCCGCATCGCCACCGACAGGTTCGCCAGGTCGAAACTGTCGGAGGACTGGATCTCCCGCAGCGTCCCGCGGGCCCGGCCGATCACCGCCGCGTTCCGCTTGGACCAGTCGGCGAACCGCTCCTCCGGGGAGGAGTCCGCGTCGCCCACCGCCAGCACATCGGCGGTGATCAGCTGGTGCGCCGCGTACAGGTCCTCGCGGATCGCGGTCCTGGCCATCGACTGCCACCGGTCGGCGCGCGGCAGCTCGCTGATCCGGTCCTGGAGGCGCGAGATCCCCAGCTCGTCGCTGAGGTGGTAGTACACACGGGCCACGTCAAGCAGCTTGCGGCCGGTGCGGTCGGCGACGGCGACGATGTCCAGCGCGGGGAACGCCCCCGAGAGCCCGGCGATCTGATGCGCCAGCTCCGCGGGCACCTTGCCCGCCACCAGCTCGTCCAGCAGGGTCGCGTGCCACTCCAGGTCCTGCCCGCGCAGCAGCTTCGGCAGCTCCTCCCAGACCTGCCCGACGCGCTCGGCGAACAGGTCGATGGTGTCGGTCAGCTTCAGCGGCTGCGGGCGGTTGTTGAGCAGCCAGCGGGCGCCGCGCTCGACCAGGCGCCTGCTGTGCAGCCTGATGCGGGTGAGGAGGTCGGCCTCCACCTGGTTGTCCAGGCTCTCCACGGCGTCCCAGATGGCGGCGAGCCCGAAGATGGCGCGCGAGGCGGTGTGCGCCCGCACGACCTCCTCGGTGGAGGCGCCCGACTCCTCCTGCATGCGGTGCACGAACGAGGAGCCGCCCACGTTGACCGTGTCGTTGACCAGGAGGGTCGTGATGATCTCGCGGCGCAGCGCGTGGCCGTCGATGCGGTCGGCGAACCGTTCGTTCAGCTCCTTCGGGAAGTAGGCGTGCAGCAGCCGGCTGACGTACGGGTCGTCGGGCAGGTCGGTCCCGATCAGCTCGTCGGTGACGGCCAGCTTGGCGTACGCGAGCAGCACCGACAGCTCGGGCTCGGTCAGGCCCCGGCCGGCGGCGCGGCGCTCGCGGAACTCGTCGTCGTCCGGCAGGAATTCCAGCTCCCGGTTCAGCCTGCCGTCCTCGCCGAGCCTGCGGATGTACCGCTGGTGGGCGAGCACCAGACCCGGCGCGGTGCTCGCGCCGTTGACCAGGGCGACGTTCTGCGCGTAGTTGTTGCGCAGGACCAGCGAGCCGACCTCGTCCGTCATGCGCGCGAGCAGCTCGTTGCGCTGCTTCACGGTCAGATCGCCGTTGCCGACCACCGAGTTGAGCAGGATCTTGATGTTGACCTCGTGGTCGGAGGTGTCGACGCCCGCGCTGTTGTCGATGGCATCGGTGTTGCACCGGCCGCCCGCGAGGACGTACTCGATGCGGCCGCGCTGGGTGAGGCCCAGGTTGCCGCCCTCGCCGACGACCCTGGCGCGCAGGTCGCGGCCGTTGACACGGATCGCGTCGTTGGCCTTGTCCCCCGCGTCGGCGTGCGACTCCGACGACGCCTTCACGTAGGTGCCGATCCCCCCGTTCCACAGCAGGTCGACGGGCGCCGCGAGGATGGCCCGCATCAGCTCGGCGGGGGTCATCGCGGACACGCGGCCATCGATGCCGAGCGCGGCGCGGACCTGCGGGGTCAGCGGGATGGACTTGGCGCTGCGCGGGTGGACGCCGCCGCCCTTGGAGATCAGCGCGCTGTCGTAGTCGGCCCAGGAGGAGCGCGGCAGTGCGAACAGGCGCCTGCGCTCGGCGAAGGAACGCGCGGCATCCGGGTCCGGGTCGAGGAAGATGTGCCGGTGGTCGAACGCCGCGACCAGCCGGATGCGCTCGGACAGCAGCATCCCGTTCCCGAAGACGTCCCCCGACATGTCGCCGATGCCGGCGACGGTGAACTCCTCGGCCTGGGTGTCGTGCCCCAGCTCCCTGAAGTGCCGCTTCACCGACTCCCAGGCGCCGCGGGCGGTGATGCCCATGCCCTTGTGGTCGTAGCCGGCGGAACCGCCGGACGCGAACGCGTCGCCGAGCCAGAAGCCGTAGGAGACGGCCACCTCGTTCGCGATGTCGGAGAAGGTGGCGGTGCCCTTGTCCGCGGCGACCACGAGGTACGTGTCGTCGCCGTCGTGCCGCACCACGTCGGCGGGCGGCACGACCTGGCCGTCCACCAGATTGTCGGTGATGTCGAGCAGGCCGGAGATGAACGTGCGGTAGCAGGCGATGCCCTCGGCGAGCCAGGCATCGCGGTCGGCGGCCGGGTCGGGCAGCCGCTTGCCGACGAACCCGCCCTTGGCGCCGACGGGGACGATCACCGTGTTCTTCACCTCCTGGGCCTTCACCAGGCCCAGGATCTCGGTGCGGAAGTCCTCCCTGCGGTCCGACCAGCGCAGCCCGCCGCGGGCGACCTTGCCGAACCTGAGGTGCACGCCCTCGACCCGCGGCGAGTACACCCAGATCTCGAACGCGGGGCGGGGCTGCGGCAGTTCGGGAATGGCCTTGGGTTCGAGCTTCATCGACAGGTAGGCGTGCGGGCTGCCCGTGCTGTCCTGCTGGAAGTAGTTGGTCCGCAGGGTGGCCTTGATCACCGTCAGGAACGCCCGCAGGACGCGGTCCTCGTCCAGGTTGGCCACGTGCTCCAGGGCGCCGTCCAGCTCCTCAAGAAGCCCGTCGGTCAGCTCGCGGCCCGCGCCCTGGCGCTGCGGGGAGAGCCTGGCCTCGAAGAGGCTCACCAGCAGCCGGGTGGTGTGCGCGTTCTTCCTGAGGGTGGCCTCCATCGTCTCCTGGTTGAACCGCGCGCCCGCCTGCCACAGGTACTTGGCGTAGGCGCGCAGCACCGTCGCCTGCCGCCAGGTCAGCCCGGCGGACAGGACCAGCGCGTTGAACCCGTCGTTCTCCGCCGCCGCGGTCCAGGCCGCGGCGAACGCGTCCTGAAGCCGCTCCCTGGCGTCGCCGCCGAGACCGCCGGCCAGTTGCTCGGGGAGGCGCAGCCCGAAGTCGTAGATCCAGGCCGTCGCACCGCCCGCGGGGCGCAGCTCGTAGGGCCGCTCGTCCACGACCTCGAAGCCCAGGTACTGGAGCACGGGCAGCACGGCGGACAGCGACACCGGCTCACCGGTGCGGTAGATCTTGAACCGCCGCTCGCCAGGACCCGCGTTGACCGGCTCGTAGAGGCTGAGCGCGAAGTCGCCGTCCGCGTCGGTGCGCAGCCGGTTCACGTACTGGAGGTCGGCGACGGCGACCCGCGGCGGGAAGTCCGCCTTGTACCCCTCGGGGAACGCCCCGTGGAAGCGGCGGCCCAGCTCGGCGGCCTGCTCCTCGCCGCACTCGGCGACCAGCGCGTCGGTGAACGTGTCGTTCCAACTGCGCGACGCCTCCGCCAGCCTGGCCTCGATGCGGTCCACGTCCGCGTCGGTGAGCTCGGGCAGCTCGGTGCCCGGCTCGACGCGGATCACGAAGTGCAGCCGCGAGAGCACGCCCTCCGTGTTCCACGCGGTGAAGTCGACATTAGTGCCGTCCAGCTCCTCCATGAGGATGCCGGTCAGCCGAAGCCGCACGGACGTCGTGTATCGGTCGCGGGGCAGGTAGACCAGGGCCGAGTAGTAGCGCCCGTACTCCTCCTGCCGCAGGAACAGCCGCAGCCGGCGCCGCTCCTGGAGGTGCAGCACGGCGGTCGCGATGCTGTGCAGCGTCCTGACGGGCGTCTGGAACAGCTCGTCGCGCGGGTAGGTCTCCAGGATCTGCAACAGGTCCCGGCCGCTGTGGCTGTCGTGCGCGAAACCGGCCGCGGCCAGCACGTCGGCGACGTACCGCCGGATGACGGGGATGCGTCGCACGGTGCCGGTGTAGGCCGCGGCGGAGAACAGCCCGAGGAAGCGGCGCTCGCCGACGACGCGGCCCTGCTCGTCGAACTTCTTGACGCCGATGTAGTCCAGGTACGACCTGCGGTGCACGGTGGCCCGGCTGTTGGCCTTGGTGAGGACGAGCAGCCGCTGCTCCCTGGCCTTGGCGCGGGCGGTCGGAGAGAGGCGGCCGAAGGCCGCGGATGCGGCCGGGTCGTCGGTGTCCCGGTCGTGCTTCGGATCGGAGCGCAGGATGCCGAGCCCGGTGCCGGGGATCGCGCGCAGCGTGTCGCCGGAGCCGCCGTTGTCCTCGCGGTCCAGCTCGTACTCGCGGTAGCCAAGGAACGTGAAGTGGTCCGCGGCGAGCCAGCGGAGCAGCTCTCCCGCCTCCTCGACCTCCTCGGTGGGCAGCCGGTCCGGCAGCGCCTCCTCGGGCAGGCTCTCGGCGATGCGCAGCGCGGTGCCGCGCATCTTCTGCCAGTCCTCGACGGCCTCGCGGACATCGCTGAGCACCCGGCGCAGATCGGCCTCGATCTGCCGCAGGTCGTCGTGGTCGGTCTCGCGGTCCGTCTCCACATGGATCCACGACTCCACGATGGCGTCCTCGGGGAGGTCGTCCGGATCGTGGCTCGTGGCGGAGGGACCGAACGGATCGCGGCCGGCGTCGAGCACTTCGAGCAGGCGGCCGGTGACGTCCCGCCTGACGATGATCTGCGGGTGGATGACGAGGTGGATGCCGCGGCCCTGCCGGGACAGCTCGTTGGTGACGGAATCGACGAGGAAGGGCATGTCGTCGGTCACGATCTCGACGACCGTGTGGCTGCAGGCCCAGCCCAGCTCCTCGACGGTCGGCGTCAGCACGCGCACGTCGGCGGTGCCCTGCGGCCGGTGGGCGGCGAGCCGGTAGTGCGCGAAGGCCGCGCCGTACAGGTCGACCGGCTCCCGGTCGGCGAGGTCTTCGAGGGGGATGTAGAGGTAGTAGCGCTGGAGATAGGCGCGGATCGCCGAAGCGTCCATGCCGTGCCCGGGCGGCCCCCCTGCTGTGCCCTGCTCCGCCACGCGGGCGGCCCGTGTCAGTAGTTCGGACTTGGCTTCATCCGGCTTGGTGTGCATTGTCCTCTGGCTCCTGTGTCGCGCGCCGTTGCGTGACGTCGAGAAACGGTCACCGGGCAGCGCTGGTCCATGGATCGGCCCCGCCCGGAGATGCGGACCAGCGGCATGGCCGGCCCGGATGGCACCGGGTACCGAGAGGAGGCGGCGCCGCCTCCGGCCCGCGTCGCGGCCGATATCGCACTGATCACTGGGCCAGGCTACGCTCCGCGCTTGACGAACGCCTCACCGCCGGATGAAAAGCGGACTGTCCGCTCCGCACCCTCCGCGCGGGCAGCGTACGCCCGGCGCGCGCCTCAGACCTGGGCGGCCAGCTCCTCCGCCACGGCCACGGCCTCGGCGAGGCTGTCGACGACCGGCACCCCGGCGACGAGCAGGCTGCGCCTGCTGTGCGAGCCCCCCGTGTACAGCACCGCGCGCGCCCCGGCGTGCGCCGCGGCCGTCGCATCGTCCGTGGCATCGCCGATCACCACCACGCGCTCCGGGCGCACGCCGCCGAGGGCCGCGAGGTGGCTGACCATCTGCGCGGCCTTGCCGGTCGCGATGCTGTCCCCCGTGCTCCCGTCGACGCGCAGGAAATGACCGTGGATGCCCAGCCGCGTGACCCACGGGAGCAGCCGCTCGTGCGGGGCGAGCGAGCACACCGACTGGGTGCGCCCGGCCGCCTGCCAGTCGGCGAGCAGCCGCGCCGCGCCCTCGGCGAGCGCCGCTGTGTCGGCCCGCGCGAAGTAGTGCCGGTGGAACGTGGCGTCCATCACCGCCCGCTCCTCGTCCGTGGGAAGACGGCCGAGAAGTCGCTCGTAGAAGCGGGGAATCGGCACGCAGTACAGGTCGCGGTACCGCTCCAGGGTGATCGACGGTATGCCTATCTCGGCGAACGAGGCGTTGGTGGCCGCGATCACGACCTCGATGTCGTGCAGCAGCGTGCCATTCCAGTCCCAGACGATGTGCGCACCCATGCCGTAGACGGTACGTCGCCCCACTGACAACGGACTACACCAGGCTGTCGATCTCCTGCACGCCGTACCACAACAGCTCGTGGTCGGCCGCGCCGTCCACCGTGAACCGGGCGTCGTCGTCGCCGAGATCGGCCGCGCCCACGGCCGCCGCCGCCGCGGTGACGTCGGGCTCCGCGTCCGGCGCGTCCACGTGCACGGCGGCGAGAACCGCCAGCGGAACGGGCTCGGTCAGCCGCACCTCGCCCAGCGCGTCGGGCTCGAGCGCGCGGTCCGGATCGGCGACCGCCGTGCGGTCGGGCACGTCCGCGGCGACGACCACGCGCCGCCTCGGCACCGTGGGATCGATCGCGAGCAGCCGCAGCGAGGACTGGGCGGCGCGGCTGAGGGCCGCGTACTCCAACTCCTCCTCGTTGCCCGAGAGGTACCACTCGCGCAGCCCGGGAGTGACGGCGTACGCGGTCAGCGGCGCCGGGCCGATCTGCCCGTCCTTGTGTACCTGGGCGAGCCGGGAGAGCGTGAGCGGAACGTAGACGCGCATGAACTACTGCCTTCTGCCTGACTTTCCGTCCGACTTTCTGTCCGCCCCCAGAGCTGGCTCACTGTACCAGGCAACCCCGCCTTGCCTCTCCGTGACGGCATCATTACACTCCGCCCTAGTTACCGACCGGTAGCTTCAATCGGGGTGGGACACATGACCAAGCCCGGCAGCCGCGGACCGCGGCGCCGCACCGATGCACGCACCGACTCCCGCGGCCCGGGCCGCCGTTCACGTCCGCGCGGCCGCGGACCGCAGGACTGGTTCGCGGAACAGCTCGTTCTGGTGCTCAGCGGACAGCGTCCCGTGCACGTCCTCCTCGGCCACGCCCGCGCGCCGGCGTACGAGCAGCTGAGCGCCCTCGCGCCGCACGCCCCCCTGCGCCCGCCTCCCGGCGGCCGGGCGCCCGCGGTCGGCGGAGTCGGCGTCTGCCGGCCGAGCGACGAGGCCATCGAGGCGTTCGCCCGCATCAGCGCCGGGGAACGCACGCGGGCCCTCGCCTTCCGCCTCGAACGCAGGCCGGGCGACGGCCGTTGGCAGTGCTGCGCCGTCGAGTTGGACACCGTGCCCTGACAACGCGCGGCGCCCGGGACCCTCAGGCCCCGGGCGCCGCGCACCGTCCTCGCCACCGGCGGCTACTTCTTGCGCCGACGGCCGCCCTTCTGCGCCTTGCGCCGCTCCGCGCGCCCGCCCGTCGTGGCACCCGCGTTCGCGCCCGTGTCCTCGGCGGCGGCATCCGCGGCGAAATCGCCCTCCACGACCCCGCCCGCGCTGTCCACACTCGGCGCGGAGAAGTGCAGCCGGTCCGCCCGCTTGGGCACTTCGAGGCCCTTCGCCTTGATCGCCGGAGCCGCGGCCCCGCGCCCCGCACCGGCGGGCACCGCGTCCTGCGCCTCCTCGGCGGGCTGCTTCTCCCCGCCCTGCACCGGCACCTGCTCGACCTGCCGCTCCACCTGGACCTCCAGGTTGAACAGGTAGCCGACGGACTCCTCCTTGATGCCCTCCATCATCGCGGTGAACATGTCGAAGCCCTCGCGCTGGAACTCCACCACCGGGTCCCGCTGCGCCATCGCGCGCAGGCCGATGCCCTCCTGGAGGTAGTCCATCTCGTACAGGTGCTCACGCCACTTGCGGTCCAGGACCGAGAGCACCACGCGGCGCTCCAGCTCCCGCATCACCTCGGAGCCCAGCTCTTCCTCGCGCTTGTCGTACTGCTGGTGGACGTCGTCCTTGATGGAGTCGACGATGAACTCCGGCGTCAGGCCGTCCCGTCCGCCGGCCTCCTCCTCCAGCTCCTCCACCGTCACGTGTACCGGGTAGAGCTGCTTGAACGCGCCCCACAGCCGGTCCATGTCCCACTCCTCGGCGAAGCCCTCCACGGTCTCCGCGCGCACGTACGCCTCGATCGTGTCGTCCATGAAGAAGCGCACCTGCTCGTGCAGGTCCTCGCCCTCCAGCACGCGCTTGCGCTCGCTGTAGATCACCTCGCGCTGCCGGTTGAGCACCTCGTCGTACTTCAGAACGTTCTTGCGGATCTCGAAGTTCTGCTGCTCGACCTGGCCCTGCGCCGAGGCAATGGCGCGGGTGACCATCTTGTTCTCGATGGGCACGTCGTCCGGCACGTTGGCCATGGACATCACGCGCTCGACCATCTGCGCCTTGAACAGCCGCATCAGATCGTCGCCGAGCGACAGGTAGAACCGGGACTCGCCCGGGTCGCCCTGGCGGCCGGAACGGCCGCGCAGCTGATTGTCGATGCGCCGCGACTCGTGCCGCTCGGTGCCCAGCACGTAGAGCCCGCCGAGGCTCTTGACCTCCTTGAACTCCGTCTCCACCGCCTTCTCCGCCCGCTCGAGCGCCTGCGGCAGCGAGGCCGCCCACTCCTCCGCGTTCTCCACCGGGTCGAAGCCCTTGCCCCGCAGCTCGTCCTCGGCGATCTCGTCCGGGTTGCCGCCGAGCTTGATGTCGGTACCGCGGCCCGCCATGTTCGTCGCGACCGTGACGGCGCCCTTGCGGCCCGCCTTGGCGACGATCGCGGCCTCCCGCTCGTGGTTCTTCGCGTTCAGCACCTCGTGCCGCACACCGCGCTTGTTCAGCTGCTGGGAGAGGTACTCCGACTTCTCCACCGAGGTGGTGCCGACCAGGACCGGCTGGCCCTTCTCGTGCTTCTCGGCGATGTCGTCGACGACCGCGGAGAACTTCGCGACCTCCGTGCGGTAGATCAGGTCCGACCGGTCGGCGCGCGCCATCGGCAGGTTGGTCGGGATGGGCACCACGCCGAGCTTGTAGATCTGGTGGAACTCGGCGGCCTCCGTCATCGCCGTACCGGTCATTCCGGACAGCTTGCCGTAGAGGCGGAAGTAGTTCTGAAGGGTGATCTTGGCGAGCGTCTGGTTCTCATCCTTGATCTTGACGCCCTCCTTCGCCTCGATCGCCTGGTGCATGCCCTCGTTGTAACGGCGACCCGCCAGAATGCGGCCGGTGTGCTCGTCGACGATCACGACCTCGCCGTCCAGGACGACGTAGTCCTTGTCGTTCTTGTACAGCTCCTTGGCCTTGATCGCGTTGTTCAGGTAGCCGACCAGCGGCGTGTTCACCGACTCGTAGAGATTGTCGATGCCCAGCCAGTCCTCGACCTTGGTGACGCCCGCGTCGTGGATCGCGACGGTCCGCTTCTTCTCGTCCACGTCGTAGTCGCCGGTCTCCGGCTCCTGCCGCGTCGGCACCGCCGGCTCGCCCCGCTCCAGGCGCTTCACCAGCTTGGCGAAGTCCGCGTACCACTTCGTCGCCTGGTCCGCCGGGCCCGAAATGATCAGCGGCGTCCGCGCCTCGTCGATCAGGATGGAGTCGACCTCGTCGACGACCGCGTAGTTGTGCCCCCGCTGGACCAGCTCCTCCTTCGACCAGGCCATGTTGTCGCGCAGATAGTCGAAGCCGAACTCGTTGTTGGTGCCGTACGTGATGTCGCAGGCGTACTGCTCACGGCGCTTGGCCGGCGTCATGCCCGCGGTGATGCACCCGACCGAAAGACCGAGGAAACGGTGCACCCGGCCCATCCACTCCGAGTCGCGCTGCGCCAGGTAGTCGTTGACCGTGATCAGGTGGACCCCGTCGCCCGACAGCGCGTTCAGATACGTGGGGAGGGTGCCGACCAGCGTCTTGCCCTCACCGGTCTTCATCTCCGCGACGTAGCCCAGGTGCAGCGCTGCGCCGCCCATCATCTGCACGTCGTAGTGCCGCTGGCCCAGCACGCGCTTGGCCGCCTCCCGCACGGTGGCGAACGCCTCGGGCAGCAGGTCGTCCAGACTCTCCCCGTCGGCATAACGCTGCCGGTACTCGTCCGTCAGCGCCCGGAGCTCGGCATCCGAAAGATCGAGGAAATCGTCTTCAATAGAGTTCACATCCCGGGCGATGCGCTGGAGCCTGCGCAGGATCTTGCCTTCGCCTGCACGCATGATCTTGTTGAAGACGGACACGAGGGCTGGTCTCCTTGCCGGTCGGGCCTAGGCCCTGTCGTTCGGATCTTCGCGGGGCCGCGACCTGATCCACG
This sequence comes from Streptomyces johnsoniae, assembly GCF_031845565.1. Classification (NCBI taxonomy): domain Bacteria; kingdom Bacillati; phylum Actinomycetota; class Actinomycetes; order Kitasatosporales; family Streptomycetaceae; genus Streptomyces; species Streptomyces johnsoniae. The sequence goes on along the minus strand of NZ_JAVREV010000014.1, from coordinate 15,262 downwards.
AAGATCCGAACGACAGGCCCTAGCGCGGTCTGGGGAAAGCGCGGGTACAGCGAGATGGCCCCGCCGCACCGGCCATGGTATGCGAGTGCCGCAAGGAGTGTCAGTGGTCGGCTCTACGATCCCTCACATGACTTCCGCCGTTTTGCCACTCGCCGCCGACGAGGCACGCAGGATCGCCCTGCGCGCCCAGGGCCTGCTCGGGGCCGCGGACCGCAGAGCCGGGGTGCGGGGCGTGCTGCGCCGCCTCGGCGCGGTCCAGCTGGACACCATCTCGGTGCTCGCCCGTTCCCACGAGCTGCTGCCGTACGCCCGCCTCGGCGCGGTCGGCCGGCAGGCGGTGGAGGAGGCGTACTGGTCGGGGGACCGTGCGTTCGAGTACTGGTCGCACGCCGCCTGCGTGCTGCCGATCGAGGAGTGGCCGCTGTTCGCGTTCCGCCGCCGCGCCTACCGCTCGCGCGGGCCGTGGGGCCACGACCTGCCGGCCGGCGCCTACGACAAGGTGCTCGACCAGCTGCGCGCCGAGGGCCCGCTCACCGCCACCGACCTCGGCGGCGCGAAGAACGGCGGCCCCTGGTGGGACTGGAGCGACACCAAGATCGCGGTCGAGCAGGCGCTGATGCTCGGAGATGTGGTGTGCACGCGGCGGCGCGGCTGGAAGCGGGTGTACGACCTGGCCGAGCGTGCCGTGCCGGACGGCCTCTACCACGACACGCTGACCGACGCGGAGTGCCTGCGGCGTCTCGTCGCCCAGGCCGGGGCGGCCATGGGCGTGGCCACGCAGGCCGATCTCGCCGACTACCACCGGCTGTCGGCCGCGCAGGTCGAGTCGGTGATCGGGGACACCGGCCTGGTCCGCGTCGATGTGGCGGGCTGGGACGGCCCCGAGGGGCGGGGCGGCAGGCACCGGGCGTGGGCCGACCCGGCGGCCCTGGCCACCCCGCCGCGCGGGCGGCACCGCACCACGCTGCTTTCGCCGTTCGACTCCCTGATCTGGGACCGGCCGCGCACGGAGCGGATCTTCGGCTTCGTGCACAGGCTGGAGGCGTACGTCCCCAGGCCCAAGCGGATTTACGGCTACTTCTCCATGCCGCTGCTGTCCGGCGGGAAGCTGCTCGGCCGGGTGGACCCGGCCCGCGAGGGCACCACGCTCGTCGCCAGGCATGCCGCCTTCGAGGGCGGGCCGGCCCGGGCGGCGACATCGATACCGGCGATGGCCGAGGCCCTGGCGGAGGCCGCCCGCTGGGTGGGCTGCACGGAGATCAAGGTGGAACGGACAACCCCCGTCGAGCTGCACGACGCGCTGTCCGAGGAGGTGCGCCGCGTGACGATCTGAAACGCACCACGGCCCGGCGGCGCCAGACCGCGCTAGCCGCCGCCGAGGTCCAAAATCTTCTCTCGCATCGCGTACACCACGGCCTCCATCCTGGAGTGCAGTTGCAGCTTCTCCAGGATGTTGCGCACATGGTTCTTCACGGTGTTCTCGCTGATGAACAGGTCCTTGGCGATGTCCCGGTTGTTCTTGCCCGTGGCGACGAGCTTGAGCACCTCAAGCTCACGGTCCGTCAGCTTCGGCGCGGGCACCAGACGGCGCTCGTCCGTACGCTGGATCAGCGCCTTGAACTCGGTGAGCAGCTTCGCCGCCATCGAGGGGCTGATCTGCGACTGGCCGTCCGCCACCGCCCGGATCGCCGCGGTCACCTCGTCCGTCGAGATCTCCTTCAGCAGATAGCCGGTGGCCCCCGCCTTGATCGCGTCGTAGAGATCGGCCTCTTCGTCACTGATCGTCAGCATGATGATGCGCGCGCTCGGCGCCACTTCCTTGATCGAGGTGCACGCCTCGATCCCGCCCCGCCGCGGCATGCGCACGTCCATCAGCACGATGTCCGGCAGCAGGTCCGCCGCCTTCTCCACGGCCTCCGCGCCGTCCCCCGCTTCCCCGACGACGGAAATGTCCTCTTCCTGCGCGAGCACGATCTCCAGGCCGCGCCGGAACAACTCGTGGTCGTCCACCACCAGGACCCGGATCGGCTCCCGCTGCTCACGCACCGGACCGGAACGCTCGAAGTGCCGCCCCCCCTGGGACATCGCGGGTCCGAAGGTGTCCACCATGGTTCCTCCCCCTGCCGTTCGTTACACGACCGCCACCGTCGGCAACCCCATGATTCCATGGCGACACCCCTGGCCAGACCCATGATCCGGCCAGGGGAAGCACCCGGGAACGTGCCCGGGCTCAGCCGCCGAGCGCGCCTCCGGCCTGCTCAGGGGCGACATCGGCCAGCGGGTCGGTCTCCAGGTGGATCACACCGTAGTCGTAGGCGTGCCTGCGGTACACGACACTGGGCTGCTTGGTCTCGCTGTCGACGAAGAGGTAGAAGTCGTGGCCGACCAGCTCCATCTCGTACAGCGCCTGCTCCAAGGACATCAGGCCCGCCCGGTGGGTCTTCTCCCGCACCACCAGGGGCCCATCGCCCTCGACGACCACCGAGCCCTGCCGCCGCACCCGCGGCGCCGGCTGCTCCGGCTCGCGCGCCGCCAGCTCACCGTTGCCGTTGAACTGGGCCGCGTCCGGCATGAGCGCCGCGACCTCGCTGGCCGGGGTGCGGTCGCGGCGCGTGCGGCGCTTGTCGTGCTGCCTGCGCAGCCGCGACTCCAGCTTCTCCACGGCCAGGTCGAGCGCGGCGTACGGGTCGGCGGCCGAAGCCTCCGCCCGGACGACCGGACCGCGGTGGCGCAGCGTGATCTCCACCCGGTCGGAACGGTCTGCCTGACGCGGATTGTGCTCCTTGGACACTTCCACGTCGAGGCGGGTCACCTTGCCGTCGATCCTCTGGATCTTATCCAGCTTCAGCTTCTCGGCCACGTGCCGCCGGAATCGCTCCGGCACCTCGGTCTTGCGGCCCTTGACGACGATGTCCACGCAGAACTCCGTTCCCGGGCGGCCCAGGCGTCGATGGCCGGGCGCGCCCTTCGTGCACTTGGTCCGGAGGCGCCGGTGTCCTCGGCACCAACCCGGCGTTACCACGGGGTTACGACTTTCACCTCCTCTTCCCCGAGAGGAAAGATCAACACTCACCTGCATCACGGGGGATGGATCGGAAGGCGGTCAGGCGTGAAATGGGATCTCTCTGCACTTATGCCGGAATGGCGAGCATGCTCCCTACCACCGAACGTACCTCCGCGAGCCATGGAACGGGACCCCTACCCACGCGTACGCAAAATCCACCCGATCGGAGGGCTGGCAATCACCGCCGCGCCGACCGGCCGCCCACCCGCGGCACGGACCGCCCGCGCCGCCTCCGCGAGCGAGGCGCCCGTGGTGACCAGATCATCCACGAGCACCACCGCATCACCCGAGGTCAGCGCCCCGGAACGCACCGCGAGCGCGCCCGCCAGATTGGCGCGGCGCCGCTCCGCCGCGAGCCCGCTCTGATCGGCCACACGGCGCACCTGCCGCAGCACGGGCCGCACCCGCACCGCGCACCCCTCCCGGCGCAGCTGCCCGGCCGCCGCCAGGGCGATCCTGCGCACCGGATCGTGGCCCCGCCCGGCCACCGCGGACCGCGCCGACGGCACCGGCACCAGGCCGAGCACCCGCCCGCCCCCTGCGCCGGCCGCGCCGGCGCCCCGCGCGGCCGCCCGGACGCCGAGGGCCAGCGCACGGCCCAGCGGGCGCGCCAGCGACAACGCCCCGCGCTCCTTGTGGGCCAGCAGCACCGCGCGCGGCCGGTCCGTGTACCACGCCGCCGCATACACCGGCGGCAGCCCGGCCGGCTCGGGAACGGGCCGCACCCGCCGCGCGGGGCCGCCGCACAGCGCGCCGCGGCACACCGCGCACAGCACGCCGCACGCGGCACCGCAGCCCGCGCACTCCGTCGGCAGCACCAGCGGGCCGACCTCCCGCCACCATCCCCGCAGCACACCGCCAACCCTGCCGGAACGGAACGCCCGCGCCCATTCCCCTCAGGAGTGAGGCTCCCATCAGGAGTAAGACTCCCGTCAGGAATGAGCCCCTCTCAGGCGCGCCCCCCGGGCGGGGGGGCTCAGCCCGGGTACACCGGCGCCGAGCCGGTACCCGTGTTCGTGATGAGCTTCCACTGCGCGTCCTCCCGCAGCTGCGCCACATCCTCCCCGGTCTCCGCCAGCAGCGGCAGCGACTCGTCCTCGGCCGCCGCCACCCCCGTCACGTCGTAAGGCCCGGGAATCGCCGGCGCGTTCGACGACGAACCGTCGGTCAGCACGTACTGGAGCTGCGGAACGCCGTCCGACGGCCGGCCCACGACCACGAGACGGCTGTCGCCCGCCCACGACGCCGCGGTCACATCCTCCAGCTCCGGGGCGACGGTGCGCAGCGCGTTGACGACGACCGGTCCTTCGCTCTCCCCGGCACCCTCCCCGCCGGCCCGCTCGATGCGCCCGATCTGGAGGGTGGCGAGCCCGTCGCCGTCGCTGATCAGCAGCGCGATCCGCACGCCGTCCGACGCCACCCGCAGCGACTCGATCCGCTCATCGGGGCCGAGACCCGTCACCGGCACCGTCCGCGCCTCGCCGCTGCCGCCGTCGAGCCGCAGCAGTTGCGAACCTGAGGGGCCGCGGTCTGCGACCCACAGATCGCCGAGCCCGTCCCAGCTCGGCGCGCTCAGTCCCGCGTCCTCCCCGGTCGACGCGCTCTCCAGCACCAGCTCGCTCTCCGCGCCGCCCCTGGCCAGCGACGCCACGTGCAGCCGCGCCCCGTCGAGCGAGACGCCCGCCGCGGTGTCGCCGTCCCGGCTGACGGCCGCGCTGCGCAGCTCGGCCTCGACGCTGCCGAGCGCCCCGCTGACCGGCCGGACCGCGGTGCCGTCCTCGACCACGGACACCAGCCGGTTCTCCTCGTCCAGGAAGTACGCGCGGGCCACGTCACCGTCCAGCGAGCCGGGCTCCGGCACCTCGGAACGGCTCACGGCGCACAGCCGCGAGCCCCCGGCGGACAGCACCCGCGCCTCGGTCAGCTCCAGCGACGCCACCTCCTGCACGGTGTGCAGCAGTTGCACCGCCATCCGCTCGCAGCGCTCCCGCGGCCAGGTGGCCGGCACCCCGTCGAGGCGCACGCTCAGCGCCCCCGAATCGTCGATCGACGGCGGCTCGTCCGCCAGGGACGTGCCCTCGGGGAACCCGGACTCGACCACCGGCCCGTACCAGGCGCCCGGCCCGTCGAGCAGCGCACGCACCGTGTCCCCCACCGGATCGATCCGGCGCCGCACGTACACCGGGTCGGGCACCAGCACGTCCCCGCCCTCGGCCACGCGCTGCCGCTCGCTGCCCAGGTTCGCGTAGTGGAACGTGTCCACCGACCGGTAGATGCGCCGGAAGTCGGGCTCACCCATCACCAGCCCGTCCGGCAGCGCGTCGATCCGCCATTCGCCGTCGACCCGCCGCAGCCCGAACGTCGCGCGGTAGGTGCCTTCCTCCGGCGAGTACACGTGCGTCTCGTCCACCGTGGCCAGCCGGTCGCCCGTCAGCTCCACCCGGGCGGGGTCACGGCCCGGACTGCTGGGCAGCGGCCCCTCCGCGAGCACCGTCGTCCGCGCGAACGGGTCCCACTCCCCGGCCCGTTCCGGCGTCAGGTACTGCCTGGCGGTGTCGAAGTTGACGTCATCGCTGGTCACGGCCTCAAGGAAGCCCTGCACGATCTGCTGCGGCAGCATGCCCTCCTCCGGCGGCACGCCGTACACCAGCACCTGTGACTCGCCCTCCTGCCGCGGCGTGACCTGCACCTCCTGAACGGGCCCGCTGCCCGGCATCGACGCGCAACCCGTCAGCAGCAGCACCGCGGCCAGCAGGCCGACGGCCGCCCGGCGGCGCCGCGCCCAGCCCGGCGCCCGGCGCGATGTCCGCCACCGCGCCCGGCCCCGCGCCCGGCCTATCCCGATCCGGTCAGTCCCCATGGCCGCCCTCCCTGCCATCCCGGCCGTCCCGGCCGCCCGTCGCGCCAGGCGCCGCGCCTCCGCCGCCCGCCACCACCGCGGCGGGCCGCTGCGCGGCACCGGCCGCGGCCGCCCTGCGGGCCCGCGAATCCGCCGGCTCAAGCGGCAGCGGCGAGCCGCTCAGCGCGCCGCCCACGCTCCGCGGCAGCGTCAGCCGGAACTGCGCGCCGCCGTTCGGCTCGCCCCACGCCTCAAGACGGCCGCCGTGCAGGTGCGCGTCCTCCACCGCGATGGACAGGCCGAGCCCGGTGCCGCCCGTCGTCCTGGCCCGCGCCGGGTCGGCCCGCCAGAACCTGCTGAACACGCGGTCCGCCTCGCCGGGGCGCAGCCCTATGCCGTAGTCGCGCACCGCGACCGCGACCGCACCGCCGTCCGGCGCGGCGGCCATCCGCACCACCACATCCTTGCCCTCGCCGTGCTCGATGGCGTTGACGACGAGATTGCGCACCACCCGCTCGATCCGCCGCGGGTCCACCTCCGCGACCACCGGCACGGCGCCGCCCCGCACCAGCAGCCGGCCGCCCTTGCGGTCCGCCAGCGGCTCCGCGCCCTCCACCACGCGGTTCACGACGTCCCGCAGGTCCGTCAGCTCCGCCTCCAGGTGCGCGGCCCCCGCGTCGAACCTGCTGATCTCCAGCAAATCGGCCAGCAGCGACTCGAACCGGTCGAGCTGGCTCAGCAGCAGCTCCGCGGACCGCGCCGTGGCCGGATCGAAGTCGCCGCGCGTCTCGTGGATGACGTCCGCGGCCATGCGCACCGTCGTCAGCGGCGTCCGCAGCTCGTGCGAGACGTCGGACACGAAGCGGCGCTGCAGCCGCGACAGCTCCTTCAGCTGCTGGATCTGGAGCTGGAGGTTCCGCGCCATCTTGTTGAACGACTCGCCCAGCCGCGCGATGTCGTCCTCGCCGCTGACCTTCATCCGCTCCTGGAGCCGCCCGGCCGCGAGCCGTTCCGCGATGCGCGCGGCCATCCGCACGGGGGTGACCACCTGCCGCACCACCAGCCACGCGATCGCGCCGAGCAGCACCACGACGAACAGCCCGGCGGTCGCGATCGTACCCGTGACCAGGCTGAGGGACTTCTCCTCCTGCGTGAACGGGAACAGGTAGTACAGCTGGTACTGGTTGCCCTGGTTGTCCGTCAGCCGCCTGCCGATGATCAGACCGGCCTGCGAGCTGCCATCCTGCTGCACGATCGACCCGTACTGCCGGTGCACCGACCGGTTGCCGTCGAGGGCCTGCCGCAGCTCCTCGGAAATGCTCTCCTGCAGGTTCAGCTCCAGCGAGACCCGCGGCCCGCGCGGCGCGGACACCGGCTCGTCCGCGAACGGCGAGCCCGACAGCTCCGACGGCATCGCCACCACCGAGAACACGCCCTGGCCGCCGGACGCGAGCTGCCCGACGAGCTGGTTCATCCAGTTCCCCGCGTCCTCCGCCTGCCCGGCGCCCTCCCCCTCCTCGCCGGCCGTCCTGCTCAAGTCCTCCGCCACTGCGAAACCACCCTCGGCCTGGCTCTGCGCCGTCTGCCGCTTCGCTTCGAGCAGCCCGTTGCGCACCTGGCCTATCACCACCACCCCGAGCACGAGCACCACCGCCATCGACAGCAGCAGCGTGCTGGCCACCACCCGCAGCTGGATGTTGCGCCGCCACAGCCGCATCACCGAGAGCAGCGGCCCGCGGGCCCAGCGTCCGAATATCCGGATAGCGGGCTGCGCCCGGCTGCCCGTCGCACCTTCCGACAGCAGCCGGGGGCTGTGCCACCGCACCCGGTCGCTCACCTCAGCTGGACCCCGCCTTGTACCCCACGCCGCGCACGGTCACCACGATCTCCGGCCGCTCCGGGTCCTTCTCCACCTTCGAACGCAGCCGCTGCACATGAACGTTCACCAGCCGCGTGTCCGCCGCGTGCCGGTAGCCCCACACCTGCTCAAGCAGCACCTCACGCGTGAAGACCTGCCACGGCTTGCGCGCCAGCGCAACCAGCAGGTCGAACTCCAGCGGCGTCAGCGAGATCGTCTGGCTGCCCCGCTTCACCGAGTGCCCCGCCACGTCGATCACCAGATCGCCGATGGCCAGCTGCTCGGGCGCCGGCTCCTCCGAACGCCGCAGCCGCGCCCTGATCCGGGCGACCAGCTCCTTCGGTTTGAACGGCTTCACGATGTAGTCGTCGGCCCCGGACTCCAGGCCGACCACGACATCCACCGTGTCGCTCTTGGCGGTCAGCATCACGATCGGCACCCCGGACTCGCCCCGGATCAGCCGGCACACCTCGATGCCGTCCCGCCCCGGCAGCATCAGGTCGAGCAGCACCAGATCCGGCTTGATCTCGCGGAAAGCGGCCAGAGCCTTGTCCCCGTCAGCCACGAACGACGGCTCGAACCCCTCCCCGCGCAGCACGATGCCGAGCATCTCCGCCAGAGCGGTGTCGTCATCGACGACGAGTACGCGTCCCTTCATGCCTTCATCATCCCACTGCCTGTTCCCGACTCGGACGAACGTGTTTCGGAACACACATTCGTCAGGTTTCCATGGTCGACGGGCGCCACCACGCCCCGTTCCGTGACGATCGCCGTCACCAGCTCAGGCGGCGTGACGTCGAACGCCGGGTTGTACGCCTGCGCCCCGACCGGCGCCACCGGCACCCCGGGACGCACCTCCGTCACCTCCTGCCCCGGCCGGTGCTCGATCTGGATGGCCGCGCCGTCCCGCGTCGCGAGATCCACCGTGCTCACCGGCGCCACCACGATGAACGGCACCCCGTGGTGCTTCGCGAGCACCGCGAGCGGATAGCTGCCGATCTTGTTGGCCACCGAACCGTCCGCCGCGATCCGGTCCGCGCCGATCAGCACCGCGTCCACCTCGCCCGCCGCGAACAGCGACCCCGCCGCCGCGTCCGGCAGCACCGCGTACGGCATCCCCTCGCGCGCCGCCTCGTACGCCGTCAGCCGCGCCCCCTGCAACAGCGGCCTGGTCTCGTCCACCCACAGCCGCCGCAGCTCGCCCGCCAGATGCGCCGCCCGCACCACGGCGAACGCCGTGCCGTGCGCCCCGGAGATCAGCGCGCCGGTGTTGCAGTGCGTCAGCAGCCGGTAGCCCCCGCCGGGCAGCAGCTCGCTCAGCAGACCGAGCCCCGCACCCGCCATCCGTTCGCTGCCCTGCGCGTCCTCGCGGTGCAGCGCCCGCGCCTCGGCCAGCGCGGCCCGCGCCGCCGCCGCGCCGTCCCCGCCCGCCGAACGGTACGCGTCCCGGGCCCGCCCGACCCCGTAGGCCAGATTCACCGCGGTCGGCCGCGCCTCCGCGAGCTGCCGCGCCGCCTCCGTCACGTCGTAGCCGCGCACCGCCGCGAGCGCCACCCCGTACGCGCCGGCGATGCCGAGCAGCGGGGCACCGCGGACCGCGAGCGACTGGATCGCCGCGACGAGCCCCGGCACGTCCGTGCACACCAGCTCCGCCTCCTCGGCCGGCAGCCGGGTCTGGTCGAGCAGCACGAGAACGGGCCCTTCGGGCGGCTCTGCCCAGCGCAGGGCGGGGAGTCTCAGATCAGCCATTGGCCCAGTCTGCCCGCCGGGCAGTGACGAGAGAAGGTCAGGGCACGGCAGGACCACACGGACGCACCGAACGGAGCGCCATGGCACGATGGGGCCCCAGGAACCTGACGGCAACAAAGGTGCGAAGCGACCGAGGAGAAACCGTGAGCGACACGCCGGGCTGGGCTTCCCCCGGTTCCCCCCCGCCGGAACGCGGCCCGGAGGACGGCAGCCCACCGCAGGCGCCGCAGCCTCAGCCGCCCCAGTCACCACCCCCGCCCCAGTCACCACCCCCGGCCCAGCCGCCGGCCCAGCCGCAGGGCTGGGGCGCCGCACCGCCCCCGCCGCACCAGCCCCACCACCCCCAGCCGCAGCCCGGCTGGGGCGGCGGCCCGCACCAGCCCGGCGGCTGGGGCGGCTGGCACCCGCACACGTTCGCCGCCAAACCCGGCGTCATCCCGCTGCGCCCGCTCGGCGTGGGGGAAATACTCGACGGCGCGGTCTCCACCACCCGCGCCCACTGGCGGACCGTCCTGGCGATCGCCCTCGGCATCGCCATCGTCACCCAGCTGATCGCCGCCATCGCCATGCGCCTGTGGGTCAGCGACTCCTCCGGCCTCGCCGCCCTTGAGGACAACCCCAACCCCAGCGACGAACAGCTGCGCGACGCGCTCGGCGACCTCGCCGCGTTCGGCTCCGTCACCGGCCTCATCACCATCCTCGGCAGCGTCCTGGCCACCGCCATGCTGACCATCGTCGTCAGCCGCGCCGTGCTGGGCCGCAGTGTCACCTTCGCCGAGGCGTGGCAGGACTCCCGCAGCCGCCTGCTCCGCCTCCTCGGCCTCGTCCTCCTCGTCCCGCTGATCGCCGCGCTCGCCGTCGCCGTCCCGGTACTCGTCGGCGCCCTCACCGGCAGCGCCGGGTTCACGGTCCTCACCACCATCGGCGGCATCGTCCTCGCCGTATGGCTCTGGGTGCGCCTCTCCCTGGCCGCGCCCGCCCTCATGCTGGAACGCCAGGGCGTCATCGCCGCCCTGCGCCGGTCCGCCAAACTCGTCCGCGGCTCCTGGTGGCGCGTCTTCGGCATCCAGTTGCTCGTCGTGGTGCTGCTCACCGTCGTCGGCAGCATCATCGAGTTCCCGACCTCGATGATCGCCGGCATCGTCGCGGGCAACGGCGCGGACAGCTTCTTCGAGGGCACCGTCAGCGACATGTCCTGGACCTACCTCGCGGTCTCCGGCATCGGCGCGGTCATCGCCTCCACCATCACGCTGCCCGTCAGCGCCGGCGTGACCGCCCTGCTCTACATCGACCAGCGCATCCGGCGCGAGGGCCTCGACATCGAGCTGGCCCGCGCCGCCGGCGTCGGCACCCCGCCGCAGGGCAGCTGACCCCATGGCGCTGCCGCGGGCCGACGACCCGGGACCCCCCGTCGTCGTGGACCGCGCCCCGGCCGCCGAGGACGCGGAACGCGAACTGTCCCGGCAGATCTACACCGAGCACGAGCCGGGCCTGGCCCGCCGCGTCTGGGACTGGCTGTGGGAGCGGATCTTCGGCGTCCTCGAATCGGCCGCCTTCGCCACCCCCGGCGGCTGGGTCGGCCTCCTCGTCATCGCCGCCGTCGTCGTCGCCCTGGCCATCCTCCTCCGCCTGCGCCTCGGCACCCTGCGCAACGCCGCCGGCCGCCGCCCGGGCGCCGTGTTCACCGACCGCCCGCGCACCGCGGCCGAGCACCGCGCCGCCGCGGAGGAGCACGCCCGCGCCGCCCACTGGACACCCGCGGTGCAGGAACGCATGCGCGCCGTCGTCCGTTCCCTTGAGGAACGCGCCCTGCTCGACCCCCGCCCCGGCCGCACCGCGCACGAGGCCGCCGCCGAGGCCGCCCGCCCGCTGCCCGGCCTCACCGCCGCCCTGCACACGGCCGCCGCCGCGTTCGACGCCGTCACCTACGGCGCGCAGCCCGCCGCGCCCGCCGACTACGAGCACCTGCGCACCCTCGACCAGGACCTCGCCCGCACCAAACCCGACCTGACCGCCACCCCCTCCTGGGCGCGGCCATGACGACCACGGACACGGCCGTCACGGCCGTCTCCCCCACCGCCCGCCAACTGGTGCGCCGCGCCCGCGGCTTCGTCATCGCGTTCGCCCTGCTGATCGTCGCGGGACTGCTCATCGCCCTGTTCGGCGCGGGCGAGAGCGGCACCCTCCACCCCCGCTCCGCCACTCAGACCGGCAGCCGCGCCATCGCCGAGCTGCTCGACGACCGCGGCATCGACACCACCCTGGTCACCACCGCCCGCGAGGCCGCCGCCGCGGCAGGGCCCGACACCACGCTGCTGGTCGCCCGCCCCGAGGCCCTCACCGACGGCGCCCGCGCCACGCTCGCCCCGGCCGCGGCGGACAGCGGCGGCCGCACCGTTCTCCTCGGGCCCGGCCAGGCCGCGCTCGACGCGTTCGCGCCCGGCGTCACCGCCGAGGCATCCGTCCCCGTCGAGGAACGCGAACCCGACTGCGCCGCCGGCCCCGCCCGGCGCGCCGGCAGCGTTCTCCTCGGCGGCCACCGCTACGACCTCAGCGCCGCCCCGGCCCTCGCCGACGCCGCGGCGTGCTACCACGCCGCGGGCCTGCCCACGCTCGCCACGCTCCCCGCGGGCACCGACGGCGGCGAAACCGGCGAAACCGTTCTCCTCGGCTCCCCCGAGCTCCTGTACAACCAGCACCTCGACGAGCACGGCAACGCGTCCCTCGCCCTCCAGCTCCTCGGCGACCGCCCGCACCTCGTCTGGTACCTGCCCACCCCCGACGAGGCCCCGGACGCGGGCGACGAGGAAAGCCTCACCGGCCTCCTCGACCCCGGCTGGCGCTGGGCCGCGCTGCAACTCGGCATCGCCGCGGCGCTCGCCGCCCTCTGGCGCGCGCGCCGCCTCGGCCCCGTCCTCACCGAACCCCTGCCCGTCTCGGCGCGCGCCGCGGAGACCACCGAGGGCCACGCCCGCCTCTACCACCAGGCGGGCGCCCGCGACCGCGCCGCCGACGCCCTGCGCGCCGCGGCCAGGAGCCGCCTCGCCCCGCTCGTCGGCGTCCCCCCGGACCGGACGCACGCCCCCGAGGCGCTGCCCGCCGCCGTCGCCGCGCACACGGACGACACCCCGCAGGCCGTGCACGCGCTGCTGTTCGGCCCGCCCCCGCCGGACGACACGGCGCTGGTCCGCCTCGCGGACGACCTCGACGCCCTCGAACGCCGCGTCACCCCCCGGACGAACGGCACCGGCACACCGCAGACGAACCGGAAAGGCAAGGACCCACGCTCGTGACCGCACCGACACCAGAAGGCCCGCGCGCGGCCCTCGAAGCCCTGCGCGCCGAGATCGGCAAGGCCGTCGTCGGCCAGGACGCCGCCGTCACCGGCCTCGTCGTCGCACTCCTGTGCCGCGGGCACGTCCTCCTCGAAGGCGTTCCCGGCGTCGCCAAGACCCTCCTCGTCCGCACCCTCGCCACCGCCCTCGAACTCGACACCAAGCGCGTCCAGTTCACCCCCGACCTGATGCCGAGCGACGTCACCGGCTCCCTGATCTACGACACCCGCACCGCCGCGTTCTCCTTCCAGGCCGGGCCCGTCTTCACCAACCTGATGCTGGCCGACGAGATCAACCGCACGCCGCCCAAGACACAGGCGTCGCTCCTGGAAGCCATGGAGGAACGCCAGGTGTCCGTCGAGGGCAGCCCGCGCCCGCTGCCCGAGCCGTTCATGGTCGCCGCCACGCAGAACCCGGTGGAGTACGAGGGCACCTATCCGCTGCCCGAGGCGCAGCTCGACCGCTTCCTGCTGAAGCTCATCCTGCCGCTGCCCGCCCGCGACCAGGAGATCGACGTCCTGACCCGGCACGCCGCCGGCTTCGACCCGCGCGACCTGTCCGCCGCGGGCGTCCGGCCGGTCGCGGGCCCGGACCAACTCGCCGCGGCGCGCGCCGCCGTCGCCCAGGTCACGGTCTCCCCCGAGGTCACCGCCTACGTCGTCGACCTGTGCCGCGCCACCCGCGAGTCGCCCTCGCTCGCCCTCGGCGCCTCACCCCGCGGCGCCACGGCCCTCCTCGCCACCGCCCGCGCCTGGGGCTGGCTCTCCGGCCGCGCCTACGTCACCCCGGACGACGTGAAGGCGCTCGCCCTGCCGACTCTCCGCCACCGCGTCCGGCTGCGGCCCGAGGCCGAGATGGAGGGCGTCACCGCCGACAGCGTCATCACCGGCCTGCTCGCCCGCGTACCGGTTCCCCGCTGATGGCCCTGACCGGCCGCACCGCGCTGCTCGCCGCGCTCGGCTCCCTCGTCGTGGGCCTGCTGCCCGGCTGGCACGGCGTCCTGGCCGTCGCTCTGCCGCTGCTCGCCGCGGTCCTGTACGACCTGGCGCGTGCCGCGCCGGTCCGCACCCTGCGCCTGGAACGCGCGGGCGCCACCTCGGTGCGCCTCGGCCAGGACGCGGAAGTCCAGCTCACCGTGGCCAATCCGGCGGCCCGCCCGCTGCGCGCCGAGCTGCGCGACGCCTGGCCCCCGAGCAGCTGGCGGCCCGGCACCCAGTTCGCCGCGGCCCGCCACCGGCTGACCGTGCCCGCGGGCGAACGGCGCCGGCTGACGACCGTGCTCTCCCCGACGCGCCGCGGCGACCACCTGGCGGTGCGCGTCACCGTCAGGTCCCACGGCCCGCTCGGCCTGGCCGCCCGCCAGGGCAGTCACGCGGTGCCGTGGACGCTGCGGGTCCTGCCGCCGTTCGCCAGCCGCAAGCACCTGCCGGCCAAACTGGCCCGCCTGCGCGAACTCGACGGCCGCACCACGCTGCTGACCCGCGGTGAGGGCACGGAGTTCGACAGCCTGCGCGACTACGTGCCGGGGGACGACGTCCGTTCCATCGACTGGCGGGCCACCGCGCGGCAGAGCACGGTCGCCGTCCGCACCTGGCGCCCGGAGCGTGACCGGCACCTGCTCCTCGTACTCGACACGGGCCGCACCTCGGCGGGCCGCGTCGGCGACGCCCCGCGCCTCGACGCCGCCATGGACGCGGCCCTGCTGCTGACCGCACTCGCCTCGCAGGCCGGCGACCGCGTCGACCTCCTGGCCTTCGACCGAACGGTCCGGGCCTCGGTCCGCGGCAGAACGGGCGGCGACATGCTGCCCGCCACGGTGGAGGCCATGACCCGGCTGCACCCCGCGCTGCTGGAGACCGACATGCGGGCCATGTCGGCGGCGGCCCTCGCGGGCGCCCCGCGCCGGTCCCTGATCGTGCTGTTCACCGGCCTGGACCGCGCCCCGGTCGAAGCCGGCCTGCTGCCGGTGCTGCCGCAGCTCACCCACCGGCACACCGTGCTGGTGGCCGCGGTGGGCGACCCGCGCATCGCCGAAATGGCGGGCACGCGCGGCACGGTCCCCGGAGTGTACGAGGCGGCGGCGGCCGCCCAGCACGCACAGGAACGCGAGCACACGACGGCACGGCTGCGCCGGTACGGCGTCACCGTGGTCGAGGCCCCGCCGGAGGACCTGCCCCCCGCGGTCGCCGACGCCTACCTGTCCCTCAAGGCATCCGGCAGGCTGTGAGCCCACTGCACGTTTCAGGGCAAAAGAAAGTGGGCCTGGTGAGAAGGAAAAACCTTCTCACCAGGCCCACTTACCAATAATTGTCCGGCGGTGTCCTACTCTCCCACACGGTCCCCCATGCAGTACCATCGGCGCTGGAGGGCTTAGCTTCCGGGTTCGGAATGTAACCGGGCGTTTCCCCTCCGCCATG